>JAFQSM010000088.1 GCA_017409575.1 Clostridia bacterium
CGGTGTTGATTATGAGTTGGTCCCACCCGTTCCCATTCCGAACACGGTAGTTAAGCAACTTCATGCGGACAATACTTGGCTGGTGACGGCCCGGGAAGATACGTAATGCCGGCATAAAATAAGACGATCCTTGAAAAAGGATCGTCTTTTTTTATCCAACCCGAAGGGTTGGTATGTAATCAATTCGCAAAGCGAATTGTATGTAATCGACCTTGGTTGTATGTCATCAAGGCGCCAAGCCTTGTATCGCCTCTCTCCCTTCGGCTTGATGCCATCCATTTTCTTGCGAAAATGATTCCATGCCGCAATCCATTGCGGATGCCATACACGGCTTCGCCGTGATTTTCTACCAAGCCTTGTAAAAACAGACTTCCATATAATGTAAATTATTGACTGATGAGGAAATTTGTCTTATAATGTCATTATTGACGGAAAGGCGGCCAATCATGAATAATAAGAGATGGATTTCTTTCATAATAATGATAGCGCTATTGTTTACCATGCTATCAGTATGCTCAATTGGCGCTTCTGCCAATGAGGCTTATCCCAATACCCATATCAATACGGGCGATCATCGAAGAGATATTATTGGTGTTGCCCTTACGCAGCTTGGGTATAAAGAGGGACCCGGCAATGATACCAAATATGGTGATTGGTATCATCTTCCTTATAATCCTTGGTGCGCGATGTTTGTCAGCTGGTGCGCCGATCAAGCGAAGATTCCGACTACGATATTGAATAAATCTGCCCTTGCTTCGCCGGCAGTATCCTGCTTTAATATTGATTGCTTTAGCAGCAGCCAATATACTCCTGTATCGGGGGATCTTTTCTTTACTAAAAGCTTTTCTCATGTGGGATTGGTCTATTATGTAGAGGGAGATTATTTTTATAGTTTGGAAGGTAATTCCAATGATAACGGAAGCAGTGAAGGGGAAAGAGTAGTATCCATCAAGCGGAAAATCAGCGATTATAAATATGGGGTGCCGAAATATGAGGAAGGCTATGCTTTAACGGTTCATTATAACGCAGGCGGTGGAGTGATTAAAGGCTCCGAGAAGATGAAGGACCAATATAAGGTGCTTAGCGTTGACGGAATCAATCTGCGCTCCGGCGCGGGCACAAACTATCGAATAGTAACTGCGCTCCCTAAAAATTCTACCTTTATTGTAACCGAAACTGAAAATGCCAACGGCTATACCTGGGGGAAGACTACTTTTGATGGGCAGACCGGCTGGTGCGTTATCAATAACCATTGGAGCGAAAAAATCGGCAAGGTGCCTGCAACGCCTTATTATCTTGATTCTACCGGCTTGATTTTAGAAGCATCAACCGGAAAAGAAAAAAATATCGTATTAAGAACCGGCGAGAGCAGCGATCGCCTTTTCCCGAATGCATCTGCTTTGGGCCTGACGCGTGAGAATAGAACCTTTGCAGGCTGGGTAACTGCACCTATTGAGGGTAATTATTATCCTGCAGGAACCAATCTGACTGCGGAAGAATTGAATGGGGGAGAGCTGCAGCACGGGGATACAATCGTCCTTTATGCTGTCTGGATGCCAAGCGCCATTGAAATAAAGTATCACGCCAATGGCGGAAATATTGTTTCCGAGGCTTATCGCATTAATGCAAATCTGCTTTACAAAAAAGCGGAGAATTCCCCTTATTTGCAGGAATGGAAAGCGGGGAAGGCAGCAACGAGCGCCTTGCCTACCGATGAAACCTTTGGCATTTATAAACGGGGCTATCAATTTATGGGATGGAGCCCCGCTAAAAATGGAGAGAAAATCTTTGATAAAGATGGTTTTTTTACTGCCGAGGAACTCTATGCGGAAGGGTGCAACGGAAATGGCTCTGCTACGCTCTATGCTGTATGGAAACCGAATACTTTGCAAGTGCAATACCATGCCAATGGCGGCACATTGGAATCAGAAATCTATTGCTCTAAAAACGATGAGATCTATGATATAAAATCGGATAAAATCTATCTGCAAGAATGGTTTTATAATCAACCTCAACCTGCGGGGCTGATCAATGATTCTGATTTTGGGCTAAAGAGAGGCGGGTATCAATTTTTAGGTTGGAGCACCTCTCAAAGCGGGGAGAAAATCATGAATATGGATCGTGCGGATCTTTTGCCGATGGAGATTGATCCACGCATCAAAGACGGTGATCAGAAAATTACCCTCTATGCCCAATGGATTGAGGGCAGTCATTCTCATCAATTTACGGAATATCGCTATAACCACGATTCTACTTCGAATCAGAACGGGACAGAAACCGCCGCCTGCGCCTGCGGAGCAACGGACACCCGCTTAAAAAAAGATAGTAAATTATCGGATTCATCGGTGGTTTTCAAGGATGTTGCGAAAGATGCCTGGTATAAGCATTATATCGACTATGCTTATACTCAAAAATTGATGGTGGGCACCGGAGAAAATACGATGCAACCTCAAAAGAAAATGACCCGCGCTGAATTTGTCCAGCTGATGGCCAACCTTTCAGGGGTTGATACCAAAGATCGGAATGTGAAGACTTCTTTTAAGGATGTAAAGGCAGGGGCTTGGTATGCGCCGGCAGTAAAGTGGGCGGCAGAGGAGAAAATTGTAAGTGGATTTGGGGATGATACTTTTGGGCCCAATCTTTCCATTACCCGAGAGCAGATGTGCTCCGTCTTAGTGCGCTATACCAAGAATTATTTGAAGATGG
Source organism: Clostridia bacterium (assembly GCA_017409575.1). Classification (GTDB taxonomy): domain Bacteria; phylum Bacillota; class Clostridia; order Monoglobales; family Monoglobaceae; genus SIG440. The sequence goes on from JAFQSM010000088.1 coordinate 2,707, forward strand.
ATCTGCCAAAACCGAACCAGCCGGATCTCTTTACCGATCATGATCAAATTTCTTCTTGGGCAAGGGCAGATATCTATATCTGCAAAGAAGCCCAAATTATCAGCGGCGTTTCGGAGAATGAATTCGATCCCAAGGGGATTGCAACCCGCGCGGCGGTGGCAACGCTGATTTCTCGATTTCATAAAAATTATGTAAACTAAAATAAGAGGATCGTATGCAGAAAAAAGACGCAGATATTTTATTTGAGCAGCAGGAATGGATGTTTTCCTATCGAATCGGCGGCCTTCTTTATCGGGATGGCAAGCTTCTTTTACAGCGGGAAGTCGGAGATGATCGTTATGCCATTCCCGGTGGACATGTGGCTTTTGGGGAATATTCTCAGCAGACGCTGGCGCGGGAACTTTCGGAAGAGACCGGCGCGGCGGTAAAGGTAGGGCGGCTTTGCTTTATGGTAGAGCTTCTTTGGGAGTGGAGAAAGCCCTGCCATCAATTGAATTTATTTTACCTTGCCCAGTTGAAGAATCCGGACGCTCTGCCCAAAGAAAATTTTCGGGTATTGGATGAGCTGGGGCAGGAAAAGCATGATCTGGAATTTTGCTGGGTGGATTTGAAGGAATTATCAAAGATCAAATTATTTCCTGCTTGCTTGAAGCCTTATCTTGCAGAACTTCCCGATCAGATTGTCCATTTGCAGGAAAAGGAGTGGGATTGATGGAGCCGAAAGATTATGTTGTGGAAAAAATTGAAGGAGAGTATGCGATCCTGAAAAACATCGCCGATGGCGGCGAGATTTTCATTGCCATGGCGCTTTTGCCTCAAGGAGTGGACCTTGGCTCTCGCCTTCATTTTGAGAATTTTGAATATACCCTTTTATAAAATTAAATGGGCTGTAAAAAAATCACAATGATTTTTTTACAGCCCATGTTGCTTTATTCATGGATCAGGCGATCAATGATTTTATCATGAAGGGTTTCTAAGAATTCTTTATTTCGCGGATATTGCTTAAAAGTGAGAGTCATTTCGGCTTGCTGATGAACCCATTTTTTGGCCTCTTCCAAGCCGATTTTTTCGGCCAGCATTTTAAGGAGCATCCGGTCCTGAAGGGCTTGATAGAAAATGACGGTGCGGATGGATTCGATGGCTCCGTCCTTATAAGGATAGACCGAGAAGGGATCTCCTGCGGGCCAGGTCATCATACCATCGGCAGAAGCATAAGGATTGATTTTATAATGGGAATGTTCGCTATAATAGAAATTATAGCCCCAATGCAAAAAGCCGACCATATCATAAAGGAAAAGCTGGGCTCCTAAGATTCGAGTGCGGTAGGAGGGCATTGCCAGAAAGCGATTGGAAACCTCCTGCCCTTGAGAGCAGCAATAATAGCACCAACGCTCTTTAATATCGGCCTCTAAAAAGGGCTCAAGGCCGTTGGTTTTGCAGACGGGGATATCAATCAGGCCATTTTCAAAAAACTCAATATTGGAAAGCGCATCGATCAGTTTGAAGCCCTCAATATAAGGCTTGATGAAATTTTTGGCGGCCAGATAATTTTCATAGTCGCCTTCACGGGTGGACTTGGGCTCATCGGAAATATGGAAATAGCATTTTTCTGCAATTCCCATTGCGCGGAGCTTCTTGGTGAGCGCGGGAAGAAATTGGGAGAGAAAGTTCTGATAGGCTGCGCCCATGGCATCGGTATGCCAGCCGAATTCTTTTACCTGCTTGCCTTCGATCTCTACCAAAATCTTCGGGCAATAGGCCACGCCCCATTGGGTAAAGAGATGAGAAAGCTCAAAATATTGGATTCCGTATTGCCGGCAGAGGGCTACCCATTTTTCCAAAAGACTGAAATCGAAGGTATAGGTCTCGCCGCTTTTTTTGACACCGATTAGCTGCATGGTGGGCCGTTCTGCACCGATGGCGGTATCTAAAGGCGGGGTAAAGAGAGGGGTCAGCAGCATGGTAATGCCGGTACGGGCAGCGGTTTTGATATAGTTTTCGATCTGTTTCCAATGCTTTTTGCTCATCATTTTAGCGCCGTGAAAATCAGCGATAGAATCGCAATGGAGCCATTGGGTAAAGAGCAGATCATTTTCTTTGATGGCAAGATTTTCGATTTGAATTTCCACCTTCAGAGAATGTTTTTTTCCATTATCTTGCGTAAAGGTAAAATAGAGGGGATAGCAGCCTGCCTCCATATCTTTTGGGATATCGATGGTTACCATCAGGGCGGTGGGAGAATAGCAATTCCAATAGAAAAGCTCTTTCGCTGCCAAAGGATAGAGGACATCGGGGAAAAAACCCGGTGCTTTGGAAATATAATCCTCGCAGCTGCGCTCACTATAGGCGGCCAGGGCGACGGGAATATCGCCCACTCTTGAAATATGTGCATAGGGGCGAAGGGGAGAACGCAGGGTGTAGAAGCCTCGTTGGCGTGCATATTTTTCTTCTCCTTCGGAGAAAAAACCGATCTGGATCTGGAAGGAGATTCGCTCCCCCTTGAGGCCGCGCAAGGCCTTTATGGAAGCATATGTATCAAATGTATCATAGGTCATGATTTTTTCCATGGCGGAGACCGCTTTGATTTTATACATTTTTATCACCTCTCTTTCAGTATAGCAGATATATATAAATTGACAAGGAAAAAAAGGCTGATTTTTTTGAAAAATCAGCCTTTTTTTATATGCCGCAAGGATTAGAATACGGTACCAAAAGCTATTCCTTGCGAGGGAAAAAAAGAGGCAAATAAGAAAGGAGGGTAAGGTTTTTTGGCTGCATTTGAAAAAACGGGCTCCGTTCCCTTTTGCAATGTTCTTTTTTTCCGCTTTGCAAACGGTGATTTTATTAAGGAGCGTATCTCCTTACCGATGCTTTGCGCTGGTCTTTACCCGCCCACCGTTTTCAAAAGCGGCATAAAGAGCGCTTCTTCCTACCAAAGGCGCAAAAAAGCTGCAGCCATCAAGATCACTTCCTTGCACCTAACATCCCGTTGAATTTTGGGACGCTATTATTATGATCCGCTTATAAAAAGAATATGCATCGCTTTCGCGATGCATTAATCTTCCAATTTTGGCAAATTTAAGGACTTAAAATCCGGTGTCAACGGCGCCGGCGGAGTCCTACGCAGGGGAGTATAGAGAAACTTTCGGCAATGATGATCTGCTTTCTTCAGCCCTTTTTTGGAGCAGATGACATCATCTGTCCCCAAGATCGGCCGGCCGTGCTCGCAGTAGGCGCAAATCTTTTCGATTTCTTTTGAAAAAACCATTCGCTCTTCCCCTTTCGCAGATTATTTACTATTATACCTCTTTTTTTGCTATTTGTCAAAGCTTTCCGTAAAATAACGAAAAGGATCGAAAGAACCAAAGGAATTGCTGCTTTTTCGGGGGTAGAAAAGAAAAGGGGAAAGAGGGGAAGCAGGCCGCAGTAGATGCTTTTGGCAAAAAAGAGCGGAAGAATGGGAAGCTCCTCCTCCGCCAAAAAGAAGGCATTTTGCAGCAAGACCGAAAGGCCTGAAAAGCCTGCTGCTGCCGCCGCCCAATAAAGGCGGCCGAAAGAAGGCAGGGTGCCAAGCCCGCCGCAAAGCTCCAAAAACGGATAGAGATATGAAAAAAAGGGGAGGCTTCCCATCAGCTGAGCGACCACCGCAAAGAGGGTGATATAGCCTGTGAGCTGAAGGCCGCCTACCGAAGCGGAAGAGATGCTTTCGGTGATGATGGCAAGAAGGGGGCGATCCTGAGGCTTGGGCGGCGGAGGCGAATCAAAGACCTTTAGGAGCAGCCCCAATAGAAAAGAGATGGTCAACTGCCCTAAAAAGAGGATCATTCCGGCTTGGGTGCTACCCAAGATCCCCTTCCCGATATAGGTGATGAGAAAGGCGGGAGAGGCATTGGAGCAGCAGGCAGAAAGCCGCAAGGTCTGCTCTTTGGTAAGCAAGCCCCGCCGATAGCTTTGGGTCAGGGTACGGATGCCTAAGGGAAAGCCGCAAAGATGGGAGGTGATCCAGATGGTGATGGGCGGCGGTAAGGGAATATATTCTGCCAATGAGCCGATCATGGAGCAGAGCACCATAGAGGGAAAAAGAGCGGGGAGCAGAGATCGAAAGGAAAGGCTCATTCCTTTGCGCACTCCCTCGCCTGCTAAATCACTGAAAACGGTGAGCAACAGCAGCAATGCGAGCAATATAAGAGTAAAAGATAATTTTCCGTATTTTTTCATATTAAAGCCTATGCCCAAAGCATAAAAATAATACAAAAGAGGAGGGAAATATGAGAAAAAAACATTTGAAAAAACGGGATTCTCAAGGCCCGTTAAAGCGATTTGCAAAATGCATCGATCTTCCGGATTTTGCCCAAGGGGCAGAGGAATGTATTGAAATCTGGGGCGATAATACCGTCATGATTGAAGGGGCAAAAGGGATCCATACTTATGAAAAGGAATTGATTAAAGTGCGGCTGAAAAAACGATTATTGGTATTGCGGGGCAGCGATTTCGATCTTGCCCATTTCGGGGATGGCGGCCTTCGGATTGTGGGGCGGCTGAAAACGATAGAGTGGGAGGATTAAAATGAGGGATCTTTTGGGATTTTTAGCAGGCAGGGTGGAGCTTGAAGCCAAGGGAAACCAGATCGAGCAATTCATCAATCTGCTTCACCGCAATCACATTCCGGCAAGAAGGCTTCGGGCAGGGGATGAGGGGTTTTTATATTTTACCCTTCCCAAACGATCCTTTAAGCGGCTTCGCACCCCTGCTTTCAAGACAGGCACAAGGGTGAAAATTCTTAAAAAACGGGGGCTTTTTATGGCGGTGCGCCCTTTTCGCAAAAGATATGGCTTTGCGGTAGGCGCCATCCTATTTTTAGGGATGATTTTATATTGCTCTTGTTTTATTTGGCAGGTGGAGGTGGAGGGATGCGAAAAGTCTTCTGCTCTACAGATTCGAGAGGATCTTGCGGCATTTGGAATTAAGGCGGGAAGCAGAAGAAATATCGATGTAGGAAAAATCGAAAATCTATATCTGATCGGAAATGAAAAACTTTCGTGGATCGCGATCAATATTCGCGGGACTACCGCCTATATTGAAGTAAAGGAAAAAGACTTGACACCAAAAGTAGAAGATCTCACCATTCCTACAAATATCTATGCAGAACGAGATGGTGTAATTTTATCCATTTCCGATTACCGCGGCACCCGTATGGTGGAAAAAGGAGATACGGTGCGGGCGGGAGATTTGCTGGTGAGCGGGGATTGGACCGATAGCTATGGGGTACGGCGGCTTTCCCATTGCGTGGCAGAGATTACCGCCCGCACCACCCGAGAAGCAGAATTTTTAGTGCCGCTGACAGAGCAAATTCGCCAAAAAAGCGGCAAAAAAATGGATTTTTATGAGATTTTCTTGGGGAAGTTGAAGATTCCTCTTTATTTTAATAAAAAAATATCTTATAATGATTATAATACTATTGAAGAGGAAAAGATTCTTCGAATCGGCTCTTTTGCCTTCCCGATAAAAGTTTTGAAAATTTCCATCGAAGAGATGGAAAAAAAGCCTGTTCTTCGCACGCAAGAGCAAGCCTATGAGGAGGCAAAAAGGCAGTGCGCTTTTTATCGCAAGGATCGCCTTGCTAAGGTGAAGGTGCTGGATTGCAAGATGCAAAAGACCTTGCAGGAGGATGCATTGCATTTGCAAGCAGAATTTATCTGCGAAGAAAATATCGGAATTGAAAAAGAAATTGAGGAATGAGCATGCAGAAAGTCTTTCAAGAATTAGAGGTTTCTCTGGTCCCTGCGGTATTTGGCCCCTTTGATGAAAATGCAAGCATTATTGAGAGTGAATTGGATATTAAGCTGATCAGCCGCGATGATTATCTTGCGCTCAGCGGGGATGAGGAAAAGGTGGAGATGGGCGCATTGGTGCTGAAAAACCTTTTTTCTTTGGCCGCAAAGGGAGAGATGATCGATGTCCAGAAGGTGCGCTATCTGATTAATCTTACCAAAGAGGATGCCGGATGCGATGTGGCGGAAGCGTTGGATGAGTGCATCTGCATTACTACGCGCGGCAAGCCCATCAAGCCCAAGACCATTTCTCAGAAAAGCTATGTAGAATGTATTCATAAAAATGTAGTAACCTTTGGGGTTGGTCCTGCGGGTACGGGAAAGACCTACCTTGCTGTGGCGTTGGCGGTCTCTGCTTTGAAAAGTAAGCAGGTGGCAAGAATTGTGCTGACTCGCCCTGCGGTGGAAGCCGGCGAGAAGCTGGGCTTTTTGCCGGGGGATCTTCAAAATAAGGTGGATCCTTATCTGCGCCCCCTTTATGATGCGTTATTTGAAATGCTGGGGGCGGAGACAGTGGCGCACTATATGGAAAAGAGTATCATTGAAATCGCGCCGTTGGCCTATATGCGCGGCAGGACCTTGGATAATAGCTTTATTATTCTGGATGAGGCGCAGAATACCAGTGTGGAGCAGATGAAGATGTTTCTGACCCGCTTTGGTTTTAATTCCAAAATTGTGGTAACAGGGGACCCTACTCAGATTGATCTGGACGGAAAGCCCTCGGGGCTGATGCATGCTCTGAAGATTTTGAAAGAGATCGAGCAGATCGGCATCCATCGCTTTGAAAAGAAGGATATTGTGCGCCATGCATTGGTGCAAAAGATTGTAGATGCCTATGAGAGGAAGAGCAATGAGAGTAATCGTAGAAGCAGTAAATGAAGCGTATGATGCGCTGATTCATCGCGCAGTGGAGGCCACCCTTCTTTATGAGGGGGTGGAGCGGGATTGCGAGGTGGAGGTTCTTCTTTATTCCAAGGAGGAGATTCATCAGCTGAATTTGGAGCAGCGGGGGGTAGACCGCCCGACCGATGTGCTCTCTTTTCCCATGGAGGAATCCCTAAAGGAGGCAGAGGCTGATCCCATCAGCGGCGCTATCTTTTTGGGGAGCATGGTCCTCTGCGAGGAAAAAGCCAAGGAGCAGGCTGAGGAATACGGCCATTCCCTTGAGCGGGAGATTGCTTTTCTTACGGTCCATAGTGTGCTCCACCTTTTGGGCTACGACCATGAGCAAGGGGAGCAGGAGGAGCAAGAAATGTTTCGCCGGCAGAGAGAGATCTTGGAAAGGATGGGGATGGAACGATGATTCGATTGATCAAAAGCTTTTATTATGCCTTTAAGGGGATTCTTTTTCAGCTGCAGATCGAGCGGAATTTTCGAATCCATTGCTTTGCGGCGATTACCGTCTGCTTTCTTGCTGCCCGTTTTTATACCTTCTCTTCCCTTGAATGGGCAATTCTTATTTTAGAGATTGCATTGGTCTTTACTGCCGAGAGCATCAATACGGCGCTGGAGCAGCTTGCCAATGCGGTAACAATCGAGCGCAATGAGCGGATTTGCCATGCTAAGGACGCATCGGCAGGTGCGGTCCTTTGCTTGGCGGTGGGGGCAGTGGCCCTTGCCTTTCATCTCTTTTGGGATATGGCAATTTTTAAGGAGATCGGCCGCTGGCTGATGGAGCCTTTGCATCTGATCCTCGCCATCCTTTATATCGCCCTTGCATTGATTCTTATTTTCTGTAGAAAAACATATAAAAAGGATTTATAAAAATGGAAACCAAAACCGTATTTGCTACTTTGATGGGGCGGCCCAATGTGGGAAAATCCACCCTTTTGAATCAAATCATTGGGGAGAAGGTCTCGATCGTATCCCCAAAACCCCAGACAACGAGGACCAGAATTACCGGCATCCTTACCAAAGGTGCGCTGCAATATGTCTTCTTGGATATGCCCGGCTTTGTAACCGGAAAGAGCGGGTTGGATCAGCGTATGGAGCAGACGGTGGATACCTTGGTGGGAGATGCGGAAATTGCCGTCTTTGTGGCTGAGCCGAAAAAGCCTGCTGAGCGGGAGCTTCATATGCTGGAGCGGCTGAAAAAGGGCGGCACACCCGTTATTTTGGCCCTCAATAAAATTGATACGACCCCTAAGGAAAGGCTTCTTGGGATTATGGCGGCATGGAATGAGGTTTATTCCTTTGATGCCATTATCCCCATCAGCGCCAAAAAGGGTGATGGGGTCGAAATTTTGCTTTCTGAGCTTGAAAAATATGCCATGGAATCGCCCTTTTTTTATGAGGAGGATCAGCTCACCGATCAGACGGAAGCAACCTTCGCTTGCGAGGTGGTGCGGGAGAAGATGCTTTATCTTCTGGGCGACGAAGTGCCCCATGGGGTCGCACTCGGCGTAGATGCCTTTGAGGAAGAAGAAGGCTTGGTCTCCATTCATTTGGTAATCTATTGCAAGAAGGATTCTCATAAGGGAATTATTATCGGCAAAAAAGGGCAAAAGCTCAAAGAGATCAGCACCAAAGCCCGAGAGGAATTGGAGCAGCATTTTGGGAAAAAGGTCTATTTACAATGCTTTATTAAGGTGAAGCACGATTGGGAAAATAATAGCGCTTTATTGGATTCTTTGGGTTATTCGGTAGAATAAAACCAATTATTACTATCACTTTTTTTCTTGCTTTTACACATAATAAAGCAAGAGAGGAGTGAGCGATATGGATGAGAGGCAGGCATGGCAATGCTTTGAGAATACAGGGAGTATCGAAGCCTATTTGCTATATCATGCATTGGAGCAAAAGGAGAAGCAATCGGGATATGACATGCAAAGTCAAGGGCATCCTCCTAAGGATCAGCCCCACTGTCCGTGATGAGCGGATGCTTACGATCCTAACGGATCGGCTGGGGTGTATAGCGGTCTTTCAAAAGAGCGGCAGGAAGGTGCAATACGACCAATTCTATTATGGAGAATGGGTCTTATATCAGACAGGGGGCGGCAACTACCTGCTCAACGGTTTCGCGCCGGAAGAGCTTTTTCATCCCTTGCGAGAGCAGATGGAAAATACCTTTCTGGCAAGCTATTTTGCCCAGATGGTTCTCTATTTCGGGCGGGATGAGGAGAATGATTGCAGCGAGCTGCTGCCTCTTTTGCTCAATGGCTTATATCTTTTGGGAAAGGGCAAGGACCCTCTTTTGGTCAAAAGCGTATTTGAGCTTAAGACCATGCAATTGATGGGTTATTGCCCCACCCTTGCAACCTGCGGCCATGAGCTTACTTATTTTTCGCTGGAGGACGGAAGCCTCTGCTGCGATGCCTGCGCGGCGCCCAATAAAAGTGTGCGTGTTTCTGCCACTACCCTTGCGGCTCTCGCTCATATCTTGAACAAAGCCCCCTCTAAAGCCTATGGCTTTTCAATCCCAAAGGATGATCTTTTGGGCCTTTCTCTTTTGGCTGAGCGTTTTTCGGAATATCATCTGGAGCTGAGGGCATCTGCGCTTCAGATGTGGAAGGATATCTATCATGAATAATAAAAATCTCTTTTATTATAAAAAATCCCTCGGGGCCTTGGAATATTTCAAGGTGCTGGAAAAGGTGGCGGGCCGTTGCGTTACCGAAGAGGCGGGGGAGCAGATGGGCAAGCTGTTGCCTCTTTTTTCTGCGCCCTGCGCACGCACCATGCTGGAGCAGACCGGCGCCGCCATGGCGCTGCTGGATCGCAACCCTCGCTTTCCCATCTGTTCTTTAAGCGCCAATCTTCCTCTTTACATCAGTAAGGCGGAAAAAGGAATTTCCTTGGGCGCCAAAGAATTAATGGCGGCAGAGCGCCTTCTGAAGGCGGGGCAGGATCTTGCTCACTACTATGAAGAAAAGAATTTCGATACCCCATCGTTAGATCGCTTCTTCCGGCAGCTTTATGCCGATCGCCCCTTGCAGGAGCGGCTGGAGCGCACCTTTATTACAGAAGAGCTGATTGCAGATGATGCCTCTTTGGCTCTTGCCTCCATCCGCCGAAAGATTACAGCGACTGCAGGCAGTATCAAAAGTCAGCTGGAAAAATATATACGGACTCCTGAGGTCTCAAAAGCGCTGCAGGAGCCGATTGTTACATTAAGATATGATCGTTATGTGGTCCCCGTCCGCGCCGATAACCGTGGGGAAGTAAAGGGCCTTTTGCATGATACTTCCAATAGCGGCGGGACGCTTTTTATCGAGCCTTTCTTTGTGGTAGAAGGGAATAATAAGATACGTAAATTGGAGGCAGAGGAAAAGGCGGAAATTGCCAGAATTTTCGAGGAGCTTACTGCCAAGATCACCGAAATCGCCTGCCCGCTTCTTACCTCTTATCGCGCGATTGTAGCGCTGGACATGCTCTTTGCCAAAGCCCGCTACGGAGCGGATGAAGGCTGCTGTATTCCTAAATTAAATGAGAAAAAGCAGATCAAAATCCAAGGGGCTCGCCATCCCATGATTGCCAAAGAGACGATGGTGCCTTTGAATATCGAGATGGGCAACGGCATCGATACCGTCGTCATCACCGGCCCCAATACCGGCGGTAAGACCGTCTTTCTCAAGACCTTGGGGCTCCTTTCTTTGATGGCGAAAGCAGGCATACCCGTGCCTGCCGATGAGGCTCAGCTTTATATTTTCGATCGGGTCTATGCCGATATCGGCGATGAGCAATCCATTGAGCAATCTCTTTCTACCTTCTCTTCCCATCTGAAAAATATCCGAAATATTATGCTTCATAGCGATGGGGAAAGCTTGGTCCTTTTTGATGAATTGGGAAATGGGACCGATCCTGTGGAGGGTGCCGCTTTGGCGGTCTCTATCATCGAGCGGCTGCGCTCTGTGGGCGCATTTGTTGCAGCTACCACTCATTATAGCGAGCTGAAAACCTATGCCCTCTCTCATGAAGGGGTGGAAAATGCCTCCTTCGCATTTGATCTGGAGACCTTAAGCCCCACCTATCGCCTGCAGATGGGAATCCCCGGAAAATCCTATGCCTTTGAGATCTCTCGTCATCTGGGTGTAGATGAAGCGGTGATTAAGGATGCCAAAATGCGGCTTACCGGCGAAGAGAAAAAATTGGAGCAGGTGATCGACCGCCTTCAGCAGGAAAAAAATCGCTACGAAAAGCGCCTTCATGAGCTGATGGAGGAGCGTAAAGCCTTGAGCGAAGAGCGGCAGGAGCTTTCTGCGGAGCGCAAAAAGCTGCTGGCAGGAGCAGACCGAGAAGTGGCCGATGCCCAAAGAAAGGCCAGAGCAATGGTGGAATCTGCCCGCAGGCAGGCGGATGATTTCTTGAAAACCTTAAAAGAAAAGCAGGATCGCTTGGATAAAGCTACCGCTCAAGCCTTAAAGAGCGGAATCAAGAGCGGCTCTGCAAGGCTGCTGGATGGCTTGGGCGCAGAGCCTCAGGCGGCCCGCCAAGGAGAGCAATTAAAAGAAGAGCTGAAGCCGGGAATGGAGGTCTTTGTGGCCAAAATGAACCGCAACGGGATTATCCTTGCTTTGGCAGGGGAGCAGGTGCAGGTTAATTGCGGCGGAATCCGCTTGAAGATCAGCAAAACTGAGCTTTTCAAGGCCAAGGAAGAGCCAAAAAAAGAGCGGACCTCAGCGGTCCGCCTCAATCGAAATGATTCTCGCACCAAATCTTCCACTGAACTGGATATTCGGGGCGAGACCATCCTGGATTCCGAAGAGAAAATCGATTTATTCTTGGATAATGCACTCTTGGATCATCTTCATTCGGTAACCATCATCCATGGAAAGGGGACCGGCGCATTGCGCGCGGGAGTTCATAGCTACCTGCGTGGCCATCCTTTGGTGAAATCCTTCCGCCTGGGTGTCTATGGAGAAGGAGACGCCGGCATTACGGTAGTTGAATTGAAAGATTGATTTTGATTGATCTAAAAAGGCTGTAGAAACGCAAGGTTTCTACAGCCTTTTTAGTTGGTGCGGGCGACAGGGGGCGAAGGCAAGCAGTCGCCTTTTTTATCGTTTATTATCATGGAATAACTTTCATTTTCTTTAGTGCCGGTCTCAAATATCTTGAAGTATCTTTTAATGGCTTTTAAGGACATCTGTTAGTTTTCTTCCCCAAATAAGCCCCAAGTTGCACCAAGATCATTATGATACTGCGGAGTTCAATTTGCTCAATTTTGGATAAATGATCAAATTGATGTTGACAATTAGTATATTAGAATATATACTTTAATTATGTCAAAATAATAAAAATGAGCAAATTGGATTCAGGAGAAGATTAAATGAGAGTTTACGACTACAATAAAAAATGGCAACAACTTTTAACTCCCGAAATCGTAGCAATGCTTTCTCAAATACACGAATTTAAAGGCGAGCAAAACTCATTTATCGAAGCACAGAGTGATACTCTTACGCAACTTGTAGAAATTGCAAAAATACAAAGTACGGAAGCGTCTAACAAAATTGAAGGCATCTTCACATCCGATGAACGTCTCAAAAAGCTTGTAACAAATAAAACAACCCCAAGATCGCGCAATGAGCAGGAGATCGCCGGCTATCGAGATGTGCTTTCAACAATACACGACAGTTACGAATTTATACCTGTCCGTCCTTCAATTATCCTACAATTACACCGCGATTTGTATAAGTTCAGCGGCAAATCCATTGGCGGCGTATACAAAAATGCGGATAACGTGATTGCGGAAGAAGATAACGAAGGAAACCGCTTCGTGAGATTTCAGCCGATACCTGCTTGGGAAACGCCGGATGCCATTGAGGCTCTATGCGATGCCTTTGATGATGTAATAGCCAAAAATGAAGCGGATCCTCTGCTTATTATCCCGATGTTTGTTCTCGACTTCCTTTGTATCCATCCGTTCAACGATGGCAACGGAAGAATGAGCCGGCTGCTTACGCTGCTTCTTCTCTATCGCTCCGGATATATCGTCGGAAAATATATCAGTATCGAAAAAGCAATTGAAAACACAAAAGACACCTATTACGAAGCATTACAAAGCAGTTCACAAGATTGGCACCAAGAAGAAAACGATTACGCCCACTTTGTCAGATATATGTTAGGCGTTATTCTTTCTGCTTATCGTGATTTCTCTGCTCGTGTAAAAGTTTTGGCAACAAGCGGAATGTCAAAACCCGACCGCATACGAGAAATCATCAAAGATACGCTTGGTAAAATCACAAAGACAGAGATTATGCAAAAATGCCCGGATATTAGTCAAGTGACGGTTCAAAGAACATTGAACGATCTTGTTAAAAGCGGCGACATCATTAAAATCGGCGGTGGTCGTTACACATCTTATGTTTGGAATAGGGTGAGCAATTAAACTTGAACCCGCTGCAAAGCGGCATATTTCGGCGTTTTTTACCCTATTTGTTCTCGTAAGGCGTCAGCCTTACATCGCCCAAATTGAGCAAAAATCCCACAAAATCTTCTCGCTTTGCGGTCAAAGATTTTGAAAAGAGTGTTTTTTCGTTCAATCAAGGCAAAAACGCAGTCAATGCTGTCGTATTGGCGAGTATTTTAACAATGAGTGAGCGGAAAAACACCTTTTCAAAACGGTGTTCAAGTTTAATTGCTCACCCTAAGGAGAAAGAATAATGATTACAGGTGAACTGAAAAATAAAATTGATAGTTTGTGGGATGTTTTTGCCGCAGGCGGACTTGTTAACCCTTTGGATGTTATCGAGCAAATCACATATCTTATGTTTATTCGCGACCTTGACGATTCGGATAATCTTCGCGCAAAAGAGAGCGCTATGCTCGGGCTTCCTTACAAAAGCATTTTTGCAGGCGAGGTTACTATTGGTGAACGCAAGGTTGATGGCAGTCAGTTAAAGTGGTCGGTATTCCGTGATTTTCCTGCAGGTAAAATGTATTCCACGATGCAGGAATGGGTATTCCCGTTTATTAAAAATCTTGACGGCAAAAAAGACAGCGCCTATTCCAAGTATATGGACGATGCTATCTTCAAATTGCCAACACCGCTCCTGCTTTCCAAAGTGGTTGATGCCTTAGACGAAATCTATGCCCTTATGGCAAAAGAACAGGATAAGGATGTTCGTGGCGATACATACGAATACCTTCTTAATAAAATCGCGCAATCAGGTCTTAACGGTCAGTTCCGTACCCCGCGCCATATCATCAAAATGATGGTGGAAATGATGCAGCCGAAAGCAGACGACGTGATTTGTGATCCTGCGTGCGGTACAAGCGGATTTTTGGTAACCGCCGGCGAATATCTAAAAGAAAATCTCCGAGAAGAAATTTTCTTTGATAGACAGAAAAAAGACCATTATATGAATCATATGTTCTTCGGTTACGATATGGACAGAACCATGCTCCGTATCGGCGCCATGAACATGATGACCCATGGCGTAGAGCATCCTTTTATCGAATACCGCGATAGCCTTTCCGACCAAAATCCGGATAAGGACAAGTATTCCCTGATCCTCGCCAATCCCCCTTTCAAGGGTAGCTTGGATTACGATACCGTTTCAACTGATCTGCTAAAGGTCTGCAAAACCAAGAAAACAGAATTGCTTTTCTTGGCTCTGTTCCTGCGCATGCTCCGTACAGGCGGCAGATGTGCCTGCATCGTTCCCGATGGTGTTCTCTTCGGATCGTCCAAAGCACATAAAGATATCCGCAAAGCGATTATTGAAGAAAACCGCCTTGAAGCAGTTATTTCTATGCCTTCCGGCGTTTTCAAACCCTACGCTGGTGTGTCGACTGGTATTCTAATTTTTACCAAGACAGGACACGGTGGCACCGATAAGGTGTGGTTCTACGATATGCAGGCCGACGGATTCAGCCTTGATGATAAACGTACCGAGGTGAATGAAAGCGATATTCCCGATATTATCGCACGTTTTCATAATCTCGAAGCCGAAGATGGCAGAGAAAGAACCGAAAAATCCTTCTTTGTACCCAAAGACGAGATTGTAACCAATGATTACGATCTTTCTATCAACAAGTACAAAAAGACCGAGTATGTACCGGTAGAGTATCCATCTACAGCCGAACTTATGACCGACCTGCACGAACTGGAAATGGAAATTACCGCAGGTTTTGCAGAGTTGGAGGAGATGTTGTGATGGCAAAATTAAGTGATGTTTGTACTAAAGGAACGTCTAATATTGCCCAAAAAGATTTAGATGCTCGAAATGGAGATTATCCCATTTACGGTGCAAGTGGATTTATAAAGAATGTCGATTTTTATCATCAAGAGAATCCTTATATTGCAATCGTAAAGGACGGTGCAGGGGTTGGGCGAGTAATGCAATTGCCTGCAAAATCCTCTGTTATAGGCACAATGCAATATATCATACCTAATGAAGGTGTTTCTGTAGAATATTTGGCATATGCATTAGAGCATATGAATCTTTCAAAGTACTATTTAGGAGCAGCTATTCCTCATATTTACTTTAAGGATTATTGTAACGAGCTATTGCCTAATCACACGCCGGAAGAACAAGCGAAAATTTCGCAAGTTTTGGGATTGATTTGCGACTTGATTGTTTTACGAAAACAGCAACTCGCAAAATTAGACGATCTTGTCAAATCCCGATTTATCGAACTGTTTGGTGACATAAACGTCAACGACAAAGGATGGGACATCCAACCGTTGGGTGAACTATGTACGATAGTAAGAGGTGGTTCACCTCGACCTATTGAAAAGTATCTTGGCGGTGATATTCCATGGATAAAGATAGGCGATGCTACGGATGGAGAGAATATATACCTCCATTCCACAAAAGAACATATTATTCAAGCTGGTGTGTCAAAGAGCCGTATGGTAAAAGCTGGCAGTTTAATATTTGCCAATTGTGGCGTATCGTTGGGCTTTGCTCGTATTATCACCTTTGATGGGTGCATACACGATGGATGGCTTGCAATGGAGGACATTGACGAAAGATTAGACAAAGTCTTTTTATTGCAAGCACTAAATCAAATGACCGACCATTTTAGAAGAATTGCGCCAGCGGGAACTCAGCCAAATTTAAATACGGCAATCATGAAAGCATATAAGCAAATTATTCCTCCCGTGGAATTACAAAGAGAGTTTATTGCCTTCGTTGAACAGACCGACAAATCAAAATTGGCAATTCAGCAAAGTCTTGATAAACTTGAAACACTAAAAAAAGCATTGATGCAAAAATATTTTGGGTGAACATAATGAAAGAAAATTTTATAACTAATCTTCAAAATAATATTTTCGAGTTTTCCAAGTTAATAATTGGGAGTGATTTAAAAGATACTGCTATAGATTTGAGTGAGGTTTGTCTGGATTCATTAATAGAAAATGATACCATAAAAGAAATTCCAGGGCTTAGTGCGGTTTTTTCTGTTGTTTCTTTTGGAAAAAACGTACAAAATCATTTTGAATTTAAAAAGGCAGTTGCATTCCTTCAACAACTTCAAAAAGGAACTATAGATAGCGAAAAGCTTGAGAAAAGACGTCTTGCCTATCAAGGAAATAAAAAATGGTTCAAAAAAGAGGTTGAACAAGTTCTTTTGTATTTATCGCGGTTATCTTCTGTGGAAAAGGCCAAAATACAAGCTGAATTGTATATTGATCTTATAAATGAAAAGATAACATTCGACCAATTCAATGAACACTTGGATATACTTGATCGCTTGTTTCTACAAGATTTATCACATCTCTCAGATATCAATTTTGCTGAGTCGAAACTTGATCCGCAAAAAGATGATGTTGTTGCGGAGATTCAATTTAACTTAACTCGTTGCTCTCGAATGACTGCTCTTGGTCTATTGTATCAATTACACCCATTAAGTTATGGCTTTTCAAAGGATAATTACTTTCGTGTTAGTGAAAACGGAAAATATTGGTGCGACATTTTTGGATGTTTTCAAAACAAATTAATTGATAAGGATAGTGCATACAATGACCAACTTTGATTTTTTAGTAAAGGACAAGCAATTTGAGAGTTTTTCCGGTGTTGCAGTAGCGGCAGAAAAGACGTTACATATTGACTTGTCTACCTGTATTATAAACTGTCGCAGGGCGATGGAAATGGCTGTTAAATGGATGTATTCCGTTGACAGTTCTCTTGTCATGCCTTGGCAAGACACTTTGGTGAGCCTTATGAACACTGAAGAGTTTCGCGATATTGTCGGCACGGACATTTGGCGAAGAATGGATTTTATTCGCCGAGTCGGCAACAATGCCGCGCATACGGGTAAAAAGGTCACCGAAGAACAGGCCATGCTCTGTCTCGAAAACCTCTATATCTTTATGGATTTCGTTGCTTGTTGCTATGCAACAGAATATGAGCAAGGCGCATTTAATCCCGAGTTGTTAAAAGAATCTCCTGCTGAGACAGTTCCTGTTGTTCAAGTGCCCGATATCGATCTCGAAGCTTTGATGGCAGAGAATGCAGCGCTCAAGGCTGAACTTACTGCACGCCGTGAAGAACAGCAACAGACTTATGTACCGAAGCCTTTGGATATTTCGGAATATAAGACGAGAAAAATCTATATTGATACCATGCTCCAGGATGCCGGTTGGACAGAGGGCAAAGATTGGATCAACGAATATGAGCTTCCCGGCATGCCCAACAAATCGGAGGTTGGTTTTGCCGATTATGTTCTTTTTGGTGATGACGGCAAACCTCTTGCGGTGCTTGAAGCAAAACGCACTTGTGTGGACGTATCCAAAGGCAGACAACAGGCAAAATTATATGCTGATCTTTTGGAGAAAAAATTTGGTCGTCGTCCTGTTATTTTCCTTTCCAACGGTTTTGATACTCGCATTACAGATAACCTCTACCCTGAACGCAAGGTAGCAACCATTTATTCCAAGCGCGACCTTGAAAAACTGTTCAATCTGCAAACCATGCGGACAAGCTTAAACCACGTGGTAGTAGATAAAAATATCGCCGGCCGCTATTATCAGGAAGGCGCCATCAAGGCAGTTTGCGATAGTTTTGGCAAGAAAAACCGCCGTAAAGCGTTGTTGGTTATGGCAACGGGTTCGGGTAAAACAAGAACCGTTATTGCCCTTTGCAAGGTGTTGCTGGAGCATGGTTGGGTGAAAAATATTCTTTTCCTGGCCGACCGCAATTCCTTGGTTACTCAAGCAAAACGTAGCTTTGTGAACCTTCTGCCGGATTTATAGGTAACCAACCTTTGCGAAGAAAAAGATAACTATACCGCTCATTGCGTTTTCTCGACCTATCAGACGATGATGAATTGTATTGATTCCGTTAAGGACGAAAAAGGCAAATTGTTTACCTGCGGTCATTTTGATTTAGTGATCTGCGATGAGGCGCATCGCTCCATTTATAACAAATATCGTGATATATTCAACTATTTTGACGCACCTTTAGTGGGTCTTACTGCTACGCCTAAAGATGAAATCGACAAGAACACGTATGAGGTGTTTGAACTTGAAAACGGTGTTCCTACATACGGATATGAGCTTGCCGATGCAGTCAAAGACGGTTTCCTTGTTGATTTTATGTCTGTAGAAACCAAACTCAAATTCATTGAGCAGGGTATCGTTTACGATGATTTGTCCGATGAAGACAAAGAAGAATATGAGGCAACCTTTGCCCGCGATGGTGAACTGCCGGACAAAATCGGTTCATCGGCACTGAATGATTGGATTTTTAATGAAGATACCATTAAAGAAGTGCTGAACGTGCTGATGACCAACGGTATCAAAATCGATTACGGTCAGAAGATCGGCAAAACCATTATCTTTGCAAAAAATCACCGTCATGCTGAAAAAATATTCGAAGTGTTCAATAAAGAATATCCGCACCTTAATGGCTTTGCAAAAGTGATTGATAATAAAATCAACTACGCGCAAAGTGCGATTGACGAGTTTTCCGATCCAAAAAAATTACCGCAGATTGCAATCTCGGTTGATATGCTGGATACGGGTATTGACGTGCCCGAATGCTTAAATCTCGTATTCTTTAAAAAGGTGATGAGTAAGGCAAAGTTTTGGCAGATGATTGGTCGCGGAACCCGTCTTTGCCCCGGATTGATTAACGGCGAAGACAAGAAAATGTTCTACATCTTCGATTTCTGCGGAAACTTTGAGTTCTTCCGCATGGGCGGAAAAGGAAGATCTGCAAATCAAATCGCTTTGCAGGGAGCAATCTTCAACCTTAAGGCGCAGATGGCGTTCAAGCTTCAGGACTTAGCATATCAAACCGAGGAGTTGATTGCTTTCCGCAAAGAGCTTGTGGACGATATGGTGCGAAAAGTTAAGGAACTTAACAAGGAAAATTTCGCAGTTCGTCAACATCTCAAATATGTTGAGTTGTATGCAAATCCCGATAACTATACCTCTCTTTCCTACGAGGATACTTTAATCATTGCAGATGAATTGGCACCGCTGATCACTCCGGATGAGGACGAACCAAAAGCTATGCGTTTTGATGCATTAATGTATGGCATTGAGCTCGCGTATCTTGTCGGTAAAAAGTATAATAAGGCGCGTAGTGATCTGTATAAAAAGGTAGCGGGTATCGCCGGTGTTGCTAACATTCCTGAGATTATGGTGCAATCGGAACTGATCGATAAGATTCTGCATACCGATTATGTGGATACTGCCGGCATTAATGAGTTCGAGCACATCCGTAAAAGTTTGAGAGATCTGATTAAATATATCCCTTACAATGGTGCTATATACCACACAAACTTTGACGATGAAATCCTCTCAATCGATTGGAATGAATCCGAGCTTGAAAATGACGACCTTAAGAACTATAAAGCAAAGGCGGAGTTTTATGTTCGTCAGCATCAGGATAATGAAGTCATTACAAAGCTTAAATCCAATGTTCCTTTGAGTCTCGCCGACGTCAAGGAACTGGAAAAAATCCTGTGGAGCGAGATTGGCACGAAGGCAGACTACGAAGCGGAATTTGGCGAAAAACCACTTGGTGAGTTCGTACGCGAGATCGTAGGTCTTGAAATGAGCGCTGCAAAAGAGGCTTTTGCACAGTATTTGAATGATGTTAATCTTGATTCAAGACAGATCTATTTTGTAAATCAAATCGTTGAGTATATCGTTCATAACGGTTTGATGAAAGATCTTTCTGTATTGCAGGAATCTCCGTTCACTGATAAAGGAAGCGTCGTGGAAGTGTTTGCGGATTTGACTATATGGATGGGTATTCGTAGAATAATTGAACAGATTAATGCCAACGCAAGCGCGTCATAAATCTGTTTTTAGTTTCAATAAGCCCCAAATAAGCCCCAAGTTGCACCAAAAAGCAAAAATAAAGATCCCTAAGGCCTTGATTTCCAAGGCTTTAGGGACCTTTTATTTTGGTGCGGAGAAAAGATGCATCTTGCGATGCAATACGTTTGTTTGCTGACTGTTTTGTATTGCGAGTAATTGACGTTGGAGCCTATGACACGCAGTTTTAGAGTAGATGTGGAATATTGAAACACCGCACAATACCTGACTTTTCAGGATGTATTTCATCGCATCAATTTTTTGCTATTTGATGCTATAAAAATCTTTATACTGCTGTTACGCATCTGCTAATTTTACAATAAAAAAGCTTAATCATCCAAGAACTCCTGCATCAAAACTGTCCTTTTTCGCCGTTCCAATGCGTATATTTCTGAGGCTATCCGTTCCCTATGCTCAATGTATTCCATTCCACTTAAAGCTTCCTTTACACTATAAAGCATCTTAATTTTCGCTTCAAGTTGCGGAATCTCACTATTAGAAAAAACTTCATGCATGGGTGTGAGCGGGATTTTGCAAAAATCATCAAATGATGTATTATTTTGGCAAAACAATATCATAGCTTCTTTAAATTGCTTTTTGGATAAATTGCATAGTATATAAAAAAGGAAAACCATTGATTCCATATCTTTGTTTCTATTTTTTATATAATCGAAGACCCATTCTTTTTGTCTTTCTTGCATTTGAATGTCATTACTTTTTGACACAAGAAGTTCTTCGGCCATAGTATTCCACGAAAGAAGACCCTTGTTATACTTTTTGATAGCATCCATTGCTATCGTAATCAATTTAATATAATTATCATGATTCCAAAGAACATTCAAACAATCAAGATCAGAATTTCTTTGAGAAATATCCAGGAAATCTTTAATAAATCGATCTATAAACATAGGATCTTCATTCACAAGTGCTAAAAACAACACTCCGGAATAATCAAAATGTCCCTGTCCATAAGAGGCCATAATATATGCTTTTTTAAGTAATTCTTTGTTTTGAGAGAACAACTTTAAATATTCACTTAATTCATCGCCATCAGCCAATGTCATATAATTCAAAAAAGTTGATATATTTTGATATGATTTTCGTTCCAGGCTATAATCATAAAGTCGAGTAAGATATTCTATGACATAATTATCAACAATTTCATTAATCTTAACCGCTGTTTTAAAGCGAATCATATATACATATTCCTTTTGTCCTTCTGTTATATGAGATAGGGTCTTTTGGGCAAACTCTTTATTGATCATTTCTGTTGGTACAATATCAAACAATAAAGATAAACAAAGTGGCTTTGGGGAAAAATCTTTACTTTCTATAAAATCCAGAGCTTGATCATATCCTAATTCGTCGACCATTTTTTTGAATATATCATATCCACCTTGAAAAAATGGCATATCGTATGCTATATATGAATCTAATAATGATGCAAATTTGCAGCACAAATCTTTGTGCCCATCAAAAAGCATATTTATTCCTTCAGATATTGACCAACCGTTCATTCCACTATTTCGATCTTTTAAAATCGTTAATGCTTTCCACAAGTCATTAAACACTTCAATCTTAAAATCTTTATATACATTTATGATGGCATTTTTCTTTTCCTGCTCTCGATCATCTCTATCTTTGGTTTCGAGATAATAGTTTTTAGTCAAAGTTTTATATGCCATAAATGATTTGTTTTCTATTTTAGGGAATAGTTCAATATATTCTTCTCCCAGTTCATCACAGAGAGATTGTAATTTATCAAGAATCATACAATCTTCAAATATATGGCCATTAAATTTAAAGATTGATGAAATGGATAAAACATCATTTCGGATTATCTCTTGATTTTTATCAGCGAATACATCAACGGACTTTAATAAAACATCATGTGCTTTCTGCTTAAATTTGGGATTTTGAAATAAAACATATAATATGTCAAAACATTTTTTTCTGATTTGATAAATTTCATCACAAGCAATAAGTTCAAAGTTGTACACTACGATTTTGCGACTACCTTCTGCTTCTGACTGCGAAAAGTTTAATCCCAATAAATAATTAGTAGCAAACAATGTGGAAAATATAATTGTATCATCGGGAGTTTCGAGCAAACTTTCATACAATTTATTTATTAACATTGTTTCTTTTAAATATCTATCTTTGTGAGAGTCACGTGAATATCCCAGATATTCCCCAAACATAAAATACATATCCATTGGGAACTGTTGATGTTTCTTAAAATAGTATAGTGCTAACTCTATAGCCTCCCTAAAATGCTCAGTTTCCTTAAAAGAAATTAGTACTTTAATTATTTCCGAATTAATTGTATGATAATGACTGTTTTTCTTAAAATCATATGAAAACAAATCGATAAAACTATCTTCCTGTTTATCAATTTGTTTTTTCAGAAAAGCCAACGATTCATCGGGGATAATGCTATGAAAAGACTCTACAAATTTTATGACGTCATCATCTGCATAATCCTTAATGCGATACCATGATTTTTTTACTTGTTCCTCAAGATAATCTTTGTTTTCTTTAGAATAGAATAATCGAATAAGTGTGGTGAAAGCAAAGATTATTTTACTACGATACACAAAAAAGTATTTTTCTATCATATATGATAATGCGATCGTCTTCTCTTTGAAGAAAATATAATATAATAGATAATCGCGCAGATTTTGATTTTCAAATTTCACCGCCCGATCGTCACCATCAAAAATACTTATAATTTCTTTTTTATGTAGCTTATCACAATATTCCAACAATAAATCTCTGGATATACCACCTTCTTTAAATACTTCCATTATCACCGAGTCTTCAACAATTTTGAACTTATCAAAAAAAGCGATTAATGCAGCGCATAATATTTCTTTTTGATCCATTTGAGAAATCAAATCAGAATAATAATGGTTGAATATATCAAAGGCATTTTGAATAGCGGTTACATCTTCGATAGCTATTTTCGCCGCCATTACAGCTAAGCGAACATTCCCTTTAGCTAAATCACAAATATGCTTAATAAATTCATCATTTTTTATGTTGAGGCATTCTTTTAATACTTTAGATATATCTTCTTTAGTTAACGACTTTAAGTCGTATATATTCGCCTTAGTCTTCTTTGTTACATCATTGTATATTTTCTCCTTAGCGTAATCACGAACTGTAATCAGTATTTTGAAATCATGTGTCCTTGTGTGGTCCAGGCAAATATCAACAAGATGATGTAACTGTGTCAACTGATCGGCATCATCTACTATTATAAAATAAGCAGTATCATCAATGAATGTAGATTTAAGGTCATCATAAATATTCTCTTTATTTGATTTTATTATTCGAATTTCGTAATTCTTTTCCTCATTAAATCTATCAGCCACCGAAAGTGCCAAACGGGTTTTTCCGGAACCGGAAGCCCCCTGTATAATAACGACCGGATTATCTTTTGCCAAGCCACACACAGCATCTATTTCTTGATCTCGACATAATATAGGCATATCTAATGGAGTAGAAAATTGATTTTTTTCCGCCTCTAATATAAAATCAGCTTTTTTAAAAATTTGATGAGTATCTAATGGGATATCCAAAAACTCCGATGCCAGCGACGGATAATTCAAGAATAAATCATAGGAAAGCTCTCCTAATCCTATAATTTTTACATTGGCAAATAACGAACTCAAAGTTTTAACTTGTCCTGGGTTAAAATTAGTAGAAGTATGACAGCATATTATTTGTGAAATATCTTCAATCTTTATGTGAGTTTTAGATTCATCTAAACAGGCTTTAATATCTTCTTCGACTTTAGCATAAGAATTACTTATCACAGAACCGTATGCTATTAAAATAAATTTTCCATCATCACATTGAACAAATGAATCGGGAGTTCCTCTTGTTGTTTTGTCCGTACCATCGTGTGACCCCAACGGATGTATATTGCTATACTTGAATTTTTTAATAAGATAACAATCTAAAAGTTTTTGATATTTTCCCGGCGACAAACTTAAGATTCTGCTTTGTATATCGTTTAATTTGGACATCTTATCACCCCTATTAATTAAAACTTTAAATATATTATACCACATCATAGTGACAATTTGAAGCGCTACTTCTGTTGCCCTGAAGTGTAAAAATGGGCTTATTTAAAGCAAATAAGCCCCAAATAAGCCCCAAGTTGCACCAAAAAGCAAAAATAAAGATCCCTAAGGCCTTGGTAATCAAGGCTTTAGGGACCTTTTATTTTGGTGCACCGAGCGCACTGATATCCGAACCTAAAACGCCTGCTTCGTGGAGCTCAGCAAAGGTCATTTCGCGTGAGCAATCTTTGTAATTACAGCCGAAATAAATTCTGCCGTCATCCCAAAGAACAATTTTATTTATAAAAGTATCAATTAATCTTCTGCGGTGTTCAACCTTTTTGAAATTCAGCTTGCGGAGTCTGTTGAAATAGGCTTCAATATCTTCGGCAGAGATTATTGGTTTTGTCATTTCCTCTTTTATAATTTGGATAGACAACTCCGTTTTCTGTTGTTCCAATTCTTCCATACGCTGTTTTGTGGACGGAGTTAGAATACCTTGCTGAATAGCATTAAGAAGATTTTCTATACTTTTGAGCGTATCACCGTATTGCTTTTTTAGTAACGGCAAAGTGGTGTTGGCTTGGTTTTGTACCTTGGTTGCAGTTTCACAAAGCATCGACACCAAATCATCGTCAAAAACAATTTTGCGGATGAATGCAATAGTTGCATCTTCAATCCATTCTTTTCTGACAGTCTTCTTATCGCAACCTTTATGATTTTTAACGCTAACGCATTTATAATAGCGATGCACCTTTTTCTTCATATGGCTTGTACCGCTTTCGCCAACCATAAGACATTGACACTTTCCGCAGAAAAGTTTAGTGGTAAGCAAATATTCGTCTTCGGCTTTATGTTTAGCCGGAGCTTTTTTATTTGCAATCATACGCTCTTGAACTCGGTCAAATAAGTCTTGCGGAACAATAGCAGGGATACCACCCGGCTGTACAATATCGCGGTATTTGTATTCACCGATATATTTGCGGTTATGTAACATACGGGTAACGCTGTTAATGCTGATTTTACCGCCACGCTTGGTGCGAACACCTTTGATATTTAGTTGGTCGGTAACCTCTTGCATACTTGCACCTTCGGCATAGGACTTAAAGGCTTGTAATACGGCAGGTGCGGTCAGAGGGTCAACTTGGAAGAACTGCTCAGAATCAACAGTATAACCAATAGGAAGCGTGCCGCCGTTATATTTACATTTAAGAGCGTTTTCGGTAAGTCCTCTGATAACCTTCTCTGCAAGGTCTGCAGAGTAATATTCAGCCATACCTTCGAGCAATGATTCAAGCAAGATGCCTTCGGCAGTATCGGAAATAACTTCGGTTGCCGATATTACCTTAACACCGTTTTTACGCAACATTGCTTTATAGTGTGCCGAGTCATAACGGTTACGTGCAAAGCGGTCAAGTTTCCATACAATGACAGTATCAAACAGACCGTTCGCACTATCCTTAATCATACGCTGAAAGTCAGGACGATTGTCAGTCTTTGCAGATAATGCACGGTCAATATATGAGCCTATGATTTGAATATCATTTTTCTGTGCAAATTCCTTACATTCACGCAGCTGACCTTCAATAGACTCTTCACGCTGATTTTCGCTCGAATATCGTGCATAAATTACACCTGTCATTGTATCACCACCTCGTTTTCATTATATCTATCAATAATTAAATCCAAAAATTTATCAACGGCCATAAATAAATTATGATGAGCAGAAACCCACTCTTTTTGTCTTATTGGTTTCTTCATACCACAAGTTTTTTGATATGCATCTGCGATTAATTTCTTTTTATTGCGGATATCCTTTTCCTTTCCGTGCTCATAGTCGTGTCTAAAATCAGTTCGCAAATGTTTAATGTTCCATAAAGTTTCGCATTCTTCATCTTTTAAAATTTTAAGAATTCGGCTCGCGGAACCACTACCTTCATAGATTAGCATATACAAACTGTCAACCACATTTGCGAATGTATCTTTATTAACAGAAAACGCTGTTGAAATACAGGAAATTGCCGTAAATGATGCATTAGTCGGTTTGAATACATTTTCTTCTGAGTTTATTTCATTAATATATTTAATTTTTTCGGTAATAGATTTGCCTAACACCAAAATTTTACCTATAATCGATTTATCAAATTCTTCTTCTAAATTATATTCAGAGTCACCTTTTAATGCGTAACCTAGATACACAGGGATATATTGTATAGATGTTTTAGAATTTGATACTTGTAAAGAATGAGGTTCTGCTTCTGATTCTTCATTCCAATTATCAACATAGGAACATGCACTTGCAATTTGAGATTCAACAACATTAGTTGCAATATCTACTACCTTCAAAGGTTTTTCATAATCGCAAATATTTTTCTGTAATTTCTCATATTGCTTTTGCATCAAGGAGGAATAATCTCCTAGAATTTGTGTTGCAGACAAGGCAGTATCTATTTTGGGCAATAACTCTGAATTAACAGTAGTCAAAGAATTTAATGTGTTTGTTAAATTTAGAGAGGATAAAGGCATAGAAATATCTAAACCCGAATTCTTTAAAAGGGAAGCTGTTTCATATTCTAATGCATTTATTTTAGGCAAATTAATTGTTTGCGTTAAGTTTGGTATAGAAGATGATAATGCTGAGGTAATATCTGTTAATGTTTTTTGCCATTCTGGAATTTGTATTGCGGGTTGAAAAGCAGCAGTATCTAGAACATACTTATATGTAGACAATCCGGCTGTACAAGCATCTAAAACACTCGTGCTAATAGAATAATTAGGTTGTAGGGATGAAAAAGTATCTGCTAGTTTAAATGCTGGTTCTGTAACATTTATAATTTCCGAAGCACTATTTAATGATTGAAACCAAGTTGTTGTTTCGGGCAATTTAATAGTTTCGCTTAAAGTATCACTCCAAGTGGTGAACTTAGGCAATTCAAATGATTTATACAATGAATCCTGCCATGACGGTGTATTTATTGCTTTTAATGCGTTGCTAAATTCGGATTCAACAGGCATAATAGCAGATAGTTTTAAACCTTCACCTATTCTATAATTCCAAGAGGCATTATCAAGGATAGAAGGTGAATTATTCAATAGTTTTTCGACATCAAGCGAATCTTTTAATAACGACCCTTGGACGATTAAATCTTTTGTATCATCGCAATTTTGAGTTTTTGTATCCTTTACCTCGTTTGTTTCATTATCGCTATTTTTGGGGATTTTATTGTCTTTATCCTTCAATTTTAATCTTCCTCCGCTTGTCCACTGTTTACCCAAGCATCAATTTCAGAAAGTTTGAACTTCCACTTCTTGCCGACTTTATGTGCCGGCATACCTTTATTCGCAATCCATTTTAATGCAGAGTCACGGCTTATACCGAGATACTTACATATTTCAGGCATAGAGTAATATCTATCTTCAAAATCGGTCATTTAAAACACCTCTTTTTTGTTTTTCTGTATTATAACATACAACTACTGATTAGTAAAGTTAATTGTCTGTTATTGTATGTTTTTACATTTCGAATACGCTGCAAACCGCTTTTTTACAATTATTCCGCAACTTTTTCCAAAAACACTTTTAATTTTATCGGTATTGTGATATACTATATAAGCTACGCAAACTTAATACACGCAGATCAGGTGTTTTTTCTCTATGGGGATACTATGCCTTTTTTCTGTAATACTATTTTTGAATTTGGCAAAAATGCAAATTCCATTAAGTAGTATTACAGCGAATGCTTGATCTATTTAAGTTTGCGTAGCGGCAACGGGGTTTGCGTTTTTCGGTGCGTGGCTTCGGTCACGCACTTTTTTATTATAAATTAAAACTTTTTTGATTTTCACATCGTCTTATAAGTAAGAGAGGTGAAAACAATGAATAAGTTCGAAAATTTCTTAAAACAGGTTTTAACTGTCATTTTCAGAGAGATGCCGTTTAATAGGCAAAAAGCTGATGAAAGTTTAGAAAAAATAAAGACAGTGCAAAAGGCAACTTTGGGGGAAAATAACGATGGACATAATAAATAATGTAATCAAAGCGATGGACGGCGACCAAGAAGCCATTAGTGAATTATACTATACTACATACCCAAAACTCCGTGCGGTTGCTGTTAGCATTTTAAAAAATGAAGATGATGCTGATGATATAGTGCAAGACTCTTACATAAAGGCATTTTCAAGTTTACATCAATTAGATAATGCCAAAAAATTCGAGCCTTGGCTTTGCAGGATCGTGTCAAACAAATGCAAAGATTATTTAAAAAAGAACAAGCCTATATTATTTTCTTCGCAAGATAACGAAGAAAACGATGACCCTATTGAGTGGTCAATTGAGGACGAGTCCAAGGAATATAATCCGGAAGAAGTATTACTTTCGGAAGACACAAGAAAGCAGATTATGGATTTGCTTGATTCTCTTCCCGATGATCAAAGAATATGCTTGGTTTATCACGTTGTTCAAGAAATGAAAATTTCCGAAATTGCGGAATTACTTGAAGTATCAGAGAACACAGTAAAAAGCAGGATTAATTATGCAAAATCCAAAATGAAGGCTAAAATCAACGAGCTGGAGAAAAAAGGTGTCAAATTGCGTGGTTTCGCAGGTTTTGCTCTATTCCCGTTTATCAGACACTTGTTTACTTCTCAATCTGCTTCTGTCCCTCCCATTTCAGCGGAAATTACTATGGGTTCAATGGCTGGTGCTACCGAAGCGACTGCCGCAATATCGGAAACAGTAGCATCATCTACTTCTGCTGTTATAGGTGAAACAGCCAAAACGGTTGTAGGACAGGCGGTACAACATTTAGGTTTAAAAATTATATCGGGAGTGGTTGCAGTGGCTATAGCGGCAACTACCATTACAGGTATAGTTAACCCTAAACTTTTATATCCAATAGACGTTTTCAACATCATTGAAGAAGCGCCGATTAAAGTTATTGAGAAATTTGAAGATGCTTTTAATGATGGCGAATTGGACGAAATGGTTGAATGTCTGGAACCGAACATTCAAAAAGAAATTAATGAATATAGGTATGAAGCCGATGGGTTTATAGGTATATTCTTAAATACTGATTCTAACAAAATAGTAAAAATTGCTTCTTCATTGTTAGATGCAAAATGTGATATCATAGTTGATAAAAATAACAGTGATATAAAATCGGATGTGGCTATTCTTGAAACCAAAATCAAGTTTTCTATTCTTGGCAAAGATGATGAAAGCGAAGGAACTGTAACTATGAAAAAAGTTGACGGAAAATGGTATATTGCCAATTCCGAGCAAGTGTCAAAAGTTGATTCAGAAAACAATGATAAAGCCATCGAAATATACGAAAGTTTATTGCGCAAGGGTGTTACCGAAAATAAACTTGAAATTGCTTATTATGCATACATTGATTTAAATAAGGACGGAGTTTATGAACTGTTAGTATCGGATGCTCAAGGAACGCCGGACACGTGGGCTACGGGTGAATTGTTTACATATCAGGACAATAAACTTCGTTTATGCGGTCATACAAATTCAAGATATGATTATTTTTATATTGTAAATGAAAGCTATCTCTTAGGACGGCATCGTATGGGTAATCAATTTATTTCTCTTGATGAAACCATATCAACAACAAACTATCATTGGGATGAAGCAATGCAAAGAAATGACCCTGCCATTTCTTATAGTGATGGTGAATGGGAATACCTCACAAACGAAGAATTTGAATTTTACCAAACTATGCCGGATAGCAATTCCGTGGAAAATGCATTTATTAAAACTGCCGAACCCATCGTTCTTAAACAAAATTCTTTTGCAGAGAATTAAGGAGATTAGCACGGTAAAGAAAAAAATTAAATATTTTTATAATTTTTAAAACCTTTTTCAAAACTTAATCGTCTATAAAGTGTAACAAGAAATTGTTAACATCAAAAAAGGATGGTTTGTTATGAAAAAGACCTTTAAAAAACTAACTGCACTGCTATTTGTTTTTGTATTGATTTTCTCATTTGCAGGATGTGAGAGTGATACTGGTTTGGATTCCAAAGAGTCCGAATATGCGGAAACAGTCGAAACTCTTCAACGTGATGAAAGCTCTGAAGAACTAACGGTTGATGATGAAACAACTGACATCGACACAGGCACCACAATATCAACCGAAGTAAAAGTAATCGAAGAAGAGCCTACCGAAGAAAAAACAGCAACTACACAAAAATCTCCAGTTGAAACGGAAGATACTACTTCTAACACAGAATCCGCACAAAAAAGCAGTGTTACAACATCGTCTAAGGAAACTAACAAGAAAACGGAAGTTACACAATCAAAAGAGGATACCAAGTCAGAAACTAATACTTCAAGTTCTACCGACAATACTACAACATCTGCGCCTACCGTTACGATACCAACATTCACAAAAACTGTATATGCATATGAACACAAAAATATCGAAACAGCGACAGGATCAGATGACTATTATGCTTGGCTAAATGTTTATTGCATAAATGATAATACTTCCAATAAAAACGATTTCCAAAACGAATTTAAAAGTGCATTTGGATATATGCCAACAGCAAAAATTCAAAGCAAATATATCGGAGAATTCTTAGTTGATGGATATGAAGGGGTGCAAAAAATCTATCAATACACTATTGAAGATAGCACATACCCCCTCATTACCGATGAGTTTTATGTTGTAAAAAAGAAAATTTGCGCTGACGGTTCGGGTTGGTGTGGTTTTCCCGTTCCTTGCTCGATGGATAATATGGATAACTCTCAAAGAGTTCAG
>JAFQSM010000089.1 GCA_017409575.1 Clostridia bacterium
ACCTTGATGATGAGGAAATGCACCTAACACCGACAGAATACAAGCTGCTTTGTGTGTTGTCGCAAAATGTAGGAAAGGTGCTTACACATAAATTTATCGCTGAAAAAATTTGGGGCAGCGCATGGGAAACAGATATAGGTTCTCTTCGGGTGTTCATGACAACGCTTAGAAAAAAGATTGAAAAGCTTCCGGTCTCGCCGCAGTATATTCAGACGCATATAGGTGTCGGGTACAGAATGATGAAGGTTGAATAGATGTCTATTTAACAAAGAAACTGGCATCTAAACCGTTCGGCTCTTCCAAAAACAAAAGGACACCGTATGGTGTCCTTTTGTTTTTGCATACAGTGCCTGAATTAAGTTGTTTGGTCTTCGTGTTATGAGCACGACGAGCGGAGCTCTCAGCGGCCCCAAAATAAAGAAAGATATGTACGGATAGTGGGTTGAAAAAATAGAGTCACTATATTATACTTAAGTTGCGGAGGTGAAAATATGGATTTAATCAAATGCGGAAAGCTTCTCTGCAATTTAAGAAAGGCAAAAGGAATGACACAAAAGCAAGTTGCTGACAAACTGGGTGTTTTGCCAAAAACTGTGTCTAAATGGGAAACAGGGAATGGATTTCCGGATGTTTCGGCATTGTCGTCTTTGGCTGATGTTTTGGGAGTCTGCGAAAGGATGCTTCTGTCAGGAAATTTAATTCAAAACATGCAAGAGGTTGGGAATATGAAGAAAATAAGATTTTATGTATGTCCACAGTGTGGCAGCATTATGCAGGGGACCGGAGAGTGTCAGATTATATGCTGCGGAAGACCCGTAGAAGTATTGGAGAGTCAAAAGGCGGATGATGCTCATACGATAAATATTTCAGAAATCGAAAATGATTTTTATATTGAATTTAACCATGAAATGACTAAAGAACATTTTATTGGTTTTGTTGCATATGCAGGGTTTGACAGAGTTCTTATTGTGCGTATGTATCCCGAACAGGATTCGGCAGTGAGGTTGCCAAGAATGTTCAGAGGCAGGGTGTATTTTTATTGCAACAAGCATGGATTATTTGAATATAAAATATAAAAAGAACTTGTGTAAAAAAAGGATTATTTATCAGTATTTCCTCAAGCCAATTCATATGATGTGCTCTACATGAAGTAGTAGAAGGACGAAAATGCGGTATAAAAAGGGACACCCGAAGGTGTCCTTTTTATACTTAATTTATAAATTGAATTTGTCTTTTATTTTAGGGGCAATAAGTGCAAGAATTATGGTAGTAATAATCATTTCGGGTACCATGTACGAACCATTATAAATAAGTGCATACAAAGGAATGCAGTCGGTATCGGCAAATGCTCCCCATATAAGAAGTCCTGAAAGCACATGCATTATATATCTTAGACCGGTAACGATTGTTCCACTTAGTGCAATTGCCCAGATTTTATTGCCCATTAGTTCCGCAAAAAATCCGGCAAGACCCAAAACAGTAAAAGCGATGACATAGTCAAGCAGTATTACTCCTGCAAAACTTAAAAAAGTGGTTACAGGGGGAAGATAAAAGTCTGTCATCATCTGGATAAGAGAAAATACAAAGCCTGAGGCAAGGCCCCATTTTGCATCAATAATTATAGAGATAAGAATGATTGGTACCATGCTTCCAATTGTTATGTATCCGCCTTGTGTCCAAGGAGATGGTAGCTGCTTTGATACAAGTATCAGCGCAAATGCTGTGGCTGTGAGAACAGCGCTCAAAGTTAGTTTTTTTGTTTTTGTCATAAAATCACTCCTTATAAAAAATAACTAAATACAGAACTTTTGATTTGGGATTGAATATAAGAAAAGAGATTACCTAAAAAAGATAATCTCCGAAAATTGCAATTTTAATATATTCCTACGCCGGCATTATCCGTATCAGGTTCATGGGTCGGAATGCACAATTCCCTCTCAGCCTTTTTGAAAGCTCCCCGAATATTCAGTTTCAGTTATTTTATCACAAAGTTTGACAAATGTCAACTATAAGATTGTATCAAACTATTTGATTGTCCAAAACTAATATCTATTGAAAACAAGTAATCCAAGAGTACAAAAACTTTTTGAAGGTATCAGAAAAGCCGGAGGACGGTTTGAAGATTGGTTTTTTAGTCTCAACATCGGTTTTTGCAACCAAAGGAAATTCGCCACATTTTTCACCGCTTACTTCAACAAGGATTTTCCCCAAAACATCCCCTTTTTTTATGGGAGCTGTCAAAGCTTCAAAAGCTTCTGCTTTGATGTTTACCAGGTCTTTTTCTTCATCTTTCAGGGGAACATACAAATCAGAGGCTGTTACAAGTTCTACTTCACTGATTGTGCCGTTGCTGACCTCTGCTGTATCGACAAGGGTATCTTTGTTTTTTATTTTTACCGCAGAGTATGTATCAAATGCCGAATCCAAAAGTGTGCGGTGGTCTGCCCAATCATCGGGGTCGTTAAGTGTTACACAAATAAGAGACAGTTCGTTTTTTTTGGCGGCGGTGACAAGACATCTGCCGGTGGCTTTTGTAAAGCCTGTTTTGACACCCATACACCCCTCATACATCGAAAGGAATTTGTTGTGATTTACCAAGGTCCGGGCATAGCCACCCTCTGATTGTGGTAGCTTTTTGGTCTTTGTTGCAACTATCTCGCAAAAGTCCGGATTTTGCATAGCATATGCGGTAATTTTTGCGAGGTCGTGAGCGGTGGTGTAGTGATTTTCGTCAGAAAGACCGTGCGGATTGGTGAAGCTTGTGTTATATGCACCGATTTCAGCAGCTTTTTTATTCATAAGAGCGGCAAATGTTTCGACATCTCCCGAAACAGTTTCGGCAATTGCAGTAGCAGCGTCGTTGCCCGAAACTATCATAAGGCCGCTGATTAAATCAATAAGAGGAAGCTTTTCCCCAATCGCAAGATACATTGATGAGCCCTCGATACCGGATGCAGTTGGGGATATCGTGACGATTTTTTGCGGATTTCCGTGTTCAAGAGCGCATATTGCTGTCATAATCTTTGTTGTGCTTGCCATACCTCGTTTTTCGTCTTTGTTGTGTGAAAAAAGAACCCGACCCGATTCTTTGTCGATAACAACGGCACTTCGGGCCGAAATTGCAAAAACATTTGTGGAAAGAATTACAGTTGTCAAAATAAATAATAAAAGCTTTTTCAAAAAATTCACCCCGTTAATATTAAATATATTAACGGGGCATGTACTATATACTATTTATGAAATACCGAGATATTTTTTGAGCTCAGACATATTTTTCTTCGCTGTCTGGTAACCGTCATCATACATTTCTTTCAGTTTTTCGGGGCGACGCTCTGTGCGCGAAAAACCGGTAGTGTCGGTTGGTGCTATAACAAAGATATTATTGTTTTTTTCAAGTTCAAAAAGTTCGTTTCGGTCACGATTATAATTCTCGTGCCTTGACAAAAGAGTTTTTGCAAAGTTCGGATATTTTTTATAAATTTTACTTGCTATCCGTTCGGAAGAATCACTGGCTTTGGTATAGCTTCGTTCACGGGTAAGAACAGTAATTATTTTGTCACAGCCATCTTCAATAGCACGGCGAAAAGGAATAGGATCGCTGATGCCGCCGTCCATAAAAAGAGTTCCGTTTAAGTTTTCGGGTTGAAAAAGGATAGGAAGAGCACAGCTTGCCCAAAGTAAACGAATGTGATAGTCCCAATCATCACTTGGAAGCTCTTTGTATTCAGCCTGTCCTGTCTCAAGATTTGTCACAACAGCGATCGCGACAGAATCTTGTGTGTTTTTTGCAAATGCATCAAAATCAAAAGGAACTATTTTTTCGGGGATTTGCCGAAAAGCAAAGTCCATATTGTAGTAAGAACGGTTTTTGGGATTTAAAAGGTGTCTTGTGCCCATATACCGTTTGTCGTGCATATAATTTAATGAAAGCTCAAGATTTCTGCCTTTTTGCCTTGATACATAGCTGGTACCATATGCAATTCCGGCAGAGACGCCAATTACATAATCAGCGATGATATTTTCGTCAAGAAGGGCGTCCATAACTCCGCACGAGAAAAGACTGCGGCTTGCACCGCCCTCTAAAACAAGACCAAGTTTCACGATATAACCTCCTTATTGAACAGGCAGGGCATAGAATAAAAATGTAAAATATTGAAGAACGCTTCCTGCCAAAACAAAAAGATGCCATACCGAGTGCATATATCTGGGCTTTTTAAGAGCAAAAAATACTATGCCGCCGGTGTAGCTGAGACCGCCTGCCAAAAGGAGCATAATACCCCTAAAAGGAATTTTGCTGAGAACAGGGGGTGCCACAAAAACTACCGACCAACCCATCAGGATGTAAAGAACCATTGAGATTTTCTGAAACTTTTTTACACTTATAGAATTAAGAACAATACCGATAACCGCGCATGCCGCATTAACTCCAAAAAGACTCCAGCCCAAAGCTCCCCGGACAAGAGAAAGAGAGATGGGTATATATGAACACAAAATCAAAACAAAAATCGAGCAATGGTCAAATACCTGGAAAACTTTTTTTGCTTTTATATTGGTAAGTGAGTGATAGAGTGTCGATGAAAGGTAGAGGATGATTAGTCCTGCACCATAAAGCGATGCCGCAACAACGCTCATAGCATCACCATGAAAACAGGCATAGATGATAGCTATGACTGTTCCTGCGATAGAAAGTAATGTTCCTATTCCGTGCGAAACAGCATTTGCTATTTCCTCGCCTATACATTGGTTGTTGAATTTTGCGATTTCTTCTTTATTTACCATAAAAACCTCCTTGCTTTGAAGTAGAAGAATTGGTATATTTTAAAATAAAAGGTAAAGGCTAACCCTTTACCTTTTATTTTAATGTTTTCTTACAGAATGAATTCCGTCCATAATAAAACTCTTGGCTGTCACTGCATCGCTCAGCGGCAAAGCAGGCATACCCTCGAGAGGATAAGGAATCCCCAAACTTTCGTATTTGGAAACGCCCATGGTATGATATGGGAGAACATCAAGTCCATGAAGATTTTTGAGTCCTCCAATAAATTTGCCAAGACGAATGAGATCGTCGGGGTTATCGGTGATTCCTTTTACTATGATATGTCTTATCCAGACAGAAATATTTTTTTCTTCAAGATATTTTGCAAACTGCAGAATATTTGAGTTATCATGTCCCGTAAGTTTTTTGTGACTTTCGGAATCGATATGCTTTATGTCAAGCATTACAAGGTCGCAAAACTGCATAAGCTCATCAAGTTTGGATATATAATCCTCATTTTTTGGATTGTATGTAATTCCTGATGTGTCAATGCAAGTGTGAATTTTTTCTTTTTTTGCTGCCTTGAAAAGTTCGATAAGAAAGTCTATTTGCAGCAGAGGCTCGCCTCCGGTAACCGTGATGCCGCCTTCTTTGTAGAATACACTGTTGCGGTTGTATTCTGAAATAATTTCATCGACAGACATTTCTGTGCCTGAAGAGATGTCCCAGGTGTCCGGGTTGTGACAGTAAGCACAACGCATCGGACAACCCTGCATAAAGACAACATACCGAATTCCGGGGCCATCCACGGTGCCAAAACTTTCGGTTGAATGAATACGACCTTTCATAACTTAGATTTTGTCGTGGAATGTTCTTGAGATAACCTCGTCCTGCTGTTCTTTTGTAAGTTTGATAAAGTTAACAGCATAGCCACTTACACGGATTGTAAGTTGAGGATATTTCTCGGGATGAGCCTGAGCATCAAGAAGTGTTTCTTTTGTGAATACATTTACATTAAGATGGTGTCCGCCTTTTTGAACATAGCCGTCAAGCAAAGATACCAAATTGTCTACCTGATTTTGATTTGCTGCCATAATAAATTCCTCCTAAAAAATATTTTTTAAAGATTATTGTTCGTCTGTGTCAAGTCCTTCAAAAAGAGTAGGAGAAGAACAAGCTCCATTTGAACAGTCAAGATCTATATCGATGTCACCTGCAAAAATGCGGTCATTTTTGCCCAAAGCATCCGGAATGATAGAGAAGGTGTTTGAAATGCCATCGCAAGCATCAATAAACGGAAGCTTGGATACAGATGAAAGTGATGCAACTGCGCCGTGAGTATCACGTCTGTGCATGGGGTTTGCACCGGGTGCAAAAGCTTCGCCTTTCTTTCTGCCATCGGGTGTTGCACCGGTGTTTTTGCCGTAAACAACATTTGATGTGATGGTAAGAATAGATGTTGTGGGAATACTTTCACGATAAGTATGGTTTTTGCGGATATGCTCCATAAATCTGTGAACGATATCATAAGCAATTTCGTCAACACGGTCGTCGTCGTTTCCGTATTTGGGGAAGTCACCTTCGGTCTCGTAGTCAACAATGATACCCTCTTCGTTGCGGATTGCTTTTACCTTTGCATACTTAATTGCAGAAAGCGAATCGGCAACAACCGAAAGACCTGCGATACCGGTTGCAAACCAACGGGTAACCTTTTTGTCATGAAGAGCCATCTGAATCTTTTCGTAACAATACTTATCATGCATATAGTGAATGATGTTGAGGGTGTTTACATAAACACCGGCAAGCCATTTCATCATTTCGTCATATTTTTCCATAACTTCATCATAATCAAGGTATTCAGAAGTGATAGGACGGTATGCGGGACCAACCTGTTTGCCAGAGATTTCGTCAACACCGCCGTTGATTGCATAAAGCAAACATTTTGCAAGGTTTGCACGAGCACCAAAGAACTGCATTTCTTTGCCGACACGCATCGAAGATACGCAGCAGGCGATTGCATAGTCGTCACCGTGAGTAAAACGCATAAGGTCATCGTTCTCGTATTGAACAGACGAAGTTTCAATTGATGTTTTTGCACAGTAACGCTTAAAGTTTTCTGGAAGTCTTGTGGACCAGAGAACTGTAAGGTTGGGCTCGGGTGCAGCACCAAGGTTTGTAAGAGTATGCAAATAACGATATGACATCTTTGTAACCAAGTGTCTGCCATCGATTGCAACACCACCGATTGATTCGGTAACCCACTGCGGGTCGCCCGAGAAGAGCGCGTTGTATTCGGGAGTACGAGCAAATTTTACAAGACGAAGCTTCATTACAAAATGATCAACAAATTCCTGAATTTCTTTTTCGGTATAAACTCCGTTTGCAAGGTCTCTTGTTGCATAAATATCAAGGAAGGTAGAAGTTCTTCCCAATGACATTGCAGCACCGTTTTGTTCTTTAACAGCGGCAAGATAACCAAAATAAAGCCACTGAATAGCTTCTTTTACGTCGCGAGCCGGCTTTGAAATATCATAACCATAGCTTGCAGCCATTTCTTTAAGCGCCTGAAGTGCACGGATTTGCTCAGACAATTCTTCTCTGTCACGGATTATATGTGAGTACATTGCCGAACGAGTAGTTTCTTTCTGCTCAGCTTTGTCTTCAATAAGTCTGTCAACACCATACAAAGCAACTCTTCTGTAGTCGCCGATAATTCTGCCGCGACCATAAGCATCGGGAAGACCGGTGATAATGTGGCTAGAACGGCAAGCACGCATCTCGGGGGTATATGCATCAAAAACACCGGCGTTGTGTGTCTTGCGGTGAGTTGTGAAGAATTCCTTTATTTCAGGGTCAATTGTGTAGCCGTTGTCAGCACAAGCTTTTTCTGCCATACGGATACCGCCATAGGGCATAAGCGCACGCTTAAAGGGCTTGTCGGTCTGGAAACCAACGATTTTTTCCTTGTCTTTATTTAAGTAGCCGGGGCCGTGCGAGGTGATGGTGGATATAATATCCGTATCCATATCCAAAACGCCGCCTGCTTCGCGCTCTTTTTTGGTAAGTTCAAGAACCTGATCCCAAAGCTCCAGGGTATCTTTTGTAGGTGATTCCAAAAAGCTTTCGTCTCCGTCATAAGGAGTGTAGTTGTGTCTAATAAAGCTTCTTACATTGATTTCCTTTTTCCAAGTTCCACCCTCAAAGCCGTTCCAGGCTTCAAATTCGTAATTCATTTGTAATCCTCCTAATAGGTAAATCTATGTTACCTAACAATTATACACCTTAATTAAAAAATAAACAAGAGGAATTTGAAAAAAAATAGTAAAAAATTGTTCAAAAAAGAAAATTTTTTTGATTACAATTTTGTTAAAGTTTTCACAGCTTTGTTGACAATGTATGAATTGTGTAGTATACTCAAGGAGCATAATATGCAGGGCAATAATTTTGCTGAAAATTTATTTAAAACAGGAGAATGAAAATGAAAAAACTTATTTCTATATTTTTGGTAATAGTTATGATTTTTGCTTTGGTTGCCTGCGGAGGCAAAAACAAAGTTGACGAGCAAGTAAACGAAGACAGCGGACAGGTTCAGGAAAATGTGAACACTGAAACCAATAAAGATGAAGTAAAAGAAGAAAATCCGGAGGATGACAAAAAGGATGAAAAAAATCCTGCAAATGTAACAGATAAAAAACCG
This sequence comes from Clostridia bacterium, assembly GCA_017409575.1. GTDB lineage: Bacteria > Bacillota > Clostridia > Monoglobales > Monoglobaceae > SIG440. Next base: position 8,454 of record JAFQSM010000089.1, read on the forward strand.
GAAGCAAAACCCGAAACAAATCCTGAGACCAAACCCGAAACAAAACCCGAGGCAAAGCCTGAAGTAAAGCCTGAGACAAAGCCTGAAGAAAAACCTGCCCCGCAGGCATCAACAGCAGGCGAAAAGCTTTTGGCTGACTTTAATGCAAAGGCTGGCTCTTCGTCAAGTGCAACAGCACTTGCAGAAGCAATTTCGCAAAACCCGATCATTCCGTTTTCGGCTATGGCAGTGCCTGTTGAACCGGGATTTCTGGCAGGTTTTGGGAACACTGAAATAAAAGGATTTAAAGAAGGCGCAATGTTTGGACCTGTAATCGGGTCAGTTCCGTTTGTGGGATATGTTTTTGTTCTTGAAGACGGAGTTTCGGCATCTGACTTTATATCAACCCTCAAATCGAACGCTGATTTAAGATGGAACATTTGTGTCGAGGCAGAAGAAATGGTTGCAGGAAGTGTGGGCAACAAAGTTTTCTTCGTAATGTGTAATAAAGATTTAAACGCACAGGAATAATAAATACGAAAACTGAAAGACGGGCGCCGGAATTTTATGCGCCCGTCTTTTGAAAATGAGGTGCGAAATGGTATTTTCAAGCATTCCCTTTTTATATTATTTTTTGCCGGCAGTTGTTTTGGCATATATTGCTGCACCAAGGTTTTTGAAAAACACAGTGCTTCTTTTGTTCAGCCTTGTTTTTTATGCCTGGGGCGAGCCAAGATATGTTTTTTTGATGATTGCAACTGTTCTGGTCAACTATTTGCTTGGAATTTTAATCGAAAAGTTCAAGGGCAAAGCTTTGTCAAAGCTTTTTATGGGACTTTCGCTTGCCTTTTCGCTTGGCTTTCTTGCGTACTTTAAGTATGCAGATTTTTTTATCGAAAACTTCAACCGGGCAACAGGGTTGTCTTTTAAGCTTTTAAATATCGCATTGCCAATTGGCATAAGCTTTTATACATTTCAGATTTTAAGTTATACAATAGATGTTTACAGAGGGATTGTTTCGGCACAGAAAAATCCTGTAACACTTGCAACATATATAGCCCTTTTCCCTCAGCTTATTGCAGGACCGATTGTAAGGTATATAGATGTGGAGCGGGAGCTTGTATCAAGAACTCACAGCTTTGAAAAAACGGCCACAGGTATAAGAAGATTTATATTTGGCCTTTCGAAAAAGGTTTTGCTTGCAAACACCCTTGGCGAATTGTGCGAGGCATTTTTGATGTCAGGCGAAAAATCAGTTTTGTTTTATTGGTTGTTTGTTTTGGCATATATGCTGCAGGTATACTTTGACTTTTCGGGGTACAGCGATATGGCAATAGGCCTTGGAAAAATCTTTGGTTTCAAATTTTTGGAAAACTTTGACTATCCGTTTATTTCAAGAAGCATAACCGAGTTCTGGCGCAGGTGGCATATGTCACTCGGGTCGTGGTTCAGGGACTATGTTTATATCCCCATGGGCGGAAACCGCGTAAAAAGAGGCAGACTGTTTATAAACGTTTTTACGGTATGGTTTTTGACGGGATTCTGGCACGGAGCAGAGTGGAACTTTATCGTATGGGGACTTTATTTTGGTGTTCTTTTGACGCTCGAAAAGTTGTCTTTACGAAAGTATATAGAAAAGTCCGGGGCTTTGGGGCATATATACCTTTTGTTTTTTGTGGCAATAAGCTTTGCCATTTTCAGTGCTCCGACTTTAAGTGATGCAATTGGTTATGTCGGCGGAATGTTTGGAGCAGGAGGAATACCTGTTTATTCGGCATCGTTTTTTTATAATCTGCGCAATTTCGGTTTTGTGCTGATTATCTCAGCGGTTGCGGCGACTCCGCTGCCTAAGCTTGCTGCAATCAAATTGCAAAAGAGTCCACGCATTTGTACTGCAATAAGAATTGCCGAGGTGCCTTTGCTGGTTGTTTTGCTGATTCTGGCAACTGCATATCTTGCTGACGGTGCATTCAATCCGTTTCTTTATTTCAGATTTTAGGCGGAGGGTGACAAACAATGACTGAAAAGATTAAAAATATAGTGATTACAATATTGCTTTCTGCAATTGTTGCCGGTGTTTGTGTGTTGTGTATTTTCAAGCCTGCCGATGCCTTTTCAAAAAGCGAAAGGCGCGAGCTTGCGTCCTTCCCCAAAATCTCGGCAGAAGCGGTTTTAAGCGGACAGTTTATGAGGGACTTCGAAACATATTCGACCGAAAGATTTCCGTTTCGGGATGCGTTCCGAACGGTAAAGGCGTGGTTTAGCACAAAGGTTTTCAAAAAGCTTGAAAATAACGGTGTGTTTGTTGCCGACGGGCATATCTCCAAGATAGACGCAACCGAAAATCCACAGATGATGGATTATGCGACAGAAAAGTTTTTGTATATTTACAATTCATATCTGAAGGATAAAAATACAAATGTATACTTGTCTGTAGTGCCGGATAAGAATTTTATTATTGCGGCGAAAAACGGATATCCGGCTCTTGATTATGAGGGATTTATCAAAAAGATAAGAGAAAAAGCCGGGTATATGAACTATATTGATGTTACCGACCTTTTGCAAAGCGAGGATTATTACACCACCGACACACATTGGCGTCAGGAAAAAATAACAGATATAGCCGAGCGGATTGGTGATAAAATGGGCGTGGATGTAAGGTCGGAATATACAGTCAATACACTCCAAAAACCTTTTTATGGCGTGTATTGGGGACAACTTGCACTTCCTTTTGACCCTGATGAAATCAGATATCTGACAAACGAATATATAGACAAAAGTACGGTTACCTATTTTGATACAGGCGCACCAAGACAGGGCGAAATGTATGATATGAAAAAAGCTGTCGGCAAAGACCCGTACGAAATGTTCCTCTCGGGAAGTATGCCGCTTGTAACAATGGAAAACAGCCTTGCAGAAACCGATAAAGAACTTATTATTTTCCGTGATTCTTTCGGCAGCAGCCTTGCTCCGCTTTTTACAAAGGGCTACAAAAAAATAACTGTTGTTGATATCAGATATATCCAAAGTGCCTTTGTGGGTAATTTTGTTGAGTTTGAGGGCGCGGATGTATTGTTTGTTTACAGTACGGCACTTCTTAACAACAGCCTGGCAATGAGGTGATAAGAATGATAAGGCACCCATTTCCACCTTTATACAACAAAGACTCAAAGATTTTGATTTTGGGCAGCTTTCCGTCAGTGAAATCCCGTGAGAAAATGTTTTTTTATGGTCATCCGCAAAACCGTTTTTGGAAGGTGGTTTCTTCTGTGTTCGAATGTGATGAGCCTGAAACTGTTGAAGAAAAAAAGCAGTTTTTGTTTGAAAACGGCATTGCTCTTTGGGACGTTATAGCGTCGTGCGAGATAACGGGAAGCTCGGATTGCTCCATTAGGAATGTAAAGGTAAATGACCTTTCGGAAATTTTGAAAGAAGCAGATATCAGGCAGATTTTTGTTAATGGAAGGACTGCAGAAAAATACTTTAAAAAGTATACAAAAACTCATATAAACAGAGACGCGTTATGCCTGCCGTCCACATCTCCCGCAAACACTGCATGGTCTGTAAAACAGCTTGTTGAAAAATGGAAAGTTCTTAAAAGTATTTAAAGTAAAGCAGACAAGGGCGGTTTTTGTTGTCTTTAAAAAACAATATTTTTTGTCCTTAGTTTTACAAAATTATATGCGGTCTGTGACCGCAATGAATTGCCTTGCGGCATGAATTGAAATCTGCGATTTCATAAATTGAGCCTTGTGGCTCATGAATTGCACCTTTGGTGCATTTTAAGGCAATTCAATTCATGGAGCGATAGCGAGAATTCATGGCGTAGCCAATTCATGATAGCTTAAGTTGTCAATTCGTTTTTGATTTTAACTTGGTTTTAGCCATATTGATATGTCGAAAGATGTCGAAAGGAGAAATGTATGGACAATGATGTTAAATTAGTATTAGAAACAGACAATACTTTAATAGAATTTAAAGTTATCGATTATAAAACAAAATTAGCATACTGCGATACACAAAATAAGGTTGACTATTTGACAAAAACAAATGAAGTAGAATGTTACTATTATTTTAGTAGTGAAGGTATAGGCTGGGGTTCTGTCAGCGATGTATATATAACAACAAAAGATTTAGAATTATTATCAAAAGGACTTTCTCAAATACTAATAGATAAAACAAAGAAACTGCATTTTGAAACAGAGAAAAGATTGTTTGAAGTTGATGTTGTTGCAACCGGTGAAAAATACAATTTTTGCTTTAAAATCATTGATGGACTTGAGGACGTTTGGGTGGAAACAACTTTTAATAATTTGAATGAAGAGCAGTTTAAAAAATATATAATTCTTTTTTTAGAGTGGTCAAGAAGATATCCTGTTCTTACGGAGGAACAGCTTTTCAATGTTGAAAAGGTTAGTTGGTAAGTGATTAATTTTTTGGGTTCTAACTTGACATAAACTTGACACCCAAAAGTTTTGCATCTAAACCTTATGTATCGCATTAACCGTAAATATGTGGCATCTAGATTATACAGTCTTTATAACGGAAAAATTTTTAAAAAGGAGAAATTTCAATGTTTGAGAATTTAAAAAAGTTTTGTGATTCATTTCTGGAACTTGGCGTTCCGGGGTTTGATTTAGCCGTTTGTAAAGATGGAGAATGCATTCTTAGGTATATGAATGGCTACAGTGACCTTGAAAACAAAGTTAAAATAAATGGAACGGAAAGATATAATATCTATTCCTGTTCAAAGGTTATCACTTGCACAGCGGCTTTGCAATTATGGGAAAAGGGATTATTTTCACTTGAAGACAAGCTTTCTGACTATATGCCCGAATTTAATGAAATGACAGTTATGACGGATGCCGGTATCAAAAAGGCACAAAATCAAATTTTGATAAAGCATTTGTTTGAGATGACAGCAGGTTTTTCATACGATTGCAGTTCGCCTCAATTAAAAAAAGCAATTGACGAAACCGGCGGAAGATGCCCCACCCGTGAAGTAATGAAATATTTGGCTGAGGAACCCCTGATTTTTGAACCCGGCGACAGATGGAATTATAGTTTGTGTCATGATGTTTTGGCGGCTTTTGTTGAGGTCATATCGGGTGAGAAGTTTGAAAGTTATGTTAAAAAGAATATTTTTGATGTTCTTGGTATGAGCAAATCTACATTTATTTTGCCCGAAACAGAAATCGAAACCATTGCACCGCAATACAGTTTTCAAGGCGGAAAAGCTGTTGATATTGGAAAAGCCATATTTAATTACAAAATTGGCTCAGAATATGCTTCAGGCGGTGCAGGATGTATCTCTACTGTAGATGATTACATAAAGTTTTTAGAGGGTCTTCGTACCTATAAACTTTTAAAGCCGGAAACACTTAAATTGATGATGAGTGATCGCCTGACTGATGAACAAAAACGGACATATACGAAAAAAGCTAATTATGGATATGGCTTGGGAGTGCGCTGCCCTAAGGGTGACGAAAGATATATTGATTTTGGCTGGGGCGGTGCAGCAGGTGCATTTTTGGCAATTGATATGCAAAATGCTGTTTCAATTTATTTTGGCTCACATTTACTGGCTTCGCCTGCTCAAGGATTGAGGGATATGCTTTGCCGGTTTGTAAGAGCGGAACTGATTGACAGCAGTGAACTTGATGGGATATACGAAGATTTGAAAAAATTGTATGATTACAAATTAACTTATTAAGACCCGGGTTTATGGGATTATATTGGATGAATCAGACGGTGAAAAGAAAAAGTGTTATATGTTTGCTTATCGCTGTGATTTTAGTTGTTTTCGGAATGCTCTATGCAGATTATTTAAAGGATGACCGCATCCAAGCAGATATTGATACAAAGTTTGCCAGCGATTATGGAAATTTGATAATTGGTATTCTTAATAAGAGCATACAAACCGAAGGTGTTTTTATACATAAATATGATAAATTAAATGTTCTTGGACAGACGGTATTTAGCAGACCGCAAAAATATACGGAAGAAATGCTGGAAGAGACATGGAAAGTGTTGAGCCTGACAGTTGATTTTGATGTGAAATAGGTGGTTTTTTGTTTTTAATCCGTACAAAATGGAATAATCAGATAGTTTTTATTTCAAAAGTAATTTTTTAACTGTTTTCAGGATAAAATAAAGTGAGTATATATTCTGAAGGCGGGGAAGTAAATGAGAAAGCTTTTTTATAATGGCGAAGTAATAACTGCTGATAAAGCGGATAGTGTACATCAGGCAATTGTGATTGAAGACGAAAAAATTGTTTTTGTGGGAAGTACTCAAAAATCTCTTAAATATATTGACGAAGAAACCGAGACGGTGGACCTTTGCGGCTGTAGCGTTTTGCCGGGTTTTGTAGATTGCCATATCCATATGGCTGTTGCAGAAGCAAAATCGGGGGATGAGATTTTTTTGACAGCACAAAACGGAATAAAAAGCGTAGCAGATGTTTTGACCGAGGTAGAAAATGCTGCAAAAGGCAAAAATGAAGGGGAGTGGATTGTTGGAAGTGCCTACAACCATGAAGAACTTCAGGAAATGCGGCATATAACAATAAATGAGCTTGACAAAGTGGCGCCCCGAAACCCTGTTATACTTGTCCACAAAAGCGGACATATGAGCGTTTGCAATTCTGCTGCTCTGCGGGTTGCCGAGGAGTCAGGGCTGCAGTTCCCGACAGAACATATATTAAAAAACACTGACGGAAGCCTGACGGGTCTTCTTAAAGAAACTGCGCATTTTATGATGCTTTCAAAATCACCGCTTTTACCCGATGACGAGGCTTTGGTTACAGGGATTGAAAAGTTTTGCAAGAAAATGCTTGCGGCAGGTATCACAAGCTCACATGATGCAGGGGGATACGGAACTGCGACCTACAGAAGTTTGCAGCTTGCTAAAAAAGAGGGCAAACTTAAAAACAGGGTGTATGCAATGCTTTGGACATTGTTTGGTAAAGATGCCCAGATTCAGAATGCGCGGACAATGATAGATTCGGGTTTTTATACCGGTCTTGGAGACGAATATTTGAAAAAAGGTCCAATAAAGCTTATGGTTGATGGCTCGGCAGTTGGTGGAACCTGTGCAACCGAAAAACCGATTTTACCCCAAATGAATATTTTCCCCACAACGTTTTCGCAAAAAGAGCTTGATGACATTTTTTGTGAAGCACATCGGGCAGGGTTTCAGCTTACTGCTCACGCAGCAGGAGATAGGGCGGTAGAAATGACTTTGAATGCATATGAAAAAGCAATGGAGCACTTCCCTCGCAAAGATCCCAGACATCGCATAGAGCATTGTTTTTTATGTCCGGAAAGTCTTATTGAAAGAATAAAAAAACTTGGAGTATTGCCAATACTCAATCCGGGATTTTTATCGGTATGGGGAAGTGTGTTTGAAAAGTATTATTCGGACCGGGTTGAGGATATTATTCCGCTTAAATCATTTGAAAGATACGGAGTAATGACACCTTTTGGTTCGGATGCAATGGTTATTGATGAATTTGAGCCGCTTTTTGGGATAGCTGCTGCTATGGAAAGACGTGACATCAAAAAGGGAACTGTAATAGGCGAAAATCAAAAAATAGATTTTATGAGGGCGCTTAAATCATATACTTTTTTTGGTGCCTATGCATCATTTGAAGAAAATATAAAAGGCAGTCTTGAGGTAGGAAAACTTGCTGATATAGTGATTTTAGACTCCTCAATACTCGGCAAAAGTCCCGAAAAAATCCGCAACATAAAGGTCGCGGAGACATATCTGAGAGGAAAAACAAAATAAATATAAAAGAACACCTGTTGACTATAGATTTATTTTCAAAACGGTGTTCTTTTGCTTTTAGTTTTTTTGCGAAAATACATTGCAAAATTTATTTTGATGTGGTATACTTATTGAATATAATGTAAAATGCGAAAACTGTCGGCTTTCGGCATGTTTATAAATTACTTGAAAAGAAGATTCGAGGCCTCGTGATGAAAAAAGAAAATATAAAGACATTGGTTTTTGCCGCAATGATGATTGCTCTTACAGCCATTTTGTTTCTTGTTTGCAGATATATGCCGCTATTCTCTGTTTTTTCTACATTTGTCTGCGGTATTCCAATGGCTGTGTTTGCCGCAAAAAACGGACTTAAATCCGTGATACCGACACTGATTGCAATTTTTGCTGTTTCGGTAATCATTGACGGAAATGTGATTTCGGCACTTTCGATGCTTTTTATGTCCGTTATTCCGGGATTTGCCGCAGGATATATGCAGGGCAGAAAAAAACCGTTTTTCGAAAGTTTGTTTGTTGTATGCCTTGCGGTTTGCATCGGATGGATATTTGAACTTCTGATGATAGAGGTTTTTGCATCTTCGGGAATTGAGGCTTTGTTTGACCAGGTGATGTCCGAAATGAAGCTCGCTACAGATTCACTTGTTGGCTTGATGGACGGAGCTGTGTCCCCAAATCTGAAGGTTTCGCCTGAACAAGCGGTAGATATGATTCTTGAAACTATGAAGTTTACAATGAGACTTTACTTCCCGTCTTTGATTGTGATAAGCTCAATGGTTACAGGCTACATAGTAATTCGGGTTTCGGGTTTTGTTTTAAACCGGGCAAGAATTCTGGATAGCAAAAATCCCTCGTTTTCATATTTGAAGGCTCCAAGAAGTATGAGTACAGTTGCAATAATTTGTTATCTTTTTTATATTTTCTGGAGTCAGGAGTCGGCTTTTTGGCCAATACTTGCCAATGTTGTTACCATACTTTATACAATCATAGGGATATGCGGCCTTTCGGTTGTTGACTTTAAGTTTAAAGCAAAAATAAAAAACGGTGTGCTGAGATTTTTGATATATCTGGCAGTCTTCTTTTTGGGGGGCGCTTTGATGGGCATTATTTCAAGTGTACTGGTTATAATTGGAATTATGGATGTAAACCGTGATTTCAGAATGATTGAGAAATCCCGCGAAGACGCGTGATAGGAGGCTGATTTTTATGAAGTCAGAGAATTCGACAATACAGGATTTTTATAATATAAAAAAGCAGTATTTAAAGCTCACTATTTATACAATTGTCAGTTTGGGATTTGCGGCTGTTTTGGCACTTAAGCAAAGACCTGAAGCAATATGGTGGTTTGCTTTTACGGCAATAATTGTTTTTCTTGAAGCTTATTTGATAAATAAAAAGCACTACAAATTTGTTAAATATATCGAAAACCTGGATTTTTGCCTGAATGACAATTCGCGTGGTACACTTTTTAATTATCCGGCACCTCTTGTTATTACAAATATGCTGGGGAACATCACCTGGTACAATGAAAATTTTGGAAAAATTGTGGGAGAGGGCGAGCTTTTTGGCAGGTCTCTTTCCGAAATTATCCCTGAACTCAGGGCTGATAAGTTTGCCAAAGATGAAGAACAGACTCATATAAATCTTAAAATAGGCGAAAACCATTACGAAGTGTGGGGAAATATCGCTCGCAGTCACAAATCTGCTAAGCGTGAAAGCCTGGTGGTATTTTATTTTATTGACAAAACTGCCGAGAGTGCTGCAATCAGAATTCGCGAAGAAGAAAGAATGATTGAGTGCTTTGTGTTTATAGACAATTATGACGAGGTTCTGAAAGAAACAGCAGATTCAAATCATGGAGCTTTGCTTGGTGAAATAGAGCAAAAGATAACATCCTGGGCAGCACTTGGCAACGGAGTTTTGAAAAAATATGAGCGTGACAAGTTTATTGTATTTTTCACGAACAAAAATTTTGAAAAAATAATGGAAAACAAGTTTTCCGTTCTTGATGAGGCAAGGTCAATAAATCACGAAAACAAGATTCCCGTTACTTTGAGTATTGGTGTCGGGAAAATGGGTGAGGATGTTGCCGAGACCGACAAGTTTGCCAGACTTGCGATTGATATGGCTCTTGGCCGAGGTGGTGACCAGGTTGTTATTCGTGACAACGCAAACTTTACATTCTTTGGCGCAAAAACACGGGAAATCGAAAAACGCACAAAGGTAAAAGCAAGAGTTGTTGCACATGCCCTGCGCGAGCTTGTGGACCATTCACGAAATGTTATCATTATGGGTCATGCAAATTCTGATATGGATTCAGTTGGTGCCGCTATAGGTCTTTTCAAATCAGTGAAAAGCCGTGGCAAAGATGCATTTATAGTTGTTGATTCGGCAAAAAACAATGCAAAACCTTTGATAAAAGAATTTTCGGCTTTGCCTGAATATGAAAATGCATTTATTTCTGCCGAGCAGGCTCTCAATACATTCAGTGTCGAGACACTGGTTGTGGTTCTGGATGTTCACAGACCCGGTATGGTTGAATGCCCCGAACTTTTGAAACACGCAAAAAATATTGTCCTTATTGACCACCACCGCAGGAGTGAGGATTTTATCGAAAATGCTGCACTCGTATATCACGAGCCTTATGCATCCTCGACCTGCGAAATGATAACCGAGATTATTCAGTATATCCAGGAGGGCCAAAGGCTTACCAAACAAGAGGCAGAGGCTCTTTATGCAGGTATCTTTATGGATACTAAGGGCTTTACCTTTAAGGCAGGTGTAAGAACATTTGAAGCCGCGTCATACCTCAGACGAATGGGTGTTGACCCTGTTAATGTGCGAAGACTCTTTAAGAGCGATATAAAAAGCTGCGTAGCAAAGGCAGAAATTATTAAGACAGCGGCAATTTATCGTGGGAATATCGCTTTTTCGTATCTTTATGAAGAATGCCCCGATATGTCGGTGACCATTGCTCAGGCAGCAGATGAACTTTTGGATATTGCCGGCGTTGAGGCATCGTTCGTTTTGGCAAAGTCAGGCAACCGTGTGCTTATAAGCGGTCGTTCGCTTGATTCGATAAATGTTCAGGTTATACTCGAAAAGCTTGGTGGAGGCGGACATATAACAATCGCAGGAGCCCAGATTGTTGATGTAACAATTGAAGAAGCTGACGAGCTTCTTAAAAATGCCATCGATGAAGTACTAAGTCAGTAAATCAGGAGGAGAAATATATGAAAGTAGTATTGTTGAAAGATGTAAAAGCTCAGGGAAAAAAAGGTGACCTTATTGATGTAAGTGATGGTTATGCGCGAAACTTTTTGCTTCCCAAGGGACTTGCAAAAGAGGCTAACAGCCAGGTTCTTAATGAACTTGAGGGTAAAAAAGAAGCGGCGGCTTATCACAGAAATGTTGAAGAAGAAAAAGCCCGTAATATAGCCGAAAGAATGAAAGAAATTATAGTGAAGCTTGAAGCAAAAGCCGGTGCGGGAGGGAAACTTTTTGGTTCTATAACATCAAAAGATGTGTCCGAGGCACTGAAAGCTCAGTTCAATATTGATATAGACAAGCGCAAGCTTGACCTTAAAGATGGCATAAAGGTTTGTGGCACGACGGAAGTGCCTGTCAAACTTTATCCCGGAATAACAGGTACATTCAGAGTGAGTATTACCGAGAAAAAATAGGTTTTAAAAAGAAGTTAACAAAGGAGGGGACCATATTGGATGAAAAGATGAATACCGAGCTTTTGGGTTATGAGCGAACAATGCCATACAGCCGCGAGGCAGAACAGTCTGTACTCGGTGCAATGCTTTTGGATGCAAAGTGTATCCCGGATATAATGAATGTTTGCAAAGCCGACGATTTTTATATTGAAAGGCATAAAGAACTTTATCTCACTTTGCTTGACCTTTACAATATGGGAAAACCCATAGATATAGTTACAATAAAGGAGCATCTTACTTTAAGAGGAACCTTTGATGCAATTGGGGGCCTTCCGTTTGTTATGGAGACAATGAATGTTGTACCCACAACAAGAAATTCCAAACATTATGCTGCTATTGTTGCCGAAAAGGCGGTTGCAAGAAAGCTTATAAAAATTGCAGAAAATGTTTCGGAGCAGTGCTACCGTGGTGACAGCGAAATTGAGTCTGTTATTGCACAGACCGAACAATCGATTATAGACATAGCAGGCGACAGAAACACAAACGGTCCTGTTCATATCAGGTCGTTTATTGGTCAGAGTGTCGAAAAGTTGTCGGAGCTTTCGAACAACAAAGACGATATAACAGGTATATCCACAGGGTTTATTGATGTGGACAAGCGAACTGCCGGTCTTCATGGGTCAGAGCTTATTCTGATTGCGGCACGACCCGGTATGGGTAAAACAAGCTTTGCGCTAAACATTGCGCAGAATGCGGCAATTCAAAGCGGAACAACCGTTGCAATCTTCAACCTCGAAATGCCAGGCATACAGCTTGCAAATCGTATGCTTTCGAGTGAGGCAATGGTCAATTCTGAGTCTTTGAAAAAAGGCAATATAAAAGATGAAGAATGGGAAAAAATTGGCGAGGCAGTAGATGTTCTCAGCCAGGCTGAAATATATATTGATGATACTTCTGCAATTACTGTAGCAGAAATCTGCGCAAGATGCCGAAAACTTAAGCTTGAAAAAAATCTTGGAATGGTTGTTATTGACTATATTCAGCTTATCAGCTCAAAAGGTTCGGGTAAAAGCCGCGAACAAGAGGTATCAGAAATTTCGCGTTCACTCAAAGTCCTTTCTAAAGAACTTAACATACCGGTAATTGCGCTTTCTCAGCTTAATCGTTCGGTAGAAAAACGAGATGTCAAAGAGCCTGCGCTCAGCGACCTTCGTGAATCTGGTTCAATCGAGCAGGACGCAGATATGGTTATGTTCCTCTATCGCGAGGGTTACTACAATGACGAGGCAGAGGAGCCAAACAAGACAAAATGTATTTTTGCAAAGCACAGAAACGGTGAAACAGGTTATGAATTTTTGACCTGGCTTGGCGAATATACAAAATTCTCTAACTGGAGTGGAAGCCGTGAGTATTAGTGCAATAGTTCTCAAAACGGTAACTGAATATGATATGCTTGAAAAGGGAGACAAAGTTCTGGCTGCCGTTTCGGGCGGTGCAGATTCGGTCTGTATGCTGCATATACTCAATCGTTTGAAAAATGATTTGGGATTTTCACTTGCCTGCGCCCATGTCAATCATGGACTGAGGGGTGAAGCTGCTGACAAAGATGAATCTTTTGTAAAGGATTTGTGCGACAGAGAGGGAATACCTTTTTATTCACAAAGGTTTGATGTTGCGACGATTGCTGCAGAGAGAAAACTTACGGTGGAAGAAGCCGGAAGATATGTAAGATATAAGTTTTTTGATGAACTCAGACAAAAGTACGGCTTTGACAAAATTGCCACAGCCCATAACAAAAATGACAATGCCGAGACAGTTCTTATGCGCATAATAAGAGGAACGGGCATAGATGGACTGTCGGGAATAGACTATGTAAGAGGCGACGGCGTGATACGCCCGGTACTTGATGTATCAAGAAAAGAGATTGAGGAATACTGCAAGGTTTATTCGCTTTCTTACTGCACGGATGCTACAAATGCTGACAACGATTATACACGAAACAAAATCCGAAATCAGCTTATCCCTTATATCGAAAAAGAATTCAACAGCGCGGTGACAGATTCGCTTGTCAGACTTTCGGCAAATGCTGATGAGGACAGCCGCTTTTTAAAAGGTTATGCAAAACGCCTTTTTGAAAGACTTGGGAGTCCCCTGCCAAACCGAAAGCCAAACTGTTTACACATCGAGTCATTGAGAATGCTGGACAAAAGTATTGCGACAAGAGTGGTAAGGCTCGCTGCAGAGAGGTCCTGCAAAGATGTAAAGCTTGAAAGATGCCATATGGAAAGCATATTTGAACTTCTTGACAAGCCAACAGGTGCATCAATTGATCTTCCTCAAAAATTAAGAGCAGAGATTGCTTACGGCTGGCTGACTTTTCTGGGCCCTGAGGACGAAAAAAAGATTTTGGCGAATGACGATTTTTTTGCAGAAATCTCGGTAGGAGAATCGGTTTTTATTGATTCTCTGGGCAAAAGTATTTCAATCCGCGAAGAGTCTGTGCCATACCAATGCAGACCCAACGAAATCGCGGCAGATCTTGACAAAATAGGAAACAAACTGCTTTTTCTGCGAAGCCGTCGCGAGGGTGATAAAATAGTATTTTTTGCCGATGGCAGAACAAAAAAGATAAAAAAGATTTTTATAGATGACAAAATTCCTCAAAAGGACCGGAATAAAATTCCGTTACTTGCGACCGGCGACGAGATAATTGCGATAGCAGGAAGCCGTGTGAATGAAAAGTATAAAATAACAAAAGATACAGAGAGGATGCTGGTGATAGAATATGGAACTTTTAGCGAAGAGTAAAGTTTTGATAGACGAAGCCACTCTTGACAAGCGCCTTGACGAAATTGCCGAAGAGATAAACCGTGATTTCGCAGGCGAGAAAGTAATTGTTGTAGGCGTTCTTAAAGGTGCTTTTATGTTTATGAGTGACCTCTTGAAAAAGATAAAGCTTGACACAGAAGTCTACTTTTTAAAGGCAGAGAGCTATGGCTCGGGGACCGAGGCTTCAGGAACTGTTAAAATCACTAAGGATATTGAATGTGATATCGCAGGTAAAAATATTATTGTCGTTGAAGATATCATCGACAGCGGTTATACCATGCGTGAAGTTTTCAAAATTCTGGATGGGCGCAACCCCAAAAGCCTTAAGCTTTGTTCCTGCCTGAGCAAGCCGGACAGACGCGAGTGCGAAATAAAAATAGACTATCTCGGATTTGAAGTCCCTGATAAGTTTGTTATCGGTTATGGACTTGATTATGCCGAAAAGTACAGAAATTTGCCGTATATCGGTTACATAGAACAGTAAATTTAAGCGAAAGAAAAAGAAAGGATTGAAATTTAAATGTCAACACCAGAAGTAAGAACAAGATTTGCACCAAGCCCGACAGGTTATATGCACATAGGGAATTTAAGAACTGCACTTTATGCATATCTTTTGGCAAAATCAAATGACGGGAAATTTATTTTAAGAATTGAGGATACCGACCAGGAAAGATATGTTGACGGTGCCGTTGATGTTATTTACAGAACAATGAAGGATACCGGACTTATCCATGACGAAGGTCCGGACATTGGCGGAGATTACGGTCCATATATCCAAAGCGAAAGACGAAACCTTTACAAGGAATATGCCGAAAAACTGGTGGAAAGCGGCCACGCATATTACTGTTTTTGTGACAAAGAAAGACTGGAAGAACTTCGTGCACATCAGACAGTAATGAAGGTGCCGACAAAATACGACGGACTTTGCAGCAAGCTCTCAAAAGAAGAAATTCAGGCAAAGCTTGACGCGGGTGTTCCTTATGTTATAAGACAAAAAATGCCCAAAACCGGAAAGACTGTTTTTCAGGACGAAGTTTTTGGTGAGATTTCGGTTGAAAATGCAATCCTTGACGACAATGTTTTGCTTAAAGCAGATGGTCTTCCCACATACAACTTTGCAAATGTAATTGATGACCATCTTATGAATATTACACACATTATCCGCGGTAGCGAATATCTTTCGTCAACACCAAAATACAATCTTTTGTACGAGGCATTTGGCTGGGAAATCCCCAAATACATTCATGTATCACCTGTTATGAAAGATGCAAACAACAAGCTTTCAAAGCGTCACGGCGATGCATCATATGAAGATTTTATTGCAAAAGGATATCTTAAAGAGGCGATTATAAACTACATTGCACTTCTTGGCTGGGCTCCCGGAGACGAAAGAGAGAAGTTTACAATGGAAGAACTTCGTCAGGCTTTCAATGTAAAAGGTATAAGCAAGTCACCTGCAATATTTGATGAAAAGAAACTTGCATGGCTGAACGGCGAATATATAAGGGAACTCTCGGCTGAAGATTTTCACAAAATGGCACTTCCTTATTATGAGGGAGTGATTACAAACCCGGACATTGATTTGACTGCAGTATCAGAGCTTTTGCAGCCAAGATGCGAAAAACTTTCGGATATTCCCGAACAGGTCGACTTCTTTGACAATCTTCCCGAGTATGACAACGAACTTTATACTCATAAAAAGATGAAGACCAACCCCGAGAATTCACTTGAGGCTCTTAATGCTGTACTTCCTGTACTGGAAGGTATCACAGAGTGGACAAAAGAGAACATTCATGACGAGCTGATTGCTCTTGTAGAAAAAATGGAACTCAAAAACGGCAGAATTTTGTGGCCGGTAAGAGTTGCTGTTTCGGGCAAGGCGTTTACACCCGGCGGAGGTGTGGAACTTGCTTATATCTTAGGCAAGGATGAAAGTATTGTCCGCATAAGAAAAGGTATTGAACAACTTTCTAAATAACTATTACAGATTGGACTGATAAAAAATGGATATTACATCAAAACTTTCGGACAAGGTAAAACACCTTGAAGCATCATCTATAAGAGAAATATTTAAGCTTCTTGCAAAGCCGGGAATAATAAGCTTTGCAGGAGGGGCACCCGACCCCAATTTGTTTCCCAAAAAGGAATTTGCTGAAATAGCAAAAGAAATTTTGGAAAACGAAGGAAATACTGCACTTCAGTACGGAATTACCGAGGGTTATGCTCCGCTCAGAGAATGGACAAAGGAAAGACTTGTAAGCCAGGGTATACTTGATGCAGATGATGATGTTATTATTGTCAGCGGTGGACAGCAGGGTATAGATCTTGCAAGCAAATCGCTTATCAACCCCGGTGACGGTGTTGTTTGCGAAGAACCAAGCTTTATCGGAGGACTAAACTGCTTCAGATCATACAATGCTCAGCTTTTTGGCGTACCGATGGAAGACGATGGTATTGATACCGATGCACTTGAAAATCTGCTTAAAGAGCACAGCAACATAAAGCTTCTTTATACAATTTCGACTTTCCAGAATCCGTCTGGAATAACATCTTCTTTGGAAAAAAGAAAGAAACTTTTGGAGCTTGCCGAAAAATATGACTTTTTGATTTATGAAGATAACCCCTATGGCGAACTGAGATTTTCGGGCGAGGAGGTTCCGACTATCAAGTCACTGGATAAGTCGGGCAGAGTAATTTACTTTGGTTCATTCTCAAAAATTCTTGCCCCGGGTATGCGTCTTGGCTTTACCTCGGCAAAGGCAGAGCTTCTTGAAAGGATGATTATCTGCAAACAGACACAGGATGTTCACACAAATGTTCTTTCGCAGATGATTGCATACAAATTTGTTACAAAATATTCCATTGACGAGCATATCGCAAAACTGCGCCAGGTTTACGGCAAAAAGTGCAAGCTTATGATGGAAACTATGGACAAATGCTTTCCGGAGTCGGTGAAGCATACCTGTCCCCAGGGCGGATTGTTCCTTTATTGCACAATGCCTGACGGCTTTGACAGCAAGGAATTTATGAAAAAAGCTCTTGAGAAAAATGTTGCATTTGTTCCCGGTACATCGTGTATGATTGATGACAAAGCAACTTACAGCACATTCCGCATGAACTATTCGACCGCAAGTGAGGAAGAGATAGTAAAGGGAGTAACATTACTTGGTGAAGTTCTTCATGATTATATGGGGGTGTAAGAAATGTCGGAAATTATACAGGCAGTACCTAAAAAGCGAATTTTAAGCGGAATTCAGCCATCGGGAGCACTTACCTTAGGTAACTATGTAGGCGCGCTTAGAAACTGGGTGCAGCTTCAAAAGGAAGATATATACGAAAGCTATTATATGATAGCGGACCTTCATGCCATAACTGTTCGTCAGGAACCGAAGGACCTTCGGAAAAATTGTATGGATTTGCTGGCAATTTTTCTTGCCTGCGGTCTTGATGGCGAAAAGGAGCCGATTTTCTTCCAGTCACATGTGCCCGAACACACACAGCTCGGCTGGGTTCTTGACTGCAATACCTATATGGGCGAACTGTCGAGAATGACACAGTTTAAGGACAAAAGCCGCAAGCATGCCGACAACATAAATGCGGGACTCTTTACATACCCTTCACTTATGGCGGCAGATATACTCTTGTATCAAGCTGATTTGGTGCCTGTCGGCAAGGACCAGAAACAGCATCTTGAACTGACACGCGATTTGGCAAACAGATTCAATAATGCATACAGTGATACATTTAAAGTTCCCGAGCCTTATATTCCCAAGGTTGGAGCAAAAATTATGAGTCTTCAGGAGCCAACTCAAAAGATGTCAAAATCTGACCCCAATGAGAATTCTTACATTTTGCTTCTTGACTCGGTCGACAAGATTGTCAAAAAGATAAAGAGAGCAGTTACAGATTCAGAAGCAAAGGTTTGTTGCGGAGAGGGCAAAGAGGGTATTGAAAACCTGATGAGCATTTACTCTGCAATGACAGGAAAGTCTTTTGATGAGATTACTCTTGAATTTGACGGTAAAGGCTATGGAGACTTTAAAGAAAAGGTTGCCGAAGCAGTTGTCGAGACATTAAAGCCAATACAGGAAAGATATCAGGACCTTATGAAAAACAAGGATTATCTTGAGCAGATCTACAAAACAGGTGCCGAAAGAGCACGGTATACTGCAAGAAAAACCGTCTCAAAGGTATACCGCAAGGTAGGATTTATTCAAGGATAGTATTATTTGGAGGACTAAAGAAAAATGTTTACAACAAGTGGTGTTTTTATAATTCTGGCATTGGCAGTTGCATTTTTGATTTCATTTGCAACCACCCCTGCCGTTATCGCTCTTGCCAACAAGATAAAAGCAATCGATATACCCAAAGACGAACGCCGTGTTCACAAAAAACCCATCCCTTTGATTGGCGGCCTGGCAATTTTCTATGGATTTGTAATAAGTGTCCTTTGTTTTGCTGTCATTGACAGACCCACAATGGGTATCCTTTGTGGCTCGGTGATAATGGTTACAGTCGGGGTAATTGATGATATGCATGATTTAAATGCCAGAGTAAAGCTTATTTTTCAAATTCTGGCGGCACTTGTTGTTGTATATTTCGGCATTGAAATAAGACATATTGCAAATCCCTTTTTTGGATGGTTTGGTCCGGAATATATAAATCTTGGACTTTGGAGCATCCCGCTTACAATAATATGGGTTGTCGGGGTAACAAATGCTGTCAATCTAATTGATGGCCTTGATGGACTGGCAGTTGGAATTTCGTCAATTGCATCGGTTGCGCTTTTGTCGCTTACGCTTCTTTCACAAAATCTTAATGCGGCGATTATTACAGCGGCTCTTGCAGGTGCAGGTTTTGGTTTTTTGCCTTACAACTTCAATCCTGCAAAAATATTTATGGGTGATACCGGCTCGACATTTTTGGGTTTTGTACTTGCCTGCATTTCAATTCAGGGTCTTATGAAGATGTATGCGATTATATCTTTTGCTATACCTGTTCTTATTTTGGGACTCCCCATTTTTGACACGGTATTTGCAATTGTCCGTCGAATAGCAAAAAAGAAGCCCATAATGTCACCTGACAGAGGACACCTTCATCACAGACTTCTGGATATGGGTCTTTCGCAAAAACAGACGGTTGGCATACTTTATACACTTACCAGTATTCTTTGCCTTACTGCCGTTGTTATGGCACTCAAGGATGCACTTCGCGGACTTATTCTTGTGTTTGCGGTGCTTTTTGTACTGATTGTAAGTTTGATTGTTATGGAACCCAAGGAGGAAGAAAAAGATGAACAAAATTAAGGTTATGACAATATTCGGCACACGCCCCGAAGCAATAAAAATGGCGCCGCTTGTAAAGGAACTTGAAAAACGCGAAGAAATCGAGTCAATAGTTTGCGTTACAGCTCAGCACAGACAGATGCTTGACCAGGTGCTTGATATTTTTGAAATAAAACCCGATTATGACCTCAATATTATGAAAGACAGACAAACTCTTTTAAGTATCACAACAAGAGGTCTTGAGGGTCTTGACGAGGTAATGAAAGAGGCAAAACCCGACATCGTACTTGTGCACGGTGATACATCCACAACTTTTGTGGGCAGCCTTGCGGCTTTCTACAACCAGATTACAGTAGGTCATGTCGAGGCAGGACTTCGTACCTATGACAAGTATTCGCCATTTCCCGAAGAGGTAAACCGTCGCCTGACCGGTGTGATAGCAGATATGCACTTTGCCCCGACTGAGCGAAACCGCGCAAATCTTCTTAAGGAAAATGTTTCGGACGAGACAATCTATATAACAGGAAATACAGTTATTGATGCACTCAAGACGACAGTAAGGGCGGACTACAGCTTTAAAGACGAAACACTTGCGAATATGGACTGGGATGGCAAGAGGGTAATTGTTATGACAGCTCACAGACGCGAAAATTTGGGTAAACCGCTTGAAAATATCTGTATGGCAGTTAAACGCCTTGTAGAGGAGTTTGAGGACATAGAGGTTGTTTATCCGGTGCATATGAACCCTGCAGTACGCGAGGTTGCAAACAAGGTTTTGGGAAATATGGACAGAGTAAAGCTGATCGAGCCTGTAAACGCTGACGAGCTTCACAACGCGATAAGCCGCAGCTTTATGGTTATGACCGACTCGGGCGGACTTCAGGAGGAAGCCCCCTCACTTGGAAAACCTGTTTTGGTTATGCGTACCGAAACCGAACGCCCCGAGGCTGTTGATGCAGGAACAGTAAAGATTGCAGGCGTGGAAGAAGATAACATATACAATATGGCAAAAACCCTGCTTACAAAGCCGGAGGAATATGCCAAAATGGCAAAAGCAATAAATCCTTATGGTGATGGCCATGCATCAGAGCGAATTGTGGATGCGATTATTGAAAAATATAGTAAGTAGTAAAAAAGCCTTTCCGAAATGGAAAGGCTTTTGCTATTATTTTATCTCTTGTTCTAAACTATCAAATTCGGGAGTTGAAAAAATTCACCTAAAGAGATATCCAAACCATCACAAAACTTCTTAATAGTTTTGATTGAAATATCCCTACGTTTTTTGTCTGTCATACTATAGGCGGTAGATGGAGTGACACCCGATAAATTTGCCAGCTCATTTATTTTTATGTTTCTTTGTTTACACAAATTCAAAAATCTTTTCACTACAGCATCTTTTACATCCACTAAAATTCACCTCATAAATATTTTATGATATTTTACAAAAACAGAGCTGTTTTACAGCTCCGTTTTTGCGTTTAAGTCAATTTTGCCGTGCTCGGCTTCAAAATCTGATATTCTTTTCTTTATCATTTGTTCAAGCTCTTTATTTTTCGTTCTACCTTCATATTCAGCAACATATCCCAATTTGTCAAGCAAATTACGGTTGATTCTAAGAGTGTATCGGGTTAAATTATCTGCCATTTTTTGACGCCTCCATAAATAATTATTGACATAATTATAGCGTCATAATATAATGTTAATATAAAAATGACGAAATTTTGACGCAATATTTTTGTTTAGGAGGATAAAAATGTTTATTGATGTAACAGGTGTAAAGTTGATTCCGGGGAATAATGGTGACAATTGTCCGGGGAATGATGAAACATTTGATGAAAATGGGGAGTTAATCGGGATGTGTTGTGATGAATGTAATTTTTTGATGTGTTGCTTGCCGGGTCATGACAAAAAGAAGTGTATTGTTTGCAAAAGAAACGAGTGTCCCCGTGCCGGCAAAGGATATTAAAAAAGGAAGCAGTGTTATCTGCTTCCTTTTGCCTGTTGTGAAAAAATTATACCTCAAAATCAAAGCATTTTCTTTCGCCAACAACCGAACGGACAAATGTTGCAACAGCAACGTGGTCGGGGTTGACCTGATATGCTTCAAGTGCGGCCTGATCTTTAAAGGATGAGTCAAGAAGCAAGTCGCCCTTTGAAGACGGAAGCGGCGAGATGTGTA
Source organism: Clostridia bacterium (assembly GCA_017409575.1). Classification (GTDB taxonomy): domain Bacteria; phylum Bacillota; class Clostridia; order Monoglobales; family Monoglobaceae; genus SIG440. Next base: position 30,173 of record JAFQSM010000089.1, read on the forward strand.
CCTCGGCGTTTAAAAGACCGTCGATTTTGCCCACAAGGCTTTCAATTCCTGTCTTTATCTTTGCTGCAAATTCAGCCTTTTCGGCTGCAGAATATTCTTCCTTAAAACTCCATATTATTACATGTCTTACCATTTTTAAGTCTCCTTTATTCTTATATTTTCAACTGTTTTATTCTATCATATACCAGGCTTAAAGTCAAACTTTTAAGAAAAAATTAGAGGTACAATAGTTGATTTTGGGATTGGGGCGTGGTATAATGAATTTGAAGTCTTATGAACTTTCAATATGTTGATTACACAACGAAAGTTTGGTTGTTATGATATTTTCTCTTGGTTTGTCACAGGAAAAACAAAAGATGAATAATTGCAGGAAGTGATTTTTTATGATATACACCCTGACCCTCAATCCGGCGCTTGACTATGTTGTCAAAACTGAAGAATTTTTGCCCGGTGAGCTTAATCGTATGGAAAGCGAGCAACTTTTTGTGGGAGGAAAAGGAATAAATGTATCAAGAGTTTTAAAGACTCTTGGAGTGTCCTCAACTGCAATGGGTTTTGTCGCAGGATTTATCGGGAAAGAGATAGAGGAAAGCTTGACAAAAGAGGGAATATCAACCGATTTTGTAAGGCTTGGAAAAGGCAATTCGCGCATAAATATTAAAATAAAAGCAGAGCAGGAGACCGAACTTAACGGCAAAGGGCCAAAAGTTGATATAGCGGCAAAAGAGAAGTTGTTCAGAAAACTTGGGTGCCTTAAAAAAGGCGATATCCTTGTTATGTCGGGCAGTAATGCAAACGGATTGTCGGATGACATCTATGCCGGGATAATGCAAAGCTTAGAGGGAAGAGGCATTGACTTTGTGGTAGATGCATCAGGGGGACTTTTGAAAAAAGCTCTTTGCTTTAAGCCGTGGCTTATAAAGCCAAACAAACAGGAGCTTGAGCAGTTTTTTGATTGCAGGATTGAAAGTACGGACCAGGCTTTGATATATGCAAAACGATTTTTGGAATATGGCACCAAAAACATTTTGTTATCACTGGGCAAAGACGGAGCAATATTTGTCAGCAGCCAGGAACTTGCATACAAAGTCACAGCACCTTTGGGCAAAGTTGTCAATACGGTTGGCGCGGGGGATTCGATGGTGGCAGGATTTCTGGCAGGACACAGCCTGTACGAAAATACTGAGGAAATCCTGAAGCTTGCAGTGGCATCAGGAAGTGCAACAGCATTTTCGGGGGACCTTGCCCAAAAAGAAGACATTGTGCATTTGTTTGACAAGGTTATGATTGAGAAAATTTAAAGTAAGATAAAATAAATTTATTAAAGGAGACTGAACCACAATGAAGGAATTTTATACTATGGAAATCGCTGGCGTCAAGAGAGATTTGCCGCTTTGCAGCGTTGCAGAAGATTTTTATATTGCAGGCTTTGTTATGTTTGGGGATGTAGAAATCACAAAAAAGGCGGCAGAAGCACTTTTAAAAAAAGCGCCTGAGTTTGATGTTATGATTACTGCTGAGTCAAAGGGAATACCGCTTCTTTATGAAATGGCAAGACAGGCAGGTCACAACTATTATGTTGTTGCACGCAAGGGTCCAAAAGTTTATATGAAGGATATAATAACAACCGAGGTTGACTCGATAACAACAAGACACACACAAACCCTTTGCATAGGCAAGACCGAGGCAGATGCAATGCGTGGAAAGCGTGTTTTGATAGTTGATGATGTAATCAGCACCGGCGAGTCTCTTGCTGCGCTTGAAACACTTGTTAATCAGGTGGGCGGAAATATCGTCGGCAAAATGGCAGTTCTTGCCGAGGGCGATGCGGCAAACCGTGACGATTTGATTTACCTCGAAAAACTCCCTGTGTTTCATGCAGACGGAAGTGTGATAGAATAATAACCGAAGAGGAATTTTTTGACCGTTAAATGATATAATAAGAATTATTAAATATTTTGTACGGAGGACTTTATGGCTAAGATATATAATTCAGCAGAAGAATTGATAGGGAAAACCCCGATTATGGAGGTTAAGAATATAGAAAAAGCTTTTGACCTCAAAGCGAGAGTTTTTGCAAAGCTTGAATATCTTAATCCTGCCGGGTCAGTAAAGGACAGAGCGGCACTCCGTATGATTGATGATGCCGAAAAATCGGGAAAACTCAAAAAAGGCGCAGTGATTATTGAACCGACTTCGGGTAATACCGGCATAGGTCTTGCTCTTGTTTCGGCGGTAAGGGGTTATCGCCTGATAATTGTTATGCCTGACACAATGTCTTTGGAACGCCGTCAGATTATGATTGCTTATGGTGCAGAACTTGTCTTGACAGACGGCAAAAAGGGAATGAAAGGTGCAATCGAAAAAGCTAATGAGCTTGCCGGCGAGATTCCGGAAAGCTTTATACCGGGACAGTTTGAAAACCCATCAAATGCGGCGGCACATTTTGATTCTACAGGCCCCGAGATTTATGAAGATACTGATGGTAATATAGATATTTTTGTTGCAGGGGTTGGCACAGGCGGTACAATAACTGGAACAGGCAGATATCTTAAGTCTAAAAACCCCAATATACAGATAATTGCGGCAGAACCCGAAAATTCTGCTGTTTTGTCGGGCGAGGTGGCAGGACCTCACAAACTTCAGGGGATTGGTGCAGGATTTGTGCCAGATGTGCTTGATGCTGATGTTTTTGACGAAGTGGTAAAGGTGTCAGAGGAAAAAGCTTTTGAATGCGGAAGAATGATGGCAAAAAAAGAAGGAATACTGGTTGGAATTTCGTCAGGCGCGGCACTTGCGGCTGCAATAGAAATTGCAAAAAGACCCGAAAATGAGGGGAAAAACATTGTTGTTTTGCTCCCTGATACCGGGGACAGATATCTTTCGACCGAGATGTTTAATATTTAAGGGTTAAGGGGTTAAGTGCCACTTGAATTAAGGAAGTGAAAGTATGAAAGTTATTGATATAATAAAGGGAGAAAAACCCTCGCTTAGCTTTGAGGTGTTTCCGCCAAAACTGAGCGCCAATTTTGAATCTGTGATGCAAGCTACTGCAAAAATCGCAGAGCTTAAGCCAAGCTTTATGAGCGTTACATACGGTGCAGGGGGCGGTACTTCAAAGTATACCGCAGATATTGCATCAAAGCTTTTGAATATGGGTGTTACACCAATTGCGCATCTCAGCTGTATTTCTTCAAAAAGGGATGAAATAGAGCTTCTGCTGAGCGATTTGAAAGAGCGGGGGATTGAGAATATTCTTGCGCTCAGGGGCGATATTTCTGACGGAATGGACAGGACAAATCTTGAATACCACTATGCAAGCGAGCTGGCATCCGAAATCCGTGATTTTGGCGGTTTTTGCATAGGAGGTGCATGCTATCCCGAGACACATCCCGAAAGCAGAAACAGCAAAGAGGATATTGACAGTCTTAAAATCAAGGTTGAAAACGGCTGCGAATTTTTGACTACCCAGATGTTTTTTGACAATAATATTTTGTACAACTTTATGTACAGATTGTACCGCGAGGGAGTGGATGTGCCGGTTGTTGCAGGAATTATGCCTGTGACAAATGCCGCTCAAATAAAGCGAATTTGTTCAATCTCGCAAAATGTACTGCCGCAAAGGTTTTTAAGACTTGTTGACCGATATGGCGAAAATCCCGAAGCTATGAAGCAGGCAGGAATTGCCTATGCCACTGAGCAGATTATTGACCTTTATGCAAATGGTGTCAATGCAGTGCACGTATATTCGATGAATAAGCCGGATGTTGCGGCGGCAATACAAAATAATATTTCGGAGATTTTACGATGAATTTGGTTAGCTGCGGTACTCTTGCGGTGAGTGATATACCAATAAATGAATACGAACTTTCGATGCGTTTGAGTACCGAAAAAGGTTTCAGGAATGAAGATATTGAGCGGAATTTTGAAAGACTTCAAAAAGAGATTTCGTGCCGCTATCTGTATGCAAGGACTTTTGCAAAAAGGTTTGAAAACGGCAACTTAGACCTTGGGTTTGGCGAATTCAAAAGCGAGACGCTGCTTAAAAACCTTAAGGATAGCGAAGAGGTCTTTGTGTTTGCTGTGACCTTGGGCATAGGGGTTGACAGACTTCTTAATAAGCTTTCAAAAATATCTCTTGCGGATTATTTTATAACAGATGCAATTTCTTCGGCTTTGGCAGAGGGAGCAGCAAATGAGGCTGATGCTCGAATAAAAAAGGATATCTTGTGCAGACCAAGATTCAGCCCGGGGTTTGGCGATTTATCGCTTGAAATTCAGCCAAAGCTTTTGAGTTTTTTAAATGCTCAAAAACTGCTTGGGATAAGCATTGGCAAGTCTTATCTTATGTCACCGATGAAGACTGTTACCGCAATAATGGGGATAATTGAATAAATATTTAAGGGTGATTTTAAATGGCAAAAAACATACTGGAGATACTTAAAAAACATCGTCTTTATTTTGACGGGGGCACAGGAACTGTTTTGCAAGGCATGGGACTTCCTGCGGGGACTCCACCGGAAATATGGAACATTGAGGCTCCTGAAAAAATAATTGCACTTCACAAAGATTATATAAATGCCGGATGCAATATTATAAATACCAATACCTTTGGAATAAATGCCGACAAGTATGAAAATTATGAAGAATTGATAAAAGGGGCGTTTGACTGCATAAACGCGGCTAAGAATGGTGCGGACAATGTTTTTGTTTCATTTGATGTGGGACCGACAGGCAGACTTTTAAAGCCGCTTGGCGATATGGATTTTGAAGAGGCAGTTGAACTGTTTGCCAAAAATATCCGCTGCGCAGAAAAATATGGTGCAGACCTTATCACAATCGAAACAATGAATGACAGCTACGAAACAAAGGCGGCTGTGATTGCGGCAAAGGAAAATTCAAATCTGCCTATTTTTGTTACGAATGTATATGATGAAAGTAAAAAGTTGATGACAGGTGCAAGTCCGCAGGCTATGATTGCACTTCTTGAGGGTCTTGGTGTTGATGCTCTTGGTATGAACTGTTCGCTTGGACCGGACAAGATGCTGGATGTTCTGGAGGACTTTTTAAAATATTCTTCACTGCCCATTATTGTTAATCCGAATGCGGGACTTCCGGCTGTAGTTGACGGAAAGACTGTTTATACCACCGATGCAGACGAGTTTTCGGATTATATGATAAAAATGGCGGAAAAAGGCGCAACGATTCTTGGTGGTTGTTGCGGTACCACGCCGGAATATATGAAAAAAATGATAGAGAAGACAAAAAATCTTCCGTATACTTTGCCGTCATTTAAAACCGATACATTAGTATCGTCATATACTCATGCTGTTAGGATAGGGAAAGCGCCTGTCTTGATAGGCGAACGTCTTAATCCAACCGGCAAGGCAAAGCTGAAAGCCGCACTTAAAGAGAACAACCTTTCTTATCTTGCAAACGAGGCGGTTATGCAGGAAGAAGCAGGAGTACATATACTGGATTTGAATGTCGGACTTCCTGAAATTGACGAGGTGAAAATGCTTAAGTCTGCGACGGAAGAGGTACAGACGGTAACGAATCTTCCCCTTCAGTTGGATTCAGCAAATCCAAAAGCTCTTGAGGCGGCTATGAGGATTTACAACGGCAAGCCACTTGTCAACTCGGTAAATGGAGAAAAAGACAAACTTGATGCTGTTCTTCCTCTTGTAAAGAAGTATGGCGGTACTCTTATTGCGCTTACTATGGACGAAAATGGTATACCAGACTCGGCAGATGAAAGACTTGAAATTGTCAAGAAAATTGCCAAGGAAGCAGCAAAGTACGGAATTGACAAAAAAGATATAATTGTTGACCCATTGGCGCTTACTGTTTCGGCGGATACAAAAAATGCTTTGATTACTCTTGAAACGGTAAAAAAAGTCAAAGAAATGGGCTTTTGCACTAGCCTTGGTGTTTCTAATATATCATTCGGACTTCCAAAACGCGAAAAAATCAATTCGGCATTTTTTGCTCTGGCTCTTGAAAATGGTCTTGACTGTGCGATAATGAATCCTTTTTCAAAGTCGATGCTGGATGTTTATTATTCCTTCAAGGTTCTTCACAATATGGATGAATCCTGCGGCGGCTATATCAATTATGTCAGCCAAACAGAGGAAGAATCTGAAGACAATAAGCTGACCAAAACAGATAAGAGCAGTGGTGACATCAAATATTTTATTCAAAAAGGAATGAAAAAGGCGGCTGGTTTGGCGGCGCAAGAATTGATTGAAGTTGAAAAACCGATAGATATAATAAACAATTATATAATTCCTGCGTTGAATCAGGTCGGGAGTGACTTTGAACAAAAAAAGGTATATCTGCCGCAGCTTCTGGCAAGCGCAGAAGCCGCATCTGTGGTTTTTGAAGTTGTAAAAGAAAAGATGCCAAAAACAAATCAAATATCCCAAAACAAAATTGTTTTGGCAACGGTAAAAGGCGATATCCATGATATAGGTAAAAATATTGTCAAAGTTTTGCTTGAGAGCTATGGATTTTTGGTGATTGACCTTGGCAGGGATGTACCGCCTGAAGTAGTGGTGGAGGCAGCGTTAAAAAATGACTGTCGGCTTGTGGGACTTAGTGCACTTATGACAACAACAGTGCCGACAATGGAGGAGACCATAAAGCTTGTTCACGAGACTGACCCGGATATAAAGGTTATAGTAGGCGGAGCGGTGCTGAATGATGAATATGCAAAAATGATAGATGCTGATTTTTATGCCGAAGATGCAATGACGGCAGTTAATATTGCAAAAAAGTTTTTTGACTAAATACAAAAAAACGGTCCGGATATCCGGACCGTTTTGCTGTTGAATTTTATACAGCCTCAAGCTTTGAAGCTTCTTCTGTAAGCATGTCTTTATCGGGCAGTTATACTGAGCATATCCTCAATAAATATCCCATATCCGCGTGTGGGGTCATTTACAAAAACATGCGTAACAGCTCCTATCAGTTTACCATTTTGAATTATGGGACTTCCGCTCATGCCTTGCACTATACCGCCGGTTTTTTCAAGCAGTTTTTCGTCGGTTATCTGTATGACAAAGCCTTTTTGCTGCGAGATAACCTTTGGCATAATTTTAATTATTTCAATATCAAATTTTTGAGGCAAGCTGCCATTTACAGTTGTAAGAACGGATGCACTTCCGATTTTTATATCTCCGCGATGTCCGATTGGTATGGGGCTATTGCTTGGCTCGAATGATTCTGACACAGTCCCCGAAATCCCCGATTCACTGTTTTTTGAGATTTCGCCCAAAGAGTTGCTGTCGCTCTTAAAAATTCCGTTAAGCTCGCCGGGAACACCTTTTTCACCTTTGTTTACCGAAACTATCCCGGCACTCAGGATACTTCCACTTTCAACAGGCAAGAGTTTGCCTGTTTCGGCATCGCATATTCCATGCCCTAAAGCCGCGAAAGCTTTTGTGTCCGGATCATAAAATGTCAAAGTACCTATCCCTGAAGCTGCATCTTTGACCCAGGCTCCTATTTTGGGACTTCCGTCATTTTTTGCAAGCTCAGGTTTAATCAACACTTCGGATTTTTTGCCGTTCCGGCTAAGTGTGAGGGAGGAGCTTTTGCCCGCGGAGGCAGAGATAGCTGACACAAGTTCCTCTACATTGGAAATCTTTTTTCCGTCAAACCCTTGTATCAAATCTCCGGCTTTAAGTCCGGCAACACGGGCGGGTGACGGGAGTTCTCCGCTACTGCTTTCTATATCCATAAAATCAACAACCAAAGCTCCGTTTGTTGAAAGTGTTACACCGATACTTCTGCCGTCGGGAACCAAACATTTTTCCTGATTTGCGGTGCTTAAAACGGGCAAACTGAGTTCGGTATCAAAAGGTATTATACTTTCTGAAAATGAAAAAACAAAAAAAAGCGCTAGCGTGATGGCAATGCTTTTTTTAAACCTCACCATATCCCTCCTTTCTTAAGTGGGGTTGACTGTCTTTGTCTTAAATATTTTGCCCCGGTCGAAGTAGTAATATGGTGTGAAAAAAATATATGTAGATTAAAAAAAGACCGCTGGGGTCTTTTTTTAATTCAAATTCAACTATTTGCTATTTTTGTTGTTATTTGATTCGTTCTGGTTGTTGTTCTGGTTGTTTTTCTGGTTTTCCTTGTTCTTGTTTTCTTTGTTCTGATTGTTCATATTAAACACTCCTTTTAAAATTATAAAAATCTGATTCAGATTTTCATAAATAGTATTGGGAGAAAAAAATTTTTTATTCATTTTTGTTTCAAAAAAAATAAAATCACATATTATATTATTGATATCATTAAAAAAGGGGTTATATATAATGAGAAAGTATGGATGTTCAAAGCGCAATCCCGACCCAAAATGGCCGTGCGAACAAGCTGTGGTGGCGGTTCCGGCAGACAGTGCTGTGGCAACCGCAGCAAAAGTGAACGGAACCTTAAGGATAATGGAGTCACAAATCCCATCAACGCCCGAAATAAATCCAAGCGACAGTCCGCATTCGCGCGACGAACAAACGCCCATTATGGGATATATGACCCAGCCGGGTCAATCTTTAAGTCGACCGGATTGCGGAAAGACAGAAGTTTCGTCTTATCTGTGCCAAAGTATCGGCAGTTATGCAAAGGTGGAGTTTTTGTTTGGCGAAAATGTGCATGTTGAAAAAACAGGTGTGATGGAGAATGTAGGAAAAGACTTTATTGTCCTCAGCGAGGCGGGAACAGGAACCAAAATTGTTTCTTCGTTAAAAAATATCAAATTTATAAATATTTACAATATAAATAACCGATAATTACATAAACAATAGGGATTTGATAAAATCCCTATTGTTTTTTTAAAAAGATGGGAGTATAATTAACATAGTTGTAAATGGCATTAAATAATTAAGATAAGAGGAGTAAGAGAGTATGTTTGACGGAAAGATGAAAGCAATAACCTTCAGTTATGATGACGGCATCACGCAGGATATAAGACTGGTTGAGCTTTTTAATAAGTATGGTGTAAAGGCAACTTTCAATATAAATTCAGAACTTTTGGGTAAAGATGGTGAACTTAACATACAAGGCATAAAGGTTGGGCACAATAAGCTTTCACCGGCTGAAATCAAAGATGTTTATGATGGGCATGAGGTTGCAGTTCATACACTTACCCATCCTCGTTTGCAGGATATTGAGGATGATAATGAGATTATAAGACAAATTGAAGAAGACAGAAAAAATCTTGAAAAGCTTGTGGGTTACAAAGTTTGCGGAATGGCTTATCCGTACAACGGAAGAGATGCAGACAGAGTTGCTGCTATTATAAGGGAACATACGGCTGTAAAGTATGCCCGGACAACAAATTCTACTTTGAATTTTGATTTGCAGGATAATCTATATCAGTTCAACCCCACGATTCATCATGCGGATTATGATAATCTTTTTAAGCTTGGCGAAGAATTTGTAAATTTAAAGCCGGACAGCCCTAAAGTGTTTTATATATGGGGACACAGCTATGAATTTGATGCTTTTGACGATTGGGATAAATTTGAAGATTTTCTCAAGCTTATAAGCGGCAAAGACGATATTTTTTACGGAACAAACAGAGAAGTTTTGCTTTGAAATTGATTTATACTATAAAGCGGACAGAACTCTGAACTATTATCAGAAAGACGAAGGAGAAGATAAATGAGATTACTTTTAGCAGTTTGGGCGGCAAAACTTTCGGCAGTTTTGGGACAACTTCTTGGCAAAAAATCGTCATCCACCCCGGGAAGCATTGCTCTTAGAATTTGTCCTGATATCATAAGAAAACTTAAATCAAAAATCAAAAATGAGGTTATTGTTGTTTGCGGAACAAACGGAAAAACCACAACCAATAACTTGCTTGCCACCGCTTTGGAAAAAGGCGGAGCAAATGTGGTGTGCAACCGACTGGGCGCCAATATGCTGTCAGGTGTTGCAACTTCTTTTGCACTTGGTTGCAATTGGTTTGGCAGACTCAGGGCAGATTATGCGTGTCTTGAGGTTGACGAAGCCTATACAGCAAAAGTTTTTAAGCATATCAAACCGGACATTGTTGTTGTAACAAACCTTTTCCGTGACCAGCTGGACAGGTACGGCGAGATGGATGCCCTTATGGATATTATGAAAAAAGCATTTGAGACGGCAGACCATCCGACCCTTATTTTAAATGGTGACGACCCGGTAAGCTCGGGCTTTGGCAGAGATTACAAAGGCGAAGTGCGTTATTTTGGAATAAGTGAAAAAGTTCTTGACGAACAGGAAAGTGCTCAGGACGGAAAGTTCTGCTCAAACTGCGGAGCGGAGCAAAAATATAACTACCGTCACTACAGTCAGCTTGGCGATTACTATTGCCCAAGTTGCGGTAATAAGCGCCCAAAGATTGATTTTGAAGCAAGCTGCGTGGATTTGACCGACGGAATTGGTTTTTTGGTAAATGGTGAAAAAATACATCTTAATTACAAGGGGTTTTATAATATATACAATGTTCTTGCTACTTTTGCAGGGATAAAGACCATTGGTAAAGATACCAAATCTTTTGCTGATTCGCTTGCTTTGTACAAACCGCAGATTGGCAGAATGCAGCAGTTTGACCTGGGCAAGCCGTTTATACTCAATCTTGCGAAAAACCCTGCGGGATTCAATCAGGCTATACAAACGGTTGCACAGGATACACGCAAAAAGGATGTAATCATTGCGGTAAACGACATGCCAAGTGACGGAACGGATGTTTCGTGGCTTTGGGACGTGGATTTCGAAAAAATAGCAGATTCTTCTTTGAACAGACTGATAGTATCCGGTATGCGCAGATACGATTTGGCACTGAGGTTTAAATATTCGGGTGTAAGGGTAGATGTAATAACCGAGGATATGAAAAGCTTTCTTGATTCCTGCAGCTTGTCGGATGCAGAGGTTTGCTATGTGCTTGTAAATTACACAATGCTGTTTTCTACCGAAAACATTTTGAAAGAGCTTGAAGCAGAAAAGGAGAAAAACAAAAATGTCTGATTACAAAATAAATATACTTCATATCTACCCCGACCTTTTGAATCTGTATGGAGATAAAGGAAATATCGAGTGTTTGCGAAAACGCCTTGAGTGGAGAGGAATTGACGCAACTGTTTCAAGCTGTACTATGGAAAACCCCAAAATTGATTTTCAGGATGCTGATATAATTCTTTTGGGCGGAGGGCTTGACCGCGAGCTTTCGATTGTTCTTGACAGACTTAAAGAAAAGGCAGAAGAACTGAAATCTTTTGTTGAATCCGGCGGAACAATGCTTGCGATTTGTGGCGGATATCAAATTCTTGGCAAGCAATGTTTTATAGGCGAAAACCGGACCGAAGGCCTTGGAATTTTGGATATTGTTACCGTCAAAAATGCGGACAATCACCGCTTTATAGGTGATGCGGTGATAGAATGTGACGGTATACCGAAATTGGTTGTTGGTTTTGAAAATCACAGCGAAAAAACCAATATTGGGAAGTATACTCCCTTTGGAAAGGTAATAAAAGGCTTTGGCAATGATGGCACAAGCGGTTTTGAGGGAGTTTTGTATAAAAACCTTATCGGAACATACCTCCATGGACCTTTGCTTCCTAAAAATCCCAAAGTTTGTGACAAAATTTTGGAAAATGCTCTCAAAAATAAGTATCCTGATTTTAAAGAACTTGCACCGCTTGAAGATGGTGTGGAGGAGCTTGCAAATGAGTATATGCTGAAAAGGATGCAGTAAAAATGGGAAAATCTTGCCTTTAACGATGTTTTTCATTGCAAAAGCATAAGTTGCGACATCATTAAACGACATACAACATATTGTGACAACGCTTGACACTGGACACTAAATATAATAAAAAAATATGGAAAAATGTGTAAAAAGCTATTGACAAAAAGTTACAATAGTGTTAGAATCTAATTGCAAATGGAAAATATTGGAAAATAAAGGAGTTATGAAAATGGAAAAACAAATCAATGTCTTAATTGCAGATAGTGACACGAATTATGTAAAAGAAATGGTTGCAGGGATTACAGCAGACTTCAGAATCAATGTGTGCGAAACGGTTACAAACGGATATCAGCTTATCGAAAGAGTAGATATTTTAAAACCTGATGTTGTAATTATGGAAATTCTTCTTCCGAACATTGACGGAGTGGGCGTGCTTGAAAGACTGAGGGTAAAAAAGCAGGAATTTGAAAATTTCTGTATGCCCAAAATCATTATTCATTCCGCTATGGAAAACATATTCCCGGAGTGCAGCAATCTTGGTGCAAACTATTTTCTTAAAAAACCAATGGGAAGCGAAAGTGTAATCAGCGCAATCAAGCGCGTTTGTGACACTGGCGATAACAAGAAAAAGATTGCATCAACTGCAAAATTCGAAGTCAGCGGAAAGCCGGATGTCGAGACAATGGTTACACAAACTATACACGAGATAGGAATTCCTGCACACATAAAGGGATACCAGTATATAAGACATGCTATAATGCTTGTTATTGAAAACCTTGATGTGATAAATTCAATAACAAAAACCTTGTACCCGACAGTTGCCGAGGATTTTCATACCACAGCAAGCCGTGTCGAGCGTGCGATACGCCATGCAATCGAGGTAGCCTGGGACAGAGGCGATACAGAGACACTTAACTCCATTTTTGGATATACAATTGCAACATCAAAAGGGAAACCCACAAATTCTGAATTTATTGCAATGATTGCGGACAGACTCAGACTGCAGATAAAAAATGCAAGTTAGTTAAAAAATCACCTCGATTTTCGAGGTGATTTTTGTTTGTAAACCTATTTAAAATACTGATAAATATAGCACTTAAGCATTCCGTTGTAGACTTTGCGGCGTTTGTCGGCAAAGCTGCCGTAGTGCTGCTCGAATTGTTCGTTTGATGTAAGGATAAATTTTTTCATTGCAGGGAATTCGGCAAATTTTCTGCCCATTGAGCGATAAAGCCGTTCGCACTGTTTTGCATCAAGCAATCTTTCGCCATATGGCGGATTGCAGATGATGACGCCCTTTTCCTTGGATGGGGTCAGTTTTGCAACATCGCAAACACTGAACTTGATTTTGTCAGCGACACCTGCGTTTTCGGCGTTCTTCTTTGCAATGGCAATTGCCTCGGGGTCAATGTCGGATGCATAAATTTCGGTTTTGGTATTTGGCCTTGCATTTTCACGTGCTTCATCACGGATGTCCTTCCACATTTCGCGGGGTATGTGATTTCGCCAGGTTTCAGCAACAAAGCGACGCTTGATTCCCGGTGCAGTATTTGTGGCATAAAGTGCAGCCTCGATGGCAAGGGTGCCGCTTCCGCAGAAGGGGTCAACAAACATTCTGTCACCGCGCCAGAAGCTGAGGTCAATCATTGAGTATGCCAAAGTTTCGCGCATGGGGGCAAGAACGCTGTTCTCGCGGTAGCCGCGTTTGTAAAGGTTTTCACCCGTGGTGTCAATGTAAATTGTCGCAACATCCTTCATAAGTGCAAATTGTATAGGATAAAGGGGTCCGGTTTCTTCAAATCTTTCGATGCCGTAATGTGCAGAAAGACGCGAAACAATCGCCTTTTTTATTATTGCCTGACAGTCAGGAATACTGTGAAGAGCCGAACGGATGGAGTGCCCTTTTACGGGAAACGCGGCGTCTTTTTCGATTATGCTTTCCCAGCTGATTTTTTTTGTTTTTTCAAAGAGCTCGTCAAAGGATGTTGCCTTAAATTCGGCAAGCTTAATCATAACGCGTTCGGCAGCACGCAGATTTATATTTGCAAGGCAAATTGCTTCGGCATCGCCCTCAAATGTGACACTGCCGTCTTTGACCTCTTTTGTGTCGTATCCAAGATGCCGCACCTCGTTTGCGACTATTTGTTCTGTCCCCAAAAGTGTAGGGATAGTAAGTAACAGTTTTTTCATAGACTGCCTCCGATAAAATAAAATTTGTGAGACTATATAGTAAGTATAACATCAACTTTGCTGCATAGTCAATAAAAAATGACGGACAGGCTTTAAAGTTTACAAAAAGATAAAATTTTGCTTGCGTTTGGCGAAAAAATAAGGTATAATATATGAGGTATATTTTTGTTTAAAATTCAGATGGCTTTGTCTGATGATTTTAATACTGCATACAAAAGAAACAAATGCGAAAGGTTGCGTGATTAAAATGAAAAATACAGAAAAAACAATGGAAAAGGTTGTTGCCCTTTGCAAAGGCCGCGGATTTGTTTATCCGGGATCCGAAATATACGGCGGACTTGCAAACACATGGGATTATGGTCCCTTGGGTGTAGAGCTTAAAAACAATGTTAAGCGTGCATGGTGGAAAAAGTTTATTCAGGAAAGTCCTTACAATGTAGGACTTGATGCTGCTATTCTTATGAACCCCGAGACATGGGTTGCATCGGGACATGTTGGCGGATTTTCGGATCCGCTTATGGATTGTAAAGAATGTAAGACACGTTTCAGAGCAGACAAGCTGATTGAGGATGCGGCAGGCATTTCGGCTGACGGCTGGTCAGACGAAAAGATGCTTGAATTCATCAATGAGCAGGATATCAAATGCCCCAATTGCGGAAAGCACAACTTTACCGACATCCGCAAATTCAACCTTATGTTCAAGACATTCCAGGGTGTAACAGAGGATAGCAAGAGCGAAATTTTCTTAAGACCCGAAACTGCACAGGGTATATTTGTAAACTTCAAAAATGTGCAGAGAACAGCAAGAAAAAAGGTTCCCTTTGGTATTGGTCAGATTGGTAAGTCGTTCAGAAATGAGATTACCCCCGGAAACTTCACATTCAGAACCCGTGAGTTTGAGCAGATGGAGCTTGAATTTTTCTGCAAGCCGGGAACAGACCTCGAGTGGTTTGCATACTGGAAAGACTACTGCAAAAACTGGCTTTTGTCACTTGGTGTAAAAGAAGAAAATATCAAGCTTCGTGACCACGAGCAGGAAGAACTTTCGCATTACAGCAATGCAACAACTGATATCGAATTTATGTTCCCGTTTGGTTGGGGCGAGCTTTGGGGAATTGCTGACAGAACTGACTTTGACCTTACTCAGCACACTAACCACAGTGGCGAAAAGCTTGAATACAACGACCCCGAAACAAACGAAAAGTATATTCCTTACTGTGTTGAGCCGTCACTTGGCTGCGACCGTGTTACACTTGCGTTCCTTTGCGAAGCTTATGACGAAGAGGTTATTGATGCCGAGAAGAACGATGTAAGAACTGTTATGCGATTCCATCCTGCACTTGCACCTGTCAAGGCTGCGGTATTGCCGCTTTCAAAGAAACTTGCAGAGGGTGCGGGAGCAGTTTATGCAAAGCTTGCGTCTGAATTTATGTGTGAATATGACGAAGCAGGAAGTATCGGCAAGCGTTATCGTCGTCAGGATGAGATTGGAACACCATTCTGCATAACATACGATTTTGATTCCGAAGAGGATGCATCGGTTACAGTTCGTATGCGTGACACAATGGAACAGGAACGTGTAAAGATTGATGAACTTGTAAATTATATAAGCGAAAGAATTAAGTTTTAAGGATTGGTGAAGGCGTGCTGTTTTCGGATGTAATCGGGCATAATAAAATAAAGAGTATTTTGACCCGGTCAGTAAGGGACAGCCGGATTGGTCATGCGTATTTGTTTGAGGGACCCGAGGGTGTGGGCAAACTTTCGCTTGCAAGGGCATTTGCACAGATGATTGTTTGCGAAAACTTTCAGACAGATGATTCATGCGGTGTGTGTGCAAGTTGCAGCAGAGCTGCGTCGCAAAACCATCCGGATGTGACCATTGTAACAAATCAGTTTTATGATGCGTCTAAAAAATCTTCGGATATATTGGTTGACACAATCCGAAGTATGAAAAGCGATGTGTATATCAAACCTTTTTTGGGAGAACGGAAGATTTATATAATACCCAAAGCTGATACGATGAATGTGAGCGCGCAAAACAGTCTTTTGAAGGTTTTGGAAGAACCGCCAGAGTATTGCACAATAATTTTGCTTGCAGAAAACAGAGAGGCTTTTTTGCCCACAATACTTTCGAGGGTGTCTGCATTTAAATTTTTTGCCTTAACTGATGACGAAGTTGAAAAGTATCTTGCTGAAAATTTTGAAGAAACAGACCCTTCTCAGCGCAGACTTTTGGCAAAAATGAGCGGTGGCAGCATCAAAAAAGCAATAGAGTTGCTTGAAAATCCCGAAAGCAGACAATTAAGAGAAGATTTTTTTGATTGTATTTTTTCCATACCGGGTGGAAGCCGAAAAACAATTTATGATTTTTCTCTTTTCATCAAACAAAACAAAGACGAATTTGAGTTTTTGATAAATATACTGCAAAGTATATTTTGTGATGCTTTGCATATTTTGCAGACACAAAATGCCGAGAGTATTTCAAATACAGACAAGAAAGTAAAAATACAGAAACTTTCGGATTCTGTTGATACTAAAAACATATTGAAAGCTCTTGAAGCAATTTTAAAAGCTAATGATTATTTCTCAAAGAACATAGGCGTTGGCACAATTTCGCAATGCCTTGGTTTGGAATTATGGGAGGCAATAAATGACCGAAGTTATAGGAGTAAAGTTTAATAAAGTTGGAAAAGTATACTACTTTGACCCCAAGGGCAGCAAACTCAATGTCGGACAGGGCGTTGTGGTGGAAACTGCACGCGGCATCGAATTTGGGACGGTAGCTTTTTCCAACCATGAGGTTGCAGACGAAGAGATTGTAGCACCGCTTAAGCCAATAATTCGCCCTGCGACAAACGCTGATTATGAAAGACTTGAAAACAACAAAATAAAAGAAAAAGAGGCATTTGAGGTTGCCTTGCAGAAAATCCGCGAGCATAAGCTTGATATGAAGCTTATAAGCACTGAATACACATTTGACGGAAGCAAAATCCTGTTTTATTTTACAGCAGATGGAAGAGTGGACTTCAGAGAGCTTGTAAAAACACTGGCAGGCATTTTTAAAACCCGAATCGAACTCAGACAGATGGGAGTCCGTGATGAAGCGAAATTGCTTGGTGCCATCGGTGGTTGCGGAAGGCAGCTTTGTTGCTCGACATTTCTCAACGATTTTCATTCGGTATCAATCCGTATGGCAAAGGACCAGGGACTTTCGCTTAATCCGACAAAAATTTCGGGTATATGCGGCAGACTGATGTGTTGTCTTCAGTACGAGCAGGAAGCGTATGAGGATTTGCTTAAAAAAGTTCCGGGCAAGGGTGCACTTGTCGAATATGACGGTGAAAAGGGTGTTGTAACAGATACCTTTGTGCTTAAGGGTTTGATAAAGGTGAGGTTTGGAACTCAGGAAGAGCCTGTTTTTAAGATTCTTGATGCAAAAGAAGCAAAGATTTTGAAAAAAGGTAAAGTTGAAGAGCCTGAGGCTGAAGAAAACATAGAATAAAATACTGTAGGGGCGCCAGAATCGGGACAATGAAAAACTTTGTTGTTACCTTAAAAAGGCAGCCCTTTTGGTTTAGAGGAGGAAACAGTTTGTATCTTAAGAGTGTGGAACTGCAGGGATTCAAGTCATTTGCAGACAAGATATACCTTGATTTTAATCCCGGAATTACCGCTATTGTAGGGCCAAACGGCTCGGGCAAAAGCAATATTTCTGATGCGATACGATGGGTTATGGGTGAGCAGAGTGTCAAATCGCTTCGTGGAAGTCGTATGGACGATGTTATATTTTCGGGAACAGAAGTAAGAAAACCTCATGGATTTGCTGAGGTTTCTTTGGTGATAGATAATTCTGAAAGACTGTTTCCTTTGGATTATGAAGAAGTGACCGTTACACGAAGAATTTATCGCAGTGGCGAAGGTGAGTATTTTATAAACCGTAATGCCTGCAGACTTAAGGATATCCATGAATTGTTTATGGATACGGGTCTTGGCAGAGAGGGATATTCGATTATAGGACAGGGTAAGATTGACGAGATTCTGAGCAACAAGTCAGAGGACAGACGCCGTATATTTGAAGAGGCAGCAGGTATAACAAAATACAAATACCGCAAAGTTGAGGCAGAGAGAAAGCTTGAAAGAACCAACGAAAACCTGACCCGTGTGAATGATATAATGACCGAGCTTGAAGGTCAGCTTGAACCGCTTAAAAACCAGTCCGAAAAGGCAAAAAAGTACCTTAATCTGAGAGAAGAACTCAAAAATATTGAAGTAAATGCGGCTGTTGCCTCGATTGAAAAGTTTAAGGAAGAACTGAAAACAGCAGAAGAAAATTATAACGCAATTTCTGAAAGTGTCAGCACTTTGCAGGCAGATACTCAAGAGACCGAGGATACGATAACCTCGCTTTATCAAAAAATTGAAGAATACGACAAAGAAACCGAAAGCTTGCGACAAACAAAAGAAATTGAAACCGAAAAAGCAGCTGACGGGTCAAACAGCATAAGCATCTGGCTTGCCAATATCGAGCATTTTAAAGAAAATATAGAGAGAATACAGCAGGAAATTCAAAAAAGCGAAAGAGGTACCCAGCACCTTGATGCTTTGATTGACGAATACAAAACTGTTCTTTCGAACCTCAAAGGCGAGGTTGACAGTATTTTGAGTAAAAAAAGCGAGCTTGAAACTGAACTTGCCAAAACAAATGACTTTTTCTCAAAAGGCTCTGACGAGGTAGAAGAATTAAAAAGTCAGATTATTGACAAAACCTCCGAGATTGCTTCGCTGAAAAGTAAAATTGCAAATTGTGATATTTTGATTGAAAGTTTTGATTCCGAACGCATAAATGCAGAGGAACTTTTTAAAAATCAAAAAGACGGATATATAAAAATTCAGGAAGAAAACGCGGCTCTCAAAACACAGCTCGAGAGTGTGTTTGCAGAACTTGAAGCTTTGCGCAAAGAGGCGGAAGAGGCAACAAAAAATTATAACGGGTTGTCGGCGTCAGCACAAAAGTATAATACTGACAAGAATACTGCATTGGCACAGCTGAGCCGTGATTCATCGCGCAAAAGTGTTCTTGAGGATATGGAAAATGAATTTGATGGTTACAACCGCAGCGTAAAAGCGGTTATGACTGCACGTTCAAAAGGTGCGCTTAAATCCTGCAAAATTTACGGACCGCTTTCAAGCCTTGTAAATACCGACAAAAAGTATGTTACTGCAATAGAAACGGCGATGGCATCTGTGAGCCAGAATATTGTTACCGAAACCGAACAGGATGCAAAAAAGGCAATTGAGTACCTGAAACAAAATCACCTTGGAAGAGCAACTTTTATGCCTGTTTCGACGATAAAAACAAGAACTCTTGATATCTCGCTTGCATCAAAGCTTGGCGGTTATATTGCAACTGCAAAGGATTTGGTGCAGTATGATGCGCTTTATGAAGGTGTTGTTGGCAATGTTCTTGGCGCGACTGTTGTTGTTGATAATATTGACAATGCTATCAATATGGCGGCAAAATGCGGTCACAAATTCCGTATTGTTACATTAGAGGGCGAAATTATGCAATCCGGCGGAGCTATGACCGGCGGAAGTATGGGCAAAAATGCAGGATTTTTGTCGCGAAAGGCAGAAATTGATACCTTGAGTGAGCAGATTGAGGTACTCAAAAAGACAATCGAAAAAATTGAGGCGGAGCAGAAGAAGAACACAGATTTTATCCAAACCGCCGAAAAAAAGATGAAGGATGTTCAGGAGAGACTTTCTTTAAAGAACGAAGAGTATGTAAATCTTAAGGCAGATGTTCAGCACAGCGACAAATATCTTGTTGAGGCAAATGAACGAAAAGAATCTTTGCTTAAGGATATAAATACAATAAATACCAGAACAAAAGAGATAAAGGCTGATATTGAGCAGAGCAACAATAAGATTGATATATTGAATAAAGAAATAGAGAGTCTTAAGTCTGACAGCGAAAGCAAGCAAAAAGATACCGAAAAGATTTTTGCAGATGTGCAGGAATTGCAGGAGCAAATCCTTTCTGTAACCATCGAGGAAAATGCAAAACAAAAGGATATTGAGCATCAAAACGAAAGACTTTTGGAGGTTGTATCCCAAAAAGAAGAAATTGAAGCCGAAATTTTTGAAAAACGAAGCCAGATAGCAGGCTTTGAACAAAAAATTGCCAAGACAAACAGCGATATAGATAAAAACCGCAAGGATTTGAATGATTTGGCAGACAAAGCGGCTTTGATTGACAAACGCATAGAGGAACTTTCGGGACTCAGAAAGGCGGATGATCTTAAAATCCGTCAGCTTCAGGACGACACAAAAGAAACACGTGAAAAACTTTTTGCTCTTGGTCAGCAAAAAGTCAAGGCAGAAACAAAAAAAGCAAAGCTTGAAGAGGATTTGGATGGTGTTTTTGCACATTTGTGGGAGGAATACGAACTTACATATTCCGAGGCAGTTAAGCTTAGGAGCGAAGAAGAAATCAATCTTACAGAAGCAAATCGCGAGATTGCAAGCCTGAAATCAAAAATCAAGGCACTTGGAAGCATAAATATTGATGCGATTGAGGAATATAAAAATGTCAGCGAACGCTTCAACTTCCTTACCGAGCAAACCAACGATTTGGAAAAGGCAAAAGGCGAGCTTGAAGATTTGATTTCCGAAATGATTGAAATAATGAAAAAACAATTTTCGGTGCAGTTTGCAAACATCAGCAAAAACTTTAACACTGTATTTAAAGAACTTTTTGGTGGCGGTCAGGCTACTCTCAGTCTTGCAGACCCTGATGATGTGCTGGAAAGCGGTGTCGAAATCGAGGCACAGCCACCGGGCAAAAAACTGCAAAGCTTGTCACTTCTTTCGGGTGGCGAAAAAGCTTTTACCGCAATTGCATTGCTTTTTGCTATACTTAAGGTAAGACCGACTCCGTTTTGTATTCTTGACGAGATTGAGGCGGCACTTGATGATGTAAATGTGTACAGATATGCAGATTATCTTAAGAAATACAGCAAAAAAACTCAGTTTATAGTGGTAACACACAGACGCGGAACAATGGAAGCTGCGAACATTCTTTATGGTGTTACTATGCAGGAGAAAGGTATTTCAAAATTACTGGCATTAAATATTGACGAGGTGGCAGAATAATGGGACTTTTTGACAAACTAAAATCAAGCCTTTCAAAGACAAAGGAGTCGGTGTCTTCCAGACTTGACGAAGTTTTGAAGGTTTTTAAGTCAGTTGACGAAGAATTGTTCGAGGAACTTGAAGAAGCATTGATTATGGCAGATCTTGGTGTGAATACTGCCTGTGTTATAATAGATGAACTTAGGGCGAAAGCAAAAGAAAAGAAAATTACAGAAAGTGCTGACCTCAAGGCAGAGCTTCGCGAAATACTTGAACAAATTCTTACAGACGGTGAGAACAAGCTTGTTTTGGAGGGCTCGCCTGCTGTTGTGATGGTGATTGGCGTAAATGGAGTAGGAAAAACCACTTCAATCGGCAAACTTGCCAATATGTATAAGAATCAAGGGAAAAAGGTTGTTATTGCTGCGGCTGATACTTTCCGTGCGGCAGCAGTTCAGCAGCTTGAAGTATGGGCAGACCGTGCAGGAGCCGAGATTGTTAAACAACAAGAAGGCGCTGACCCTGCCGCTGTTATTTTTGATGCAGTTACCGCTGCAAGAAAACGAGGGGCAGATGTTTTGCTTTGTGATACGGCAGGCAGGCTTCACAACAAGAAAAATCTTATGGAAGAGCTCAAAAAGATTTATCGGATTCTTGATAAGGAACTTCCTGATTCGTCAAAAGAAGTTCTTCTTGTACTTGATGCAACAACAGGTCAAAACGCAGTTCATCAGGCACAGCAGTTCAAAGAGGCTGCGGATATCACGGGAATTATTTTGACCAAGCTTGACGGAACCGCCAAGGGAGGAATTGTATTTGCTATAAAAA
Source organism: Clostridia bacterium (assembly GCA_017409575.1). Taxonomy (GTDB): domain Bacteria; phylum Bacillota; class Clostridia; order Monoglobales; family Monoglobaceae; genus SIG440. Next base: position 52,056 of record JAFQSM010000089.1, read on the forward strand.
ATGACTATTCTATACCTGTAAAACTTATTGGACTTGGTGAACAGATTGATGATATTGACGAGTTTGACCCGAAGGCGTTCGTTGATGCCATAATTCCAAAGTCGGAAGAATAGACTTTATATGCCGAAGGTGTTCGGCAGAATGGAGAGTTTTATGATTGATGCAAAAGGTTTTGGCAAGGATTTTGCTGACAAAAAGAGGGGATTTTCAAAAAAGACCTTGTGGTATTTGATTGTAGCCGTGATTTTGTTTGCAATCGGCTCAATTGCCGGCATTTTCTTTGAATATATAGAAATACTTGAAGTAGGCGAAAAATTTACATCTGTATTTGTTAAAAACATTATTTGGCGCATTGTGGTACAGGGAACAAGCTTTGCCTTGTTTTTTGTCTCCGCTTTATTTGGTATTTTGTTTGTCAGACGAAATCTTTCTCTTTTGAATGTCGAACGGGCAATTTTTGAAAAACTGACGGTTTCAGCACTTATTGCTCTTGTGTTTGCATTTATTCTCAGCCGCACTGTCGGGAGTTCACTTTGGGAAAAGTTGCTTGTTTTTATGAACGCAGGGGAATTTAGCCGGAATGATCCTGTATTTGGAAAAAATATAGGCTACTATGTTTTCCAAAGACCTTTTTTGGAGTCAGCTTTAAACAGTGTCCTTGGTGGATGGTTTGCAATTACAGTTTTTGTACTTGTGTCTTACTGGATTTTGGGAACAGTTGCGGGCGGATATTCATCCAGAGACCTCTTTGGAGTAAAGCGAATAGCAATTCACAATCTTGTGAATATCGCTGTATTGGTTTTGCTTTATTGCCTGACCTATATTTTCAAAGCCGAAGAAATTTTGTATGGAAGCTTTGGAGAACTGCAGGGTGCGGGGTATACAGACAAAACCATTTGGCTTGGGTTTTACAGATTAGCTCCGTTTGTTATTGTTTTCCTTTCGGTATTGTTCCTGGTTTTTGTTTTGAAGAAGAAATATAAGCCAGCTACTATTTCGGTTTTGGCTTTTCCGGGTTTGATGATTTTGACCGCTGTTTTGGCTTTTTTGGTGCAAAGTGTATTTGTCGCGCCAAACGAGGTTATCAAAGAACAGGAAAATATTTCGGCAAATATTGAATTTACTCAGGCTGCGTATGGACTTGATAATATATCTGAGGTCGTGTTTGATGTTAAAAATGACCTGGTAGCAGAAGAAATTAAAGAGCACAGCGAGATTACAGATAATATCAGAATCCTTGATTTGTCTGCCAACTTGACGGTACTCAATCAGATTCAGGGTATCCGCAACTACTATAAGTTTGTCGAGACAGATATTGTTCCCTATACCATAAACGGTAAAAAAGCGGCAGTAGCAATCACTCCCCGAGAGATAACAAAAGAGAATTTAAGTGACTCAGCAGACACCTATATAAACAATACTCTGAGATACACTCATGGTTTTGGTGTTGTTGCAAATGCAATAAACACTGTTACTTCTCAGGGACAACCCGAATTTCTTATCAGGGATATACCGCCAAAATCAGCAGACGGACTTCCCGAAATCAAGCAACCAAGAATTTATTACGGCGAAATTACCGATGACTATGTTATTGTCGGCAATCAAAAGTACAAAGAGCTTGACTATTCCGAAAATCAGGAAGATATCGAATTTTCCTATGACGGAAGTGGCGGATTGAGGCTTAGTCCGCTCAATCGTTTGCTTTTTGCGGCAAAGTTTGGTGATGTGCGTCTTGTTCTGTCAGACCTTGTTTCAAATGAAAGCCGGATACTTATAAACAGAAACATAAACAAAAGACTCAATATTGTTGCACCGTTTTTAAAGTATGACAGCGATCCTTATATGATAATTGCCGGTGATGGCTCGCTCAAGTGGATTGTTGATGCGTACACTTTTACTGACAAATATCCATATTCACAAAGTGTTGGCGATTACAACTATATACGAAATTCGGTAAAAGCTGTGATCGATGCCTATAACGGTGATGTTAAACTTTATATTGTGGACAAAGCCGACCCGATTGCAAATATGTACAAATCTTTGTATCCCGGAATTTTTGAAAACGAGGAATTACCCGAAGATTTGAAAAAGCATATAAAGTATCCTGAGTATTTGTTTGATGTTCAGTCACGTGTTTATGGAAAGTATCATCTTTCAAATCCGACGGTATTTTATAATAAAAATGATATGTGGGCAATCGCAAAAGAACGCTATGGCACATCAACCGAGGAGAAGGAGATTGCACCCTATTACAATATGATGCGTCTTGAAAATGCCAAAGATGAGGAGCTTCTTCTTACAATTTCATATACTTTGTCAAACAAAGATAATATGGTTGCGTGGCTTGCGGTCAGCAACGAATGGGATAATTACGGCAAACTTCAGGTTTATAAGTTCCCCAAAGATATCAATATATACGGACCAATGCAGGTGGAAAACCGTATAAATTCGGATATGCAAATATCAAAAGAATTGAATTTGTGGAGTCAGGGCGGTTCGCAGGTAATCAGGGGCAATATGATAGTTGTCCCAATCGAAAAGTCGATTTTGTATGTGGAGCCGATTTATATCGCATCAAGCAACAAAACAACTCTGCCCGAACTTAAACAGGTTGTGGTTGCCTATGATGAAAAAATTGAGATGAAAGCGACTTTGCAGGAGGCACTTTATGCTCTGTTTGGAGAAAGCGCCCCCGAAAAGCCTGACCAGTCAACACAGTACCAAGGCGAGAGTTATCAAACGATAGCAAACAAGGTGATAGCGGAGTTTGATAAAGTGAAAAAGGCAAGCGCAGAGAATGACTGGAATGCTTTTGGTAATTCACTAAAATCTCTTGAAGGGTCAGTAGAAGAACTCAGAAAAAGCATAAATGATGAAGAATAAAAAAACTGTGCCAAATATATTTTGGCACAGTTTTTTTAAAGCAAGTATTGAAGAAAAACTACAAGAAGCACACCGGGGACGCCAAGTGTTCCTGCAAACAGAGCTGCAAGAGGGCTGATGGTTACACAAAAGCCTGCAAAACCTCCCATAAAGTTGACTGCAGCAAGAATAAGACCGCCCAAAAGGCTGCTTGTCAAAAGCTTAAACATCCATTTTATTGGTCTTATAAAAATGCGGCACACAACAAGAACAAGCAAAAGCCCTGCCCCATAAGCGAATACCGATGAACCATCAAAAAACATAAACACACCTTCTTTAACAGTTGTCCTGTTTTATAATTATTTGAGGATGTGTTTTAATATTACTGTTATTTAAGCGATGCAATATGTTTTTTTATCATAAGGCATGGCTTATAGGATTTTTTTGCACGTCTCAGACCGGGCAGCCCCATGTCTTCTTCACGATTTACATAAACACAGTCAGTCCATTCGTGCTCTAAAAATTGTTGATTTATAAACGGAAAGCTTCCCTGAAACTCTGTATCGGCGTGTTCCAGATGTATTACCGCAACCGAATTTTTTGTGTTCAGGACTTCTCCGAATGAAAAGGCAACAATTTGCCCGTCAATAAGGATACATCCGCCTGTTACACCCAAAAAATCGAAATTATCAATAAGAGACTTGACTGCCGTGCGTTGCTCATCAATGTCTGAAATACTGTCCGCTTTGGTATTGCACCATTTTTCAAACATATCAAAACAGGGCGAAAGATGTTTTTCGGTTATTTTTTTATATTCAAAGTCAAACTTCGAAACAAATTGATTTATGTGGTTTCTTTTGGAGTGATACTGACTTCCGGTAAGGTTTACAAGGTCAGAAACTTTATAAACATAATCAAAGGAGTTTCGGTCCTCGGTGAATATAAATATGTCGGGAAGTATTTGGTTTAAAGCATCTATTTCGCTGTCGTTATAAATTCTGATAAGCGGTGCCTGATCAATAGAGGCAAAATAATCAAATAGCTTGTCAAAGACAGTTTTAAGATTGCCTTCTCCGATGGGAAAGTTTACGGTTTCGGGACTTTCACCATGCCTGGAAAAAATACAAAGAGTATCATCTATTATCGCGTAACGGATATTATAGCTTTTGCGCCACATAAACATATTGGTAAATGTGTATTCTGAATTCATACCATTGTAAGCCGAAAAATACCTGTCAAAAAGCGGTTTGTCTTCAAGAACAATAGGTTTTATCTCGAACTGCATACTGGTCATACCTTTCAAAAAATTATTCAATGTACTTGCGGACTCTGAAGTTTACTCCACAATCATTTGCAAGCTGATTGCAAGCTTCTATTTCGGCTTTGCTGAGGTCGTGGTCCACAACCGAAAGTGTCACACTTGGGACAAAGTCCTTTGCACGTTTTGCAAAGTCAAGCAAAGCAGAAAAAGCCTCTTCACCAAAATCACTGCGGCAAAGCTTGTCATATTGTTTTGCCGTCGGTGCATTAAGACTGATTGATATTGCATCAATGATACCGTCAAATTCGGGGGTTACATCGCGGTTTTCGATAAGGTTTGCAAGGCCATTGGTATTGATACGGATTTTTGTATCGGGGTAGTTTTCCTTAAGCCACTTTGCTGTTTTGATGCAGGTGTCAAAACGCATCAAAGGTTCACCATATCCGCAAAATACAACCCAAGGGTATCTGGACATATCGCGTTTTTCGAAGTCCTTTGAAATTTCTTCAAAAGTTGGCTCGCGGTCTAGCCATAGATTGTCCTCGCCGTTTACCGAGTCATGATTGTTGCGAAGACAAAATGTGCAGTCGTTGCAGCAACGGTTTGTAAAGTTGACATACAATGCCCCTTCAAGCTCATAAGTTATGGTCATTGACATATTTATATCCTTCTTTCTTTATGTTATTCGCAGTTCAGTATATTCGTTAAAAATATTTTTTGCCAAATCTGCAATGTGCTTGTGGCAGGTAAAAAACAATATTTGCGAAGCTGTGCCTGAATCTTCTAAATATTCTTTTAAAAATAACAGTGCTCTTTTGCAATTTTCTTCATCATATTGCGAGAGTATGTCATCAAAAAACAGCGGAAGTGCTTGCTTTTCCTGTGCAATTATATCTGACATAGCAAGACGAAGAGCAAGATATATGCGGTCAATCGCTCCTTGACTCATATATTTCCATTCGTGATATTCTTCGCCCGCCCCTTGTCTGACTTCAATGCTGAGGTCCCGGGGGACAAGAACATCGTGATATTTGCCATCCGAAAGTTTGGAAAGATATTCGCCTACCTTGTTGCCAAGGTGTGAACCAAGACCCTTGTTTACATCCAAAATGGCTTCATTCATTATATCCCTGGCAAGTGTCAGTTCTTTAAGTCGGGTTTCGAGCAAGAGACACTTTTCTTCGGTTTCTTTTATTTGCCGTCTGACTTCATCAAGATTTCGCTCGCTGATAACGATTTGTCCTTGAAGTTCTTCAAGCTTTGAACGCTTTGTTTGAATTTGAAAACGGATATTGTCCGCAGACACATTTTTTAAATCGTTATGATTTTCGGTCTTTTGAATAAATTCACCAAGTTCTTTTATACGGTTGTCCACAAAGGCAGGGGAGGTATCCAAAATACCTGTTGCTTTGCAAAGAGTTTCAAGCTCGGCTTTCAAATTGTCAATCGCCAAAAGAGTTTCAGAAAGCTCAATATACATAATTCTGGCAGCAGAATAGGTGTTAACATCCTTGACCGAGGAAGCGAGACTGACAAAATTTTCTTTTTCAATCGAAAGCTCCAGGGTTGCAGCCTTAAGCTCTTCATTTTGCGCAGCGGTGGATTTTTTCCTGAGATCGGCAATACTGCCTGCATGGTGTGAAGCAAGCGATGCCGACAGGTCCGAAACAGCATCCGAAAGAAGAGATTTTGCATACGCTGAAAGTTGGTCTGAATTTTTTGAAGTTATATCCTTTGAGAAGAACGAAAGCTCCGGGAGCAAATTATCAAATTCTCTTTTCAAAATACCAACTGAAAGGCTTGACAAAGCAAATTTTTTTGCTGTGCAAAAAAGACAAATAGTTAAAACAACTCCAAGACCCAAAACAATTGATGCCGAAGTTGCTGAAACCTGGAAAAACAGAAAAGCTGCAGCGACAAGTGATGCGATAAGAGGAAGAAGCGAAAGTACTCTGTTTTTTCTTGTTTCGCTGCGCGTTGTTTTTTTAAGTTCGTCATTCAGATTTGCAAGCTTACCATCGATAAGAGTTATATCTCTCCTGAGCTTTGACACTTTTTCGTCAAGCTGCGAAAGTCGCATATATTCTTCGTCGGGAATTACCGTATCAGTTTGATTTTCGCTTATTTCCTGAATGGAAGTAAGGCAGGCATCGATTTTGTCATTTAGAGCCTTGGCGGACTTGATGTAGTTGCGAAGAACTTCTTCGGGAACACCATAAAGCAAAAGTCGATTTTGTTCCGCTGACAGCAGATTTTGCTTATTGTGGAGGGTGTAAAGAGCATTGAGTTCTTTTTTTGCAGATTCAACCTTTTCTTTCTCAGAGATATGAGCAAGTTTTTCTTCAAGTGCTGAGATTTCGTCCTTGAGTTTAGAAACTTCTGACTCAGCTTCACTTTGATTTTTCTCAATCATAACAAGTCTTTGTTCTTCAAACTTAAGGTCATCAAGCTTTTTGTTTGTATCAACCAGGATACCTTTTTTACCCGTTTTTGAAGAAAGCTCTTCAATGGCGGCAGAAAGGCGTTTTATTACGGTTTCGTGAGAAATGTTTTCGTCACCCGAAACCGAAAGGTTGGAGACCCTCATCGCAAGACTGTCACTTGAACCATCGGAAGAAAAACCGCCGTTTTGACCGATAAAGACACTTCGCTCAAATTCGTCAAGTGTCATACCGAAAAAATACTCGCCGGCATCGTTTTTGTTATCAAATTGTATCTCTTCACCTGTTGTTTTGCAAAAGACCGAAGCCTTATCGGATACTTCAGATTTCAAAAATTCTTTTTGCAAACGAAACTCCATACCGTCAAATTCAAATTCAATGGCACCCTGCATTTTACTTCCGTTCCAGGGCCTGTATTTTTTTCGCAAAGTTTTAAAAAGGTCGGTTGCCTTTTCGGTTTTACTGCTGCTGCTGTAAAACATCATCTTGACAAAGGACATCAGTGTTGTTTTGCCATCTTCGTTGTTGCCAAAAACCAGGTTAAAACCTTTTTGGGGCGCAAAAGAAAAGTTTGAAAACTTGCCAAACCCGTCAATTTCGATTGATTTAATTATCATTAAGCATTACCTCCTTACCAAATGCCTGAAGACCGAATTTCAGAGCGTTTTTAAGGATGGATTCCTCGTCATCGGAAGCTGAAGATATTTTTTCGAGAGCTTTTTTAACAAAGACCCCCCTGAGAGACATTTCGTTTGCAAGTGCGAGCAAATCTGAAGTGTCTGCTGTTGTTTTGTCTGCAATTTCGACATAAAACAGCTTTTCGGACAAAAGCTTAACAAGCTGAGATGGGTCTACAAAAAAAGATGCCGAAACTTCACCGGTAAGATTTATGCGATAAAGATTTTTTGTATAACTTTCGGGGTTGTTTTGTTTAATGCTTTCCAAAATACTGTCGGCAATGTCAAACAGATTTTGATATGATGTTACATCAAAACTTGTCTCGATATATTGACGCGAGGAAAGCTCTATGCGTCTAAACTCACAGGAGTCTTTTGATACAGTTCCCAGATAAACTCCATGACTGTCGGTTTCGTCAAAACCCATACCGTCAGGTGAGCCGCTGTAGGCAAAGTATGTTTTGCCCAGTTTTTCTATATCCGAAAATTTGTGTATGTGACCAAGGGCAAGATAGTCAAAGCCCGACTTACTGATTAAAGCCGGATAAATGGGGTTGTAGGTGCTTGGCGAGTTGTCTGCAACAACTTCGCCATGCAGGACACAAATGTTTAAAAAATCATTGCTTGTATTTTCATTAGCTTGTAAAAGTGGTAAAGCTTCAAAACGGTCGGTAAAACCTGCTCCCCAAAGTCTGACATTTTTTTCAGGGAAATCCCGATATTCCAGAAACGAGCTGAAAACGATAACATTTTCGGGAAATTTATATTTGGAGTAAACTGACCCCGGACATACAAAATCGTGGTTTCCGGGAGAAATTGCAATAATAGTATCAGGAATTTTCGAAAAGGCAGAAATCACCTTTTCGGCGGTCTCGTGCGGAATATAAGGCGAATTGAAAAGATCCCCTGCAATAAGAAGAAAGTCAATATCTTCGCTTTTGCACAGGTCGATAATCCTGAAAAAAGTATTTTCGATTTCGACTTTTCCGTTTTTGACACCGGTCCTGCCCGAGCCAATATGAATGTCGGCTGTGTGTAGGATTTTTACTGCCATTGCAACCTTTCCTTTCTGTAATAATTAATAATGTAATTTTACCATAAAAAACATTAAAAAACAAGTGAAAGATAAAATAAAAATATCCTGCAAAAGCTTTGCAGGATATTTTGAGAAAGTTCATTATTTGGGCTGTTTACCGATGTAAGCAAGGATACCGCCATCAACATACAGGATGTGACCATTTACAGCATTTGATGCTTCTGATGCAAGGAATACAGCAGGGCCAACCAATTCTTCGGGGTCAAGCCATCTGCCGGCAGGAGTCTTTGCACAGATAAAGCTGTCAAAGGGATGCTTGCTTCCGTCTTCCTGGGGTTCTCTAAGCGGTGCGGTCTGAGGAGTAGCGATATATCCTGGTCCAATGCCGTTGCACTGAATGTTGTATTCGCCGTATTCCGAACAGATGTTTCGTGTAAGCATCTTAAGTCCGCCCTTTGCAGCAGCATAAGCTGAAACAGTTTCGCGGCCGAGCTCTGACATCATAGAGCATATGTTGATAATTTTTCCGTGACCCTTTTTCATCATTGCAGGGATAACTGCTTTTGATACAATAAAGGGACCGTTGAGGTCGATATCAATAACCTGTCTGAATTCTGCAGCAGTCATTTCGTGCATAGGAATTCTTTTGATGATGCCGGCATTGTTCACCAAAATGTCGATTGTGCCAACTTCTTTTTCGATTTGAGCAACCATTGCATTTACAGCATCTTCGTCGGTAACATCGCAAACATAACCCTTTGCGTCTACGCCTTCTGCTGCGTATGCATCAAGACCTTTTTTAACGAGGTCTTCATTGATGTCGTTAAAAACGATTTTTGCACCTGCTTTTGCAAAACCTTTTGCAATGGCAAAACCAATACCGTATGATGCACCTGTAACAAGTGCTACTTTTCCGTCTAATCTAAACATAATATTTATCCTTTCTTTAATTAAAAATTATCTCAAATCTTTGGTTTCGATATGATCCATATCAGTAAACTCCTGATTTTCGCCGCACATAGCCCAGATGAAGGAGTATGCTTTTGTTCCAACGCCCGAATGGATTGACCAGCTTGGGCTGATAACTGCTTCTTCGTTGTGCATAATGATATGGCGTGTTTCTGTGGGTTCGCCCATCATATGGAAAACAACATCATCTTCAGACATATCAAGATACATATAAACTTCCATTCTTCTGTCGTGAGTATGTGATGGCATTGTGTTCCAGTTCGAACCGGGTTCAAGCTGTGTAAGACCCATTGCAAGCTGACAGCTTTGCATTACTTCGGGGTGTATGTACTGATTAATTACACGCTTGTTACATTCTTCAACGCTTCCGCACGGAACTTTTTTTGCCTTTGTAATATCGATTTTTACTGTCGGATATTCCTTGTGTGCGGGACATGAAGATACATAAAACTTGGCAGGTTCATTGCTGTCAACACTCTTAAAAGTAACATCTTTGTTGCCCATACCAATATAAATACCATCACGGGGGTTCATTTCGTACTCGGTGCCGTCAATGGTGATTATACCTTTGCCGCCGATGTTGATACAACCCATCTCGCGTCTCTGAAGGAAATAATCAGCAGCAAGTTCTTTGCCTGCCTCGAGCTTAAGTTCTTTTGTAACCGGCATAAAACCTGCAGTGATAATTCTGTCTATATGGCTGTAAACCATCTTAAAATTGTCTTTGGTAAAAAGACCCTGAATTAAAAATTCCTCTCTTAATCTTTCTGTTGTGTAGTGTTTTACATCTCTGGAATTTGATGCATTTCTTACTTCCATTTTGTGAAAAGCCTCCTTAGTTATAAAAAATTTCCTACTTTAAATATTTTATCATATTTATTTTTTTTGTCAATAGCAAAATAGGGGCAGTTTTGCCTTTTAAATGTTTTGCGGTAACCAAATTTTCATCAATGAATATACTGAGACTAAAGGATGGTGAGGTGAATGCAAAGAAAGCGAAAATGTTGCTCTCGAAGAAATAATTGCAGTGTGGGATATTTTTTTATAGCTGTGGGTGTGGGACTTTTTCTGGCTTATGCTATTCCAAGATATCTGTTAATCACCTTGCTGGGCCTTTCGTTTGTGGGTGTGGGAGTGTGTATAATCATAAAAAAGTAGAGGGGAGGAGCAGAAATTGAAGATTGTTGTTGTAAAAGCACCTAAGCTTCTTAGGGGGATTCTGAAAAGTATTTTTAAAATGAATAGCGACAACGCCTGAATTTACATAAAACAAAAGGACCACAAAATGTGGTCCTTAAATTTGTTTGTAATTAAACAGCTCTCTGTACTTTACCTGATCTCAAACATCTTGAGCATACATAAACTCTTTTTGGTGTTCCGTCAACAACAGCCTTAACTCTTCTGATATTAGGCTTCCAGGTTCTGTTAGAACGACGGTGTGAATGGGAAACCTTAATTCCAAACTTCATTTCCTTGCCGCAAACTTCGCATTTTGCCATTATATATACACCTCCTACGTAAAATCAAATAATTAAGAAATTAATTCAACTTGAATTATTATAGCAGAATAGTTTTAGTTTTGCAAGCTTTTTTTCGAAAAATTATGAAAAATATGTTTAAAGTCCAAAAAAATAACATTTTAATCAGCAAAATCAGCGGTTGCACTTTGATATATTATAGGTTGCGATTTAATATAATGCAAAAAAAAATTACTTTTGTGCAAATACAATTTAAATATATTGATATATAATATAAGAGGTTGTGCGCAAAATATGCACACAGTCTTTGTTTTTATTTTTTAGCTTTAAGCCGATAGTTTCGGCAGAATGGAGGATGTTATGAGAGTTATTGTTTGTAAGAATTATGATGAAATATCCAAAACAGCAGCGGATATTATTGCAAGTCAGGTGATTTTAAAACCTGATTCGGTTTTGGGACTTGCTACAGGGTCTACTCCTGTTGGAACATACAAGCTTCTTGCCGAAAAGAACAAGGCGGGCGTTATTGATTTCAAGGATGTAACAACATTCAATCTTGATGAGTATTATCCTATATCTCCCGAAAATGACCAGAGCTATAGATATTTTATGAACGATAACCTGTTCAATCATATAAACATCGATATCACAAGAACCCATGTTTTAAATGGTATGGCAGAGGACACCGACAAGGAATGTGACGAATTTGAAAAAATGATTGAGGCTGCCGGCGGTATTGATTTGCAGGTTTTGGGAATAGGCCAGAATGGGCATATCGGTTTTAACGAGCCTGACGAAGAGTTGGTTGCAAAAACTCATCTTACCGGACTTACTGAAAACACAATACAGGCAAACTCAAGATTTTTTGAGAAAATAGAGGATGTTCCCACACAGTCGCTTACTATGGGAATTGCTACAATTCTTGCAACAAGAAAAATAATTATTCTTGCAAGCGGAAAAAACAAGCACGAAGCTGTTGACAAACTTATAAACGGCGGAATTACAACAAGCAACCCGGCAACTATGCTTAAACTTCATCCGGATGTTATCGTTATTTGCGACGAGGAAGCATATACAGGAAAATAAACCAAGGGAAAATTCGCAGACAAGAACATTGTTTGCGTGAATTAAGGTCGTGGAGGATTTGTTTGATGAACTATGATATAAATGAAATAAGTTCACATTTTGCAGTGGAAAAAGTAATAGGCAATTACGGAAACGGGCATATAAACGACACATATCTTTGTGACAATGCACCAAGATATATTTTGCAGCGCATAAACAGCAATGTTTTTAAAAGTCCTGAAGAAGTAATGGAAAATATCGAGGGTGTAACGTTGCATCTTAAGAAAAAAATCAAAGATGCAGGCGGTGACCCTGACCGCGAAACTTTGACTGTTGTCAGAACTTTGGAAAACAAGAATTGTTATAAGGACAACAACGGAAATTATTTCAGAATGTACAGATTTATTGAAAATTCCGTAAGCTATGATATAGCAGAAGACCCAATTCTGCTTTATTATGCGGGCAAAGCTTTTGGCAGATTTCAAAATATGCTTGATGACTTCCCGGCAGAAAATCTTCACGAAACCATTGTTGATTTTCACAATACTCCGGTACGTGTAAATCAGCTTATGTCAGCAATTGAAGCGAACAAATCGGGCAGACTTGATGAAGTCATGCCCGAGGTTGAGTTCGCAAAAAAATACACTAAATATACAAATCTTATTACTGATGCGATGGATGCAGGTGAAGTTCCGCTCAGAGTTACCCACAACGATACAAAACTTAACAACATTTTGTTTGATGAAAAATCGGGCGAGGTTGTATGTGTGATCGACCTTGATACAGTTATGCCGGGCTCGATGCTTTATGATTTTGGCGATGCAATGAGATTTGGAGCGGCAAGCGGTGCCGAAGATGAAAAAGACCTTAAAAAAATCTGGTTTGACCTTGAAAAGTTTGAACAGTTTACAAAAGGTTTTGTTGGAGAGATGAAAGATACAATCACAAAAAAAGAGATTGAACTTTTGCCGATTTCGGTATTGCTTATGACTTATGAATGTGGAACAAGATTTTTGGCTGACCACATAAATGGTGACGAATATTTTAAAATTCACCGCGAGGGTCACAATCTTGACAGAGCCCGTACTCAGTTTAAACTTGTATATGACATCGAGACCAAGCTTGAAGAAATGAAAAAAATTGTTGAAAAATACATATAAAAATTTTTTAAAAAACTATTGCAAAAGGTTTTAGGGTGTGATATAATAGCCAATGTTGATTAAATGCCGGTGTGGTGGAATTGGCAGACGCGCTGGACTCAAAATCCTGTGGTAGTGATACCGTATCGGTTCGACCCCGATCACCGGCACCAAAAAGAAACGACAATTTTCGACAAGAAAGTTGTCGTTTCTTTTTGTACTCTTACCTATTCACTTTTCACTCTTCACTATTCTCTAAAAATTGTCGTTTCCAGATAAGAGATAAAAGAGAATAGAGAATAGAAAAGGTAGTTTTGCTCCGCAAAACGAATTTTATAAAATATCTCTATGGGTCTGCCTTGCCACAAAAAAGAGTACTCAAATTGAGTGCTCTTTTTTTGTATGAAGTTCCGGTTATTGAATTGCCTACTATACTTTTAAACACAACGCAATCTGGATACCTAAGGATGATGTTTTCAATATAAGGAACATTTTTTTTATTTACGACACAAAGGACTATTTTTGTATTGTTGCCCGAATACGAGCCGTGTGCATCAATTATGGTTGCTGACTGATGGAATTTATCGGATATCTCTTTGCAAAGTGCTTCGGCACTTGGTGATACAATTTCCAGTTTAATATTTTCGTTTGCAGACAAACGCATATGATTACTTACGGTGGTTGTCACAAAGGAATAAATAATACTGCAAATCACAGGCTCGGGTTTCATTCCATACACAAAGTACGAGGCTATGGCAACACAAGAATTGAAAGCAAAATTATGTTCATAAGATTGAAATAAGGCTTTTTGTGTTTTACAAGGGCGGCAGAAAAGCTTTTTATATCGCAATCGTCACTTAGCGCTGCTATAAAAATATCGAAAAAAATATTGGTGCCGAACTTTTTGAGCGAGGTGGGAAAAGCGTCAAACTTACCGAAATAGGCAGAGAGTACATATTGGCTGTAGAGCGGATAATGACTGTTGAAAATGAATTTCTGAACAAAATGAATGATATTTACAATCTTGAAACAGGAAAAATTAAAGTAGGCGGGACAAACTATATGTCTTCATATATAATTCCGCAAATAATAAATAAATTTGCGGCAGAACATCCCAAAATCGAAGTTGTCCTTACAGATGCAAATTCAGCTACTTTAAGCGCTATGCTTGAAAATGAGGAACTTGATGTTGTTATTGACAGCTTTGATGAATCAATGAATCAATATCAGGGATATCCTTTGCTTAATGAGGCTATATTGCTTTGTGTGCCCAAGGACAGGTCAATAAATGACAAGCTTAAGAATTTTCAAATTCAGCCTGAAAGTATTTGCGACAAAACGGCAGACTTGAGCTTGATTGATGCTGTGCCGATTGAAATGTTTAAAGACGAGAAATTTATAATGCTTAAAAAAGGCAATGATATGTATAACCGCACTATGAATGTTTTTTCGAAAAATAATATTGTTCCCAATGTGATATTCAGCGTTGACCAGCTTAATATATCATATACTCTTTCAGAGTCCGGAATGGGACTGTGTTTTTTGACTGATACATTTTTTAAATACGGAAAATTTCACGAAAATGTTGTTCTTTACAAGGTTGAAAGTAAACGCTGCACCCGGACATTGTATATAGTGCATAAACGGAATAAGTACTGCTCAAAAGCTATGGGCGAGTTTATAAAGATTTCAAAAGAAGTTATTCACAGATAATTTTTCTATATTACTGAATTTTGTTTTTTGCAAGTGCAAATACTAAACAATATGAGGTGATATAAATGAAATCAATATGGACAGAATACGAAGGAAGACCCGAATTTGACAAATTGAAAAAAGATATAAAAACCGATGTTCTGATTATAGGCGGTGGCATTACAGGTATTTTGTGTGCTTATATGCTTAAAAATGTCGGGGTTGATAGTATTTTGGTCGAGGCAGACAAAATCTGTTCGGGAATAACAAAAAATACAACTGCAAAAATTACTTGTCAGCACGGACTTATATATGATAAAATGATTTCTCGCTTTGGCGAAGATGTTGCAAGGCTTTATATGGATGCTCAGCTCGAAGCTTTGGAGAATTACCGAAATATGAGCAAAGAAACAAATTGTGATTTTTGCGAAAAAGATTCTTTTGTATATTCAAAAACCAACCGCAAAAAGATAGAGAACGAAATCAGGGCACTTGAAAAAATCAACTGTCCTGCAACTTTTGAAAAAGATTTGCCGCTGCCTTTTTCGGTTGCGGGAGCTGTGAAAATCGAAAATCAGGCGCAGTTTCACCCACTTAAGTTTGCCTTTGGAATTGCAAAAAATCTTCCCATATTCGAAAATACTAAAGTAAGAGAGCTAAGGCCCGACGGAATAATATGCGAAAACGGGAAAATAAAAGCAGAAAAAGTTATTGTTGCAACACACTTTCCGTTTTTGAACAAGCACGGCAGTTATTTTTTAAAAATGTATCAGCATCGTTCTTATGTGCTGGCACTTGAAAATGCGTCATCGGTAGATGGAATGTATGTTGATGAGGACGAAAAGGGTATGTCCTTTCGTGATTACAATGACATTTTGCTTGTTGGCGGAGGTGGGCATCGCACAGGCAAGAATGGGGGAAACTGGGATGAACTTCTGGAATTTGCAAAAAGGAATTATCCTGAGGCAAAAGAGGTCTGCCGATTTGCAACTCAGGATTGTATGACGCTTGACGATATTCCGTATATAGGTCAGTATTCAAAAAAAACGCCGTCACTTTATGTAGCGACAGGCTTCAATAAATGGGGGATGACCTCTGCAATGGTCTCGGGGATGATTCTTAAGGACCTTGTTTGTGAAAAGCCGAATAAATATGCCGAAGTTTTTTCGCCATCACGAAGCATTATCCGTCCGCAGCTTGCAGTTAATGCTGCTGAATCAATCTGGGGACTTGTCAGACCGACCGCTCCAAGATGTCCTCATCTGGGGTGTGCACTTAAATATAATCCGGACGAACATTCGTGGGATTGTTCGTGTCATGGGTCGCGTTTTGGCGAAAACGGTGAACTGATAGACAATCCGGCAAGCGGAGATATGAAAAAGTGAAAACAAAAAGCTGACAAAGTATTTTTATGGCTTGTCAGCTTTGTTTTTTTGTGGTATACTGATTTTGTCAAAAAATGAGAATATAAATTGTTTGTGAATTTTAATGACCAATCCAAGATATTAGCTGAAAAAGGAGTGAGAAAATGAAAAAAATTGTAATAGCAATAGACTCATTTAAAGGAAGTCTTACAACATTTGAAGCAGGAAAAGCAGTTAAAGAGGCTGCTGAGAAAGTATATCCTGACGTTGAAACTGTTATATCTCCGATTGCAGATGGAGGAGAAGGAACGGTCGAAGCTATTGTTTCTGCAACTAATGGAGAACTTGTTAAAACGACTGTTTGTAATCCTCTTGGACAAAAGATTCAGTCAAATTTTGGATATATCCCTGAAACAAAGACTGCAATTATAGAAATGTCAGCTGCGGCAGGAATTACGCTTATAACAGCAAATGAACGCAATCCCTTAAATACAACAACCTATGGTGTTGGAGAAATGATTTTGGAAGCAATATCAAAGGGGTGTAGAAGATTTATTATAGGCATAGGCGGCAGTGCGACTAATGACGGAGGAATTGGCATGCTCCAGGCTCTTGGATTTGAGTTTCTGGATAAAAACGGGGAACAAGTCTCGCTTGGTGCTAAAGGGCTTAAGGATATTGCTGAAATCAGAATAGAAAATGCAGTTAAAGAATTAAAAGAATGTTCATTTTGTGTTGCCTGTGATGTAAAAAATGTTTTATGTGGAAAGGAAGGATGCTCTGCCGTTTATGGCCCACAAAAAGGTGCAACACCCGAAATGATTAAAGAAATGGATTTATGGCTTGAAAATTATGCTGTGCTGACAAAGAATGTTATACCTGCGTCTGATGTAAACGCTCCTGGAACGGGAGCGGCAGGCGGTTTGGGGTTTGCGCTGTTGTCATATCTTAATGCAACTCTTGTGTCAGGAATTGAGATTGTTATGAGAGAAACAGATATTGAAAGACATATAAAAGATGCAGATTTGGTGATTACAGGAGAGGGCCGCCTTGATGGTCAGTCATATATGGGAAAAGCACCCATCGGAGTTGCTAAACTTGCTAAAAAGTATAATAAACCCGTTATTGCTTTTTCTGGGTGCGTAACAGATGATGCTGTAGTTTGTAATGAACATGGAATTGATGCCTTTTTCCCGATTTTAAGAAAACCTTGCACATTAGAAGAAGCTATGAATACTAACAATGCCTATAAGAATTTAAAAGATACTGCTTTGCAAGTTTTCAGACTTATAAAAGCCGGCATCTGATAACAACACGGTCACAGTCAAAACTGCGTCAGGGAAGGTACATATAACTTGGAAAGTTTAATACTGTCTTTTAATGCCATTGCACCGATTTTTGTATTGATGCTTTTGGGATATCTTTTGAAAAAACTGAATATTGCTGACAAAAAAGGTTTTGATTCAATCAACAAGCTGGTATTTAAAGTATTTTTGCCGGTATTGCTTTTTTACAATATCTACAAGACGGATATTGGAAATGTTTTTGATATAAGGCTTATCGGGTTTGTGGCGTTGGGCGTAATGCTGATTTTTGCAGTGGGCTATTTTGCGGTGATTGTTTCGACTAAAGACAATGCCAAAAGGGGCGTTATGCTGCAAGGCTTTTTCAGGTCTAATTTTGCAATACTTGGTGTGCCGCTTGTGGGTTATATTTGCGGTGATGGGTCAGGCGGACTTGCGTCAATGATGGTTGCGGTTGTTATACCGGTTTTCAACATACTTTCTGTCGTAGCACTTGAGTGTTTCAGGGGTGGCGACACCAGACTAAATTTTTTACGACTTTTAAAAGGAATACTAACAAATCCTCTGATTATAGGATGCTTGTTAGGAATTGCCTTTTTCCTGACAGGAATAAAGCTTCCCGGAATATTGGAAAAATCGGTAAAGGACATTTTGTCTGTTGCAACGCACTTGCCATAATTGTACTTGGCTCGGAATTTGAATTTTCGGCAGTTAAAGGATGCCTGAAGGAACTTGTGATTACAGTCGGGACAAGACTTGTCCTTGCACCACTTATTATGGTGACAGCGGCTGTCAAGTTGGGATTTACGGGCGAAGCACTTGCTTGTATTCTTGTTGTTTTTGCGGCGCCTGTTGCTGTGTCATCTATTTCTATGGCTCAGCAAATGGATGGCGACGAACAACTGGCGGCACAACTTGTTGTTATATCATCAGCACTGAGCTTGCTTACATTGTTTGTGTGGATTTTTTCGCTTGGTTATTTCAATTTGTTTTAAAAACAAAAAAACTTTAGCTTTTTGAAAAATATTATTGAAATAAATTCAAAATTATTGTACAATTAAAGAAAATTTTAAATAAAAAAACAAGTGGCTTCAAGCTTTTAAAACTTTGTAAAAGGAAGTAATACGGAATGAACAAAATTGAGCACAGAGAAGAAAAATGGGTGTTTCCTTTTGTATAATATTCGGGTAAGGAAAAAGTGAAAAGTTGCCGCTTATAGTTCAGTAACTCAATCGGATGAGATGGTGGCAAGGTTAAAAGAAGCAAACGCGAATGTGACATATACCAGACTTGACGGAGCGGGGCATAATGCCTGGGAATATGCATACAATGAAGAATTGCTGCAGTGGCTTTTAAGTAAGAAAAAGCAGAAAAAATGAAAAGATTCGTAAATATATCTTTTTTACTGCTGATTGCAACATTATGTGTATTTTTTAGTGCCTGTGGTGATGCTGATTCACAAAAGAATCTTTGGGAAACAGCCACCTATACCGAGGATACTGAACTTGGGACAGGAGCAAAAACAGTGAAGCTTGAAGTTAAAGCAGGGGAGAAGTCTGTGACTTTTACCATAAAAACAGATAAAGAAATTTTGGGTGAAGCGCTTGTCGACAATGAAATAATTTCGGGCGAAAAAGGGGCATATGGACTGTATGTAAAGGTTGCAAACGGAATTACTGCCGATTATGATGAAGACAAAAGCTACTGGGCTATTACCCAAAACGGAGAAAGCGTAATGACCGGAGTAGACGGCATCAAATTTTCGGACGGGGAGCATTATGAACTGGTTTATACCAGGTAAAATAAACGGAGTGTGTTATGGAAAACGGTTACTCTTATTTTAAAAATACTGAATGTGAGTACTTCCCCTGCCACAAGACTGAGTGTGAAGAGTTCAACTGTTTGTTTTGTTATTGTCCTCTTTATGCTTTAGGAGATAAATGCGGAGGGCGTTATACTTATACAGAGAATGGTATAAAAGACTGCTCTAAATGCCTTATCCCTCACAGTAAAGACGGATATTCTTATGTTTTATCAAAACTTGCTGATGCTTTGAACATAGCTGAAGAAAAGAAGACAACCAACAAAGCTTAAATTATATACGATAAAAATTATAGGAGGAATTATTATGAGAGAGATTAGTGCTGCAAAAATCACCGAAACGGTGAAGAATTTATGCATTGAAGCAAACTGTCATCTGACTGATGATATTAAAAACCGAATAAAAGATTTTCACGAAGATGAAAACTGGGGACAAGCCAAGGAGATTCTTGAACGGATTATCGAAAATTATGAAATATCCGATGAGAAAAATCAGCCTGTTTGCCAGGATACTGGAGTTGCTTGTGTGTTTCTTAAAATCGGCCAGGATGTGCATGTAAATGGAGATATAACCGAAGCAGTTAATGAGGGCGTAAGACAAGGCTATGATGAAGGATACCTCAGAAAAAGTGTAGTGCGCGACCCTCTTGACAGAGTGAATACAGGCGACAATACACCTGCGATGCTCTATTTTGAAATTGTACCGGGAGACAAGATTGAAGTTACTGTTGCTCCCAAGGGGTTTGGAAGCGAGAATATGAGTAAAATTGCAATGCTTCGTCCGTCTGACGGACTTCAAGGGGTAAAGGACTTTGTAGTAAAAACAGTTGAGGAAGCCGGACCTAACCCCTGCCCGCCTGTTGTTGTAGGCGTGGGAATAGGCGGTACATTTGACAAAGCAGCTTATCTTGCCAAAAAGGCACTTCTTCGTCCGGTTGACATTCCAAACAATGAAGAATTTTATGCTAATCTTGAAAAGGAACTGCTTGATGAAATAAATAATCTTGGTATTGGACCTCAGGGCTTTGGCGGCAAAACTACGGCTCTTGCTGTAAATATCGAGAAGTTTCCAACACATATCGCGGGACTTCCTGTAGCGGTCAATATCAATTGCCATGTTACAAGACATCGTACGGAGGTGATATAAATGGCTATATCAATTCAAACACCATTAACCCGTGAAAAAGTAAAAACATTGAAGGCAGGAGACAGCTGCTTGATATCAGGCGTAATTTACACCGCAAGAGATGCTGCCCACAAGCGTTTGTGCGAGCTTCTTGCACAGGGTAAAGAACTGCCGATTGATATAAAGGACAGCACAATATATTTTGTAGGTCCGACTCCGGCGAAACCCGGTCAGGCTATCGGTTCTGCCGGCCCTACAACATCATATCGTATGGATGCGTACAGTCCCGATTTGATAGCTATAGGTCAGACCGGTATGATTGGCAAAGGCAAACGCGGTCCCGAAGTGATTGAAGCAATGAAAAAATACGGAGCAGTTTACTTTGGAGCTATAGGTGGCTGTGGAGCACTCCTCAGCAAATGTATCAAAAAAGCCGAAGTTGTTGCATACGATGACCTTGGAGCTGAGGCTATCCGCAGACTTGAGGTTGAAGATTTTCCTGTGGTTGTAATAATAGACAGTGAGGGAAATAATCTTTATGAGACAGGAAGAGCAAATTATCTTGCTCAAAAGAAAAGGATGAGTAATTTTTGAGTAACATTGTGAACAATTGAGTAAGATAAGTGCTGCTGAGATGACTTGGTAGCACTTTTTCTGTTAAGACTTCAAAGACAAAAATGGAGAAAACAAAATGAGTATATTAAATGCAGAAAATATAACACACAGTTTTGGCGGGCGTCAGATTTTGGAGGATGCCACATTCCGCCTTTTGAAAGGTGAACATATCGGACTTGTGGGTGCAAATGGTGAGGGTAAATCCAGCTTCCTCAAAATAATCACCGGTGAGCTTCAGCCTGACAGTGGAACTGTTGAATGGTGCAGGCATATTACATATGGGTATCTTGACCAGTATTCAAGTCTTGAAAAGGGCAAAACCATAATGGATGTTTTAAGAGGGGCATTTTCACACCTGTCATCGCTTGAAGAAGAGATGATAAGTATGTATGACAAAATGGCAGATGCCACAGACCAGGAAATTGCCGATATGATGGAAGAAGTGGGTGAAATGCAGGAAATTCTGGATTCCTCGGGGTATTATACCATAGATACCAAGATTTCGGAGTATGCAAATGGCCTGGGACTTGGGGAAATAGGTCTTAACAGAGATGTTTCGGAGCTGAGTGGCGGTCAGAGAGCCAAGGTCTTGCTTGCAAAAGTGTTGCTTGAAAATCCTATGATTCTGATTCTGGATGAGCCTACAAACTTTCTTGATGAAAATCATATAAATTGGCTTACCGGATTTTTGCAGAACTATGAAAATGCTTTTATTCTGGTATCTCACGATATACCGTTTTTGACAAAGGTAACAAACATCATATATCATCTTGAAAATACAATTCTTACCCGATATAAAGGGACTTATGATGATTTTTTGAGGATGTATGAGCTTAAAAAACAGCAAAACGAGCAAGCGTATAAAAAACAGCAGAAGAAAATTGCCGACCTCGAGGAATTTGTAGCGAAAAACAAGGCAAGAGCGGCGACGGCAACTCTTGCAAGGTCAAGGCAAAAAGAACTTGACAAGATGGAAAGAATAAGTCTTGCACCTGAAAAAGTCAAACCTACATTTAATTTTAAAACTGACAGAGCGCCGGGCAAAATTGTTATATTGGCAAAAGGTTTGGTTATTGGATATGATTCGCCGCTTACCAAAAAAATTGATATTGAAATAGAACGCAACAAAAAAATTGCAATCAAGGGTGTAAACGGACTTGGAAAATCAACTCTTCTCAAAACTCTTTTAAAACTTATTCCGGCAGTGGAGGGCGAGATTGTTCACGACCAGTTTGTGAATGTTGGATATTTTGAGCAAGAGGAGAGCGCATCCGACAAAACGGCACTTCAGGAGTTCTGGGACGAATTCCCTTCGCTTACAAATGCCGAGGCACGCGCGGCACTTGCCAAATGCGGACTTACTACCGAGCATATTACAACACAGATGAGGGTTTTGTCAGGTGGCGAGAATGCAAAGGTAAGGCTTTGCAAGATAATGCAAAATCCTGCCAATCTGCTTGTTCTTGACGAGCCTACCAATCACCTTGATGTAGCGGCAAAAGAAGAACTCGCCCGGGCGATAAAGGGATTCCGCGGTACAGTTTTGCTGGTTTGCCATGAAAGCGAATTTTATACAGATGTTGTTGACGAAGTATGGGATGTTTCGGACTGGAGTACAAAAATAGTATAAATGAGGAATTGGTATGTCAAAGAAAAATGATAAAAATACTAAAGGCAAAATAATAAATGCGGCATGGAATTTGTTCTATGAACAGGGATATGACAATACAACAGTTGAAGAAATTATAGAAAAGTCAGGAACATCCAAGGGCTCGTTTTATCATTATTTTGAGGGTAAGGATGCACTTTTGGGGTCGTTGTCTTATATATTTGACGAAGAATATCAAAAACTTCAAGGTGATATGTCTGACAATATGTCGTGTATCGAAAAACTGCTATACCTGAATTGCGAACTTTTTGCTTTTATAGAAGACAGAATAGATATAGAGCTTTTGACCAGACTTTATTCGACACAGCTTGTTACAAAGGGCGAAAAGCACCTTCTTGACAACAAGAGACTTTATTACAAACTTTTGAAAAAAATTGTTACAGACGGACAGGCAAACAATGAAATAACCGACAAAATGACAGTGAGCGAAATTGTGAAGCTTTATGCGATGAGTGAACGCGCACTTATATATGACTGGTGTATATGCAAGGGGGAATATTCGCTGTCTTCTTATGCAAAACGGATTATGCCTATGTTTTTGTCGGGAATTAGTATTTAAAATGGTATTATATAATTTGCCTTTTACTTCGGTATTTTTTGTTAAAAACAGAGAATTAAGTACAGAATACAGTCTATACTTAGTTCTATGTTGATTTTTACCAAAATATGTAGTATAATGAATACAATTAAGATTTAGGAGGAATATTTATGAGTAGTGAAACACTTCAAATTCTTATTGCTATGGTTATTTATATGGCTGTAGTAATTGTTATTGGTGTTGCATTTGCAAAAAAAGCAAATGTAAGTTCAGAAAACTATTATCTTGGAGGTCGTTCGCTTGGCCCCTGGGTTACCGCTATGAGTGCCGAAGCATCAGATATGAGCGGATGGCTTCTTATGGGACTTCCCGGTGTTGCTTACTGGTGCGGTCGTGCTGATGCTGCCTGGACAGCTATCGGCCTTGCAATTGGTACATACTTAAACTGGCTTTTTGTATCAAGAAGACTTCGCAGATACAGTATAAGAGCAAATAATTCTATTACCTTGCCGGAATTTTTCTCGAACAGATTTCGCGAAAAGAAAAAGGTTATTCTTACAATTGCGGCTTTGTTTATACTTATTTTCTTTACAGTTTATGCATCAAGCTGCTTTGTAACATGCGGTAAGCTTTTCTCGACATTGTTTGGACTTCCATATATCCCGATGATGTTGGTTGGCGCGGCATTTGTTTTGATTTATACCATTCTTGGCGGATTTTTGGCTGAAAGTGCGTCTGACTTTATGCAGGGTATAGTAATGATTATTGCCCTTATTGTAATTGTTGCAGTTGGTACAATCAGCGCAGGCGGAATTGGTGCAATAATCGAAAACGCAAAGCAAATCCCCGGATTTTTGGACTTCTTTGGCCTTGCAAATCCTGCTTTGGGCGAAATTGGAACTCAGATTGTTGAAGCAGGTAAGCCTGTTTTTGGAGAGGCAAAGGAATATGGAGTGCTCAGCATTTGTTCGATGCTTGCCTGGGGACTGGGATACTTTGGTATGCCTCAGGTTCTTTTGAGATTTATGGCTATCCGTGAAGAAAAAGAGCTTAAGATGTCAAGAAGAATTGCAATGATTTGGGTTTTTATATCACTTGGTGTTGCAGTATTTATTGGTCTTTTGGGAAGACAGCTTTATCCCACAACTCATTTGACTGCTTCTGCGGCAGAAAATATATTCATTACACTTGCGACAAGCTCGCTTCCTGCAATCCTGGCAGGTTTTGTAATGGCAGGTATCCTTGCTGCCACAATCAGTTCATCTGACTCGTATTTGCTGATTGCAGCTTCTGCTTTTGCAAAAAATATTTATCAGGGTGTATTCAGCAAAAAAGCATCCGACAAGCAGGTAATGTTGATTACCAGACTGACACTTCTTGCGATTGCTCTTATTGCGATTGTCATTGCCCTTGATGAAAACAGCGTTATATTTAAGATAGTTTCGTTTGCCTGGGCGGGCTTTGGTGCGACATTTGGTCCGCTTATGCTGTTCTCACTTTTCTGGAAGAGAACAACACGGGCAGGTGCTGTTGCCGGCATGGTAAGTGGTGCCACTATGGTGTTTGTATGGAAACTTTGCATAAGCAAGCTTGGTGGTGTCTTTGCGATTTACGAACTTCTTCCGGCGTTTATAATTTCTTCGATATTTATAGTAGTGGTATCCTTGATTACCCCTGCACCATCTGAAGAAATTTGCGAAGATTTTGAATATGTAAGTGCAAAATAATGTAAAATATAATCAAAAAGGCTATTCTATATGGGGATTGTCTTTTTGACCTTGACAGAATATTTATAAATTTAATTACATTAATAAACAAAAAATAATATAATTCTATAAATAAAGGGGTTATCAATTATGGGATTTTTAAAAGGTAAAACAGCGATTATAACAGGAGCAGGCTTTGCAACACTCTCGGACGGCAGATGTGGGTCTATAGGATATGGTATTGCCACGGCTTATGCCAAAGAGGGCGCGAATCTGGTTATAACGGGCAGAAATGTTGCAAAGCTTGAAAAAGCAAAGGAAGAACTTGAAAAGCTTTACGGAATAAAAGTTCTTGCACTTTCGGCAGATATTTCGGAAGGCGCAGACAACGAGCAGATTGCAAAAAATGTTGCAGATGAGGCTGTAAAAGCGTTTGGAAGAATCGACGTTTTAATAAATAATGCACAGGCTTCTGCATCAGGTGTTACAATACAGGACCACACTACAGAGCAGTTCAATCTGGCGATGTACTCGGGATTGTATGCTACTTTTTATTATATGAAAGCCTGCTATCCTTATTTAAAGGAAACTCAGGGAAGTGTTATCAACTTTGCATCCGGTGCGGGTTTGTTTGGAAATTACGGTCAATGCTCGTATGCTGCGGCAAAAGAAGCCATTCGTGGTCTTTCGCGTGTGGCTGCAACCGAGTGGGCAAAGGACGGAATTAACACAAATGTTGTTTGTCCTTTGGCATGGACAGCTCAGCTTGAAAACTTTCAAAACGCTTATCCCGATGCGTTTAAAGCAAATGTAAAGATGCCGCCCGCAGGTCATTTTGGTGATTCGGAACTTGAAATAGGCCGAGTATGTGTTCAGCTTGCATCTCCTGACTTTAAATATATGAACGGTGAAACACTTACTTTGGAAGGCGGAATGGGACTTCGTCCGTAAAAAGTATCGTGGTTTAACGACTCAATAGAAAAGAGGGGTCTGTGTGCTTGACAAAAACCTTCTTGAAAATCTGAAAAAGTAACTTGTGAAGAACAAAAAATTCTTGATGGTGAAAGTGTTGATAAAGAACTTTAATGGGCTGTGACAATATTATAAACAGCAAAAAATACTTGCAAAAGGAAAGCAGATTGCAGTAAGACCCCATGTAAGATTTGTTGATTTTCCTAAACATTCCCACGACTCTGTTGAGATTGTTTATGTATGCAGCGGAAGTACCACGCATATAGTAAATGGCAACAAAATTCATCTTAAAGAGGGCGAGCTTATCCTTTTGTGTCAAGGCGCAAAACAGAAAATACTTGCTGCAGGGTATGATGTTATTGCGGTAAATTTTATTATACTGCCTGAGTTTTTTGATGATACGCTGAAAATACTTGGAAAAGAAAATACTTTACTTAGAAAATTTGTGACTGATTGCCTGAAAAACAATGGGTCGGGGACTGTGTATCTGCATTTTCAGGTGGCAGATGTCCTGCCCGTACAAAACCTGGTTGAGAATCTTATATATTCTTTGACAGATAATAGGTCAGGTAAAAGCAACATAAACCGGATTACTATGGGGCTTATATTCCTGAACCTTATAGAGTGTGCGGAAAAACTGGCGCCTGCTGATGAGGAAAAAAACTTGTAGTTAAAGTCCTTAGGTTTATCGAAAAAATTACAAAAACGGCAGCTTAACAAATCTTGCACAGGAACTTCATTATGACGTAAGCACTCTGTCACGAATAATAAAAAAAAGAGACAGGAAAAAATTACACCGATTTGGTAAGGGAAAAGAGACTGTCTCAGGTGTGCTTTTTTATAGAGTCAACCAATATGAATATTGATGAAATAGCCGCATTGGTGGGATATGAGAATGTAAGCTTTTTCTACAGGCTTTTTAAAAAGACTTTTGGCGTTTCACCCAAACAATATCGAAAAAGATAGTGCAAATAAGGACATTTTTGTAGTGAACTGCACCATTTTGTGCGGACAGCACAAAAAAGGATTCCTATGGTAAAATATTTACCTTAAGCAACATACTGACATCGCATTTCATGTGGTGTCAGTTTTGTTTTTAGTTGTATTCTCTCATTGTTGTAAAAATGTATATATTCATCTATGATGAGGCGAGCCTCATCATAGGTTTTGAGTTTAATTCTGTAAATACACTCTGTTTTAAGAATGGAAAAGAAATTTTCCGCTAAAGCATTATCATAAGGATTTCCTTTCCTTGACATCGATGGCGTAATGTTGTATGATTTAGTTAGGCGATAATACTGATTTGAGGTGTATTGAAAGCCTTGGTCACTGTGGAGCTGCAACTCTGCAGTGACTTTCTCTTTTTTCTTGGCTGCTCTGATTGTACTCAATACAAGATTAACATTCTGCTCCGTTCCGGTTTTGTAGGCAACAATGCTGTTGTCATATAAATCTCTTATGACCGATAGATACAACACCCCTTGTTTTGTGTGTATGTATGAAATATCTGTAACCCATTTTTGGTTTGGTCTTTCTGCAGAAAAATCTCTGTTTAGTAAATTAGGATATTTGTGAAGATAATCTCCATAATTGCGATATTTCTTTCTTCTGATTATCGAAAGTAAGCCATATTTCTGCATTACACGCAGAATTGTTTTGGGATTGTGATATATCCCTTGTCTTTCAAGCCATATATGTACTCTGCGATAACCATAAGTCTTGCCACATCTGTCCTGACATTCTTTTATCTTTTCTGCCAAAGACAAGACTTTTGCAGGGATATCCATTCGAGATACATAACCATATACTTTACACTCGTTCTCACTTCCTTTCTGTGAGCGAGAGAAAATCCCGCAACAATTCGTTTCCCATCTTTAACCTTTTGTTTTCGTATTTGTACTCTTGCAATGTCTTTGCAGGTTTCCTTCCTCGTTGCTTCGGAACACTAAAATTACGCAATTTATTGTTTTCTCTTGTACACATATTTTTTATAGTCTTGAATGGTTTGTTATACTCTGCAGCTAATGATTTAACCGATTTACCTTCGTGGTGTTTTCTAACAATCTCATCGATTATCGTTTGGGGAGTATTAGGTGTTCCTTTTCGTCTTGGCATAAAAATACCTCCTATGGTAGTTTGTTTTATTCTACCATAGGAGGTCATTTTTTGTCATTGTCCGTTATTACTGGACTTGTTCAGAAAAGCAAGGTTGCCTTTTTAAAATTTTTGTGATACAATATTCTAAATAAATATTTGATAAACAAAAGGAGAATGAAAAATGATTTTTGACAATATTAAAAATTGCGAAATGTATTATGGATTAAACAAAGGATTTAAGGCTGCATTTGACTTTATCAAAAAAGCAACAGAGGAAGACCTTCCTGTTGGAAAGTACGAAATCAACGGAACCGAAGTTTATGGACTGGTTCAGGAATATACAGCAAAAGCACCGCAGGATTGCAAGATTGAAGCACACAAAAATTATATTGATATTCAGTATATAATTTCAGGTATTGAGGTTATATCTGCTTTTGATATTGCAAAGGCTACTCAGACAAGCGATTATAATCCCGAAAAAGATATTCAGTTCTATGAATATAACGAAAAATGTGCAGATTGCGTTGTTGAATCAGGTGATTATCTGATTTTGTTCCCCAATGATGTTCACAGACCCGGAATGGCGGTTGAGGGCAATGCTGTGCCTGTGAAAAAGATAGTTGTAAAGGTAAAACTGTAATGATTTAAAACAACTGCATTGCAAACCAGCTGTTTTAAAAATGAAAGGAAAAAATTATGAGAAAAAAATTTCAGGATAGAATGTTTGAAATCAGCTATTTATTTGAACTTTTTATTTCTGTAATAGTAGGTGTGGCTATTTTACTTCTTGGTATAAGGCTTGCAATTGATACTCTCAGTATTTCAATGTATTCAAAAGGTATAAGCGGTTTGGTTGAAATCCTGGATGATGCAATAATTCTTGCTATCGGTGCCGAGCTTATCAAGATGCTTTGCAAACATACTCCCGAAACAATAATTGAAGTCCTTGCCTTTGCATTGGCACGACAACTTATAGTGGGCCATACCGCACCCTGGGAAAACCTTGTTACCGTTTTTGCAATAGCCGTACTTTTTGCGGTCAGAAAATTCTTGCTCAAACGCAAAGATATGGTTGAGACCCCGGATGGACTTGTAGAAGTCGGAGCTACAAAAACAGAAGAAGAATAATTTACATATAAATGCTTGAAAAAAACTATAAAATGGTGTATAATAATATAAATATAACACAATGACTCATAAGGAGGTAGTTGAAATGAAAAAGATTATTGCGATTTTATTAACAGTTATGATGATGACCCTGATGGTTGCCTGTGGTGGTGCGGGCAGTACAAAGATGACCATGGGTACCGGCGGTACAGCAGGTACATATTATGGTTATGGAGGTGTTCTTGGTCAGTATATCAAAAACAATGCAGGTATCAATGTGACAGTTGTTTCTACTGATGGTTCAAAAGCGAACATTCAGGGTATAGATGCAGGAAACTATCAGCTTGGTACAGTACAGTCAGATGTTATGGCTTATGCTTGGGATGGAACACGCTCATTTGAAGAAGAAGGCAGCGTAGATTCTTTCCGTACTGTTGCAGGCCTTTATGCAGAGGCAGTTCAGCTTGTAACAATGGATGCAAACATCAAAAGTGTTGCTGACCTTAAAGGTAAAGCAGTTTCTATCGGTGCTCCGGGATCGGGCGTATACTTTAATGCTATTGATGTGTTGACTGCAGCAGGCCTTACCGAAAAGGATATTAACGCACAGTATCAGTCATTCGCTGACAGTGCTGATGCACTTAAGGACGGCAAGATTGACGCAGCATTTATCGTGGCAGGACCTCCGACACCTGCTATTACCGAACTTTGCACAACAAACAGTGCATATCTTGTTCCTATTGATGGCGAAGTTGCCAAAACTTTGATGGCAAGCTGTCCGTTCTACACCGAACATACTATACCTGCAGGAACTTATGCAGGTCAGGAAGAAGATGTAAAGACAGTTACTGTTAAGGCTACATTGATTGTAAATGCTGATGCAACAGAAGAAGATGTTTACAATCTTACAGCTGCAATATTTGAGAATATAGAAGCTATTACTGCCGAAAACGCAAAAGGCGCTGAACTCAGCATCGAAAATGCAACAGCAGGTATGACAGTTCCGTTCCACAAGGGCGCTGCAAAATACTTTGCAGAAAAGGGTGTAGAAGTAGCAGTCAATTAATTAAACTTTGAAGATTTTTTGGCTGCGACGGAGAATCGTCGCAGCCATTTTTATTACCCGAGGAGGAAATCAAATGTTTTTCAGAAAAAAAGCTGCTTCTGTGCCGCAACAACCCATGGATTTGGATGCGGTTATGCAAAAATTTGACAGAGAATCCAATGTCCGTATATGGGAAGGCAAATCAAAAGCAGTTGTAAATTGTGTTTTGGCAATATTTTCTTTGTTCTGTATGTATGTAACTCTTTTTGCCACCTGGCTTGAGGAACTTCGTTTGACTACTTTTGTTGCATTTATTGTATTCCTTGCATACATTGTTTATCCGGCTAAAAAAGGCAAACAAAAAGTCAATTATATGCCGTGGTATGACATAGTTCTTATGGTTCTGGGAACAGGTGCATTTTTGTATTATGCGGCAAATGCACTTACTATTATTCAGCAGGGCAGCAAGTTTGAATGGTATCAGATTGTTATAGGTATTATAGGAATAATTTCTTTAGCCGAGGCGTGTCGCCGAAGCGTAGGAATACCGATTGTAATAGTTGCCGGATGTTTTGTTTTGTATGCTCTTATCTGGGGACTTTCAAACCCAACCCTATGGGGCAAACTTAACTATATAGTTCATTATTTGTTCTATGGAAAAGAGGGTATTCTTTCAACACCGATAAATGTTTGCTCAAAATTTATTGTGGTGTTTATTATCTTTGGTGCATTTTTGGAACGTACAGGTATCGCGGATTTCTTTATAAACATTTCCAATGCTGTAGTTGGCGGCTTTTCGGGCGGTCCTGCAAAGGTTGCCGTGGTTGCCAGTGCATTTGAGGGTATGGTTTCGGGCTCGTCGGTTGCCAATACTGTTGGTTCGGGTTCGGTTACCATTCCTTTGATGAAAAAGACAGGCTACAAGCCTGAATTTGCTGCAGCCGCTGAGGCATCTGCATCTACCGGTGGGCAGATTATGCCACCTATTATGGGAGCGGCAGCATTTTTGATGGCAGATTATATAGGTGTACCTTACAGCAATATAGTTGTACGAGCTATTTTGCCGGCGGTTTTATACTTTGCAGGTGTGTTTGTTACTGTTCATCTTGAGGCGAAGAAAGAGGGACTGAGGGGTCTTACAAAAGAAGAACTTCCTAAGCTGCTTCCGCTTCTTAAAAAAACATATTTGCTGATACCGCTTATACTTTTGGTTTATCTTGTAAGTATCACACAGCGCTCTATTCAGTATGCTGCAGCGATTGCTGTTGTGGCAGCGATATTTGTAAGTGCTTTTAATAAAGAAAACCGAATTACACCCAAACGCATATGGGAAGCTCTTGCGGCAGGTGGGCAGGGTATGATTGCTGTTGCGGCTGCCTGTGGTATCGCTGGTGTAATTGCAGGAACTATCACAATGACCGGACTTGCGAATATGATGATTAACGGTATAGTTACGCTTGCCGGAAATCAGGTTATAGTTGCATTGTTTTTGACAATGCTTTGTTGTATTGTTTTGGGTATGGGTGTGCCTACTACGGCAAATTATTGCATCATGGCGGCAACTTGCGCACCGATTCTTGTGCGTATGGGTGTGCCTGCTGTTGCAGCCCATTTCTTTGTTTTCTATTTCGGCATTGTTGCTGACCTTACCCCACCGGTTGCTTTGGCGGCTTATGCGGGTGCGGCTATAGCTCAGGCAAACCCGATGAAGACAGCTATCACGGCTACAAAGCTTGCGGTTGGTGCATTTATAGTTCCTTATGTGTTTGCCCTGAACCCAGCACTACTCTTCATTGATACATCTGCGATTGAGGTTGTTTTGATAATTATAACATCCTTGATAGGTATATTTGCAGTTTCGGCGTCACTTGAGGGGTATTTGATTCACAATATGCCATGGTATCAAAGAGTAATGAGCTTATTAGGCGGCTTGCTTTTAATTTATCCCGGAATTATAACAGACTCTTTGGGAATCCTGTTGGTAACTATTGTGGTTGTGCTTCAGGTGATAACAAAGAAGCAGAGCAATTTGAAACTTTAGTTTTTAAAATACAGTAAATTCTTTTTTTGATTTGGAGGGACATAAAATGTCTATATACAAGAAAAAACCCGATATAATTATAAAAAACGGAAAAATTGTTGACGGAACAGGTATGGATGCATACTATGCTGACATCGCAATAATCGATGACAAAATAGATTATATAGGTGACTTATCTGATGTTGAAGCTCCTGTTGTGATTGATGCATCAGGAAAACTTGTAACACCGGGCTTTATTGACTCGCACTCCCATTCTGACTGGACTATGTGGGCAAATCCTGAATTTCAGAGTGCCGTAAGACAGGGTGTAACAACAGAAATTGTCGGAAATTGCGGTTTTTCGATGAGACACGACTTAACTAATATTCCCTTTGACAAAAAGTCAGACGGAATAAAGTGTGTGTATGATATGTTTGGGGAGAAAGACATCCCCAAGGGCGCAATGGCAGCGGTGCTTGACAAAGCCGAGAAAATGGGTACATCAATAAATACAGCCTGGCTGTGTGGACACAATGACCTTCGTGTAATTGCAGGAATCAACAATGAGGAATACACCGAAGAACAGTTTAAAGTTATGGAAGACTTCTTGCGCGAAGCTATGGAAGCAGGGTTTATCGGTTTTTCCACGGGCCTTGAATTTGCTCCGGGCATTATGAGTAAACCTGACGAGGTGGAAAGACTTGCACTTGTTGCTGCAGAATATGATGCAAATTATTCATCACATATGAGGGATGAAGGCACATATATTCTGGAAGCTATAGAGGAGTTTTTGAATGTTATCCGCAAAACTGGTATGAGGGGAACGATTTCTCACCTTAATGTTAAATACGACAACGGAATTCCTAATGACTATCTGCAAAAGGGTATGCAGATGCTAAAAGATGCAAGAGAAAACGAACAGCTTAATGTCTATGCTGATATGCTTCCGACCTGTTTTTCATCAGGCGGAGCAACCGCAATACTTCCGCCGTGGCTTTACAACGAGGGTTGGGATAAGGCAAAAGAAATTCTTGCAGACCCCGAAGGAAGAGAAAAGGTAAAGAACGACCTTGACAGATACTGGAGATTTCTTGGAGCAGGTCAATGGGACAGACTTATTAATGTTCAGGCAAAGTATATGCCCGAGCTCTCAAATATGCCATTTGCCGAATTTGTTAAGAAACAGGGCAAAGACCCGGCAGATTGTTTCCTTGATATAATAGCGGCGGCACCTACATTCGAAGATGCAAGCGGCGTTGATATGCAGGCAAATGTATTCCACGAGCAAACAATGATTGACAGCGTGGTAAAGGACCCGATATATATGTGGATGACTGATGCAAGAACTACCGAAGAAACAGGTCCGGTTGCTGCTCTTTGCAAAAATGTTCAGTATTATATGTCAATGACATATTTCTTCAGTCATTATGTAAGAGATGCAAAAGCAATCTCCATTGAAAAAGCAGTTAATAAGGTTACCGGGATGCCGGCAAAACATTATAAGCTTGAAAAGAGGGGTATGCTTCAGGAAGGATATTTTGCTGACATCAATATATTTGAACTTGATAATCTTAAGATAAATGCAACCTTTGCTGAACCTTGCAAATACAGCGAGGGAATGGATTTTGTATTTGTCAACGGCAAAGCGGTGATTGAAAACGGAAAGCACACCATGGAGCGTGCCGGCAAAGTTCTCAGACATTTGTCTAAAAAATAAAAATTAAAAAAGACAGTTCATTTGAACTGTCTTTTTTGAGTTAAAGATCTTTTATTCCTCCCAAGGCTTTTCGTAGGGGAAGACTCCATTGAAAGGAATTTCTCCAAAGAGTGCTTTCCCAAAGGCCTCTTGAGTTTCTTTTGAATAGCTGAATGAATATATGTATCCATACTTTCAAAGTAGTCGTAGTATACATAGGGTGAGAATATGGAAACACCAATGGATTTTTCTCTGCCGGCAGTAAGTGCATAAAACAGAGCCTTACATTCGTCGCAGAAAAGACCCGAACCACCCATAGGAGCATGTGGAGCAACATATGCTGCATAAATGATAAGATCGTTTTCGTCACTTATTTCCTGCATTTCTTCATATGATGCAACTCTTCTTTGAAGACGGACTTTCATTCCGCGTTTTTCAAATTCACCTTTCATTACATTTAAAGCTTCGCTGAAGTAGTCAGTATGTGAGAAACAAAGTATAGCCACATTTTTAATTTTTTTAGGATCAAGGGGCAACAGATTTGTGTTGTTGCATTGAAGGCAAAGATCTCTTTGAGCAACCATAGAAGTAAAATCAGAAATTTCCTGTTTGAGCTCAGGGGTCATTGCGACTTCTTCCTGTTCTTCAAAAAATCCCATTTTTTCTTTTACAGCAAGAATTCTTTCGCAGGCGTCATCAATTCTTTCTACAGGAATTTTGCCTGCAAGAACTGCTTTTTCAACTGGTTGTTTCCTTTGGTGAAAGGATATGATGGCCACCGCAACCATTGCACATTGAGAGAAAGGTAACATCGTGGCCAAGGTCAGTATATTTTTTTGCCAAAGCTCCGCAACGAAATTCGTTGTCGTCCTGATGTGCACCTATCATTAAAATTTTCATAATAAAAGCTCCTTTCCTATCAGCAGTTTTATTTTTATACAGTATAAAAAAATTTTTTAGGAATGTCAATAATAAAAACAATCAAAAAATCCATAAAAAGACTACTTTAAGTGGGAATTTCCCTTGACAACAAAAATAATATTTATTATAATACAAATGAATTATAATAAATTATATTTTGGGAGATGATATCTATGCCGCTTGTGGATATGCCACTTGAAGAACTTAAAAAATATCAGGGACGAAATCCAAAACCTGCAGATTTTGACAAATACTGGGATGATGCTATAGCTGAGATGAACAGCATTGACCCCAACCCACAGTTTATTTTGGCGGATGTGCAGTTTAAAAATGTTGAGTGCTATGACCTTTATTTCACGGGGACAAAAGGTGCAAGAGTATACGCAAAGTTTTACAAACCAAAAAATATAGTGGGCAAAGCCCCTGCTGTTTTAAAGTTTCACGGATATGAGGGAAACAGTGGTCAGTGGATTGACCATCTTGGTTATGCCGGTGATGGTTTTGTTACAGCAGCTCTTGATTGCCGCGGTCAGTATGGCAAGTCGCAGGATTCGAACAGCGTGGAGGGAACAACGTTTAAAGGGCATATTATCCGTGGCCTTTCCAGTGACAATCCGCATGACTTGTTGTTCAGGGATGTTTTTCTTGATACAGCACTGCTTGCAAGAATTGTTATGAGCCTTGATTATGTTGACGAAAACCGTGTAGGGTGTTGCGGCGGGAGCCAGGGAGGAGCACTTACGATTGCTTGTGCATCACTTGTTCCTGAAATTAAAATTGCTGCACCGGAATTTCCTTTTTTATGCGATTATAAACGCGTTTGGGAAATGGATTTGGCAACAACTGCATATGGTGAACTGAAAGAGTATTTCAGAGCTTATGACCCACTTCACAAGCACGAAGACGAAATTTTCACAAAACTGGGATACATAGATTTACAGTACCTTGCACCCAGAATAAAGGCCGAGACAACTATGTTTACCGGTCTTATGGATACAACATGTCCGCCTTCAACACAGTTTGCGGCATACAACAAAATGACCTGCAAAAAGGATTTTGTTATCTGGCCTGATTTTGGTCACGAGGGATTGCCGGGCGTTGATGATATGATGATTACATTGATGCACAAACTTTGATAAGGATTTTGTGGTTTGGCTTAGATGTTGTAGATATTCTTAAATAGCGATTAACTTACCAAGTAACTGCCGACAAAGTCGGCAGTTACTTTTTGTGCGAGCGGATTAATAATTTTTTGACAAAACATAATAAAAACCAATTATTTTTCTTGATTTTTTTGTTGATGTATAGTATAATTAATAAATATAAGCTCTTGTTGAAGGTTGATGTTTTGTTATTCATAAGCAAGGCAAAAGCTTTTAAAATAAACCAGAAAGGCTTTGTGATGAGGCAATGAACGAAAATTCAAAAAATGATGTAATGTCAGGAGAATATGTTGCAGTTGTTGCTGAAGAAAACGGTGTAAATATTATCGGTATAACCCGAGGAAGAGATACCAAGTTTCATCATACCGAAAAGTTGGATAAAGGTGAAGTATATATTGCTCAGTTTACCGAAAATACATCAGCAATAAAGATAAACGGAAAATCAAAAATTTATACCAAGATGGGTATTATTCAAAGCGGAGAGTAGGTATCGCTTTGCAGAGCAGGATTTGGAGGAATTTTTTAATGATACCAAATATTTTAACTACAGTCAGGTTGGTTGTAATACCAATTTTTGCATATTTTATGCTTTGCACTGACAATTTTTTAGCTTCAGCAGGTCTGTTCCTTTTTTCGGGGATTACGGATGTTGTTGACGGATGGATTGCCCGGAAGTTCAATATGATTACAGATGTAGGGAGTGTTTATGATCCATTTGTTGACAAGCTTATGCAGATTACAGCGGTAGTTTGTATGTCAATCAGGGGGATAATTCCTTTTTGGGTGATATGCTGTGTTGCAGCTAAAGAAGTGACGATGATAGTTGTTGGACTTATTCTTTACATAAAAAAAATTGTTGTGCGCTCCAATTGGTACGGCAAGGCAACCACAGTATTTTTCTATGCTATAATTTTTGCATTGATAATTTTTCCCGAAATTGACTATATACTCAAAATGAGTATGCTTGTATCATTGATTTTAGTGATGGTTTTTGCAGCAATTGCATATTTAATAAAAATATCCGGTTCAAAAAGTTCGGATATTTGCAAATATAAAAGTTAAAGATATAGATTTTATTTACAATTAAAGATGAGACTAAAAGAGCGGTGATATGTATGGAACAATTTGAAGATATAAGCTTTAAAAGATTGGCAGAAATGATATGGAAACATGTGAGTTTAATAGTGGCAATTACCATGATAATGGGTGTGCTTTCGTTTTTGTACAGCAAGATAATGGTAGTTCCGGAGTATGAGTCTTCGGTGACTATGTATGTTAAGAATGAAGTCGGAACAAGCATGGACAAAACTTTGGGCAGCGATATTCAGACAGCGCAGATGCTTGTTGATACTTACATTGTAATTCTTAAAAGTGATACTTTCTTGAATGAAGTAAACAGCAGATTGATTGAGCAGGGAATATATAGTTATGATGCAGAAAGACTCCGGGCATCAATTGGTGCAAAATCTGTTGACGGAACGGAAATTTTTGAAGTAATTGTCAGGGATACAGACCCCACATTATCACATATAATTGCCAATACAATTGCGGATGTTTCCCCAAGCGTAATTCAAAACTTTATTGAAGCAAGTTCGGTTAAAGTTATTGACTATGCACTTGAAGGTAAGCGGGTTTCACCCAATGTTCCGCAAAATATGGCTTTGGGACTGCTTATAGGACTATTGCTTGGTTGTGTTATTGTTGTAATCCGTGAAATATTTGATATGAGAATAAAGACGGAAGATGATTTAAAGATTTGGTTTAATCTTCCTATTTTAGGAGTTATTCCAGATATATCTGAAGCACAAAATCGACGTGGTGCATACGCATATCGTTCAGCAAGGATATCTTACGAAATTGGAAATAAGGAGGCGATAAGATATGCAGAGGAATCTGACAGAAATGAATGTATTTCAGAAACTAAGACAAAGAAAAAGAAAAAATAATCTGTTGGGGCAGGACTTCGAACAGTTGCGTCAACGTGTACTTAATGATGAGAGTCCGTTTCATGTACGCGAAGCTTATAAGGTTCTTAGAACAAACTTGATTTTTTCGCTTCCAACAACCGGTTGCAAAAAGCTGATAGTTACAAGTTCTCTTGAGTCCGAAGGGAAAAGTACAAACTGTTTAAACATGGCGATTACATTTGCTGAGATGGATGCAAGGGTTTTGATCATAGATGCTGATTTGCGAAAACCCAATATTGCCAGACTTCTTAATGTAAGCAATGCTCCGGGATTGAGCAATTTCTTGGTTGGTCTTTCTGATACATCCGAGATTGTTCAGAAAACGAAATTTAAAAATCTCAGCTATATTGTTGCAGGAAATATTCCGCCTAATCCGGTTGAATTGCTTGGCTCTGAAAAAATGCAAAATTTGCTTGAAGAGCTGGAGAAGGATTTTGATTATATTTTTATTGATACGTCACCAATCAATTTGGTTATAGACACTGTTGTTGTATCTAAATATGTAAATGGTATTATAATGATAGCGTTGCAAAACTCAACAGACAAAGAGGCTATGCGATATGCTTTGAATCAGCTTAATTTTGCAAATGCAAAGGTATTGGGCTTTGTGCTTAATGGTGTTCTTTTTGAAGATAATAAAAAATATAAAAATATCAAAAAAAATAAATACAGAAATCTCAGAAAAAAGGTTTCCGGAAGCTATATAACTTACGGAGAAAGTGAAGAATAAAAAATTTGAGGGCAATAAAAAATTCTTTTAAAGGATGATAAAGCTATGAAAAAGTGGGTTAAAATTCTTTTGATTGTTATTGCGGTTTTGATTGCACTTACTGCTGGTTTGGCTATTTGGCAATGGAATAATATAATTGCGATTTTGACCACTGTTACAAAAACAGAAATTGAAATTGCTGCCGAACTGGATAGCAGTAAAGAAAAGCTTGAATCCGAAATTAAAGAAAAGTTTGATGCCAATCTGGTAAGTGATTTTACTTCGGAAGAAGAGCGTCTTATAATCAAGGGCGAAATTTCTGCTGAGGATGCTGTAAAAATGCTGGAGGAAAAGCGTAGCGAAACACAAACAAACAAGAAAACACATCCAGAAGATAACAAAAATAAAGATGAAATTGTCGAACAATTGATTGGGGACAAGGTAATAGAGCTTTACAGTATGAAAGCTTTTTATCTTGGAAAGCTTGGTCAGATTGAGGCAAAGGTACGAAAAGAGTATGCTCAGCTTCCAAAAGAAAAAAAGAATCTGATAGGTAAAAAGGACCTTGCCACGAAATATATGGGCACAGCAACTTCACTTTTGAAACAGTGTGATACAGAAGTAGGCAAGTTGATAGCGGATCTTGAGAAGGAACTTAAAAAGTTTAAAGCAGATACTTCTATCATAAAGACCATTAAGGATGCTTACGAAAATGAAAAAGCTCTTAAGAAGGCATATTATCTTAAGCTTTTGGGAGAATAGAAATTTATGAAAAATAAAATATTCAAAATGATAACTATAGCTTGTCTGCTTGTTTGCTTATCTTTTACAACAGTTTTTTCTTTTTATGATGTAGACCCTGAAAATGAATCAGGCAAAGCTATAATGAAGATGTATCAGCACGAATATATCAAAGGCGATGGAGACGGATTTTTCAGACCTGATGACTCTTTGACCCGTGCAGAGTTTGTAACTGTAATTAATAAAATGTATGATTATACAGTCGAGGCAGAAAATGTATTTTCGGATGTTTCGGCAAAGGACTGGTTTTTTAAAGATGTGCTCAGAGGAGTGCAGGCAGGATATATAAAGGGAATGGGCGACGGAACATTTAAACCCCAAAACAAAGTTACCAGGGAAGAAGTTTGTGTTATGCTTGACAGAATTCTGGGTTCTGAGCGCTTGCCTTTTGTGGTTGAAATTAAAGATGCTGTTTCTGCTTGGGCAAAAGAGAGTGTTGAAAAGTTGATTTCAAATCGTCTGTTTGTCCTGGAGGATGGTGGAAAATTCAGAGCAACGCAACCCATAACAAGAAGTGAAGTTTGTGTGGCTTTGGAGAAATGTATAATTGATAAAGATGCGTTGATGGATTTTGAGCCTATTGACATTGAAAGTATAGCAAGGGAAGTTCTTGTAAAAAAGCTTAAACAAATGGTGACAATAATGCAGGAAAAAGTTCTTCCCAATTGCACCCTGGAAATAACAACAGATGTTGCTAACCGTCTTATATCAAGCATGCAGAATTATATAGATGACCCAAATTATGATTATGTAACAGATGCAAAGGAAACTTATGCAATTTACAGGACTTTGGGCGGGAAAAGGGCAGACCAGCTGAGATTACCAATCTTAGATAATGTTCCTACTGAAGATATTGCTATACTTTTGGAGTTCTTTTACACGCCGGAGATAGACAACCGAAAATGAATATAAAAAGCGAGGCCTGAGCCTCGCTTTTGTTTTGGATATTATAAATTTTAGTCAATTTTAATGGTTATTTCATCAAGAGAGCGTTTGGGAACAGAAATCTGACCATCCGGAAGTTCGAAGTATTTTATATTGTCTTTTGCTTCGCAAATATCACTTTTTTGCGCCGGATAGCCAAGCGCAAGAAGATAAAGAAGGTCAAATTTTTCTTCCGGAAGATTGAAAAGCTGCATAAGTTTTTTGCGGTCTATTGCACCAAGCCAGCAACTTGCAATTCCCATATCAAAGGCACCAAGCATCATAGAGGTAACAGCTGCTCCGGCTTCTACTTCAAAGGATTGTTTGATGCTTTTGTCACCTAATACAGCAATATATGCAACAGGGCGTTCTCCGTCTTTGGGAGTTCCCGTTTCGGGAAGATATCCTGCCCATTTTGTATTGGGGAATACTTTTTCAAGCAACTCTGGCTTTGTAATTATTGCAAATTTAAGAGGTTGCATATTCGAGGGATAGGCTGCAAGGCGTGCATATTCTAAAAGCTTTTCAAGCTCTTTTTCGTCAAGCTTTTCCTGTGTGAATCTTCTTATAGTTCTTCTTTTTAACAATGCTTCCGAAACTTCCATAAAATATTCTCCTTATATTAAAATTTACTTGTTTTTTTCAATTGCATAATAATAGTATAGATATTGCTGGGCAATCCCTGCATTGTTGCCATAAGTTTTTTCTACAAAATCGGGCATGGCTTTTTCTTCTACTCCATAGAGTTCAGTCAAAATACGCTTTGTCCAAACATCCAAAGGGAAAACATTGTGTCTGCCAAGCGAAAAAAGAAGAATGCAGTCGGCAACTTTTGTTCCAACACCTTTGATTTTCATAAGCTCCGCTTTTGCAGCAGTATTTTCTAAATTTGGGAGCCTTTCAAGATCCACTTCTTTTGAAACAACTTTTTTTGCGGCATCCAGTATGTATTTATCCCTGAAACCTGCACGGATTTCCGAAAGGTCCGAAAGCTCCAGCTTTGCAAGTGTTTCGGCAGATGGAAACCCAAAAAATACTTTACTGTCAAATTCGATTTTTTCGCCATAAAGCTCACAAAGTTTGTTTATAATCTTTTTTATCCGTGGGATATTGTTGTTGGCAGAAATTATGAATGAAACTATTGTTTCCCACAAATCCTGACGAAGAATTCGGATTCCTTGACCGGCTTTGATGCAAGGAAGAAGCTTTTTGTCATTTGAAAGCTGTTTTTCGACATCGGCATAGTTGCATGAAAAATTCAGATAGTTATTCCAAAAGTCAGGGTCAGGGTTTGAACTTTCAAGACAAATGGTTTCGGGAGTATGGTAATATGCTTTTACTGCATTATTTGCCACAACACCATAAAAAACACCATTTTCGTCTTTTTCAAAGCGAAAGCATTGCCCACAGTCAAAGGTTTGCTCAAGACTAAAATGATCGATGCTATATAAATTTATCATAATCTACCTCAGTTATTTGAAAGAGAGCGTTTTTACCGAAACATCTGCAGCTTGCACAACGATAGAGGTACTGTCCTCAATTGCCTTTACGATTGCTTTTTGGATGGCATTTGCAGTGTCGGGTATATTGCAAGGGAAGAGGAGACCTACGTCAATAAATATCTCTACACAGCCATTTTCGCAAGAATTGGTTTTGATTTTATAGATATCCGAAACATTATCAATTTTACGCACTATAAATTGGCATATATCCGAAAATACCTTGGGCGAAATTCTGAAGTTCCCAAGATAGCTGTAAGTAGGACGCATAATTGTTTTTTCTGAAAAATAGTCGCGCTTGCCTTGTGGCAAAAAGGCTTTTAAGAAATAGCCTGAAAATTGTTTTTTCACCTCGAATACCGGCGCAGGAATGATGTGTTTGCCGTGCTTTGTACGCATCATTGAAGCGGCAATGATTTCTTCCGGAGTTGCAACTTCCTCAATTTTAATAATCTTGTCAATCGGCAAAAGGGAAAGCCGTGAGGCAATTTGATTTACCATTTTTTCAGAAGTACCCAATATAAGAACAGAAGTTATATTGTTTTTCAAAATTGCTTCTTTTACAGATGCAGCATGCGAAGCGCTTTCGAAAATTGCACGTTTTACCGATGCCATACGGGTTTTTTCATGTTTGGCAGAACTGCCTGCCAGAATTTTGCTTTCGAAAATTAACAAACCGTCATCTATTACTGCTGCAATATTGTTGGCTTTTGCAATTTCCAAAGCTCTGAAGCTTTTACCGGTTCCGGATTTGCCTACAAGTGCAAATGTTTTCATAGCTTATTAGTCCTTTTTAGTGGTTTCGGCGTTTTTAGCGGATATCTTATAACAAAGTCGCATCAAGCTGTCGCTGAGATGGATGTTTTCTACAACGACATTTTCTGAATTTGCAATCTCGGCATAGGAAAAGTTTAAAAATGCACGTACTCCACAGTCTTTTAGTTTGTGTACAATTTGATTTACCACTGTTCGCGGAGTTGAAATAATTGCCATAGTGGGATGATTATCTTTAATGAATTGCTCCACATCCGTTATATCAGAAATTTTAATGCCTTTTATTTCTTTGCCTATTTTTTGGGGGTCGTTGTCAAAAACACCAATCAGACTGAAGCCTCTTTTTTCAAAGTTGGTGTTTTGTATAAGTGCCTGACCCATATTTCCCGCTCCGATAAGAATTGCTTTATAGTGCGAGTTTAAGCCAAGAATGGCAGCGATTTCATTGTAAAGGTATTCTACATTATAACCATAGCCTTGTTGACCAAAACCACCAAAACAGTTTAAATCCTGACGGATTTGGGATGCGGTTACATTCATTTTTTCGCTCAAATCTTTGGAAGAGA
This sequence comes from Clostridia bacterium, assembly GCA_017409575.1. Classification (GTDB taxonomy): domain Bacteria; phylum Bacillota; class Clostridia; order Monoglobales; family Monoglobaceae; genus SIG440. The sequence continues at coordinate 95,080 of JAFQSM010000089.1, forward strand.
TTCTTTCGATTCCGTTTGATAAGAGCTCGCCCAGATATCTGTAATATCTGGGGAGTCTGTTTATAACCGATTGAGAGACTTGTTTTTCCATGATTGTACCTCCTGTTAAAGCATAGCTTTAAGAGTTTCATTTACAGCAATTAAGAAATCTTCTGTGTTAACCTTTTTCTTGTTTTCAAGACTTGAAAGAAGGTAGAGGTCTCCTGTCATAATTCCGCTTTCAATCGTGTCTATTGTTGCCTTTTCCAATTTGTTTGCAAAGTCGCAGAGGTCAGAAAGACCATCAAGTTCGCCGCGTTTGCGAAGTGCGCCTGTCCATGCAAACAATGTTGCAACACTGTTTGTCGAAGTTTCTTCGCCTTTAAGGTGTTTGTAATAGTGACGCTGAACGGTTCCGTGAGCAGCTTCGTATTCATATGTGCCGTCAGGCGAAACCAAAACCGAAGTCATCATAGCAAGACTGCCGTAAGCAGTTGCAACCATGTCGGACATAACATCACCGTCATAGTTTTTACATGCCCAGATATAGCCGCCGTCAGAGCGCACAACTCGAGCTACAGCATCGTCGATAAGGGTATAGAAATATTCAATACCTGCAGCATCAAATTTTTCCTTGTATTCGGCCTCAAAAATTTCGCTGAAGATATCTTTGAATCTGTGGTCATATTTTTTTGATATGGTGTCTTTGGTGGCAAACCAGATATCCTGCTTTGTGTCAAGCGCGTAATTGAAACAGCAACGTGCAAAGCTTGCGATTGACTTGTCAATGTTGTGGAGACCCTGGATAATACCTGCGCTGTCTGTAAATTCATGGATTGTCTGGCGGATTTCTTTTCCGTTTTTATCTGTGCAGACGATTTCGCACTTAGAGCCTGCAGGAACCTGCATCTCGGTATTTTTGTAAACATCACCATATGCATGACGTGCAATGGTGATGGGTTTGGTCCACGAAGGAATGTAAGGAGTAATTCCCTTTACGATAATGGGCGCACGGAATACTGTTCCGTCAAGAATGGCACGGATTGTACCATTGGGTGATTTCCACATTTCTTTAAGGTTATATTCCTTGACTCTTTCGGCGTTGGGTGTTATTGTTGCACATTTTACTGCAACACCGTATTTCTTTGTTGCGTATGCCGAATCAAATGTGACTTTGTCATCTGTTTCGTTTCTGTATTCAAGACCCAAATCATAATATTCAGACTTGAGGTCAACATAAGGAAGAATAAGGATATCCTTAATCATCTTCCATATAATTCGGGTCATTTCGTCTCCGTCCATTTCGACGAGAGGAGTGGTCATTTTTATCTTTTCCATTGTATTTTACCTTTCTGTTTATAAATTATTTGCTGATTTCTCTTGTGTAGTTAAGAAGTCCGCCGGCTTTAAGCATTTGTCTTTGTCTGTCAGAAAGGTCAAGCTTAACCTTGAAGTCAAAGCCTTTGGTGATGTTCGAAACAACAATTTCGTTTTCTGTCAGAATTGAAGTTTTGAGATTTGTGAACTTCAATTCATCAGACTGTTCAATTTTGTCGTAATCCGATTCATTTACAAATGTCATAGGCATTATACCTGCATTGATAAGATTTGCCATATGAATTCTGGCAAAGGACTTAACAATGACAGCTTTTACACCGAGATAAAGAGGAGCAAGCGCTGCATGCTCTCTTGAAGAACCCTGACCATAGTTTGAACCGCCAATTATAATGCTTTTTCCAAGCTCGAGAGCTCTTTTTGGGAAAGCTTCGTCACAAACCGCAAAACAATATTCCGAAATCTTTGGAATGTTGGAACGAAGCGGCAAAATTTTTGCACCGGCAGGCATAATATGGTCTGTTGTGATGTTGTCACAAACTTTAAGGCTGCACTTTGCAGAAATTTCATCAGCCAGAGCCTCAGAAACGGGGAAAGGCTTGATGTTGGGGCCTCTCAGTACTTCAACGGTGTCCATATCTTCTTCGGATACCGGGGGAACTATCATATTATCATTGATTGTAAAAATTTCAGGAAGTTCAAAGTCAGGCATTTCACCAAGAGTTCTTGGGTCTGTAAGAACGCCCGAAAGAGCAGAGACTGCAGCAAGCTCGGGCGAAACGAGATAAATCTGACCGTCTTTGGTGCCGCTGCGTCCTTCAAAGTTGCGGTTGAATGTGCGGAGAGATATACCGCCCGAGTTGGGTGACTGACCCATACCGATACAAGGACCGCAAGCACTTTCCAGAATTCGTGCACCTGCATCAATCATATCCGAAAGAGCGCCGCAAGCCGCAAGCATATTGAGAACCTGCTTGGAGCCGGGAGCAATCGAAAGTGAAACATCGGGATGAACAGTTTTGCCTTTGAGGATGTAAGCAACCTTAAGCATATCAAGAAGAGAGGAATTGGTACATGAACCGATGCACACCTGGTCAATTTTCATTTCGCCGATTTCAGCAACCGATTTTACATTATCGGGCGAATGAGGACAAGCGGCAAGAGGAACAAGTTCGCTCAGGTTTATTTCGATTACTTCGTCATAAACTGCGTCGGGGTCTGCGCAAAGAGGAGTATAGTCTTCTTCACGAGCCTGTGCTTTTAAAAATTGGCATGTTGTCTCGTCAGATGGGAAGATTGATGTTGTTGCACCAAGCTCAGCACCCATATTTGTTATGGTTGCGCGTTCGGGAACCGAAAGTGTCTTGACGCCCTCGCCGGTGTATTCGATTATTTTGCCGACACCGCCCTTGACGGACATTCGGCGAAGAACTTCCAGGATAACATCCTTAGCCGCAACCCAGGGGCTGAGACTGCCGGTCAGCTCAACCTTGACAATTTTGGGACAGGTGATGTAATATGTACCGCCGCCCATTGCAACAGCAACATCCATACCACCTGCACCGATTGCAAGCATGCCAATACCGCCACCGGTGGGAGTGTGGCTGTCGGAGCCGATAAGTGTTTTGCCGGGGATGCCAAAACGTTCAAGATGTACCTGATGGCAAATACCGTTGCCGGGGCGTGAAAAATAAATTCCGTGCTTTTTGCAGATGCTGCCGATAAATCTGTGGTCATCAGCATTTTCAAAACCGCTTTGAAGAGTGTTGTGGTCAATATATGCAACCGAGCGTTCGGTTTTTACTCGCGGAACACCCATAGCTTCAAATTCGAGATAAGCCATAGTGCCTGTCGCGTCCTGAGTAAGTGTCTGGTCAATTTTAATACCAATTTCGCTTCCGGCAATCATTTCGCCGGAGACAAGATGATTTTTTATAATTTTTTGTGCAAGTGTAAGTCCCATAAGTTGTTTTCCTCCGTAAATAATAATCAAACACAATTATACAAAAAAACCGCATTTTTGTCAAGGTTTTAACAGGCGTAAGAAAGAATAAAAATAACAATCTTTAAACATTATTTATAAAAAATCCTGTTGCAAAATGAATAATACAAAACAAAAAATCCTGTCTTTCGACAGGATTTTTTGTTTTGGTGGATCTTCAGGGACTCGAACCCCGGACCGACCGGTTATGAGCCGGTTGCTCTAACCAACTGAGCTAAAGATCCGTGCTATATTTGCAACAAATGGTATTATACAACAAGGAGGTTGATTTGTCAAGTATAAATATTGTTTTTATCAAAAAATTGTAATTTATAAATTAAGATAAAAAACTTTTTGGGTTAAATCGCCCAAAAGGCTTTTGGTTTTTTGAATATTTCTTGTGCAAAAAATAGTATAAAAGGCAGAAATTTGTTTGACTTTTGTGTTTTGCTGTGCTATACTGTTTTTAATATAAACAGTATTCGTCAATGACTTAAAGCATTGGGTTTCTTTTAGGGAGTGGTTTGACATTAAAGCGTTAGAAAATAAAATTTTAAAAGAGGGAACGGTTCTTCCGGGCAATATACTTAAGGTGGATTGCTTTCTAAACCACTGTCTTGATATTGAATTTCTTATGGAAATGGGCAAGGAGATTTCCGAGCTTTATAAGGACGAGCCTGTAAACAAAATCCTTACAATCGAAACTTCAGGCATACCGATTGCTTTTGCTGCGGCACAGTTTATGAAAGTTCCGGTTGTTTTTGCGAAAAAGAACAAATCCGAAAATATTTCGGACAATCTTTATCATTCCAAGGTTACTTCATTCACTCGCAAGAATGTGTATGATGCGGTTGTAAGCAAGGATTTTTTAAATGATAAAGACAATGTTCTGGTAATCGATGATTTTCTTGCAAAGGGTAATGCTTTGAATGGCCTTTTGGACATAATAAAACAGGCAGGCGCAAAACTTTGCGGATGTGTTGTTGCAATTGAAAAGGGTTTTCAGGGTGGAGGCGATGAACTCCGTGCAAGTGGTATCCGCGTGGATTCTTTGGCAATAATTGAAAGTATGACCGAAAATTCGCTTTCGTTTCGTAAATAAATTTTGTATGTAAATAAGATTTACATAAATTTAAAATGCTGAAAAGCAGGAGGGTACAAAAATGAAAAAAATTGTTACACTACTTCTCGTTGCTGCAATGCTTGTGACTTCGATTGCTATGCTTGCAGGATGCGGCGGTGAAACTGCTAACGAAGATTTCAAAATCGGTTTCATCTTCTTGCATGACGAAAACTCAACCTACGACAAGAACTTCTTGGATGCTGCAAAAGCTGCAACTGAAGAGTTAGGTCTTTCGGCAGAACAGGTTATCTTCAAGACAAATATTCCTGAGGGTAATGAATGTTACGAAGCTGCTGCTGACCTTGCTGACCAGGGGTGTGATATCGTGTTTGCCAACAGCTTTGGCCACGAGCCATACATCCTTAAGGCTGCAAAAGAATTCCCCGAGGTTGATTTCTGCCATGCTACAGGTACAACCGCTCATACCGAGAAAGTTGCAAACTTCCACAATGCATTTGCTTCAATCTATGAAGGAAGATTTCTTGCAGGTATCGCTGCAGGTCTCAAACTCAACGAAATGATTGATGAAGGCAAAATCACTGCTGAAGAAGCTAAGATGGGTTATGTTGGTGCATTTACTTATGCAGAAGTTATTTCCGGTTATACTTCATTCTACCTTGGTGCAAAATCAGTTTGCCCGTCAGTAACAATGGAAGTACAGTTTACAGGAAGCTGGTATGACGAAGCTTTGGAAAAAGAAGCTGCAACAAAGCTCCTCAGCAACAAGTGTGTACTTATCAGCCAGCATGCTGACTCGATGGGTGCTCCCACAGCTTGCGAAAACGCAAATGTGCCCAATGTTTCATATAACGGCAGCACAAAAGATGCTTGCCCCAATACATTTATCGTTTCTTCAAGAATCGACTGGGCGCCTTACTTCAAATACATTATCAACCAGAGACAGAAGGGCGAAGCTATCGCTTATGACTGGTGCGAAGGATTTGAAGCAGGTTCTGTAGCTCTTACAGAGGTTAATGAACAGGCTGCTGCAGAAGGAACACAGGCTGCAATTGAAGACGCAAAAGCTAAGCTTATTGCAGGCGAAATCAAAGTATTTGATACCAACAACTTCACAGTTGAAGGCAAAAAGCTTGAATCATATCTTGCTGATGTAGACACAGATGCAAATTATGAAAAGGATACAGAGGTAATCAAAGACGGTTACTTCCACGAATCAGAATATCGCAGTGCTCCTTACTTTGATCTTCAGATTGATGGAATTACATTGCTTAACAGCATGTTCTAAATTTGTTTTCAATATAGGGCGGGGAAAACTCCGCCCTATATTTAAATTTTTGGTTTGTGTTTTAGTAACTGCATACGATGTTATACATTTACTAAAACACAAAAATATCTTAAGCAAAACGGGGATTTTTTTATGAAATCAAATGTAGCTCTTGAACTAAAGAATATCACCAAAACCTTTGGCAGCGTTGTTGCCAATAAAAATGTGTCTATTCAGGTGAAGAAAGGCGAAATTCTTTCTATCTTAGGTGAAAACGGAAGCGGAAAGACCACTCTTATGAATATGGTTTCGGGCATTTATTATCCCGACAGCGGAGAAATGTTTATAGATGGTGATCCTGTAACCATTGCATCACCCAAGGATGCCTTCAATTACAAAATAGGAATGATACACCAGCACTTCAAGCTTGTTGATGTTTTTTCGGCTGCAGAAAATATCATTTTGGGACTTGAGGACAAAAACGGATTTAATATGACGGAATATGTCAAAAAAATCAAGGAGATAACCGACCTTTACGGCTTTGATCTTGACCCTTACAAAAAGATATATGAAATGTCGGTGTCCGAAAAACAGACAGTTGAAATTATAAAAGTTCTTTTCAGGGGTGCAGACATTCTTATTCTTGACGAACCGACAGCTGTGCTTACTCCTCAGGAGACAGTAAAGCTTTTTGCGGTACTCAGAAAAATGCGTGAAAGCGGAAAAGCCATTATTATAATCACCCACAAACTTCATGAAGTGCTTTCGCTTTCGGATAGTGTAGCAGTTCTTCGTAAGGGCGAATATATAGGCACGGTCAAAACTGCCGAAACAAACGAGTCACAGCTTACCGAAATGATGGTGGGAAAAAAGATTTCACTCAATATCGAACGAAGTGAGCCTCAAAATTCCGAAGACAGATTGGTTGTAAATAAAATAAACTGTATAAACCGCGAGGGAGTAAAGGTTCTTGATGATGTGTCATTCACAGCACGTTCGGGCGAAATCCTTGGCATAGCAGGAATTGCCGGAAGCGGACAAAGAGAACTTCTGGAAGCAATTGCAGGACTTCAGTATTTGAATGATGGTGAGGTTCTTTATAATAATCCCAAGACAAAAACAACCGAAAATTTAAGGGACAAGACTCCGATACAGATACGCCAATTGGGCGTACGCCTTGCATTTGTTCCCGAAGACCGACTTGGTATGGGGCTTGTTGGGAATATGGACATTGTAGACAATATGATGCTCAGAAGCTACAAAAAAGGCAAGTCAGCATTCTTGCAGAGAAAGTCTCCAAAATCGCTGGCAGAAGAGATAATAGACAGACTTGAGGTTGTTACACCATCGACCAGCACACCGGTAAGAAGACTTTCGGGTGGAAATGTGCAAAAAATTCTTGTAGGCCGCGAAATCGCGTCTTCACCGACGGTGCTTATGGCGGCTTATCCTGTCAGAGGTCTTGATATCAATTCTTCGTACACTATATACAATCTTTTAAATGAACAAAAGCAAAAAGGAGTTGCTGTAATTTTTGTGGGCGAGGATCTTGATGTTTTGCTTGAACTTTGTGACAGAATAATGGTTATTGGTGGCGGCAGAGTCACCGGAATTGTTGATGGAAGAACTGCCACGAAAGAAGAAATAGGTCTTTTGATGACAAAGACAGCAGATGAACAAAAACAGGACAAGGGAGGTGCAGTTGAAAATGAATAAGCTTACAAATGCAGTCTGGAACTGTTTTGGAAAAGCATCAATACACATTGCAAAACGCGATGATATTGCCTGGTGGAAATCATGGATAATCCGCGTCATTTCTGTAGTTATGGCATTGATAGTCTGTGGCTTTTTGACTGTGGCTCTTACAGACCTTAATCCGATTGATGTTTATGTTACAATGATAAAAGGTGCTGTCGGAACACCGCGACTTGTGTGGAATCTATTACAGAATACTGCCATTTTGCTTTGTGTGTCTCTTGCGGTTACACCGGCGTTTAAAATGCGCTTTTGGAACATAGGAGCAGAGGGACAGGTGCTTATCGGCGGTCTTGCAACTGCAACTTGTATGATATTTTTGGGCGAAGTTGTGCCGGGACCGGTGCTTATCCCGATGATGTTTGTAATAAGTGTGATTGCGGGTGCTTTTTGGGCGTTCATTCCGGCTTTTTTCAAGGCAAGGTTTAATTCAAACGAGACATTGTTTACTCTTATGATGAATTATATTGCTATCCAGATTGTTGCATATTTTACACTTGAGTGGTCAGTGCCAAAAGGCTCGGGAACACCCAGAACTTTGGAATTTGGGCAGCTGCCAATGCTTTTTGGACAGAAGTATCTTATAAATATTATAGTTGTAATTTTGATTACAGTTCTTATGTATATTTATCTCAAGTATACAAAGCAGGGATATGAGATTTCTGTTGTTGGTGAAAGCGAAAATACTGCAAGATATATAGGAATAAATGTAAAAAAGGTAATCCTGAGAACAATGGCGATTTCGGGTGCTGTGTGCGGTATTGCAGGATTTTTGCTTGTTGCAGGAACAGACCATTCACTCAAAAGCGATACCGCAGGAGGCAGAGGATTTACTGCGATTATGGTGTCGTGGCTTGCAAAATTCCATCCGGGATTTATGGTGCTGACCTCGCTTTTGATAGTGTTTCTTGAAAAAGGCGCTTCAAAAATTTCGGAGGTTTATCGTCTTAATTCATCCTTCTCAGATATTATTACCGGTATTATAATTTTCTTTATAATCGGTTCGGAATTTTTTATAAATTACAAAATTAAATCAAACAGAAAAAGCAAGGAGGAAAACTAATGTTAGCTACAATTATTCAGCGAGCAGTTATGCAGGGAACTCCTCTTTTGTTTGGCTCGACGGGCGAAATTCTGACCGAAAAATCCGGACACCTTAATCTTGGTATCCCGGGAATTATGTATGTTGGCGCAATAAGTGGTGTTGCAGGTGCGTTTTTGTATGAACAAAGCACTGCTATGCTTAATCCGTTTCTTGCGGTTTTTATTCCGCTTATTTGCTGCCTTATAGGTTCGATGTTTATGGGTCTTATTTATTGCTTTTTGACAGTTACATTGCGCGCAAATCAGAATGTTACAGGACTTGCTCTTACCACTTTTGGTATCGGTATTGGTAACTTCTTTGGCGGGTCATTGATAAAGCTTGTGGATACAGATGTTCCTTCGATTTCACTTTCGACTACAAGTGTTATATTCAAAACTCAGATTCCTTTTGCGAACAAAATGGGATGGTTTGGAGATGTGTTCTTCTCTTATGGCTTTTTGGTATATGTTGCGATAATAGTTGCACTTATTTCCTCTTATGTACTTAACAAAACACGAGTGGGACTGCATTTGCGCTCGGTAGGAGAAAGCCCCGAGACTGCTGATGCTGCAGGAATAAATGTTACAAAATATAAATATGTTTCAACTTGCATTGGCAGTGCAATCGCAGGTCTTGGCGGACTTTATTATGTGATGGATTATGCCAATGGTGTCTGGTCAAACAATGGTTTTGGTGACCGCGGATGGCTTTCGATTGCTTTGGTTATTTTCTCGGTATGGCGTCCGAGTCTCAGTATCTTAGGGTCAATACTGTTTGGATTTTTGTATGTTATTCCGACATATATACCAAACATTACAGTAAGTACAAAAATACTTTTTGAGATGCTGCCATATGTTGTTACCATACTTGTTCTGGTAATAACAAGTATCCGTGACAAAAAAGAAAATCAACCGCCGGCATCGCTGGGTCTTGCTTATTTCCGCGAGGAACGATAAATTTTTAAGTTCAGTTGCTGTCGCTTTAGTTTAGATAAGCGGTGTTTATGTTCAATTTCTTCGTAATAAAACAAAAAGCACTGTCCGAGAGGCAGCTAAAAAATTTGGAATATCTAAATCATCTGAACATACAGTAAGAGTAACATAGAAACTTTTTACTTAGAAGTTGCTTAAACTACGCGGTTTATGGCGATTTTGTAAATTTCAAAATCTTTCGATATGCTCTTTATAAAAATCAAAAATGTAAAAATCCTGAAAGTCACTGTTTATGCGGTTTTCAGGATTTTTTATATTTAATCTTACTAGGCGAAATAATTTGTCCGTTCTGTCCGTTTTTATTTGCTATAATTTTATATAAAGAGGGTAAATGTATTCCCGATAAAAATTGAAAGGATGGAAAAAATGACGGACTCACAAGAAAAATTGACTAAAGATATAGTTAATTTATATTCATTTGTCAGGAATGTATTTTTTGAAGAAATGGATAAGTCAACACTGATGCATCGCGTAAATAGAAAGGAGAGTATGTTTTTAGAAAGGCAAGGCCTGCACTTTAATATGCTTGATGATTATGCTAAGAAAACTATTTCACACTATGTAGATGAATATTTTGGGGATTATAAAGTCAGTGCTAAAATATTTAATAAATACGAGACTGAGCAAAAGAAACATCTCGTTGATTTAAATGAAAGCATTAATGTGTTAAAAGAAAAAACTACAAGACAAATATATGAAATATTTTTCAGATTATCAGGGCAAGAGAAATCATATATCGAAACAGTTGTTAATCTTGAAAATGCCGTTAATGAAGTGATAAGAAACACAGAAAAATCTATCAAAAATACAATTAGACAAATTGGATATTCTATGCTATTATATGATTATGAGAAAAAGGGATTTAATAAGTATCGATTGATTTCAAACGATGATGCGTGCGATGAATGTAAGGAAAGAGGCTCTCATACATATCAGCTTGATAAACTATCTGATATAGAATTTGCACATCTTGTTCATCCAAACTGCAAATGCACTGTGGAAATCATTGATGACCAAAACAGGATTATGGCAATAATTGATGATAAAGCCGTTGAAGAACAATTGCAGATATTAAGTATTACCAAAGGTGATGATTTTTGGGATTATTTACACAAATTGTATTCCCCATTAAATATTATTTCAGACACCGATAACTTTAGTGATTTAATGTCAATACTTCTTAAACTAAGTGGAAGAGAAATTGAAAGTCTGATTTTAAATAAACAATTTCACAAGCTTGTTTGGTTAATTGGGGCTGAGACATATTTGAAATCTAAAGAATACTATACTTCTGCACAATTATTAAAACATTCGTTGTTAAAAAGTCCATCAGATCAGTATATGGATAATTCATCAAGACTTGCTGGGTTAATAAAACCGGATGCAGAATTTTTGGCAGAGTTGGATAAAAAAATAGTAAGTAGCAATGGTAAAGAATTAAGTGACACATTGTATGTAAGTTTTTTAGATGGAGATTTATATTATTCGATACATAAAGCAAACATTAAAGTAAAAGGTTATAAAATGGATAATGGGAATTGGAAGATATCTGGTGTGCTTGATGATGAATATGATTATACAGAAATTATGACCTTTATGGAAGGTAAAAACGCAACATTAGGAACCATAGCAAATGATGTTGCAGTAATATCACAGTTAATTGATGCAATAAATCCGTATCATATTTATGTTAATTTTGAAATGGAAAGATAAAGGTGGACAAAATGAAAAAAAGTGTAGTTTTAACTATTTTTTTTGTAGCGATACTATTTTTGACGTCTTGCGGAAGTAAATTAAATCCTACATGGTATCCATTAGGACCGGGGAAGGATACTGTTTATATTGTGGGTGACGGTAAATTTAGTTTGGGGAAAACTACTGTTGGAACTCACTTATCAATGCATACAAGTGAATACGATACTAACGATGACGTTTTATTAGCGTTTGTCAATAAATATAAAAAGAAAAATGATAAGTTTTATGTATATTCAGATGAGGGATATTGCATTGTAGATATAAAAAAAATACAGCTAATCTTTTGATTACTGTTGAAAAACAATATTATTCTAATTTGGTTGGAGAAAACGAAGCAGTTACTTATCTGTTGTCGTATGATGATTTCTCGAATGAAGATAAAAAGGTTTTTGATAAGATGGTAAAGGCAAAATAACAATACTAAAACTAAAAAAACTCTCATATATTGAAAGTAGTAATAACAATATATGGGAGTGATTTGATGAGCACTGATACCATAGAGGAGAGAACGGTAAACATCGCAAAATACATACTTGAAACAAAAAGCACTGTCCGAGAGGCAGCTAAAAAATTTGGAATATCTAAATCAACCGTACATAAAGATATTACAGAAAGGCTTAAGAAGATAAATTTAGGGCTTGCTAAAAATGTAGAAGAGGTTCTTCAGGAAAACAAAAGCGAAAGGCACATACGGGGTGGAATTGCAACCCGTGAAAAATATAAAGCGCAAAATAAAAATAGCAAATAAAAAAATAAGCTGTGATGTTTCACAGCTTATTTTTTAAATTTCAAAATCCTTTGCAGATAATTTGACAGTGCTTAGATTGTGCTTTTTTTGAGGACGGTTTAACAAATGGTTGAAAGCATAGCGCTTGCAACTAAAGTCAGGAGATACCATACCTTTTTTTATGCAGATAAAATCTTCTGATGAGTGAAGTTTTATTGCAAATTTGCAGGTCGCACAAATGTTTGATACTGCATCATTTTTATCTGACAAAACTTTTCTCTTTTTCTTAAAAAACATTTTGCATGGCCTCCTTACATATCTTATAATTTATTATAAAATAAAACAAATAAAAAAGCAATATTTTTGTCGATTTATGTGCATAAACTATTGCTTAAAAATATCGAAAAAGTTGGAGCAAACTGCACAAAAAAATTCAAAAAACTCTTGACAAAATGACATAAATTGTTTAAAATTATAATGTATGCGGATAACAATTTAAACACTTTGAAAATTGGTTCTGCATGCAGTATTTTTGTTTATTGTTCTTTATAAAAATGTATTTCTTTGCAATAAATTTACACTTGGTTTGAGTGTTAAAGACCGGGCTTTCCGGTATAATTCTATGATTTAATCGTCAAATTTTTTTATTGGGAGGTGTTAGCTATAGACGGATTACAGATTGCAGTATTCGCAGGTATTATTATTGTAGCAATCGTAGCAGTTTTTGCTGCGTTCAGATACGGATATTCATATCGTCGCAAGGTTGCGGAAATAAAAATAAGCAGTGCCGAAGAAGAAGCAAACAGAATTATTGAAGGTGCAAAATCTAAAGCAGTAAAAGATGCAGAAAATACAAAAAAAGAAAAACTTTTAGAAGCAAAAGAAGAAATACATAAAGAACGAAACGAACTTGATAAGGAAATAAAAGAAAGAAGAAACGAACTCCAGCGACAGGAACGCAGAGTTCAGCAAAAAGAAGATGCGATTGATAAAAAAATCCAGCTTCTTGAGAAAAAGGAAGAACAGGTTCAAAATAAAATAGCTGAAGTAGACGAACTTAAGGAAGAAGTTGAAAGAGTTAAAAAACTTCAGATGTCACAACTTGAAAAAGTTGCTGAGCTTACAGCAGAAGAGGCAAAAGACCTCATCTTAAAACAGGTTGAGATTGATGCCCGTCATGATGCGGCTGTTTTGGTAAAAAGTATTGAGGACCAGGCAAAAGAAGAGGCTGATGCAAAGGCTCGCAACATTATCACAGGTGCAATTCAGCGTTGTGCCGCTGACCATGTTGCCGAAACTACCGTATCGGTTGTGCAGCTTCCTAACGACGAAATGAAGGGAAGAATCATAGGTCGTGAGGGAAGAAACATTCGTTCAATCGAAACTCTTACAGGTGTTGACTTGATCATTGATGATACTCCTGAGGCAGTTATCCTTTCGGGATTTGACCCGGTAAGACGCGAAATTGCAAGACTTTCGCTTGAAAAATTGATTGTTGACGGAAGAATTCATCCGGGCCGCATTGAAGAGACTGTTGAAAAGTCGAGAAAAGAAGTTGAAGCTATAATCAAAAAGGAAGGCGAGCAAGCTACTTTTGATACAGGCGTTCATGGACTTCATCCAGAGATAATCAAACTTCTTGGAAGACTTAAATATCGTACAAGCTATGGACAGAATGTTCTTAAACATTCTATTGAGGTTTCGCATCTTGCGGGACTTATGGCTGCAGAACTTGGTGTTGATGTTGCTCTTGCAAAGCGTGCAGGATTGCTTCACGATATCGGTAAGGCTATTGACCACGAGGTTGAAGGTTCGCACGTTACAATAGGTGCGGATGTTGCCAAAAAGTACAAGGAGAATGACAAGGTTATCCATGCAATTATGGCACATCATGGCGATGTCGAGCCAAACTCGTGCGCAGCATGCCTTGTTCAGGCAGCAGACACTATTTCGGCTGCTCGTACCGGTGCAAGACGCGAAAATATCGAATCTTACATCAAGAGACTTGAGACACTTGAAGAAATTGCAAATTCGTTTGCCGGTGTTGAAAAGTCATTTGCTATTCAGGCAGGTCGTGAAGTCAGAATTATGGTTAAACCCGAAAAGGTTAATGATGATGAAACCATTCTTTTGGCAAAGGATATTGTTAAGAAAATCGAAAGTTCGATGGAATATCCCGGCCAGATTAAAGTCAATGTTATTCGTGAAATGCGAACAGTTGAATATGCAAAATAAGGAGCCGGTTTGCTCCCAAGAAAAAGGCTGCTTTGGCAGCCTTTTTCTGACATTTTGAGACTAAATTTTGATTAGAATATTATCAGGTGGCATATGTATAAGTATTTGTTTTGGGATGTTGACGGAACAGTTCTTGATTTTCTTGCAGCAGAATCCTGCGCAATAAAGGCGCTGTTTAAAAAATATGAATTGGGTGAATGTACCGATGAAATGATAGAGGTATATTCCAAAATAAACAGCAAATATTGGGGATTTCTTGAGAAAAACAAAATGACCAAAAGTGAAATCCTTGTTGGTCGGTTTTTGGAGTTTTTTGACCTTTTTGGAATTGACCGGGATTTGGCAGAGACTTTTAACAAGGACTATCAGGAGGAACTTGGCGAATATATTGTGTTTGTGAAAGATGCAGAGGAAGTTCTTTTGGACGAAAAAGGCAAATATATGCTTGTTGCAGTTACAAACGGAACTAAAGTTGCACAAAAGAAAAAGCTTAGCCGATCGGGGCTTGACAAAGTTTTTGATGCAGTTTTTATTTCGGAAGATGTGGGTTTTGAAAAACCGAATATCGAATATTTTGAGTATATATTTGAGAAATTGAATATAGAGGACAAAAAGGAAGTCTTGATTATTGGTGATTCGCTCACCAGTGATATGAAGGGCGGAGTTTTGGCAGGTATTGATACTTGTTGGTATAATCCGCTGCATAAACCCAATAATCTGGATATAAATATAACTTATGAAATTGACGAACTTGTTAAACTTAAAGAAATCTTAAGTTTATAATGAATTTTAAATTGAAAGGTAGCAAAAGCCATGAGAATTCTTGCAGTTGGGGATATAGTAGCAGCAGACGGCAGAGAGTTTGTTTATAACAATCTGGGTAGAATAAAGAGAAAATATAACATAGATTACTGCATTGCAAACGGAGAGAATACGGCAAATACCAACGGAATAACAGTTGATATTGCTAATTCGCTTATAAATTCCGGCGTAGATGTAATAACCTTGGGAAACCACACATTTTCCAACAAAGAATATAAGGCTGTGCTTGATGACATACCGCGAGTTGTGCGTCCGGCGAATCTGCCCCCCGAAACTGAAGGAATGGGATATTTTGTTGAAGATTTGGGGAATGTCCGGATTGCTGTCATAAATGCAATAGGCAGAATTCATATGGACCCTGTTGACTGTCCGTTCAGGGCTACAGAGAAAATTCTTCGGGAGATTGAAAACGAGGCGGATGTAATAGTTGTTGATTTTCATGCAGAGACTACAAGCGAAAAATTGGCATTCGCAAATTATTTTGACGGCAAAGCTGATATTGTGTTTGGTACGCACACTCATGTCCAGACTGCAGATAATCATATTTTGCCGAATGGAACAGCCTATATAACCGACTTGGGAATGACGGGTGTAAGAGACTCGGTTCTGGGTGTGAAAAAGGAAATAATAATGGACCTTTTTTATACACGAAAAAAATTCAGATTTGAAAAAGCAGAGGGCGAAGTTTGGTTTTCGGGTGTTGTTTTTGATTTTGATGAAAAAACCGGGAAGACCACTTCAATTGAAAGATTATATTTTCCTGCAAGTGGGATTTAAGTTGGGTGATGTTTGATGTCAATTGAAAAGATTGAAGACAGGGTATATCTTAAAAGCAGTCTTTTGGACAATTCTGATATAACGCACTTTTTTACTACCAAAGCAGGTGGCTACAGTACCGGCAAGATAAGTGGTCTTAATCTTGGCTTTCGTGTTGGAGACGAGCACGAGACGGTCAGAAAAAATTATATGCAAATCTCGCAGGATTTTGATATTCCTTTTGAAAGAATAATTGCGGCAAAACAAACACATTCTGATTTTGTAAGGATAGTAACAGATGAAGAAGCGGGGTTTGGGGTTGAAAGACTTGAAAAAACCTTTGAGTCTGACGGACTTGTTACAAATTGTATGAACCTGCCTATTATGGTTTTTTATGCGGATTGTGTGCCAATTTTGATGTTTGACCAAAGTGCAGGCGTTGTTGCGGCTGTGCATTCGGGCTGGAGAGGTACTGTTTCAAAAATTGCAGAAAAAGCGGTTTTGGTAATGCAACAAAAATTTGGCGCATCGCCCGGGAATATAAAAGCGGCAATAGGTCCGTCAATAGGCAAATGTTGCTTTGAAACCGGCAAAGAGGTAGCTTGCAACTTTGAAAAAGACCTTGTGTGTGATTTAAACAATGGAAAGTTTAAGGTTGATTTGTGGGAAGCAAATAAGAGAATTCTTTTGAATTCGGGGTTGCTGGCACAAAATATAGATGTTTTGAGAATGTGCACAATGTGTCATTCGGACCTTTTATATTCGTATCGTGTTGATGGTGATAAAACAGGCAGGATGGGTGCACTTATAATGATTAAGAATCGAATGCCTAAAGATTAAAAAGGGATGAAAATTATGTGGAAAAAGCTTTTGATATTTATGATGAGTATTGCAATGCTGATTTGTTGCACGGGTTGCAATAAGGCAAAAATTTCTTTTAAGAATAACGATGCTCAAAGCAGTACTGTTGAACTGTCTGTGTTTTCTTACAAGCCTGATACCCTGTTCCCGATTGCCAGTGATAATGAGGCGAATATCCAAATGCTCAGTATCGTTTATGAGGGACTTGTAGAGCTTAGTGATGAGCTTGTTCCGATTCCTATTCTTGCGGAGTCGTGGTCAGCATCCAACAATGCCCTTGAATGGAATATAAACCTGAAAAAGAATGTTTCGTGGCATGTTAATACAAGCAAGTTTTCTCCTGAGGATGTTGTTTATACTGTAAATAAAATAAAAGAGCTGGAGAAAAGTCCGTTTAAATACAATGTTTCAAATGTTAAAGAGGTACAAGTGACAGGGAAAAATCAGGTTAAATTTATCTTGGCAAAGCCTAATGCAAACTTTGTAAATCTTTTGTATTTCCCTATAGTAAAAAAAGAAAACAACGAAATTGATTTTGCAAACTTTAAACCAAACGGAACAGGAGCATACAAGTTTGAGGACCGAAGTGAAGGGAATGTTTATTACCTTGTTCAAAATTCAAACTGGTGGGGCGGAAAAGTAAATGCAGAGACCATAAAAGTAAAAATAATGCCAAGTAACGAAACGGCACTTTATGCTTTTGGTTCGGGAAGTCTGGATTTTGTGCCTGCCGAAAATATGGATTGGGGCAAATATGTTGATCCGGCAAGCTCAGCATATACCAAAATAAAAACGCCGATTTATAATTTTTTAGGTATAAATCATAACAATAAAGTTTTGGCAAATGATGAGTTGAGGCGAGCGATTTCACTTGCTCTTGATCGTGATGAAATATGCGAAGAGGCTCGTATGGGATATGCTCAGCCGGCAAATTCGCCGGTCAGGGCAGAGTGGAGTATTTGCGAAAATCAAAAGTTTGAGCATAAACAAAATACAGTTGATGCAAAAAAAATATTGGAAGAAAGCGGCTGGACCTTTAAAAACAACACCTTCCAGAAAAATAGCGAGGGAGTAACCTATTCTGCTCGGTTTTCCATATTGATAAATGAAGAAAACACAACAAGAGAAAATATTGCGAGGATTATTGTAAAGAATCTTGAGGAATTTGGCGTTCACGCCGATGTGGCCAGGGTTTCTTATGATGAGTACCAAAAGCGTATAGCAGAGGGAAATTATGATGCTTTTATCGGCAGTATGGCACTCTCGCCCAATCTTGATTTTTCAGAGATTTTCGGCGATGGAAATGTGTTTTCATTTGAAGATGAAGAGTTAAAGTTTGTTATGTCTTCGATGCAAGCAAAAACTGATTTTGCAGAAATAAAGGCAGGATATGCAGAGTTTATAAATCTTTTTGAACAATTAAATCCTGTTTTAGGACTGTTTTTTGAGGATTCGGTTATGCTTTACTCCAAAGAAATAAAAGATGAGATAAAACCTTGTTATTTTGATTTATACAGCGGTATAGGGTCAATCCGAAAGGGAGAAACAGAATAGTGAAACGCACAATTATTCACATTGATATGGATGCGTTTTTTGCATCTGTTGAAGAACGGGACAATCCTGAGTTAAAAGGCAAACCCCTGGTTATTGGAGCTCTTCCTGATGAACGAGGGGTGGTTTCGACATGCAATTATGCAGCCAGAAAGTTTGGAATACATTCTGCTATGAATATCAAGGAGGCATATCGTCGTTGTCCGAATGCGGTTTTTATGCATGGCGATATGAAAAAGTACGAACAGGTTTCAATTCAGATACATCAGATTATGCTTAAGTTTACCGACAAAATAGAGTTTGTGGCACTTGATGAAGGTTATATGGATGTTACCGGTTCGCTCAGACTTTTTGGCGGAGCAGAAAAAATTGGCAGACAACTGAAAAAAGAAATATTTGAAACACTTGGACTTACCTGCTCGGTGGGTATTTCGTATTCTATGATGGGCGCAAAAATTGCAAGTGAAGAAAAAAAGCCCAATGGCTTTTTTGTGATAGAAGACGAAAAAGCGCTTACTGAACTTATATTCAAAAGGTCGGTTCGTGTTATTTGCGGAATAGGTTCGCAGACCGAGAAAAAACTTAAAGAGTTTGGAATTTCAACGGTTGAGGATCTTTTAAAAGCACCACCTCAGCTTATCAAAACATTGGGAAAAGCGGGGGAAGATATGCTCCGACTTGCAAGGGGACGGGATGACAGAGAGGTCATTGCCGAAAACATCTCGAAATCAATTGGAAGAGAGTACACTTTTCAGCAAGATGTTGAAGATAAGGATGTTTTAAAGGATACACTTCTTTTGCTTTCGGGAGATGTAGGGACAAGAGCTAAACAAAAAGGTCTTTATGGAAAAACCGTAACACTTAAAATTAAATTTTCCGATATTAGTACAATTACAAGGTCAAAAAGCCGTGATATAACAAATTCTGCAAAAAAAATACATTCATATGCCTGCGAGCTTCTGGATGAAGTCAGAATTTTGAAACCGGTAAGACTTGTTGGTGTAACGCTTGGCAATTTAACCGAAACAAAGGAAGAAGACGGCGGACAGATTTCGTTGTTTGAAGAGCTTGATGGAACCAATGTGCAACAAGAAAAAATAAATGCTCTGGAAGACACTGTTTTTGGGCTTTCGCTTAAATACGGAAAAAATATTTTGAAAACGGGAAAAGAACTTGAAGTGCAGCAAAAATTTAAAAAGAATTAGGCAAAAAGATGTTATTTTCTTTTTAAATAACTTACCAAAAATCCTTGACATATTAAAAATATTATGTTATAATGCCTTTGTTAAATATAAAGGCGTTGACGAAGAGGGCGCTTGTGCTTTAGCTTTTGAGAGAAGTGACGGGTGGTGCGAGTCACAGCGAGGGTGCTTGTGTTTGTAGCTTCCGAGCCGGAAGGAAGAAAGCGTTTTTGTAAGTAGAACCTTCCCGTGATTGCTGCGTTAAGGCATAGAGGTTTATTGACCTTGATAAGTGGTGACAAATGTCGCAATTTGAGTGGTACCGCGGGTGAGTTTACACTCGTCTCAAAGGTTTAATTAAACTTTGAGGCGAGATTTTTTTATTTACGCCTCGGAAAAGCGGAGGGAAAAACATGGAGAAATTTAAGGATATCAATCTTAAAATCAAAGAAATGGCGCAGCGTATTCGCGAGCTTCGCGAAATTCAAGGCTTTTCGCTTGAAGAAATGGCAAACAGCACAGGCGTTTCGGTTGATGAATATCAAAAATGCGAAAATGGTGGCAGCGACCTTAACTTTGCATTCATTTATCGTTGTGCGGCTGCCCTTGGTGTCAATGTAACAGATATCATTGAGGGTTACAGCCCTAATCTTAAGTCTTATACCGTTACCCATGCCGGTGCAGGACAGCAGATTGCAAAAGCACATGGTATGACTTATCACAATCTGGCGTATGCTTTCAAAAACCGTATAGCAGAGCCTCTTTATGTAATCAGTACATATGATGAATCGGCGCAAAACAGGGATATTGAACTTACTACACACGATGGTCAGGAATGTGATATAGTAATTGAAGGTCACTTGATGGTTCAGGTTGGCGAACACAAAGAGGTTCTTGGGCCCGGTGACAGCATCTATTACAACAGTGATACACCTCATGGTATGATTGCGGTAAATGGCAGAGATTGTAAGTTTTATGCGATTGTTCTCAGAAATGATGTTAAAAAGGGTGAGCTTGCGTCTTCGGATGTGATTAACAAGAATATTATAGGTGTAGTACACCGCGATACAAAAGACAGAATTTATCACAATTTTATTGATGTGGTTGAGGATGAAAACGGAACACCAACTTCAATCAAATTTAAAAATACCGAAAAATTCAATTTTGCATTTGACCTTGTGGACAAGCTTTCAGAAAAAGAGCCGGACAAACTTGCAATGCTTCATATTGCAAAAGACAAGACCGAGAGAAAATTTACTTTTACTGATATGAAAAAGCTGTCTAACCAATGTGCAAATTACTTTGCATCTTTGGGTATAAAGAAAGGCGATAGGGTAATGCTGGTGCTTAAGCGCCACTATCAATTCTGGATAGCTATGCTTGGACTCAATAAACTTGGTGCAATTGCTATCCCGGCGGTAAATCAGCTTCAGGAACACGATTTTGAGTACAGATTTAAGTCAGCAGGAGTAAATACAATAGTTTGTACTGCTGATGGGGATACAGCAAATCAAATCGATATTGCTGCAGCAAATTGCCCAACTCTCAAAAACAAGCTTATTGTTGGCGGTCAAAAAGAGGGTTGGAGAGACTTCGACGAAGAATACAAACGTTTCAGCACTCATTATAAACGCACAGCGGATTCTCCCGGCGGGGATGACCTTATGCTTATGTATTTCACTTCGGGTACATCAGGCTATCCCAAAATTGCAGCGCATAATTACAAGTACGCTTTGGGACACTTCCATACTGCAAAATACTGGCATAATGTTGACCCTGATGGATTGCACTTCACTATTTCGGACACAGGCTGGGCAAAGGCTATGTGGGGCAAACTTTATGGTCAATGGCTTTGTGAAGCAGCAACTTTTGTCTATGATTTTGACAGATTTGATGCGGCGGATATATTGCCGATGTTTGCGAAGTATCAAATAACAACATTCTGTGCACCTCCGACAATGCTCAGAATGATGATTAAGCAGGATATAGCAAAATATGATTTTTCATCGGTTAAACATATGACTACAGCAGGTGAAGCGCTCAACCCCGAAGTTTACCGTCAGTTTGAAAAGGCAACTGGACTTCAGATTCTGGAAGGCTTTGGACAGACCGAAAGTACAATGATTATTGGTAATATGATAGGTAAACCGCACAAAATTGGTTCTATGGGTAAGCCGGCGCCGATATATGATGTGGAACTTCTGGACAGCGATGGAAACCCTGTAAAAACAAGTGAATCAGGCGAGATTGTTATCAAGGTTAAGGATGGCGCTCCTTGCGGATTGTTTACGGGATACTATGGTGACGAAGAAAAAACCAAGGAAGTTTGGTATGATGGTTATTACCATACAGGCGATGTTGCTTGGCGAGACGAGGATGGATTCTATTGGTATGTGGGAAGAGCCGACGATGTAATCAAATCTTCGGGATACCGCATTGGTCCGTTCGAAATCGAAAGCGTAATTATGGAGCTTCCTTATGTTTTGGAATGTGGTGTTTCTGCAGTTTCGGATGAGGTAAGAGGACAGATTGTAAAAGCAAGTATTGTTCTTGTTGATGGTACACAAGCGACAGATGACCTCAAAAAAGAAATCCAGAATTATGTAAAAGAGAGAACCGCTCCTTACAAGTACCCCAGAATTGTTGAATTCAGGGAAAGTCTGCCCAAAACTGTAAGCGGAAAAATTCAACGAAACAAACTTTAATAAACAAAAGGTCAAGACATTTGCTCTTGACCTTTTTGCAATCATTAACTTGCAAAAATAATGTTGGACCATCTGAAAAACGCCAAAACAAACAAAGAAGATTTAAATTTTGCAACCACTGGGTGCAAAAACCTCAAACTTAAGTTGATTGATTTTTGTATTTTATTTTGATATTGTGATATTATGAATATATATGTGAATAAAAACATAGTAAAGTTGTTAGATTAAAAAATATTAAGGTGGTCTTAAAATGACAATTGGTGAAAAAATTTTCAATCTTCGTACATTAGCAGACATTTCTCAGGAGCAACTGGCAGAAAAAATTTCTGTTTCAAGACAATCTATTTCAAAATGGGAAATGGACCAGGCTATCCCGCAACTTGACAAAGTTTTGCAACTTTGTGATTTGTTTGGAATCTCGACAGATGAGTTGCTTTATGACAAGATACCGATTAGCAAAAAATCTTCCGGCAGACCTGCAAAAAACAAATATTTTGGAACAGACGGTTTCAGAGGTGAAGCAAATCGTACTCTGACCTCTATGCAGGCATACAGGGTGGGAAGATTTTTGGGTTGGTATTATTCAACCGAGCTTTCGGGCTGCCGAAAGCCCGGATATCGCCCTAAAATAGTTATCGGCAAGGACACAAGACGCTCAAGTTATATGCTTGAATACTCTATCGTTGCCGGTATAACTGCATCAGGCGCAGATGCATATATGCTTCATGTTACCACAACCCCAAGTGTGTCTTATGTTACCCGTCAGGATGAGTTTGACTGCGGAATAATGATTACGGCTTCACACAATCCTTTTTATGACAACGGAATAAAAATAATTAACCGCTATGGTGAAAAACTTGACGACGACATAACAAGACTTATAGAAGAATATATCGATGGGGATTTGCACAGCTTTAATGTTTCAGGAAGCGACCTTCCGCTTGCACACAGAGAACGTATTGGTTGTATTGTTGACTATGTTTCAGGCAGAAACAGATATGTTGGATATCTTATTTCGCTTGCATCACATTCCTACAAAAATTTAAAAATTGGTCTTGACTGTGCAAACGGTGCTTCGTGGATGATTGCAAAGTCACTATTCAGTGCACTTGGTGCTCAGACTGTGGTTATTGGTGCAGAACCCGACGGACTTAATGTAAATGAAGATTGTGGCTCGACACATATCGAAAAGCTTTGCCAGTTGGTAAAAGACAATCATCTTGATATGGGATTTGCTTTTGATGGTGACTGCGACCGTTGTATTGCTGTAGATGGCAACGGAAAGGTTGTTGATGGCGATGCAATGATGTACATTTTAGGAAAGCGACTAAAAAACAGAGGTATGCTTAATGACAACACTGTAGTTGCAACAATTATGTCAAACAGCGGATTTGTTGCAAGCCTTAAGGCTGCCGGAATAAAGTGCGAGCAAACAACTGTCGGCGACAGATTTGTTTATGAATGTATGCAGAAAAACGATTATTCAATCGGTGGTGAACAATCCGGACATATTATTCTTAAAAAATATGCCACAACAGGTGATGGTCTTTTGACTGCAATTATGATTAGCGAAGAAGTTTGTGACACAAAGACATCACTTGCTGAACTTGCTGAACCGGTAAAATTGTATCCGCAATTTACAAAAAATGTGCGCGTATCGGACAAAACGGCTGTTTTGTCTGACAAATGTGTTTTGGATGCTTTGAAAGATGTTGAAAAAGCTATTGACGGAAACGGAAGAGCTCTACTCAGACAAAGCGGCACTGAACCGGTTATTCGTATAATGATTGAATGTGAAGATGAAGAATCTTGCAGAATATATGCTGACCAGATTGCAGACAAGATAAGAGAAAGGGGGTATGAGATTGAATAAAAAAATTAAAACAAACGAATTATTTGACTGTACCACACCTTATCTTACTGACCTTTTTAAAGATGCCGAATATCCGTGGGAGATGCTTCCAAGGATTAAAGATTATATCAAACGCCTTATAAAAACAGGGATTCCCGGCTATAAGGAAATATCCGATGGCGTGCTTGTTGGCGAAAATGTAAAAATTTGTCCAACTGCAACAATCGAGGGTCCAACCATTATAGGAAGCGGAACCGAAGTCAGACCGGGAGCTTTTATAAGAGGCTCGGTTATAACCGGAGAGAATTGTGTTATAGGAAATTCTACTGAACTTAAAAATTGCATTTTGCTGAATAATGTTCAGGTTCCTCATTACAACTATGTTGGGGATTCGGTTTTAGGAAACTATACACATATGGGGGCCGGTTCGATTTGTTCAAACCTTAAGTCGGATAAAAAGGCGGTTGTTATACACGCAGACCGCGATTTTGAAACAGGTCTTCGCAAAATCGGCGGAATTCTTGCAGATCACGCAGATATAGGCTGTGGCTGTGTTCTTAATCCCGGTACGGTAATCGGCAAAAATACTTCGGTCTATCCTTTGACCGCTTTAAGAGGTGTTTTTCCTGCTGATTGTATTGTAAAAGACCTTAATACAATTGTTGTAAGAGTACAGAATAAATAAACTATTTAACGAAAAAAGCACGACGGAAAAACGTCGTGCTTTTTTCGTGTATTAAGCTTTATTTTTTATAAGTCCCAGTGCCTTTGAAATTTCAAGCACAAAAAGCGGAACGATTATCAATCCTGCAGCCAGGATGTATAATCCGGCAGGAAGAAGAACAAGTCCAAAAGCAATCCGAAGAGGAGTGAAAAGAACCAGCAAAACCAAAGCAAGTGAAACAAGTGCCGAGATGTTGAGCTTCTTGTTGGTGAATACCCCTATCTTAAACAGAGAGTGGTCTGAACGCATATTGTATGCCTGAACAACCTGTGAAAGCGCCAAAACGATAAATGCCATAGTCTGACCGCCTTCAAGGGATCCGGTTGTTATTTCGCCGACTCTAAAGCCTGTAAGCGTAAGAAAAGCGAACATAAGGCCCTGCAAAACAACTCTTATTCCAAGCCTATGTGCAAAAATTCCTTCGTTTTTCGGGCGAGGATTTTTGCTCATTATATCATTTTCTACAGCTTCCATTCCAAGTGAAATTGCAGGCAAACTGTCTGTTACAAGGTTAATCCAAAGAAGCTGCATAGAAAGGAGCGGAGTTTTGTGCCAAACAAGCATTGCAACAAAAACAGTTATTACTTCGCCTATATTGGTGCCAAGCAAAAATCCAACAACTTTTTTTATGTTTGAATAAATTCCGCGACCTTCGCGCACAGCTTCAACAATTGTTGAAAAGTTGTCGTCGGTAAGAGTCATATCTGCAGCACCTTTTGCAACATCGGTACCTGTGATACCCATTGCACAACCGATATCTGCAGCCTTGAGCGCGGGTGCATCATTTACGCCGTCACCGGTCATCGAAACAACCTTGCCCTTGCGTTGCCATGCTTTTACAATGCGGATTTTATTTTCGGGCGAAACTCTGGCGTAAACCGAAATTTTTTCTACGATTTCATCAAGCTCACGGTCTGTCATTGCATCAAGCTCTTTGCCGGTAATTGCCATATCGCCGTCCTTCAGTATTCCAAGCTCTTTGGCAATTGCCGAGGCGGTAACAATGTGGTCTCCTGTAATCATTACAGGTTTTATACCTGCCTTAAGACAAGTTTCAACCGCCGCTTTAGCCTCGGGCCTTGGCGGGTCAATCATACCGACAAGACCCATAAAGGTAAGTCCGTTTTCCAATTCATCAGAGGTTGGGGTTTCGGGTATACCATCGATTTCTTTATACGCAACGGCAAGGACGCGAAGGGCATCTTTGCTCATATCTTCGGTTAAAAATTTTGCCTTGTTTATATCTCCGGCAATTGTCCGCTCGGCAAGGACATCAAATGCCCCCTTGACAATCACTATGTTTTTGCCGTCAATCCGGTTGATTGTTGTCATAAGTTTGCGGTCGGAATCAAATGGGATTTCGGCAAGTCGCGGATATTTTTTGTTCAGGTCATCCTTTGGCATCCCGGCTTTGTGAGAGGCAAGTACGATTGCAGTCTCGGTCGGGTCACCTATATGCTGTTCGCCTTCGTCATTAAATATTACCGAGCCGTCACAACAGAGAGTTGCATACATAAGAAGTTTGTTTATTTCTTCGGGGTTTTCGCAAGATATGTCATTGACATCGTCGGAGTTATCAAAGTATGCTTTAACCAATGTCATACGATTTTGGGTAAGAGTTCCTGTTTTGTCCGAGCAAATAACTGAGGCGCTGCCGAGTGTTTCTACAGCCGGCAGTCTGCGGATTAAGGCTCCGCGTTTTACCATACGCTCGACACCGATGGAAAGAACAATTGTTACAATCGCAGGCAAACCCTCGGGTATTGCGGAGACTGCCAGTGATACTGCTGTCATAAAAATTTCCATAGCAGGTATACCGTTTGAAATTCCTACAACAAAAATTATTGCACAGGCAGAGACTGCAAGGATACCCAAATATTTGCCAAGTTGAGCAAGCTTTTTTTGAAGAGGTGTCTGTGTGTCAGCTTCGCTGTCAAGAAGATTTGCTATCTTGCCCATCTCGGTATCCATTCCGGTGGCTGTAACAACAGCGGTTGCTGTTCCGTATGTGATGCTGCAGCCCGAAAAAACCATATTGCTTCGATCACCTAATGGCGCATTTTCGGCAATTTCTGCATCGGCAGATTTTTCCGATGGAACCGATTCGCCGGTAAGAGCAGATTCTTCAGCTTTAAGACTTACACTTTTTAAAAGCCTTGCATCTGCCGGAATAAAATCGCCTGCTTCAAGGCGTATTATGTCACCGGGAACAAGCATTGCTGCATCGATGATGCTTTCTTTTCCGTCACGAACAACACGGGCGTGAGGCGCAGACATATTCTTCAGGGCTTCGAGTGCTTTTTCGGCTTTGCTTTCCTGCATAACACCCATTATGGCATTGATGACAACTATAAGAAGAATAAGTGCCGGTTCAAAAAACTCTTTTGGGTTTCTTTCGACACAAGCTATGACAAATGATATTGCGGCTGCTGCCAGCAGAATAAGTATCATAACGTCGTTGAATTGATCAAGAAAACGCCTGAATGTTGATTTTGACTTTTTTTCTTTAAGCCTGTTTTCGCCATACTTTGCAAGCCGTTGAGCAACAGCAGTTGCCGAAAGACCGTTTTTTTGATCGCTTTCAAAGAATTTTAAAATCTCGTCTCCGGGTTGATTATAAAATAACATCTCAAATACCTCCTAAAATATTTTTCCTTTTTTTACATATTTTATGCTAGGACAAAAAACCAAGATGTTCAAGCAAAATCTTTATTCCCATCAAAATAAGAACGATGCCGCCAAAACATTCAGATTTTGATTTATATTTCAAACCGAAACTGTTTCCAAGGTAAATACCGGCAAAAGACAAGACAAAGGTTGTGACACCGATTAGGGCTATTGCCAACCAGATATTTACCTCCAAAAAAGCAAAGGTAATCCCGATTGCCAACGCATCGATGCTTGTTGCAACTGCAAGCGGAAGCATTTCTGCAACAGAAAAAGATGGGTTTAGACACTCGGTCTTGCTGCGTGATTCCTTAAGCATATTGGAACCAATTATTACAAGCAATGTGAAGGCGATCCAATGGTCTATGCTTGTGATAAGATTTTGAAATCTGCTGCCAAGCCAGAAACCGATAAGCGGCATCAATGCCTGAAAACCGCCAAAATAGACGCCAGTCAAAGCACCCTTATCAAAAGTAAGTTTTCTGACCGAAAGCCCTTTGCAGATTGCTACAGCAAAAGCATCTGCCGAAAGCCCCAAGGCTATAAGAAAAAGTTCCCAAAGTTGCATAACAAAAACCTCCATAAATCGTCTATTGTTAAATAAAAAAAGCGCAACTCACCCGCAATTACTGCAGATAAGTCTCGCCAATTAAGAAGATGCCAGGAAAATTCCAAGATGTTGACATCATCGCACCAAGTGCTGACTACTCCCTTATTTTTCTATAATAGCAGAAATTTCTAAATTTTGCAAGAGGTATTTTGAAAAAAATAAAAGAGGCTGATTGTTCAGCCCCTTAATTAAGTTATTTAGAAAATTTTGTTATGCCATAAACTATAAGCGAAATGGCTGCCATAACTATAAAAATTCCAAGCATACCCATTCCCATAAGCTTTAAAGCAATTGCAAGATTTGGTGTCATATTTTTGTCCTCCCGATTATTTAATAAGCTGCGGAACGAGGTTGAGAATCATACCTCCTGCAAGAACTGATGCAATCTGACCCGAAACATTTGCCCCAACTGCGTGCATTAAAAGGTGGTTTTGGGGGTCTGCTTCAAGACCAAGCTTTTGTATAACACGGGCAGACATAGGAAAAGCAGAGATACCCGCAGCACCAACCATGGGGTTGATTTTGTTCTTTGTAAACAGGTTGAGGAATTTTGCAAAAAATACACCGGCAACCGAGTCAAAAACAAACGCAACAAGACCAAGACCCATAATAAGAAGTGTGTCTATCTTTACAAAGTTTTCGGCAACCATACTGAACGAAATGGTGATTCCCAAAAGAAGTGTTACAAGGTTTGCCAAAACATTTTGAGCAGATTCGGAAAGCGAATTCAAAACGCCACATTCTCGAAGAAGGTTACCAAACATAAGGAAGCCAACCAATGCAACAGAAGTGGGAGCGATAAATCCGGCAATTATTGTAACGATAATCGGGAAAGCAATTCGGAGTCCCTTTGATACCTTTCCGGGATTATAAGGCATGCGGATTTGTCTTTCCTTTTTGCTTGTAACAGCCTTGATTGCAGCCGGCTGAATTATTGGGACAAGTGCCATATATGAATATGCGGCAACGGCAATCGGACCGATGTATTTTGATTTAAGAACCTGTGATACAAGGATTGAAGTAGGACCGTCAGCAGCGCCGATAATACCGATTGAAGCCGCATCAATTATGTCAAATCCAAGAAGTACTGCAACCGCTACAGTAAAGAATATACCAAACTGTGCTGCCGCACCAAAAAGGAACATTTTTGGATTTGAAAGAAGTGGTCCGAAATCAATCATTGCGCCAATGCCGATAAACAAAAGAAGAGGCATTGCTTCGGATGATTCGATACCGATTTCATAAAGCCACTGGACAATTCCCTGAACTTCGCCGATTCCTTCGATGTTCTGGTTCAAAACTCCCGAAAAAGGAAGGTTTACCAAAATGGCACCAAAACCCATTGGAAGAAGGAGCGAAGGCTCATAGTTCTTTTTGATGGCAAGATAAATCAATATGATGCCGACTATATACATAACAACTTGTTGCCATGTAACAGCCATAAAGCCGTCTAACAAAAAACTCATTGATAACACCTCATTAAATTAATATAACCTTTATAATTTTACCTATTGATAAATCTTTACTATTTTAACAACAATCGACATTTATGTCAAGCATAATCATCTTTAAAAAAGTAAAAAATTTTGAAAAAGAATAATAAAGCACTTAACAATATGTAAAAATTGTGATATAATTAATTAAAAGATGTTACAAAGGAGAAAAACGATGAGGAAAACAAAAATTGTATGTACAATAGGCCCTGCATCAAACAATGAAGATACTTTGAGAAAAATGTGCAAGGCCGGGATGAATGTCGCACGACTCAATTTTTCGCACGGCACACACGAAGAACATAAAAATAATATCGACCTTATCAAAAAAGTGCGCGACGACCTTAATCTGCCCATCGCGATTTTACTTGACACAAAGGGTCCAGAGTACAGAATAGGAATTTTTGAAAATTCTAAAATCTTTTTGAATGACGGAGATACATTTACTTTTACCACCGATGAAGTTTTGGGAGACCAATCAAGAGTATCGGTAAGTTATAAGGGACTTATAAACGATCTGGAAAAAGGCGATAAGATTCTTTTGAACAACGGTCTTGTAATTTTTGAGGTAATTGAAATAAAGGATAACGATGCGGTCTGCAAAGTTATACATGGTGGCGAAGTCTCGGACCGTAAAAGTATGAGCTTTCCCAACAAGGTGCTAAAACAGATTTATCTTTCGCAGCAGGATAAAGAAGATATTTTGTTTGGAATTGAGAATGATGTTGACTTTATTGCATGTTCATTTGTTTCGTGCAAGCAGGACCTTGTTGATGTTAAACAATTTTTGAAACAGTCAGGAGCACCTGATGTTGAACTTATTGCAAAAATCGAAAATCAGGCAGGCATTGACAATATTGAAGAGATTTGCAGCGAATGTTCGGGAATAATGATTGGCCGTGGTGATATGGGCGTTGAAATCGCATATGAAAAATTGCCGGCAATACAAAAGCATCTTATTACCAAATGCCGCATGCTTGGCAAACGGGTTATTACTGCGACAGAAATGCTTGAGTCGATGATACACAATCCAAGACCTACCAGAGCAGAAATTTCTGATGTGGCTAATGCTGTTTATGACGGCTCGAGTGCGGTTATGCTTTCGGGAGAAACCGCTGCAGGAAAGTTTCCGGTACAAGCTGTTGAGGCAATGGCAAGAATTGCAGCCGAAACCGAACAAAACATTCATTATGAAAAAAGATTCCAAAGCAACAGTTTTAAAATCAAGGATACAATTGACGCAATTTCTCATGCTACCTGCGGTATGGCAATCGACCTTGATGCAAGTGCAATTGTTGTTTGCTCGCACTCGGGAATTACCGCCCGAATGGTTTCAAGATTCAGACCGCCTGTGGATATAATAGGTCTTACCACAAACCCTCGCGTTTGGAGAAAATTGGCTCTTTCGTGGGGCGTAACACCGATTATAGTAGAAGCTTATCCGTCGACCGAAGTTTTGTTTTATGTAGCAAAGAAGACTGCAACCGAGTATTTTAAACTGAGCGAAGGAAACAAAATAATAATTACCGGCGGTGCAACAAACGGCAAATCCGGAAATACAGATTTAATAAAGATAGAGACTATTTAGTTTTAAACATAAAAAATCCCTGACATTTGGCGTCAGGGATTTTTTTACTTATCTTATATTAATTTTCTTTTTTACCAACTGAAAGAATAAGGTTTGTAATAATTCCAAGAATCAAAGCACAGGCGATAGAGGTAAGGGTAACCTTGCCAAATGTAAGGGTGAGTCCACCAATACCTGCAATAAGAATTATACTTACTACAAAGAGGTTTCTGTTGTCTTCAAGGTCAACATATTTAAACATCTTTAGACCGCTTACTGCAATAAATCCATAAAGTGCCATACAAACGCCGCCCATTACACACGAGGGGATAGAATTTACAAATGCAACAAACGGTGAGATAAACGAAATAATTATTGCACCAACTGCTGCTGCTATGATAGTAACAACCGAAGCGTTTGCGGTAATAGCAAGGCATCCTACAGATTCGCCATATGTAGTATTGGGACATCCGCCAAAGATTGCTCCTACAAGCGAACCAACACCATCGCCAAGAAGTGTTCTGTGAAGACCGGGTTCAACAAGCAAATCTTTTTCGATAATTGAAGAAATATTCTTGTGGTCTGCGATATGTTCTGCAAAAACAACAAATGCGACAGGAATATATGCAACTGCAATTGTGCCGATGTAAGAAGCTGAAAGCTCGCCAACACCTTTGTAGGCGGTAACAAATGTAAAGTCCGGAACAGAAACGAATGTTTCAAGTGTAACACCGTTTTCGGCAAGTGCAAGGAACGGAGCATAGCTGATAACCTTGAGAGCATCAATGTTTGCCCAAGTGCCGATGGCTGTAAAGATAACAGCGGTAACATAACCTGCAAGAATACCTATAATAAAAGGAATAAGTCTTGCCATCTTTTTGCCGTAGGTCGAGCAGATTGTTGTTACAAAAAGAGTAACAAGTCCGCAAAGAAGACATACAATGGGTGCAGCTGCCTGAGCGCCATCAACAAGAACATTGCCCTTTGTAATATCAGCAACAGCGTTGCCTGCCAGTGAAAGACCGATGATTGCAACGGTTGGACCGATAACGATTGCCGGCATAAGCTTGTTTATCCAGTTTACGCCAATGATTTTCACCACTATTGCTATTACAACATATACAAGGCCGGCAAAAAATGCACCGATGATAAGGCCAAGATAGCCAAGAGACATTGATACACCGCCTGCAAATGCAGCAACCATCGAGCCAATAAAGGCAAATGACGAGCCAAGGAATACAGGACTCTTCTTTTGGGTAAAGAGCACATAAACCAAAGTTCCTATACCTGCACCAAAAAGTGCTGCGGCAGGGTCCATATTGTTGCCGATAATAACCGGAACAACAAGGGTAGCTGTCATAATTGCCAGAAGCTGCTGAAGGGCAAAGATGATTAGTTTGCCAAAGGTTGGTTTGTCAGAGACATTGTAAATAAGTTTCATAATTTTTCTCCTTTAAAAAAAGTTTATGTAAAACATTATTAAAATCAATATATCATATTATAAAAATTTTGTAAATATTTTTTAAAAAAATTATAAATTTGTCAAAAAAACAAAATATTTTTTAAAAAGTATTGACGGAAACAGTTTAGTGTGGTAAAGTATAAGTACACTAAATGCGTTTGAGCAGAAACAAGTAAGCTTATGAAAGTCTGGAGAGAGTTGCCGGGTGGTGCGAGGCAATGATGGAAGTATGTCCGAATACATTCTGCGAGCAGTGCACCGAACGAGACTCTGTCTTCAGTAGGCTGCAACGGGAGTTCCCGTCACAGAACCGAGGTATTTATATGATACCTTTTAAGGCCGATATCGTGAGATATTGGTGAATTGAGGTGGTACCACGGGTTTTTCCCGTCCTCTGTTTTTTGATGAGGACGGTTTTTTTTATTTCCGTCCCAAATTACTACAAGTTGTACACAATTAAGTGTCAAAAGAAAGGGATGGTAAAAATGGTAGTAAAAATTGGAATGTTGGTTGTATTTTTTGCAGTTATGCTTGCTGTAGGCATTTTTTGCAGAAAACATTCGACAGATGTAAATGGATTTGTTCTCGGTGGCAGAAATGTCGGACCCTGGCTCACAGCTTTTGCTTATGGAACATCATATTTTTCGGCTGTAATTTTTGTCGGCTATGCAGGTCAGTTTGGATGGAAGTTTGGCGTTGCATCAACCTGGATAGGTATAGGAAATGCAGTTTTAGGTTCGCTTCTTCCGTGGATGATTCTTGGAAGACGAACAAGACTTATGACCCAACACCTGAAAAGTGCCACAATGCCAGAATTTTTTGAAAAACGATACAAAAGTCCGGCACTTAAAATTGCAGCGTCAATTATTGTTTTTGTCTTTTTGATTCCGTATACCGCATCACTTTATAACGGTCTTTCAAGGCTTTTCTCAATGGCTTTTCCGCAGATTGACTACTCAGTTTGCGTTGTGGTTATGGCGGTTTTGACCGGTGTATATGTTATAGCGGGAGGATATATGGCAACAGCTATCAACGATTTTATTCAAGGAATAATAATGCTTGTTGGTATTGTTTTGGTTATAGCGGCAGTGCTTTCACAAAACGGCGGATTTATAGGCGCACTTGATGCTCTTGCAAATGTGACAGCAGAGGGCACAGCATCCGGCGCATTCAACTCGTTCTTTGGTCCTGATCCGCTTGGACTTTTGTTTGTGGTTGTTCTTACGTCACTCGGTACATGGGGACTTCCTCAGATGGTGCAGAAGTTTTATGCAATAAAGAGTGAAAAGGATATAAACAAAGGTACAATAATTTCGACTGTGTTTGCTCTTGTTGTTGCGGGCGGATGTTACTTTTTGGGTGGTTTCGGAAGACTTTCAAACATAGATGTAACTGTGCTGGGTTACGATGCAATTATTCCCAGTATGCTTGAAAATCTGCCTGATATATTGATTGGAATAGTGATTGTGCTTGTACTTTCTGCATCAATGTCAACACTTTCGTCTCTTGTTCTTGCATCAAGCTCGACACTTACTCTTGACCTTATAAGGGGACATATTATAAAGGAACTTTCAGATAAAAAACAGGTTCTTATTATGCGAATTCTGATTGTTGTATTTATTGCGATTTCTGCATTTATTGCAATCAACAAGGATAAGCTTGGTTACATAGCGGATATGATGGGTATCTCGTGGGGTGCTCTTGCAGGTGCATTCCTGGCTCCGTTTATGTATGGACTTTACTCCAAGAAAATTACAAAAACAGCAGTGTGGGCAAGCTTTATATTCGGGGCAGGCATAATGCTTTTGAATATGTTTATCCGCGCATCGTTCCCGGTTGTTCTTCAGTCACCTATAAACTGCGGTGTTGTTGCGATGATAGGGGGACTTGTGATTGTTCCGGTTGTCAGCTTGTTTACAAAAAAACCGAATATCAAAGAAACAGAAGAAATGTTTGCTTGCTACAATGACAAAGTTGTAGTTTCGGCAAAAGAATCATTAGGAAATATGTAAAAGTTTTATCCCAAAAGGCTTCTTAAATTTAAAGAAGTCTTTTTGGGCGTTTAATATTAAGGAGATTTAACCATGCCTATTACAGAGATTTTGCAGAAAAATGCGGATTTTTATCCCAATGATGTCAGCCTTGTGGAGATAAATCCTCAGCTTGAAAATCAGTCGCGTATGACCTGGAGGGAGTATTCTCTTATAGAAACAAACCCCAATGATGCATACCGCAAAGAAATTACCTGGAGCGAATTTAACAAACGTGCAAATCGTTTTGCTAACTTTTTGCTTACCCGTGGAATCAAAAAGGGCGACAAGGTTGCAATCCTTTTGATGAACTGCATCGAGTGGTTGCCGGTATATTTTGGCATACTCAAAGCCGGTGCGATGGCGGTTCCGCTCAACTACAGATATGCCTCGGACGAAATCAAGTACTGTCTTGAACTTGCAGATGCAGATGCTATCATATTTGGCCCTGAATTTACAGGCAGAGTGGAACAAATTTGCAACAGAGTAAAGCGAGTAAAAATGTGGCTTTATTATGGAGAAGACTGCCCGACATTTGCCGAAAGCTATGACAGTCTGGTTTCTTATTGCTCAAGCAAAAGTCCACAGATAAAGATTAGTGATGATGATTATGCGGCTATCTATTTTTCATCGGGAACAACCGGATTTCCCAAAGCTATAACACATAAGCATCAAAGCTTGCTTCACGCCGCAATGACCGAGCAAGACCACCATTCACAGACCAAAGATGATGTATTTCTTTGCATTCCTCCACTTTATCACACAGGGGCAAAAATGCATTGGTTCGGAAGCTTTTTGGTGGGCGGCAAAGCTGTTATTTTGAAGGGAATTAAGCCTGAATGGATACTTAAGGCAGCATCTGATGAAAATTGTTCAATTGTCTGGTTGCTTGTTCCTTGGGCTCAGGATATTCTTGACGCGATTGAGCGCGGAGAGATAAATCTTGAGGATTATAAATTATCACAATGGCGTCTTATGCATATTGGGGCACAGCCCGTTCCACCGAGTCTTATCAAAAGATGGAAAACAGTATTCCCAAATCATTCTTATGACACAAACTACGGTTTGTCCGAGTCAATCGGACCGGGATGCGTTCATCTTGGCGTAGAAAATGAGCATAAGGTGGGGGCAATAGGCAAAGCAGGCTTTGGCTGGCAAACCAAAATTACAGATGAGAACGGAAACATAGTAGAAAAAGGCGAAGTAGGCGAGCTTGCAGTAAAGGGCCCCGGTGTAATGACTGCATATTACAAAGACGAAGCTGCAACAAATGCAGTACTCAAAGACGGATGGCTGTTTACCGGTGATATGGCACGCGAAGATGAAGATGGATTTATATTCCTTGTAGACCGCAAGAAGGATGTTATTATCTCGGGCGGCGAAAATCTTTATCCGGTGCAAATCGAGGATTACCTCCGCAAAAACGAGAAAATCAGCGATGTTGCGGTTATTGGACTTCCCGATGCAAGACTTGGCGAAATTGCCGCTGCAATCATTCAGATAAAGGATGGCATGTCGGCGACCGAAGAAGAGATTGAGGATTTCTGCCTTGAACTACCAAGGTACAAAAGACCCCGAAAGATTATATTTGCGGATGTTCCCCGAAACCCAACCGGAAAGATTGAAAAACCCAAACTCAGAGAAATCTATTGTGCGGGAAGTGTTGTTGCTCAGCAAAACGAAATAAAATAGATAAAAGGAAACAATTTGACCTAAAAAGCGAAAACTGAAAGGAATAATCATTATGAAGAAATTATTACTTGGAAACGAAGCGGTTGCCAGAGGTGCGTATGAAGCCGGAGTGAATGTTGTCGCATCTTATCCGGGAACACCCAGTACCGAGATAACCGAAGCAATTGTAAAATTTGATGAAGTTTATGCCGAGTGGTCACCCAACGAGAAGGTTGCAGCAGAAGTTGCAATTGGTGCATCAATTGCAGGCGGCAGAGCTATGAGCTGTATGAAGCATGTTGGTCTTAATGTTATGGCAGACCCGGTATTTACAGTAAGCTACACAGGCGTAAACGGTGGTTTGGTATTTTGCGTGGCAGATGACCCGGGTATGCATTCGTCACAAAACGAGCAGGACTCGAGACATTATGCAAAGGCTGCGAAAATTATGATGCTTGAACCATCAGATTCGGCTGAATGTAAGGAATTTACAAAGACTGCGTTTGCTCTTTCGGAAAAATTTGATACACCGGCGTTTATTCGTCTTTCTACCAGGGTTTCACATTCGCAGAGTCTTGTAGAGCTTGAAGAAAGAGAAGATGTACCCGTAAAGAAATATGAAAAGAACATCAGTAAATATGTTATGATGCCTGCAATGGCAATCAAACGCCATGTGGTTGTTGAAGACAGAATAAAAGCCTTAACCGAATTTGCCGAAACAACAGAACTTAACAGGCTTGAAGAAAATAATTCTAAGATAGGTGTTATTTCTGCAGGTATAGCATATGCTTATGCCAAAGAGGCTCTTGGCGACAAGGCAGACTTTTTGAAGCTTGGTATGGTTTATCCTCTTCCCAAGCAGAAACTGATTGATTTTGTAGAAAGCCACGACAAGGTGTATGTAATCGAAGAACTTGACCCGATAATTGAAGACGAGTGCAAGGCACTTGGACTTGATGTTTTGGGCAAAGAACTGTTCTCGCTCCTTGGAGAATATACACCTACTATGATAAAGTCAGTCGTTCTTGGCGAAAAAGCGCCCGAAATTATTGAAATCGAGGACGAAATTCCTGTAAGACCTCCTGTTATGTGCGCAGGATGTCCCCACAGAGGTACATTTTATGTTCTTAAAAAACTGGGTCTTGTGGTTTCGGGTGATATAGGTTGTTATACACTTGGAGCTGCCGCTCCGCTGCAGTCTGTTGACACAACAATCTGTATGGGTGCATCTGTAAGTGCAGCGCATGGTATGGCAAAAGCGCAAGGCAAAGAATTTAACAAGAAGTTAGTTTCGGTTATAGGTGATTCGACCTTTATGCACTCGGGTATAACAGGTCTTATTGATATTGTTTATAACAAAGGAAACAATACGGTTATTATTCTTGACAATTCGATTACCGGTATGACCGGACATCAGGATAACCCGACGACAGGATACACAATCCGTGGCGAAGAGACCAAACAGGTTAATCTGATTGCACTTTGCAAAGCTTGCGGAATTGAACATGTGACTGTTTGTGACCCGTTTGATGTCAAAACATTTGAAAAAACAGTAAAGACCGAAGTGGAGCGTGAAGAACCATCGGTAATTATAGCACAAAGACCATGCGCGCTTCTTAAGTCTGTTAAATACAGCGGACACTGTACTGTGGGCGAAAACTGCAAAAACTGCAAAATGTGTATGAAGTTAGGTTGTCCTGCAATTTCGGTAAAGGACGACAAAGTTGTTATTGACCAGACACAGTGTAATGGTTGCGGACTTTGCATCAACGTTTGTCCCTTTAAGGCAATAACAAAGGAGGAAAACTGATATGGCTAAGAATGATACTTCAAAAAATATTATGATTGTCGGTGTAGGTGGGCAGGGAACACTTCTTGCCAGCCGCATCCTTGGTAATGTTGCAATAGGTGAAGGTTATGATGTAAAGGTATCCGAAGTTCACGGTATGAGTCAGCGTGGCGGAAGCGTTGTTACATATGTGAAGTATGGCGAAAAAGTTTATTCACCAATTATTGATAAGGGTGGAGCGGATATAATTCTTGCTTTTGAACTTCTGGAAGCAGAACGTTCGATTCCTTTTCTTAAAAAAGGTGGCAAGCTGATTGTCAATTCGCAAAAAATTGACCCTATGCCGGTAATTACCGGAGCGGCAGAATACCCTGCTGATATTGACAAAAAGCTTTCGGCAGTTGCTGATACAACTGTTGTAGATGCTCTTTCTGCGGCAAAGGAAGCAGGAAATATAAAGTCTGTAAACGTAGTTCTTATCGGTGTTTTGGCAAAAACCACAGAAATACCTTATGAAAAGTGGATAGAAGCACTCAAAACAACCGTTCCTGCAAAATTTCTTGATGTAAATCTTAAGGCTTTTGATATAGGGTACAATCTGTAAAAATATATAATCAAGAGGTGCTTGGGTATGAAAAATAATTTATTTCGCACAATTATTTCTTTGATTTTAACCTCTTTTTTGATATTCAGCAATGTGTTTGCATTTGAAATGGTTTCAAGAGGAACAGTTAAAACCAATTTTGATGACGAAGTTGTCACTTTTATTGTAGAGCTTGAAAGTGACAGCGTTCTTAAACGTGCAAAAAATGCAGGCGTATCTGTTTTGTCAGAGGATATGGAGGATTTCTTTGCCCGCACAGTTCAAAGCTCCCAGAAAGCTGCTGTAGCATGCGCAGAAGATGTGGTAGATTCGGCGGTAGAAGCAACATATACACACATTTTAAACGGCTTTTCCATAAAAGGTAAAAGAAGTATGATTGATGAGCTTAAGTCAATTGACAATGTAAAAAATGTGTATATTTCACAGCCCAGGTACAAAACCTGCGCAGATGAAAGCGGATTGACTTCCGACTCTTTTATGCAGCAATATACCGAGATAGGGCTTGATAAATTAAATTCTTCATATACCGGCAAGGGAATAGTCGTTGGAGTTGTTGATTCGGAACTTCAATGCGATCATACGGCATTTAAAACTGCACCTGAAGTTGAAAAATTGACAGAAGACAGTATTTCAGAAAAGCTTGAAACCCTTGATTTGATTGCAGAAGAAAAATATGGAGTTTTGTCTGCGTCTGATGTATACAAAAATGCAAAAATTCCATATGCTTTTGATTATGCAGGAGTAGATACGGATACAGAAACTGATGTAAAAAGCAGTTATCACGGAACGCATGTAAGTGGAATCATTGCAGGAAAAAGTGATGAGTTTTGCGGTGTTGCAAAGGATGCACAGATTGTTTTTATGAAGGCGAAGGCAGACAATTCCGCCTATTTTTATGACGAGCATATTATGAATGCCCTCGAGGATTTGGTAAAGCTTGATGTAGATATAATAAATATGAGTCTTGGTGTAACGGCAGGACCTTCTGATTCGAACATAGTCAGCTATAACGAAATTTTTAGGGAAATAGAAGAAGTTGCAAAAATTCCTGTAATTGCTGCAGCAGGCAACGATGGCAGAATGGGATATAAGTTTGGGACAGGTGCACCCCTTGCTTCTCAACCGGACTATGGATTGGTTGCGGCACCGGCTTCGCTGCTGTATTCAACAGCAGTTGCATCACTGCAGCTGCCTTCATCATCGGGAACGGGTACCAAAATGGCAAAAAGTTCTGCATGGGGTGTAACACCTGATTTGCGACTGAAACCTGATGTTACTGCAGTAGGCGGAAATGTTGTTTCGGCAGCTTATAACAATGCTTATGAAACCAAGTCAGGAACATCAATGGCTGCGGCACAGTATTCGGGTGCGATGGCGGTTATGCTGGAATATATCAACGATTCCAATCCATCTTTGCCGGCAAAAATAAAGCAGAGCCGTGCGCAACAATTACTTTGTTCTTCGGCAGTTCCGTTTGCGTCAAACGGCGTATATTCAAGTCCCAGGCAGCAAGGTGCAGGTGTTATAAACCTTGCAAAGGCAACGAATACACCTGTTGTTCTTTATCAGACAAGTGATGAAAAGACCAAAATAGAACTTGGTGACAATTTGCAAAAAATGACAAATGTTACATTTTGTGCCGAAAACCTTGGGGACACAGAGGTAACATACAATTTAAGTGGTCATGTTCTGATTGATGATTATTATCGAAGCTCGGGCATAAATCTGGTTGGGAATACAAAGATTCTTCAAAATGCAAAGATTACTTTTGAAACAAGTACAATTACTATACAACCGCTTTCAAAAGGCACAATAAATGCGGTTTTGGATTTGAGTGCAGTTGATACTGATACCCTTGAAAATGTATTTGCAAATGGATTTTTTGTTGATGGGTTTATCACTTTGACCCCGCAAGATACTTCTTTTGCAACCTTATCAATCCCTTTTATGGGATTTTACGGAGACTGGACAAAAGCTCCCATTTTCAGCCCAAACAACATATATGATTGGGAAATTGGTACCGAAATCTATTCGTCTGAAAACGGACTGCTTGGTCAGGTGAATTCTGATTTGGTTCTTTTGGGTGCAGTTAAAAATGCTGATCAAAGTACGATAGTGTTCTACTCAACAAATTCTGATATGACCGGACTATCGCTGCATTTTGACAATAAAAGAAACATTACGGATGCAAAAGCTGTTGTCAAAAACTCAAAAGGCGAAGTGGTCAAAACTATTTTTGAAAGAAACTATCTGCCCAAAGCAAGTAATATGGACGCGTTTTATGAGCGTAATTTTACGATGACAAACTCTTCTTCAGGTGTTGTTTCTCCCTTAGAGGATGGAATGTATACTGTTGAGGTAGATGGCAGAGTGGATTATCCGGGGACAAGTGTAAAAAAGCTTTTGAGTTTTGATATTTGTATGGATACGGTTTACCCCCAAATTGAAGATGCGTATTATGCACAAAAAGAGTCCGGTGATAAATATATTTATATAAAAACAAGTGACAACAACAACTTTTCAAATCACAAGCTTTTGTATTGCGGAGAGGAATGCTCGCCTGCTGCCGACCAGACAGTTGATGGATACACTGCGTATAACGTCAACAACACAAATCTTACTGATTATTCAGTAAAAGTGACTGACCCGGCGTACAACACAATTAACCTTCCTGTTTTAAAAGGAACAACCTATGTTGCGACTTACAATGGAGAGATGCTTAAAAAGGTGGACATGGAGGATGCTTGGGTTGTGGGCAGGGTTCTTCTCAACAAACCGACAATTTTGCCGGAAAACCAAAAATATTTTGTATGGGATGAAAATCTTGCTCCAATGCTGGAAAGATAACCAAAGGCTGCGAATTTATCGCAGCCTTTATTGTGTTTAAATTTACCTTTGCGTGTTAATAATAAATGCGGAGGTGTTTTTGTATGAAAATTACAAGATTTATAAACGGGCAGAAGATTAACAAACCCCTTGGCACGGATACTGTAATCAAAAATGAGATAATTTCAACGACAATTGATGCGGTAAACAGACGGCTTAAAGAAACTGCAAATTCCGGAAGTAAAACCGGCAGGGCTCAGACAGTATGAAAAAGATTTCGGCAATATATATAAGAGTCTCAACGGATGCACAGCGCGAAGAAGGATATTCAATCGAAGCACAAAAGGAGATGCTTACCGCATACTGCATTTCCAAAGGTATAAAAGATTATGATTATTATATTGATGGCGGTTACAGCGGAAGCAATATCCAAAGACCCGAGCTTGAGCGACTGATTGCTGATATAAAAGAAAACAAAATCAATTGTGTTTTGGTATACAAGCTTGACAGACTTTCGCGAAGTCAAAAAGATACGCTGTTTCTTATTGAGGATATTTTCAATCCTCACAATGTGGATTTTGTTTCGCTTAATGAAAGTATGGATACATCAACTCCTCTTGGAAGACTTATGCTTGGGATACTTTCGGCATTTGCACAGCTTGAACGCGAAAACATCCGCGAAAGAACAAGTATGGGGATGAAAGAACGCATAAAAAACGGATTTTGGATGGGTGGCGGAAAGGTCCCGTTTGGATATGATTATGATGCCGAAAACGGAATTCTGGTTCCAAACAAAGATGCTGAAACGGTCAAAAAAGTATACGATTTATATTTAAGCGGATATTCGACAAATGCAATTGCACGTATACTCAACCTTAAATATGAAAGGCTGGCAAGACAAATTTTAACCCGCAAAACCAATGCGGGTTTTATTGTTTACAAGGGTGAAGAGTTTAAGGGCAGACACACGCCGATTATATCACTCGAGACGTATGAAAAAGCAATGCGCTTGATGGAGGCACGCTCAAATCACAGGGTAACGGATGCCGGGTATCTTTTGACAGGACTTGTAAAATGCGGATACTGCGGGGCCAAAATGAGATACCAAAGATGGGGTAAAAAAGGATTCAAACTTGTTTGCTATTCAAAGGACAAAAGCAAACCCCATATGGTAAAAGATCCGGATTGTCCAAGCAGTGGGCTTTGGGCAAGCGAAATAGAGGGAGTGGTTCTTGATGACTTGTTTTCGATTGGATTTGAAAGCAAAGAACAAAATTCAAATGACGAAAAAAACATATTGGAGATATTGAAAGATAACGAGAAAAAGCTTAATGAAAAACTCAAAAGGTTATATCTGCTTTATGCAGAGGATGATAATGATGCACTGCTTGAGACGATCAGCGATGTGAAGTCAAATTTGAAGCAAGCGAGAGAACAGATCAAAAAGGAAGAAAAGGAAAGAGCGATAAGCAAAAGAAATACAGATATCAAACAAAGACTTGAGACACTTCCTGAGGCCTGGGAATATATGACCTTGCAGGAAAAACGAAGAATAATAGAAGATTGCGTTTCGGAAATTACGGCAACAGACAATGATGTAAAAATTTATTATAAGTTTATGTAGTTTTTTCACCAAAGGACATTCATCGGCACGGCGTATGTCGAAAATTTTACACCATGCGAGGTGTCAAAATTATCCAGGGCTTTGATAAGGCCTATGCATCCTACCTGGAACAAATCATCAATATTTTCGTTTCGTTTTGAGAATTTTTGCAAAACACTCAGCACAAGTCTGAGGTTCCCGCAAATGAATTCCTGCCTTGCTTTGGTATCACCTTTTTGTATCCGCTTAAAAAGTTCCTGTTTTTCATTCTCGCTAAGCACAGGAAGCTTTGAGGTATTTACTCCGCATATATCAACCTTGTTTATCAAAAAATTCAACCCCTCTCAAGATTTTCCTAAAAACATTATCTCACAAACATCAAAAACATATACCGAAAAATTTTGCAATCATATGCTTAAAGTGTTTGGCATAAGTAAGTAAAAAAAGGGGGAAGATTTGTGATTTGCAGTATAAACGAGCTTAAGACAAAAGAGGTCATAAATGTGTCAGACGGTGCACGCCTTGGTTTTGTTTCGGATGTGGAAATTGATTTGAAGGATGGGCGGCTGACTGCTATTGTTGTTCCGGGTGCTTACAGACTTATGGGGTTTTTGGGAAGAGACGAAGATATAGTAATAAAATGGGAAAATATAAAAAAAATAGGCGATGATATTATAATTATTGACAAAATAAACTAAAAATTATCTAAAATTTACTTTATTTTCTTAATTAGCTTGCAAAATATCGGCCAAAATGTTATAATACTCAGTAAGTGTGTTTTATTTATACCAAAATGAAAAGGCTGTGTAAAATTATGAATCATACACTTTTGACGGATTTTTATGAAATAACTATGGCAAATGGTTATTTTAAAAACAATATGCACAATCAGATTGCATATTTTGATATGTTTTTCCGCAAAATTCCTGACAATGCCGGTTTTGCCATAATGGCAGGTGTTGAACAGGTAATTGATTATATAAAGGACCTTAAGTTTGAAGATGATGATATAGAATTTCTTCGTGCTAAAGGTATTTTTGATGAAGCCTTTTTGGAGTATCTTAAAAATTTTAAATTTGAATGTGACATATGGGCAATTCCTGAGGGAACACCCATTTTCCCAAATGAACCTATTCTTACGGTGAGAGGTCCTCTTATTCAGGCACAGTTTATTGAGACTATGATTTTGCTCACAATAAATCATCAAAGCCTGATTGCAACAAAATGCAACCGCATTGTACGCGCGGCAGAAGGCAGACCCGTTATGGAATTTGGTTCGCGTCGTGCTCAGGGCACAGGTGGTGCAATACTTGGTGCCCGTGCAGC
The DNA here is from genome assembly GCA_017409575.1 of Clostridia bacterium. Lineage (GTDB taxonomy): Bacteria > Bacillota > Clostridia > Monoglobales > Monoglobaceae > SIG440. The sequence goes on from JAFQSM010000089.1 coordinate 139,371, forward strand.
ATTTATAGGTGGGGCAACAGGTACAGCTTGTACGGTGACTGACAAGCTTTATGGTGTGCCGGCACTTGGTACAATGGCGCACAGCTGGATTCAGTCATTTGACAGCGAATACGAAGCTTTTCGCGCATATGCCCTTGCATATCCCGAAAACTGCACTCTTTTGGTCGACACATACAACGTTCTTAAATCGGGTGTGCCAAATGCAATCCGTGTTTTTGATGAGGTGTTGAAACCGCTTGGCGTCAGACCAAAGGGTGTCCGCATTGACAGTGGCGATATCACCTATCTTACCAAACAGACACGAAAAATGCTGGATGCAGCAGGGTACGAAGATGTCGGCATTGTTGCGTCAAATTCACTTGATGAACATATAATCCGTGATATTTTGCGGCAAGGTGCGTGTATTGATTCGTTTGGCGTGGGAGAAAGACTGATTACCTCAAAATCCGAGCCTGTGTTTGGTGGGGTTTATAAACTTGTGGCAGTCGAAAAGGATAATCAGATAATACCCAAAATTAAAATAAGCGAAAATGTTGCCAAAATAACCAACCCTTGTTTTAAAAAGGTCTACAGATTATTTTCAAAAGATTCGGGTATGGCTATTGCAGATGTGATTACCCTAAACGATGAAGTTATTGACGAAAGTGTTCCTTACGAACTTTTTGACCCCGAACATACATGGAAACGCAAAACGGTAACTGACTTCGAAGCGGTGGAGCTGCTTGTCCCGATTTTTGAAAAAGGGCAATGCGTATATAAGGCACCGGACCTTAAACAAATAAGAGAATATTGTCAGACTCAGGTTGCAAAAATCTGGGACGAAGTGAAGCGTTTTGAAAATCCTCATGAATATTATGTGGATTTGTCAAAAAAACTGTGGGACATAAAATACAATTTATTGTCCGAACATAAATAGTTGAAATCACCTTTCTTTTTCGAGAAAGGGTTAAAAATTATATAATCATTCAAAGGAGAAATTATATGAAATCAACAATCGAATCGTACAATCTTGGAAGACTTGGAGTTATTGGAATGTCGGGCTGCGAAAGCTTTTGCGAAAAGGTTGACTACTACCTCAAGACTTTTAATGCTGACGATGTAAACAATCTTGGAACATTTCTGCTTCCGATAAAAATGTCAAGATTTGGTACAGGCGAAGCAAAAGCAACACTTCTTCATTCTGTAAGAACCTATGATGTTTATATCGTTGTTGACTGTTTTAACTATGGCGAGACCTACAAAATGTACGGAGTAGATATTCCTATGAGTCCCGATGACCATTATCAGGATTTGAAGCGCGCAATCTCTGCTATAGGTGGTAAAGCAAAGCGTATAACCGTTATTATGCCTATGCTTTATGAGGGCCGTCAGCACAAGCGTGGTTCGCGCGAATCCTTGGACTGCGCAATGGCAATTCAGGAACTTTGCAATATCGGTGTTGACAATATTATAACATTTGATGCGCATGACCCAAGAGTTCAAAATGCAGTACCGCTTAAAAGTTTTGAAAATGTGATGCCTACATACCAGATGATAAAGGCTTGCCTTAAGTATGATAAGTATGTCATTTTGAACAAAGAAAATACTCTTATTATTTCTCCTGACGAGGGTGCTATGACCAGATGTATGTATTATTCGTCTGTTCTTGGTATGGACCTTGGAATGTTTTATAAGCGCCGTGATTATTCAAAAGTAGTAAACGGCAAAAACCCAATAGTTGCTCATGAATTTTTGGGCAGAGATATTGACGGCAAAAATGTTATTGTTGTTGATGATATGATTTCTTCGGGCGATTCAATGATAGATGTAGCAAGAGAGCTTAAGAAGAGAAAAGCTTCAAGAGTATTTGTATTTTCTACCTTTGGTTTGTTTACTGAAGGCTTTGACCGTTTTGATAAGGCATATGAGGAAGGCCTTATCGAGGGCGTATTTACTACAAACCTTATCTATTCAAAGCCCGAGCTTCTTACAAAACCTTGGTATCATCAGGTTGATATGAGCAAATATGTTGCACTTATCATAAGCGAACTTAATGCTGAACATTCAATCAGCGAGCTTCTTAATCCTATAAAGAGAATTGAAAAGATTTTGGACAAATACAAGAATATGTAAAAAACACGAGGTAAACAATGGTCAGATTGCAAAAATATCTTGCGGATGCAGGTGTTGCATCGCGCCGTGCGTCAGAAAAACTTATCGCCGAGGGCAGAGTTTCGGTCAATGGTGATATAATTCGTGAAATGGGCGTTCAGGTGGACGAAGAATATGATGTAATTGCCGTAGACGGCGAGATAGTCAAAAATTCTGTAAAAAAAGAATATATTATGCTTAACAAGCCGGTAGGGTTTATTACCACCGTATCTGATGACAAAGACAGACCCACGGTGATGGAGCTTGTTTCGGATATTTCTGCGCGGATTTATCCGGTGGGCAGACTCGATTATGATACAGAAGGACTTCTTCTTTTGACAAACGATGGGGATTTGACTTACCGCATAACACATCCAAAGCACGATATCGCAAAGACCTATGTTGCTGAAGTTACCGGCGATGTATCTATGGATACAATCAATCAACTCAGGCGCGGCGTAGTGATAGACGGCAAAAAAACAAGCCCTGCCGAAGTTGAGGTTGTGGGTGCAACCCAGTATGGAACCAAAATTGAAATCACCATACACGAGGGAAGAAACCGTCAGGTAAGAAAGATGTTTGAAGCTTTGGGTTGTATTGTAAAACGGCTTAAACGAACAAAAGAAGCAGGTCTCAATCTGGGACACCTTCCACTTGGAAAATGGCGCAAATTGAGCGAGTCGGAAGTTAATATGCTGAAAAAAATTGAAGGTGAAAAGCCCGGCTCGAGAAGAAAACCTGCATCGGTCGGAAGCAAAAAACCGATTAAAGCACAAAGCAGAAAAACAAGCCGAAAAACGGGTAGATGATTATGGATAACACTAATGCAGATGTGATAGTAATAGGCGGAGGTGCTGCCGGTATGATGGCAGCGATAACCGCTGCAAAACGCGGTAAAAAAGTTGTCCTTATTGAAAAGAACCGTATCTTAGGCAAAAAAATGCTGATTACGGGAAAGGGCAGATGCAACATAACCAATGCCTGCGAGGATGTTGAAACACTTCTTGAAAATGTAACAGTAAACCGTTCTTTTTTATACAGTTCATTTTATGGATTTACGAATGACGATACCATCAGATTCTTTAATAATTTGGGGGTCGAGACCAAGGTCGAGCGGGGAAACCGGGTTTTTCCTGTAACGGATAAAAGCCAAAGCGTTGTCGATGCTATGGCAAAAGCCCTTAAAATGACCGGTGTAAAAATAATTCACGATACTGTTGTTAATATTCCTGTGAATGAAAATAAGATATCGGGAGTAAAGACCCAAAAAAACGGAAATATTTTTGCAAATTCTGTAATAATAGCAACCGGAGGAGCTTCCTATAAAGGAACGGGGTCGACAGGTGATGGTTATAAATGGGCACAGGATGCCGGACATACCATAACCGATATAATCCCGTCGCTTGTTCCAATTAAGGTTGAAGAAAAATGGGCATATGAACTTATGGGTCTTTCCCTTAAAAACATCAAAATTACAGTTGTTAATGATAAAAATAAAAAAATTTATACAGACTTTGGCGAAATGATGTTTGCTCATTTTGGGCTAAGCGGACCGGTTATTTTGAGTGCATCTGCTCATATGCGGCCTATGTTTGCGGGAAAGTATAAGATAATTCTTGATTTAAAACCTGCACTTGATGAAAAAACACTTGATGCAAGACTTTTGAGAGACTTTGAAAAGTTTTCGAATCGTGACTTTGTAAACAGTCTTGGCGAACTTTTGCCAAATACGCTTATTGATACTTTGGTGCATTTGTCCGGAATTGACCCCAGAAAAAAAGTTAATTCCATAACAAAAGAGGAACGCGGAAGGCTTGTTTCATTGATTAAAGGCATTGAATTTAATGTAACAGATTTTTGTCCCATAGAGCAAGCCATAATAACATCAGGAGGGGTGTCAGTCAAAGAAATTGACCCTTCGACAATGCAGTCAAAAAAGGTAGCCGGATTATATTTTGCAGGAGAAGTTATTGATGTTGATGCTTATACCGGCGGATTTAACCTGCAGATAGCTTTTTCTACAGGCTGGCTAGCCGGAATGAATTGCTGAAACTTGCTAAAAAGAGACAAAAACATAAAAAAAGTTGGTTTTTTTATGTTTTTGTTGCACCTGGAAAAAAATTGTGTTAAAATATATAGATATTAGAAAAATTAGGAGATGATTGATTTGAGTATTAAAAACGAATATCTTAAGAGAGTGTATGAACAAACCGAAAAGCGTAATCCGGGCGAGCCTGAATTTATGCAGACAGTTTCTGAAGTTTTTGAGTCTTTGGAACCGGTAATCGAAGCTCATCCTGAATACGAAAAAGCAGGTCTTATTGAAAGATTGGTTGAGCCCGAAAGAGCAATTTCTTTCCGTGTTCCGTGGGTTGACGACAATGGCAATGTTCAGGTAAACAGAGGTTTCAGAGTTCAGTTTAACAGTGCTATCGGTCCATACAAGGGCGGAATCAGATTTGCCCCCAATGTTTACATAGGTATCATGAAATTCCTTGGTTTTGAACAGATTTTCAAAAATTCACTTACAGGTCTTCCCATAGGCGGAGGCAAAGGTGGTGCTGACTTTGACCCCAACGGCAAGTCGGATGCAGAAATAATGCGTTTCTGTCAGTCATTTATGACTGAACTTTACAGACATATCGGCGCAAACACAGACGTTCCTGCAGGTGACCTTGGTGTTGGTGCACGCGAGATCGGTTATCTCTTTGGTCAGTACAAGAGACTTAAAGATACATATGAAGGTGTTCTTACCGGTAAGGGTATTCCTTATGGCGGCCTTAAAGGAAGAACTGAAGCTACCGGTTATGGTATAGTATTTTTTGCAAGAGAAATGCTCAAGCGTTTTGGCGAAGAGCTTAAAGGAAAAGAAGTTGTAGTATCAGGCTTTGGTAATGTTTCATGGGGTACTGTTCAGAAACTTAATCAGCTTGGCGCAAAGGTTGTTACCATTTCGGGTCCAGATGGTTATATTTATGATCCGGATGGCGTTACTGCAGGAGAAAAAGAAGATTACCTTCTTGAACTTCGTGCATCAGGTAAGAATATCTGTGCTCCTTATGCAGAAAAATTCCCCAATGCAAAATTCTTCCCCGGACAAAAACCCTGGGGTGTTAAGGCTGACCTTTATATTCCTTGCGCTACACAGAATGAAATTGGCATAGAAGAAGCAAAAGCTATGGTTGCTGCAGGTTGTAAATTCCTTTGCGAAGGTTCAAATATGCCTACAACAAATGAAGCAATTGCATTTTTGCAGGAAAACGGCGTAGTAATCGGCCCTGCAAAAGCAGCAAATGCTGGCGGTGTTGCTTGCTCATGTATCGAAATGGGACAAAATGCCGGACATACAGTTTTTGCTCCTGAAAAGGTTTATGAACAGCTTGAAAGTATTATGATAAACATTCATGACAGCGCAGCTGCTGCAGCTGAAAAATACGGATTTGGTTACAACCTGGTTGCAGGTGCAAACATTGCCGGATTTGAGAAGATTGCGGATGCTATGATGGCTCAGGGTATTGTATAATCAAAACTAAACTTGATTTTGAACGGGCAGAAATTTTCTGCCCGTTTGTAATATCTTTATTTGCGGATAAACAGCAGGGGGCGAGTAGTAATGACTTTCAGTGAGAAAACAATTACTTCGGAAAAAAAGTTTGAAGGTAAAGTGTTTAGCGTAAGAATCGAAAGTGTAGAGCTGCCTGAAAATGCGATTGGTTATCGCGAGATAGTGGACCATCCGGGCGGGGTAGGTATTGTAGCTTTTACTGATGCCAATAAAATTCTGTTGGTAAAGCAGTTTCGGAAAGCTGTTGAGAAGGAACTTATCGAAATTCCAGCTGGAAAACTTGAAAAAGGCGAGGCTCCTGACGAATGCGGTAAGCGTGAACTAACCGAGGAAACAGGATATATTGCAGGTGAGTTTATTTCACTTGGGGCGTTTTACCCATCACCCGGTTTTGCAAACGAGGTTACACATCTTTACCTTGCGCGAAGACTCTCAAAAGGTGAAAAAAATCCTGACGAAGACGAATTTCTTGATGTTTTAGAATTTACAATCGATGAAATTTATTCCAAAATAACTGCCGGTGAGATAACCGATGCAAAAACAATTATCGGATTCTTTAAGGCAATGGAGTTTATCAAAAATAATTAGTCAAACCAAAGGAGAAAATTATGGAAAAGAAAAAGGTTAAGGTTCTTATAAACGGAGCAGAATATACTTTGGTTACTCACGAGCCAGCAGAATATGTTCAGCGAGTGGCAGTAAGAGTTGACAAAGCTCTTTCAGAGATTGCAAAAGTGGACAAAACTCTCAGTACGGCTATGCTTGCAATGCTTACCTCAATAAATCTTGCTGACGAGCTTATCAGACAAGAGGATAATGCAGATAATTTGAGAAAACAGGTGGCGGAATCACTTAAGAACGAAACGCAGCTTTCTGCGAAGGTTTCGCAACAAACAGCGCGCATACGCGAACTTGAGGAAAATATTCAGGAACTTAAAATTGAGCTTGCTAAATGCAATGCAAGAACAGGCTATTAAAAAGGATTGAACTTTGATGGGTAAATTAGAATTGCTTGCACCTGCAGGGAACTTTGAATGTCTTGTGGCAGCTGTGCAAAGCGGTGCAGATGCGGTGTATTTGTCAGGAAAAGCATTTGGGGCAAGAAGCTTTGCAGCCAACTTTGACAATGACGAAATAAAGAAAGCCATTGATTATTGTCATATCCGTGATGTAAAGGTATATGTCACAACCAATACTATTGTCTCGGATTCTGAGATTGACGAGATTGGTGAGTACTTGTTGTTCCTGAGCGAGATAGGTGCGGACGGAATTATTGTTCAGGATTTGGGAGTTCTTGAAGTTGCAAAAAAACTTGTTCCCGACCTTCCAGTGCATGCAAGTACACAAATGACCATTCACAACAGCGAGGGCGTAAAGGCTCTAGAAAAGCTTGGAGTAAAACGTGTTGTTCTTTCAAGAGAACTTTCGATTGAAAATATAAAAGAAATATCCCGTCAGACCTCTGCTGAATTAGAACTTTTTGGTCATGGCGCGCTTTGTATGTCTTATTCGGGACAATGTCTTATGAGCAGTATAATAGGCGGTCGTTCGGGGAATCGCGGCAAATGCGCTCAACCCTGCCGCCTTTTATATTCGGTAAATGGCAAAAACAAAAAGGCTTTTTATATGAGTCTTAAAGACCTTTCTTCACTTGAACATATCAAAACATTTAAAGAAATGGGTGTGGCATCTCTAAAGATCGAGGGAAGAATGAAAGGCCCTGCATATGTTGCCGCCGTTGTCAGCGTTTATCGCAAATATATTGATAATCCTCAAAAGATAGACGGTAATGATATAAAATTGCTCGATTCAATTTTCAATCGAGGGGGATTAACTGACGGATACCTGACGAAAAAAAAGGGACCGGATATGTTTGCGTTTGACAAACCGGATAATCCTTATCACAAAGAGACTGACGAGCTTGTTTCGAATATTCTGAACGAAATAAAAAATGAAAAACGAAAGCTAATACTTGATTGCAAAGCAGAGATAAAAAATGGCGAGAAACCTAAAATTACTGTTTTGGGAAAAGGGTTTGAAGTTGAAGTCTCAGGTGAAAAACAGGTGGAAAAAGCAAAACAATCTCCTTTAACAGTTGAAACTGTAAAGACTCAGATTGGCAAAACAGGTGGAACACCATTTGAATTTTCGGATATATCTGTTTATCTTGATGAAGGTGTTTTTGTGAGTGCAGGAGAACTTAATGCACTTCGCCGAAACGCTCTTGATTTATTTGAGGAAAAATATCTGAATTCATTCAGACGCAATAACAAAGAAGCTTTGACTTTGCCAAAACTTAGTGATGAATATTTTGATGGTGGAAATTTTGTTTGCGAGGTTACAACTGTCGAACAGTTTTTGTCAATCAAAGATTTTGGCTATAAGCTTTTTTATATTCCTGTTGATTTGATACAAAAAAAACCTGATATTTTTGCAGAGTGCAAAGAAAAAACAGTGATTGTTCCGCCGGCAATTATTGATGAGAGTGTTTGTGAGAATATTTTTGAAAGCATTGAAAAACTGTTAAATGACGGATATTACGCAGTCTTGGCACACAATATCGCTGTGTGCGAAAGGTTTAAAAACTTTAATGTTATCGGCAGTTTTCGTCTTAACATATTCAACAGTTATGCTCTTGAATTTTACAAAAATGCGAGGGTGGTTATGACAGAACTTTCTGCCGAACTTAATTTCCGGCAGATTAAGGCAATTAAAAAGCCGATACCTGTTCAGGTTATGGCTTATGGCAGACTTCCGCTTATGGTCACCGAAAATTGTATAATCAAAAATGCAAATCAGTGTCCATGCAGCAAAAATTCATTCATAACAGACCGGCTTGGAATGACCTTTCCCATAATAAAAGATGGAAATTCTTGCCGTAATGTTGTTTTGAATTGTAAAAAAACATTTATGACGGATGCCGAAAAACTGAAAAATGCGGGGGTAAGCTTTTCGAGGATTTACTTTACCGATGAGACTCCTGACGAATGTGTAAAAATTTCGGACGCCTTTTTGAATGGCACAAACTATCGCCCCCAGGACTTTACAAACGGTCACTTTTTAAAGGGGGTAAAGTAATGAAAATTTTTTCAAATGGCGACAAAGTCATTATATTTTTTGTTATGTTCATTGCGGTTATCTCGTATGTTTTGTTTTCGGTATTTTTGTTTGATGACAGGGCGGATACCATCGAAATCTTTACCGACGGAAAGCTTTATGCTTCCTATAATTTGGCTTCGGCAAAAGACGAAGTGGTGGAGATAAAGACAAAGTATGGCACTAATCAATTAAAAATAAGTCAAAATGGTGCAGAGATGATAAAAGCGTCATGTCCCGATAAACGAGATGTCAAAATGGGAAAAATAACAAAGGCGGGACAAGTTTTGATTTGTGTTCCAAACAGGGTTGTTGTAAAGTTGACAAGTCAAAAAAAAGCAGAAGTAGACAGGGTGACTTATTGATATGAAAAGATATAAAGCAAAAAATATAGCGATTATGGCGGTTTTTGTTGCTGTCGGATTTGTACTCCAATATGCCGAAAGTAGGATACTTATATCAAATATACCTGGTGCAAAGCTTGGACTTGCCAATGTTGTATCCATAATAAACATATTTATGTTTGGCGGGAAAAACGCAATTATTATAGCTTCATTAAGGGCAACGCTTGCATCTGTTGTTTCGGCAGGGGCGGTTACTTTGCCGTACAGTTTGTGCGGTGCGTTTTTTTCGACACTTGCGATGAGTATCGCAAAAAAATATTTTTATCCAAAGATAAGTATAATAGGAATAAGTATAATTGGAGCATCTGTTCATAATATAATTCAGCTTGCGGTAGCGTTTTTTCAATATGGCTCAGCTTATATATTTTCATACCTGTCGGGTCTTTTGATTATGGCACTTGTTTCGGGAACAATCACCGGATATGCAGCAAAAACATTTGCGGACAGAGCTTTAAAGGAGAATATCAAATGAAAAAAATAATTCTTGCATCCGGCTCGCCAAGAAGAAAAGAACTTCTTGAAAATTTGGGAATAAAATTTGAAATACTTCCTGACAACACCCCCGAGCCTGTATTAGAAAATATTTTACCGCAAGATGTCGTTATGACACTTGCAAAATTCAAGGGTGATAATGTAACAAGTGTGCTTGGAAAAAGCGAAGACTATATTATAATTTCGGCAGACACTGTTGTTTCTGTTGATGACCGGATACTTGGAAAGCCAAAGACAAAAGAAGAAGCTTTTGAAATGTTAAGCTCTTTAAGCGGCCGATGCCACAGTGTATATACCGGTGTTTACTTAAGAGAAAATCAAGGCGGAAAATCAGTAAATTTTTACGAAAAAACTGAAGTATTCTTTAAAAACCTTGACATAAAGGAAATTAAAGATTATATTAATACTGGGGAACCAATGGACAAAGCAGGTGCTTATGGAATACAAACCCTGGGTGCTGCCTTTGTGGAAAAAATTTGCGGAGATTACTTCAATGTTGTCGGTCTTCCGCTATGTTCCCTTGCAAAAGAATTAAAAGAAAAATTTGACATAACTTTCTTTTAAAAATTCCAACAAAAATATCAAAGAAAGCGAGAGAATTTTATGATTACCAATGAAATAGGAATTGACCTTGGAACTTCCAATACTATAATTTATTTAAAAGGCAAAGGAATTGTTGTAAACGAGCCGACTGTTGTTGCAGTAAGCAAAGCAAACGGGAAAATACATTCAATCGGTAAAGAAGCAGGTGAAATGCTTGGCAGAACTCCTGTAGATATAAGAGCGCTTACACCCATAAAAGAGGGGGTAATCGCAAATTTTGATATTACTGTTTCGCTTCTTAAATACTTTATCAAAAAAGCAATAAACGGCTCATTCTTAAAGCCGAAAGCAGTTATTTGCATACCATCACACATCACTGATGTAGAAAAGCGTGCTGTTCGCGATGCTGTTATTGCTGCAGGCGTTAAAGAAGTTTTCCTGATTGAAAAATGTATGGCTGCCGCAATTGGTGCAGGAATCGAAGTAAATAAGCCTGTAGGTTCGATGGTTGTTGATATCGGCGGTGGATCGACCGAAATCGCGGTTGTGTCTTTGGGCGGAGTTGTTGCAACTCAAAGCCTCAACATTGCGGGGCATACGCTTGATAATGACATTATTCAATTTATGAAGAAAAATCACAATCTTGTAATCGGCGACATAACAGCCGAGGACATAAAAAAGAACATTGGTTCGGCTTGCCCACTTAAGGACGAACTTTCGATGGATATAAAGGGCAGAGATTTGGTTTCGGGTCTTCCAAAGACAATCCGCATCAATTCTTCCGAAATCCGCGAAGCTTTTCAGGAAAGTCTTTCTGCAATCATTGACGGTATAAAGTCTGTTCTTGAAAAAACTCCGCCCGAACTTGCTGCTGATATTTTTGAATCAGGAATAGTTCTGACCGGCGGAGGTTCGATTTTGAAAGGTCTTGGCAAACTTATAAATGTACATACGGAAATTCCGATTTTTATTGCGGAATCTCCGGCAGAATGTGTTGCTATAGGCGCAGGAAAAGCTCTTGATGAAACAAAAAACCTGAGAAAAACCACATTTTAAAATTTTAGGAGAGGGGAGAACATTCTTTGCGTAATGTGTTCAGAAACAAAACAACGCTTTGGCTGATTGTTACTGTTTTGATATTGAGCATTGCAATCGGTGTTTTAAACGCTGCAAAATCCGAAGTATCATTTCTTGAAAACGCTCTTGAAGTAGTTATCTCTCCTGTTCAAAAAGCATTTACATCAGCAGGGCACGGCGTGTCAAACTTCTTGGGATATTTTTCAAACAAAAAGGCTCTGGAGGAAGAAATAGATTTGCTTAAAAAAGAAAATGCAGAACTAAGACAGCATCTTATTAAAAGCGAATCCGCATATAACGAAAACGAGCAACTCAGAAAGCTTCTTAACCTCAAATCAAACAATACCGAGTTTGAACTTGAAGCTGCCGAAGTTATTGCGAGAAATCCTTCAAACTGGTACAACAGTCTGACTGTTGACAAAGGTGCGGCAGACGGAATTGCAGTAAATCAAACGGTACTTTCTTCGGGTAATACTCTTGTTGGAAGAGTAAGTGAGGTTGGAACAACATGGTCAAGAATTACCCTTGTGACAGATCCCGGACACGCTGCAGGAGCACAAATATCAAGAACGGGCGAATATGGTGTCTGCGAGGGTGATACAGCAGGTTCTTCGGAAGGAAACTGCAGACTTTCGTTTGTCTCTAAAAATGCTGATATAATTGCTGGAGATACCGTTGTCACATCAGGTCTTGGTGGAGTATATCCCAAAGGACTTGTCATTGGCAAAATACAAAAAATACGCCCTGATATTCAGGGGATATCCCAATATGCAACAGTAAAACCCGAGGCTGATTTTAAAAGTCTGAATACGGTCTTTATTATTCAAAATGATTTCTAAATGTTAAAGGGCAAAATGCAGATGAAATATGTTTTTTATACGGTGAGCCTTTTGCTGTTCACCATTCTTCAACCTACACTTTTTCAAAACATTACTTTTTTTGGAACAGTACCAAACTTGTTTTTGATTTATCTTGTTTGTGTTAGCTGTTATCTGACAAAAAAAGAGGGGTGTATCCTTGGATTTGCAACAGGTCTTGTGCTGGACTTGCTTGTTGGTAAGGTGATAGGGGTAAATGCTGTTTTAATGATGATTTTAGCATTTTTTATTACAAGCTTTTTTGAGAATGTAATAAGAAACAATACCTTGCTTATTACACTTTTGCTTGTTTTTGTGACAACTTTTTTTTACGAAGCCGTGTACTATATTGTTACATTTTTGGGAGATTTACATCTTGGAACGGTTATTGTCAAAGTTTTGCTTCCAGAAAGTTTGTATTCGTTAATTGCAGCAATACCGTTTTATTTTGTAATTAAAAAATTCGCGAAAAACTTCCTGCTTGATAAGGGTGAAGGACTTGGATAAAAAATTTTTTAATGGAAGAATAAATTTTATATATATATGTCTGGCGGTTTTTTTGTTCACTTGTATTTTCAGATTATTCAATCTTCAGATTGTAAATGGTGATGAATATCAGGAAATGGCAGAAAACCGTCTCATTCGCGCGTGCACAATAAAAGCTCCACGTGGTGAAATTATGGACAGATACGGAGTCCCTCTTGTTACAAACAAGATGGGATATTATATTCTTGTCCAAAATGTAGAAAAAAACGATTCTGCACTTAATGATACCATTAGTGCGTTGATAGATATTTGCAGGGTAGATAATATTGAATATTTTGACGAATTTCCTATTTCAAAAAAGCCATACAGTTACACCTTTGAGGATAATTCAGACAAAGTTATATCTGAATGGAAAGCAGAAAAAAAGCTTAAAAAGTATGACACTCCTGAAGAAATAATTGAACATTATATTGAGGAGTTTGTTATTTCTGAACATTTTGATGACGATAAAAAACGGGACATAATTGCTGTGCGTTATACGATGCAAAATAAAAACTTCAGCACTATGAATCCTTATACTTTTGCAAATAATATCTCAATGGAAACTGTCCAGAAGATAAAGGAGTACGAATTTGATTTGAATGGTGTAAGTGTTGAAATCGAGCCTGTGCGTGACTATCCTTTTGGCAACCTGGCTGCTCATATATTGGGAAGAACGGATATAATATACCGTGAAGAATATCTTAAACTCCGTGAAGAAGGCTACGGAATGAACGATATTATAGGGAAAGATGGGCTAGAGAAAGTTCTTGAAAAATATCTTAAGGGCAAGGATGGATATAAACGGGTTGATCAGACAAGCTCCGGGACTGTATCGCAAAATATGAAGGTCAAGGACGCTGTGACCGAGAATTTTGCCATTCTTACGTTGGACTCGGGTCTGCAAAAGATGACCGAAGAAGCTTTGGCAAAAAGCATAACAGATGCACGGGGTGATAAGGGACCGGATTGTTACAGCGGTGCAGCAGTTGCAGTAGAAATAGCAACCGGTGACGTCCTTGCTATGGCATCTTTGCCAAACTATAAGCCGGACAGATATACAAAAGATTATAACAAGCTTGCAAAGGATCCTCACAAGCCACTTTTTAACCGCGCATTAGATGGAGCTTATACTCCCGGCTCGACTTTTAAACCATTAACAGCTATTGCTGCATTGGAAGAAGGCATCATAACCCCGACTCAGATTATAGAGGATAAGGGTGTTTACACTTATTATGCACCGTCTTATCAGCCCACTTGTCTTATCTGGAAGAATACCGGAGACACACATGGGCCGATAAATGTTTCGGAGGCTATAGGCGTTTCGTGCAACTATTTCTTTTATGAGGTGGGAAGGCAGCTTACTATAAGCAAAATCGAAAAATATGCTCATTCGTTTGGTCTTGGCGAAACTACAGGGATTGAACTTTCGGAATCAAGGGGAATTGTTGCAGGCCCCGAATATCGCGACAAATTAGACATGGAATGGTATCCGGGCGATACACTTCAGGCAGCCATAGGTCAATCAGACAATATGTTTACACCGGCTCAGCTTGCAAGCTATGTCAGCACAATTTTAAACAAAGGGAACCGTTTTGCATTGCGCCTTATCAAAGAGGTGAGAAGCTATCGAACCGGTGAAATTGTGTATAAAAGTGAACCCAAGATTGTTTCGCAAGCCGAAATAAAGGATTCAACTCTTGCGGCTGTCAAAGATGGTATGCGCAGAGTTACCGAAGATGGTACCGCTAAGGCTGTTTTTGAAGATTTTCCAATAGCGGTCGGAGGCAAAACAGGAACTGCAGAAGTGGGCAGAGGCAGTGATACTGTTCTTTTTGTAGGATTTGCACCTTATGATAATCCTCAGATAGCAGTGGCTGTTGTTCTGGAACACGGAGCAACAAGCAGATACGCGGCACAGGTTGCAAAATCAATGTTTGAATATTATCTTGGAATATCCGAAGTAAATGACCAGGTAACCCCTTTAAATACCATTCTCAAATAAAAACTTACCAAAAAAGTTAAATATTACTTTGACTTTTTGAACGCTTTGTGATAAAATAAAGCATATTCTTATGAAACTCGATGGAGGGCTTCAAATGTCCGAAGTGATTGTTGTAACCTCGGGGAAGGGTGGCGTTGGAAAGACAACAACAACCGCCAACTTGGGGGTATGCCTTGCAAAACTTGGCCAAAAAGTGGTCCTTGTTGATACTGATATAGGGCTTCGTAACCTTGATATATTGCTTGGCCTTGAAAACAATATTGTATATGACCTGGTTGATTTGGTGAATGGTATATGTACCACTGAGCAGGCTGTGATTAAACATCCTCAGCTTGACGGACTTTGGTTTATTCCGGCAGCACAGACAAAAGATAAAGATGCCATTTCTGCCGAAGATATGCAAATAGTTTGCGAAAAGCTGAAAAAGGATTTTGATTTTATAATTATAGATTGCCCCGCAGGTATAGAACAAGGCTTTAAAAATGCTATCGCAGCGGCTGACAAAGCTTTGATTGTGGTAAACCCCGAATTCTCATCGGCAAGAGACGCTGACCGTATTGTAGGGCTTTTGGAAGAAAACGAAATATTCGATTATTATCTTATTATAAATAAAATCAGACCGGATATGGTAAAACGCGGACAGATGATGAATGTTGATGATATTGTAGGTATATTGGACATAAATTTGATCGGTATTGTTCCGGATGATATCAACATAATTATTTCGGCAAATAAAAGGGAATCCGACTTTCTTAGCCCAAAATCACTTGCCGGGCAGGCTTATCAGAATATTGCAAAGCGTTTGACGGGAAGTCTTGCACCACTTTTGGACCTTGATTCAAGTGCTTTTAAAAGAAAACTAAAAAAGCTTTTTTCTAAAAAATATTAAAATATAAAAATTCAATTTCAGGAGGCGAAAAATGAATATAGCATTAATTGCACACGACAAAAAAAAGGAACTTATGGTGGATTTCTGCATTGCTTACAAGGGCATTTTGGAAAAACACAATCTTTGCGCCACAGGAACTACCGGCAGTTTGGTTTCGGAAGCAACCGGACTTTCTGTTAATCTATTTTTGTCAGGACCTCAGGGTGGTGACCAGCAGATAGGTGCAAGAATTGCTTATAACGAGATTGACCTTGTTTTGTTCTTCAGGGACCCTCTTACAGCACAACCTCACGAACCTGATGTTTCGGCTCTTTTCAGACTTTGTGATGTGCACAATATTCCGCTTGCGACAAACAGTGCAACTGCTGAAGTGCTTATTCAGGGCCTTGCACGCGGCGATTTGGCTTGGCGTGATATTGTTAACCCAAAAAATTCAAAATAATTTAAAAAAACACTTGCATATTGGAAAAATGTGTGTTATAATACCATAGTTGATTATGGGTAGTCCTCTGCTTACCGCTTTATCTGGAGGCTGTATGGCACGAATATCTGAAATAGAAAGGATGTAAAAAAATGAACATTTTAGACCAGATTACACAAGATCAAATCAGAACTGACCTTCCTCAGCTTAACATTGGTGATACTGTTCGCGTTTATGTTAAGGTAAAAGAAGGAAACCGTGAAAGAATTCAGATGTTTGAAGGAACAATCATCAAGAAGAACCATGGTGGAATTCGCGAAACATTTACTGTAAGAAGAATTTCTTACGGCGTTGGCGTTGAAAGAACATTTCCCGTAAACTCACCTAATATTGACCGTATTGAGGTTTCAAGACGCGGTAAAGTTAGACGCGCTAAGCTCTACTACCTCCGTGACAGAGTTGGTAAGGCAGCAAAAGTTAAAGAAAGAATTTAATGAATCAATATGGCGGGTATTAGCTTCTAATACCTGCCATATTCATATTTTAACTAAAAGGTCGTGATATTATGAACGAATTTAAAAATGAAAAAATAAACGAAACCCCCGAAACCGCAGAGGTAGTAACCGAAGTTTCGGAACCCGAAGTTCAAAAAATTGATTACAAAAAAGAAATCTTCGAATGGGTTAAAGCAATAGTTGTTGCATTGGTAGTTGCCTTTCTTTTAAGAAACTATGTTCTTACTCTTGCAAAAGTGGATGGTCAGTCCATGGAACCAACACTTCAGCATGCTGACAGACTTTATGTAAACAAGGTTGCCTACACCCCTGAAAAAGGCGATGTTGTTATATTTGAACCCGCAAGTGACCCGGGCAGACCGTATATAAAAAGAGTCATTGCAACCGAGGGAGATACCGTTTATATTGACTTTGCGACAGGTGAGGTTTTTGTGAATGATGTGTTACTTGACGAGCCTTATATAAGCGAACCAACTCATCTTGTAGGTTCGTATATTAATTTCCTTATGGCTATGGGTGCATACAGCAAAGAACAACCGATAGAGATAGAGCCCGGTTATTTCTGGGCAATGGGTGATAACCGAAACGCAAGCAAAGACAGCCGCGAAATTGGTCAAATCCCTGTTAGTGAGCTTATCGGACATGCTGTATTCAGATTCTGGCCGCTTAATAATATGGGCACAGTAGATTTTGATGTAGAACAATAAGAGGTGCAGTATGGTTTTACAATGGTTTCCGGGACATATGGCAAAAACACGAAGACTTATAACAGACAACCTCAAGTTGGTTGATGTTGTTATAGAGCTTGTGGATGCAAGACTTCCGCTTTCGTCAAGAAATCCCGAAATTGATAAAATTGTCGGAAACAGACCAAGAGTTTTGGTTTTGAATAAGGCTGATATAGCAGACCCCACTTCAAATACCAAATGGCTTAATTACTTTAAAAATCAAGGGATAGAAACTATTTTGGCAGACAGTCAGTCCGGGAACGGCTTGAAAAATCTGAATTCCGCGATTGAAAATGTATTAGCCGAAAAATTTGAAAAAGAACGCCAAAAAGGTATTCAAAGGCGCAGCGTAAAAATGATGGTGGTAGGGATTCCAAATGTAGGAAAATCTTCTTTTATAAACCGTCTTTCGGGTCGTTCTGCAACCAAGACGGGTGACCGCCCCGGTGTTACGACCGCAAAACAATGGATACGCGTTTCGGGCAAATATGAGCTTCTTGATACCCCCGGTATTTTGTGGCCCAAATTTGAGGATTTTGAGGTTGCAAAGCGAATTGCCTATACCGGTGGAATAAAAGACGAAATTATGGATATCGAAGAATTGGCATTTTTCCTTGTTGGATTTTTGCGAAACAATTATCCTGATATGCTTAACTCGCGATTTAATATAACCGAAGAGTCAGACGATATGGAAGATTTTGAACTGCTTGAGCTTATAGGAAAAAAACGAGGATGCATTGTTTCAGGAGGTAATATTGATACGCTCAGAACGGCAAATCTTATTCTTGATGAATTCCGCTCGGCAAAGATAGGCAAAATTACTTTGGAACTGCCTCAGAAAAACTGTTAGGATGTGATTGTTTGAAAGAGATAGAGAACAAGCTTTATGAAAAAGGTGTTTTGAATATAGCCGGCGTAGATGAGGCGGGAAGAGGTCCCCTGGCAGGGCCTGTTTGTGCTGCTGCCGTTATTTTGCCTAAAGATGCAGTTATTGAAGGTATAAATGATTCAAAAAAACTTTCTGAAAAAAAGCGCAATCAGCTTTTTGATGTCATAAGAGAAACTGCAATTTCTTACAGAGTTGAATTTGTTTTCCCTGATGTTATTGACGAGATAAACATAAGGCAGGCAACCTCTCTTGCAATGCACAATGCCGTTTCGTCACTTGAAGTTTCGCCGGATTTTGTAATAATAGACGGAAATGACAATATCCCTTTTGATATTCCGTATCAATATGTTGTAAAAGGCGATGCAAAATCCCAGACAATAGCGGCGGCTTCAATTCTTGCAAAAGTCAGCAGGGACAGATTTATGGAAGAACTTGACAAAGAATACCCCGAATATGGATTTTCAAAACATAAAGGCTACGGAACAAAGGCTCATATGGAAGCAATCCAGAAGTTTGGAGTCACCAAGGTCCATCGCAAATCCTTTATGACCGACAAGGTATTGGGTAAAAAATGATGTTTAAAGGTATCTATAACAAAATAACAGGACAATGCGGCGAGGATATTGCGGCAGATTTGCTTAAGAAAAAAGGCTGCAAAATAGTCCAAAGAAACTTTAAATGTAAGACCGGTGAAATTGATATTATAGCAAAAGATAAAGAAAATCTTATTTTTGTTGAAGTAAAAACAAGAAGAAGTGACAAATTCGGAACGCCGGCTGAGGCAGTTACATATAATAAAAAGCAAAATATAGTAAAGACTGCCAAAATGTATCTTTTGAAAAATCCAACTGACCTGAATATAAGATTTGATATAATCGAAGTTTATGGTTGTTTTGACGGTGAAAGCTTCAATCTGGAAGGGACAAATCATTTTGAGCAGGTATTTTGGGAGGTTTAGATTTTGACCCATACGCTTTTCGATGCTCATTGTGATACGATTTCTGCCATTTGTGACACAAGACAGGAACTCTTTGAAAACACCTGTCATATTGACCTTAAAAAGATGTCAAAGAATCAGCACATACAGTTTTTCGCCAGTTTTATTGATGCAAAAAACGACAGTTTGTCGCCTTTTAAGCGTGCCAATCAGCTTATAAATTATTATTATAAGCAAATCCGCAAAAACTCAAATCTGATTAGCCATTGCAATTCTGTTTTTGACATAAATACAGCTTTAGCTCAAAACAAAACAGCGGCACTGCTTTCAATTGAGGGCGGAGAAGCGCTGGAGGGAAAGCTTGAAAATCTTTTTTACTTCTTTGACAGAGGGGTAAGAATGATGACATTGTGCTGGAATTATCAAAACGAATTATGTTCGGGCGTTGATGCACCGTGTGACAGCGGAATAACCGATTTTGGATTTGATGTTATAAGGCTTATGAACAAAATCGGTATGCTAATTGATGTCTCGCATATGTCCGAAAAGAGTTTCTGGTATACAATCGGAGCAACAAAAGCACCTGTGGTGGCATCGCATTCGAATATATTTTCGTTAAAAAGTCACAAGCGAAATTTGAGAAAAGAACAGATAGAAGCTGTTATCGAAAACAATGGTTGTATAGGAATAAACCTTTACACCGAGTTTTTAGGAGACAAAGCTTGCACAACCGATGATGTTTTGCGGCACGTTGAGTATATTTTGGAAATGGGCGGCGAGAATAATGTTGGTATAGGGACTGATTTTGATGGTATGAGTTCATTGCCAAATGACATATCTTCAATCAAAGAGCTTGAAAAAATCCCCGAAGCGATGCTGAAAAGAGGTTATGACGAAGCTTTGGTAAAGAAAATTACTCACACCAACTTTGTAAGAATTGTAAAAGATGTGGTTAAATAATTTCAATAAAATACTTGAAATTTGTAATATTTTGTATTAAAATGTAATTTAATAATTTTTTAGAAATACGGAGGATCAATATGCAAACTTATATCTCAGAAATGGCACGTTCAATAAGCCCTTCTCCAACTTTGGCTTTGGATGCAAAATACAAACAAATGAAAAAGGACGGAATCCCTGTTGTCGGATTTGGTGCAGGTGAACCAGATTTTGATACCCCCGATAATATAAAACAGGCGGCAATCAAAGCGATTGAAAACAATGTTACAAAGTATACTCCGGCATCGGGCACAGTTGAGCTTAAAAAAGCAATCTGCGAAAAGTTTAAGCGTGATCATGGCCTTGAATACGGAATAGAAAATATAGTTGTAAGCAATGGCGGCAAGCACTCGCTTACTAATGTATTTATGGCAATCTGCGAAGAGGGCGACGAAGTTATTATTCCTGCACCGTTTTGGGTTAGCTATCCTGAAATGGTAAAGATGGCAGGCGGCGTTCCAAAGTTTTTGAATACTGCGGAAGAAAACAACTTCAAGTTTTCACCCGAAGAATTGGAAGCAGCTATCACATCTAAAACCCGTGCATTGGTTTTGAATACACCAAGCAACCCGACAGGTATGGTTTATTCAGAAGAAGACCTTAAAAAGATTGCAGAAATTGCAGTAAAACACGGCATCTATGTAGTTATGGATGAGATATATGAACAGCTTGTTTATGAAGGTCAACACAAAAACATTGCAACTTTCGGCGAAGAAATCAAAAATCTTACCATCACAGTAAACGGAATGGCAAAGGCGTATGCTATGACCGGATGGAGAATAGGATTTACGGCATCCAATGCGGCAGTTGCAAAGGCTATGTCAAACATCCAGAGCCATGCAACATCAAACCCTAACTCAATTGCACAGGCTGCATCGGTTGAAGCACTTCTGGGTGACCAGTCATCAATCGGGGTTATGCGTAAGGAGTATATAAAACGCCGCGATTATATGGTTGAAAGAATAAATTCAATAGACGGCATCAGCTGCAAAAAGCCAAACGGTGCATTTTATATATTTATGAATGTGAAAGAACTTCTCGGAACAGAGCATTATGGCAAAGTCTTTAATTCGGCTGCTGAGCTTTGTGACGATATTCTGGACCGTGCACTTGTTGCTATGGTGCCAAGCGAAGGCTTTGGTATAGACGGATATGTTCGTCTTTCGTACGCAACATCAATGGAAAACATAAAAGAAGGCCTTGACAGAATTGAAAAATATATTCGTCACGAATATTAAAGGAGAATTTTGATGAAAATTGGGTTTATCGGCTCGGGCAATATGGCATCTGCTTTGGCGAATGGCTTTATTTCGTCAAAAAAAGTTTTGCCCGGGGATGTATTTATAAGCAGCAGAACTGCCGAAACATTAGAAAAATGGGAAAATACAGGGGTAAATACCACTCTTGATAACAAGGTTGTCTGCCAGGAATGCGATTTTGTTATCTTTGCCGTAAAACCCAATGTTTTGCCGCTTGTTTTAAACGAAACAAAAGCCTTGTTAAAAAATAAGCTTGTTATTTCGATTGCGGCAGGAACTACCATCAAGACAATGGAAGGGATACTCGGGTCTGATGCAAAAATCATCAGATGTATGCCGAATACACCTGCACAAGTTGGCTGCGGAATGACAGTTATGGCGCCAAATTCTTTTGTTTCGCAAAGCGAGGCAGAAGAGGCAAGAGAATTGTTTGATTCGGTCGGCAGGGCAATAATTCTTGACGAAAAGTATATAAATGCGGCAACAGCTCTTCATGGAAGCAGCCCGGCTTATGTTTATATGATGATAGAAGCAATGGCGAACAGCGGTGTTAAGTATGGAATCCCCAAAAATATCAGCATCGCTCTTGCTGCAAAGGCGGTTGAGGGTGCTGCAAAAATGGTTCTTGAAACCAATCGACATCCGGCAGAGCTTAAAGATGCGGTCTGCTCGCCGGGTGGCACAACTATTGCTGCTGTTATGGAGCTTGAAAATAATGGCTTTTTATCATCCATTTCATCAGCTATAGATGCGTGCATCAAAAAAGCCGACGAAATGTCAAAAAATTAAATTCATATTTATAAAAAAAAATCATACCCTTAGTAAAAGAGGACAAGTTTACTAAGGGGGAATGGTTTTGAAAAGACTAAACATAAAAAAATATATTTCGGATATTTTTTTAAGGAATAAATGGCAATTTTTAATTGTTTTTTTGAGCTTGTTTTCAGGGATATTATTTGGCACTTATTTTTCGAGTTCAATGAATCAGGAAACTGCCGATGCTATGGACAAGTACATAAACAATTTTGTATCTGCATACAATCTTCAGTCTGCAAACGCAGGTGAAGTATTCAAATTCTCGGTCTACAATAATATAAAAATAATTATTTTTATATGGATTTCGGGTCTTTGGGTTGGATTTTTGCCTGTCAACTTGATTCAAATCGGGGCAAAAGGCTACAAGCTTGGATTTTCTGTCACTTTACTAGTCAAGAGCTTTGGTGTAAAGGGAATAGCGTTTTCGACAATTTCATCCGCTTCGCAAATTTTCATTATGATTCCGGCACTAATTTTATATTCAGTCTTTAACATAAATTTTTCATTTTTTCAAAAGCATTCAAGGTTTACAAATTTGTCTGCTGTTTTTAAAAATGAATTTTATATAAAAAACTTGTTATATCTTGCAGCGATAATTATCTTATCAGTTTTTGTTTCTTTTCTTGACGCATACATCATACCACAAGTTTTAAAACCAATTTGCTCCATATGGGGAAAATATTAACAAAGGAAAGCTATATGAAAGAACTAATCCAAAACTATTTTGAGTTTCTTGTCAAAACCAAGAAAACCTCAGAAAACACTCTTTTGTCATACAAGAGGGACATAAACAAATATGCGTGTTTTCTTGAAAACGCAAAAATAAATATAAAGGCTGCAACAGGGACAACCATTCTTGATTATTTGATGAATCTGCAAAAGGATGGCAAATCAGCGGCTACTGTTTCGCGAAATCTTGCGTCAATCCGTTCTCTTTACAGATTTTTTCTTAATGAACAAATAATCAAAAAAGACCCGACACTCAATATCCACTCGCTGAAAATGGAAAAGAAATTACCCGAAGTTTTAAGCGGTGAAGAAATCGAGCGTCTTCTTATGCAACCTGATACTTCGGATTTTAAAGGTTGTCGCGACAAAGCTATGCTTGAACTGTTGTATGCGACCGGCATGCGTGTAAGCGAGATGCTTGAACTCAAAATTTCGGATGTTGATATGAATATTGGTTACATAAATTGCAACAAAGACAAAAAACTCAGGGTAATCCCGGTTTATTCAATTGCAAAGCAGGCAATAAAGGACTATATCGAACTTGCAAGACCTCATATGCTCAAGAACAATCAAAAAGAAACTACACTTTTTGTAAACTGCAATGGCAGCAAAATGACAAGACAGGGATTTTGGAAGCTACTTAAAAAATATGCCCTTTCAGCAAATATAATCAAGGACATTACTCCGCACACCCTGAGGCACTCGTTTGCCACTCACTTGATTGAAAATGGTGCAGACCTAAAGTCTGTTCAGGAAATGCTTGGACACACCGATATTTCTTCGACCCAAGTATATGCACAGGTGGTAAAACATCACCTGCAGGATGTTTACAAAAGTACTCATCCGCGTGCAAGAAAAAAACAAACTGTTTAAGCAAACCAAAAGGACCTTTTAAGGTCCTTTTATTTGTTTTAATCATCACAAATTCCGCTCCGCAGTTTTTCTATAGCCTTTTTTTCAATTCGCGAGACATATGACCGCGAGATGTTCATAACTTTAGCAACCTCTGCTTGGGTCCATTCTTTTCCGTTGCCAAGACCATACCGGAGGTGAATGATTTCTTTTTCGCGTTCGTCGAGCTTTGAATTTATGTTTTCATAAAGTTTTTTTATCTGTTCTTTTGTGTCTATTTCACGAATAACATCCTCTTCATCAGCACCTATGATATCCATAAGAAGTATTTGGTTGCCCTCTTTATCGGTCCCTATCGGGTCGCTCAGCGACACATCCCCCTGAGATTTTTTGTTTGCCCGCATAAGCATCAGAATTTCGTTTTCGATACATCTTGCGGCGTATGTGGCAAGGCGAGTGCCTTTGGATGCATCAAAACTGTTTATTCCTTTGATAAGCCCGATGGTACCAAGTGAAATCAAATCTTCGTTGTCTCGGATACTTGCTGAATATTTTTTTGCAATATGTACAACCAATCTCAGATTATGTTCAATAAGTTTATTTCGCGCATCTGTGTCGCCTTGTTGCATCAGTTTTATATATTCTTTTTCCTCGGCAGAAGTAAGCGGTTTGGGAAATGCGTTGTTCCCGGACATAAAGGAAATAAGAAAAATAATAGACTGCATCATTGTATCAAATATGCCAAGCATTGATATATGCCCCCCAAAAATTAACTCTCAGCACCGAAACTAATTGTTTAAGGCTGTGCATAGACTATTATTATGTTTTTTGGGCTTGACTCGTGCAAGTACACACAAAATAATTTGCAATATGTTTTGATATGTGATAATATATAAATATATTTTTTAATGATAAGGATACTTGATATATGGAAGAAAAAACACTTAAAACCCTTGAATTTGACAAAATATGTGATATGTTGTCTGAGATTTGCACAAATGATGAAACCAAAAACAAAGCAAAGGAATTGCTCCCTGAATGCGACCTGGTTTCTGTGAACAAATTACTGTCCCAAACCGACGCAGCATTTGTTTCTTTGTGCAAATTTGGTGCACCACAGATTTCGCGGGTTTCTTCTGTTTTGGCATCTTTAAAGCGTATTGAAATTGGAGGAGTACTTTCCTCGGTAGAACTTTTAAATATCGCAGCAGTTTTAAGATGCGCTGAAAATCTCAAAAAATATGGTGAACAGGTAAGCAATCTTGAAGAGTTTTTTGCGCCTTTGGTCCCTTGCAAAGAACTTGAAAAACAGATATCCACTTCGATAATTGCTGAGAATGAGTTCTCGGACAATGCAAGCCCCGAACTTTTTGATATACGCCGAAAAATTCATCGGGCTGGTGAAAAAATAAAAGACTCACTCAATCAGATGATACATTCGCCGCATTATCTTAAGTTTTTGCAGGACCCTATTGTAACACTTCGAAATGACAGATATGTTGTACCTGTAAAAGCCGAGCATCGCGGAGATGTGCCGGGAATCGTGCACGATATGTCAGCATCGGGAGGAACACTTTTCGTCGAACCATCAAGCGTGGTTGATGCAAATAATCAACTCAGAGAGCTTTATGCAAAAGAAAAGGCTGAAATAGAAAAAATTCTTTTTGATTTAACCGCAAAAGCGGCAGAAGCTTCTGAGTTCATAAAATACAACTATGAATCAATAATTGACATAGACTTTGTGTTTGCAAAAGCAAAGCTTTCTGTCTCGCAAAAAGCAGTATGTCCCAAAATGAATGATGAGGGCAAGATTGTTATAAAAAGAGGCAGACATCCGCTTATTGATTCAAAAAAGGTTGTTCCTCAGGATATAAGTATTGGCGACACATTTGATACGCTTGTGGTCACTGGTCCCAATACCGGTGGAAAAACTGTTGTTCTGAAAACAGTCGGGCTCTTTACAATTATGGCACAGGCAGGACTTCATATTCCTGCAGCAGAGGGAACAGTACTTGCTGTTTTTGACGGTGTTTATGCCGATATTGGTGACGAACAAAGTATCGAGCAAAGCCTCAGTACTTTTTCAGCTCATATGACGAATATCGTTCATATCCTTGACAAATTTACTGATAAATCTCTTATTCTTTTTGACGAACTTGGTGCAGGTACCGACCCTGTCGAGGGTGCGGCTATTGCTAATGCTATTTTGGAATATGTAAAAAATATAGGGGCAAAAACCGTTGCAACAACACATTACAGCGAGCTTAAGCTTTATGCTCTTTCAACGCCAAGGGTCGAAAACGCTTCGTGTGAATTTGATATAAACACATTAAGCCCTACTTACAAGCTGCTTATTGGTATTCCGGGAAAAAGTAATGCTTTTGCCATTTCAAAAAAGCTTGGACTTTCTGAAGTCATAATTGAAAATTCAAAACAGCTTCTTACAAAAGAAACTGTTAAGTTTGAGGATGTGCTTGCAAGCATTGAAGAAAACCGAAAAAAATCCGAAAGAGCAAAAATAAAGCAGGAACAAATGAAAAACGAAATAGCTCAGCTCAGGGCTGAACTTAAAAACGAACGACGAAAGCTGGAAAACGAGCGGGCGAAAATTTTGGAGAAAGCAAACAAAAAAGCTGAAGATATTTTGCAGAAAACAAAGGAAGAAACCGACGAAATTGTAGCCGCTATGCGTGAACTTAAAGCGAAAAGTGACGAAAAAGAAGCGCTTAAAGCAATGGAGGAGGTTAAAAAAGAACTTAATATAAAGATTAAGAACAAGAAAAAGTCTCCCACACAACCAAAACCGCAGAAAGGCGTCAAAGTAAACATCAACTCGCTTAAGCCCGGCATGTCTGTCCTGATTGTTGATATAAACGAAAAAGGAAACATACTGAGCATAGACAAAAAATCCGAAACAGCGATTGTTCAGATGGGAATTATGAAGACAACTGCAAAACTTTCTAATCTTGTTATAATAGAGGATGAGACTAAGAAAAATCTTATGCGTTTTGTTCCTCAAAAAAATGTAAGCGGAAGTACCAAAATCGCAAAAACCGAAATTGACCTTCGCGGTATGATGCTTGAAGAAGCGCTTATGGAAGCAGACCTTTATTTAGACCAGGCGTGCCTTTCGGGACTTTCTTCGGTTACACTTATACACGGAAAAGGAACAGGTACCCTAAGAAACGGAATTCAGGAAATGCTGAGACGCCATCCCCATGTAAAATCATTCAGGATCGGCAAATATGGAGAAGGGGAAAACGGGGTTACTGTGGTTGAACTTAAAAACAGTTAAACTTTATCGAAAATTTGCATAAATTATAAAAAAGTGTTGTTTTTTTGCTGAAATTGTGATAGAATGTCAGTTAAAGAATTAACATTATGGGTGATAATTATGTTACAAAGAAATTGGTTGCTTAAAGAATTTGACAAAAACAGAGTTATTGAGATTTCTAAGGAGTTTCAAATATCTCCGCTTACTTCAATAATCCTTTACAACAGGGGGATTACCGAAAGTAAAGAGATTGCAGAATTTTTGAATTGCAGTCTTGAAAATCTTCATGACCCATATCTCTTAAAAGATATGGACAAAGCGGTAAGTCGAGTTAAACAGGCAAAAGAAAACAACGAAAAAATTACAATATATGGCGATTATGATGTTGATGGCATAACAAGTATTGCCATACTTTATAAGCATCTTACACATCTTGGATTTGATGTTGATTATTATGTTCCTGACCGAATTCAGGAGGGCTATGGCGTAAACCGTGACGCATTGGACAAAATAAAGGCAAGCGGGACAAAAGTATTGATTACTGTTGATACCGGTATTACAGCTGTAGAAGAAACAGAATATGCCAAGAGCATAGGAATGGATATAATCATTACAGACCATCACGAATGTAAAGAAAAAATCCCCGAAGCTTATGCTGCAATTGACCCCAAAAGAAAAGATTGCAAGTATCCTTTCAAAAATCTTGCAGGTGTTGGCGTTGCTTTCAAGTTTATTCAGGCTCTTGATGAACAAAGTACAGTTTCTCAGCTTATGGATAAATACGCTGACCTTATATCTCTTGGTACAGTTGCTGATATTTCGCCTCTTGTTGACGAAAACAGAATTATGGTTACCGAAGGTCTTAAAAAATTCAAAACGACCGAAAATATTGGCCTCAAAGCGCTTATTGATGTTTCTATTACCAACAACAAAGCAATTACAACCTCTACAATCGGTTATACAATTGCACCGCGAATCAATGCAAGTGGCCGTCTTGGTTGTGCAACAAGAAGTGTAGAGATGTTTTTGACCGATGATATGGCAAAGGCTCGCGAGCTTGCCGAGGGACTGTGTGAAGAAAATACCATCAGACAGCAAACCGAGCAAAAAATGTTCACGGAAGCTATTGAATATATCGAAAACAACCCTCAGATTAAGAACGACCAGATTTTGATTATACCTCACCAAAACTGGCATCACGGTATTGTTGGTATAGTTTCGTCAAAAATTACCGAAAAGTTCTACAAACCATCAATTCTTTTTGCAATTGACGGAGACGAGGCAAAGGGTTCGGGACGAAGCATCAGCGGATACAACCTTTTTGAAGCTCTTGAAAATTGCGGTGACCTTTTGGAAAAATTCGGCGGTCACGAGCTTGCAGCAGGACTTTCAATCAAAACCGAAAAAATTGAGGAATTCCGTGAAGCTATCAACAAAAATGCTGCTTTAAAAATTGATGAAAAGGCAATGGCTCCAACTGTTTCGATTGATGCGGTAATTAAGCCGACATACATCACATTTGAGACTGTTGATGAGATAAACCGGCTTCAGCCTTTTGGCGTAGAAAATCCTTCGCCGATTTTTGCAGTCAAGGGTATAAAAATTCACAAAATCAGCACAATGAGTGAGAATAAGCATCTTAGAATGACACTTCTTAAAGATGGTAAATTCCTTGATTCTGTTGGATTTGGTATGGGCGAATATTATAATTATCTTAAAGAGGGCGACTTTATAAATGTTGCCTTTGGCCTTGATATAAATGATTATAAAGGATATAAGAATGTCCAGCTTATTTTAAAAGACATAAAACTTGCGGAAGTGAACTAACTTATGGAAAAAGCTTTGGAAAATCTTTTGCAAAAGCTGAAAAAACATAATCCATCTGCCGACTTAGACCCCGTGATAAAAGCCTTTGAGTTTTCAAAGGCGAAACACGAGGGTCAATTTCGTGTGTCCGGAGAACCATTTTTCTCACATCCTGTTGCCGTTGCAAACATACTTGCTGATATGGCACTTGATGTTTCTTCGATTGCTGCGGCTCTTCT
Source organism: Clostridia bacterium (assembly GCA_017409575.1). GTDB lineage: Bacteria > Bacillota > Clostridia > Monoglobales > Monoglobaceae > SIG440. The sequence continues at coordinate 168,418 of JAFQSM010000089.1, forward strand.
TCATGATGTTGTTGAAGATACAGATGTAACAGAGGCAGAAATCGCAGCGGAATTCGGCGAAACGGTTGAACTGCTTGTTTCGGGCGTAACAAAGCTTGGCAAAATTCCATACACTTCAAACGAAGACCAGCAAATAGAAAACCTCAGAAAAATGTTTCTCGCTATGGCAAACGATGTACGGGTTATTGTTATAAAGCTTGCAGACCGTCTTCACAACTTAAGGACATTAAAATCAATGCCCGAGCCAAAGCAAAGGGAAAAAGCACGCGAGACCCTTGAGGTTTTTGCACCTCTTGCTCACAGACTTGGTATGTCGAAAATAAAGATGGAACTTGAGGACCTTTCCCTCAAATACATTGACCCAATCGGTTACTATGAGATAGTCGATAAAATAAGCCAGAAACAAGGCGAGAGGGAAAAGAATATTGCAGATATGATAAGCCTTTTGAATTCAAGGCTTGAAACCTTGGGTATCGAGGCTCATGTTGAGGGAAGAGCAAAACACTTCTACAGTATTTACAGGAAGATGTTTATTCAAAACAAGACTATAGATGAAATTTATGACCTTTTTGCTGTCCGTGTTATAGTAAACACCGATGCCGACTGTTATGCAGTACTCGGTATGGTGCACGAACTTTTCAAACCTATTCCGGGCAGATTTAAGGACTATATTGCTATGCCCAAGCCCAATATGTATCAATCTCTTCATTCGTCAGTTATCGGCCCGAATGGTGTTCCTTTTGAAATTCAGATAAGAACCTGGGCTATGCACAATACTGCCGAAAATGGTATTGCTGCGCATTGGAAGTACAAAGAGGGAAAGGTTGGCAAAAGTGACCTTGACAGCAAGCTTGAATGGATAAAACAGCTTTTGGAAATTCAAAAAGACCTTACAAACGCCGAAGATTTTATGCAAACGCTTAAAATTGATATGTTTAGTGACGAGGTTTTTGTCTTTACCCCAAAAGGCGATGTGGTAAGCCTTCCTGCCGGTGCTACACCGATTGATTTTGCGTATGCAATACACAGTGCAATCGGCAACAAAATGCAGGGTGCAAAAGTAAACGGAAAGATTGTTACTCTTGATTACAAACTCAAAAACGGCGATATTGTAGAGATAAATACATCAAATGCAGTTCACGGCCCGAATCTTGACTGGCTTAAGATTGCCAAAACCTCTCAGGCGCGAAATAAAATCAATCAGTGGCTTAAAAAAGAAAACAGAAGCGAAAATATATTGAAAGGCAAAGAACAATTTGAACGCGAACTAAAAAAAGCTTTGATTCCTGTTTCGTATATGAATGATACAGATTTGTTTGGTAAGATTTTGAGTAAATACGGATTTGCTCAAACAGAAGATATGTTTGCAACTCTTGGTTACGGCGGCTCAAATGCAACGAAGTTTTTGACCAAGTTCAAAGAACTTTGCAAGCAGGATATGGCAAGCAAAAACGAAATAAGCGATATTTCGCCCGAGCAGTTTTTGCTTAAAACCACTTCAAAAGCAAACCAAAGCGGTGTTGTTGTTGACGGAATAGACAACTGCCTTATCCGTATTTCACATTGCTGCAGTCCTGTGCCGGGTGACAAAATTATTGGTTATGTTACCAGAGGCAGAGGCGTGGCTGTGCATCGTGCCGATTGTATCAATATTACAAATGCCCATTTTTCTCCCGAAGAACAAATGCGATTTATAAATGTACATTGGGCAAACGAGGTCGAAAGCAGCTTCCAGGCGATGTTGTGTATTACCGCTCCTGACCGCAATTCACTTCTTGCAGATATTATATCGGTAATATCAGACCTCAAAATACCAATCAAAAGCCTTAATGCGCGAACTGCCAAAAATAATCTTGCGATAGTAGAGCTTTCTATCGAAGTAAAAAATATTGAAAACCTTGAAACCGCAATAAACAAGCTTAAAAATATCAAGGGAGTTCTTGCTGTTGCACGCCGCAGACAATAAAAAGCGAGGTAAAACAAATGATTTTTCACAGATTTATATTAGGCAGTTTTGTCACAAACTGCTACCTTGTTGCAGATAAAGATACCAAAAATGCAATTCTTTTTGATGCACCGGCTGATGCAGACAAAATTCTTGATTATCTCAAAAAGAATGATTTGACACTTAAAAAAGTTTTTTTGACACACTCTCATTTTGACCATATTCTTGCTTTGCAAGAAGTAATTGATGCGACAAAAGCTGAACTTTTTCTTCACAAAGACGAGGAAAAATATCTTAAAAATCCGGAGCTTAACCTTGTAGCTGAACATTGCGACAAGCTTAATACTCCCGAAAGTTATCAGTTGCTTTCTGATGGCGATGAACTTCCTCTTGACAGCATAAATATAAAAGTGATACATACGCCCGGTCACACACAGGGAAGTACTTGTTATTTTGTGAATGACATACTGATAAGTGGAGATACATTATTTGCAGGTTCAATAGGAAGAACTGACTTTCCCTTGGGGAGTTTTGATAACATAATCAATTCTATAAAAACCAAACTTATGCTTCTTGATGACGAGACAAAGGTGTATCCGGGTCACGGATTTTCTACTACAATAGGAAAACAACGAAAGGAAAACCCTTTTTTGATATGAGTGATTGTGAAAGACCCTGGGGTGTTCTTGAAGGTATCCGCCCCGTAAAACTGGCAAGTAAATTTCTTAAAGCAGGACAAACACCAGCCGAGGCGGTAGAGTCCTTTGCCCGTGAATATGGCGCAAGCCGTGAAAAGGCTGAACTTGCAACAAAAATTGCAGGGATTGAACTTCCTATTATCGATTCAATGAATCCGAAAGGGGTAAGCCTTTATATTGGCATTCCTTTTTGCCCGACTCGTTGTCTTTATTGCTCGTTTGTAAGCAACAGCGGAGCAAAAAGTGCAAAGCTGATACCTGAATATCTTGAGTGCCTTAAAAGAGAAATAAAGTATACTTCGGAAATAATAAAATCAAACGGAAACATAATCGAGTCGGTCTATATAGGCGGAGGGACCCCAACAACACTTAGCCCTGAGCAGCTTGATATTCTTTTTGACTCGGTTTTTAATTATTTTGACCTGTCAAAAAACAAAGAATTTACGGTTGAAGCAGGAAGGCCCGATACAATTACCGAAGACAAGCTTAAAATGATAAAAAAACACGGAATTGACCGGATAAGCATCAATCCTCAAACGATGAACGAATCAGTGCTTAAAACAATTGGTCGAAATCACTCTCCGGGTGATATAAGACGGGCAATGTATATGGCAAGAGAGTGTGAAATTTCGACAATAAATATGGATGTTATTGCAGGACTCCCGGGCGAAACTCTGGATATGTTCAAGTATACCATTGAAGAGGTGGAGGGACTTGAACCCGAAAACACAACAGTTCATACAATGAGCATTAAACGCTCTTCAAAGCTTAATGAGACAATCACTGATTACACCTTGACAAATGGCGGAGAGGTCTCGCAAATGGTTGATTTTGCACGAAATACCATTATGCAAAACGGAAAAAATCCATATTATCTTTACAGGCAAAAAAATATGCTTGGGAACCTCGAAAATGTAGGTTATGCAAAACCGGGTACTGAAAGTATTTATAATATTTATATAATGGAAGAGGTACAAACCATCATTTCGTTAGGATGCGGCGGTGTTACAAAAACAGTTGACCGCGAAACCGACAGGATAGAGCGGATTTTCAATGTAAAAGAGCCTAAGGATTATATCGAGCGTATCGACGAAATGCTTCACCGAAAAGATGTTTTGAGAGAAATATAACAGTATATCCTTAATATAATATTACAAATGATACTCAGAAAAGGAGAGCTTTTTTATGGATGCAGTTGTAATATACAAATCAAAATACGGCTCCACAAAAGAATATGCCAACTGGATAGCCAAAGAACTTGATTGTCCGGTTTTTGAGGTAAAAGAAATTTCAAAAGATGATTTGGTAAATTATGATACAATTATATACGGCGGTGGGTTGTATGCCGAAATTATAAACGGTGTAAGTTTGATAACCAAGAATTTTGACAAGCTTAAAAATAAGAAAGTAGCGGTATTTTCTACCGGGATTACCCCACTTGACTGCCGTGATTATTACGACAAAATGGTTATCGAGAAAAACTTCAAACCCGAAATGCGTGATTCGATAAAGGTTTTCAACTTTATGGGGAAAATGATTTTAGACGAACTTTCGCTACCGCACAAAACCGCTATAAAAGCCCTTAAAAAGCTGATGAGCGGCAAAGAAAATCCAACAGAAATGGAAAAACTTCTGGTGGAGCTTTGTGACAAAGACGGAAACTTTACAGACAAATCAGCAATCAAAGATTTGATTGAATATGTAAGAGGATAAAGTTGGTGAACTTATGAAGAAAAAACTTTTGGTTTGGGGAATTGTTGTAATTCTGTTAGTTTCTCTGGTGCCGATTCCTCAAAGTATAGACAGGACATTTTATGGTGTCGACACAATAAATGGTAAAGATGTTGACATTTCACTTGATGTGACTTATTTAAGGTTTTTGTTTTTAAAAGACAAAATCTATGGCACAATTGATGTAAAAACCGAAGAAAAAACATTTACTTACGGTGAAGATCTGCATTATCTTGGGCAAACACCATCTGTCAATAACGCGAATGACAATGCGCATGATTTCAGCGGATGGTATTGGAATAACAAAACCTATACGCGCGATTATGGAAATGGCAATTTAGGGACAGCTACTGTTGGTTTTGAGCCGGTTTTAGTTCATATGAGTTCTGATTTTGACAAAATATTGATTTTGCATACTCCCGGTCAAAAAATTGATGAACATAACGCCGATGAGGGAAATGAGCAACAAGAAAAAAGAAGATTTGTTGGATGCACAGACAAAAAACAATTGGAAATTGCAAAAAATTATTTCATTGGGTATTATGATATTGAAAACTAAATAAAAAAGTGTTGACATAATACTTTGCTTGTGTTATAATAGCAAAGGTTAAAAACCTATTGCTTAGTTTGGGGGCTGAAGATTCACCGCCTCATACCAAGCTTTAAGGGGATTTAAAAATTTTTGGAGGTGAAACCAAATGCTTAAAGAGAGAAAAGAAGAAATAATCAAGACTTATGCCGTTCACGAGGGCGACACAGGTTCTCCCGAGGTACAGATTGCTCTCCTTACCGAGCGCATTAATGACCTCAACGAACATCTTAAGGTTCACAAAAAAGACCACCATTCAAGACGCGGTCTGCTTAAGATGGTCGGTGTCAGAAGAAGCTTCCTCAACTATCTCATGAAGAACGATATCGACAGATACCGTGCAATTGTTGAGAAATTGGGTCTCAGACACTAAGATATGCAATTTAAGTCTTTGCTCCGCGTGGGGCAAAGACTTAATTTCGTATTTCGGCAAGAAAATAATTTTAAATTTTATATAAAAAGGGTTTGCGAATTTAGCAGTTAGAAATATGCTTTTTTGCGGTCAAGACAGCCTGTTTCTAAGTGCTAAAAATGCAAACCTCTGCAAAATCAAAGGAGGAAAATGATTATGAGTAGAATTTTTGAAACAGAAGTTGCCGGCAGAAAACTCAGCCTTGAGTTCGGCAAAGTTGCAGAGCTCGCAAACGGCTCTGTTATAGTAAGATACGGCGATACAGTTGTTGTTACTGCTGCAACTGCATCTGCAAAACCCAGAGACGGAATTGATTTCTTCCCTCTCAGTATAGACTACGAGGAAAGAATGTATGCAGTTGGCAAAATCCCCGGCAGCTTTTTGAAAAGAGAAGGCAGACCGTCAGAAAATGCTATTTTGACAGCTCGTGTTATTGACAGACCTATGAGACCTTTGTTCCCCAAAGACCTCAGAAACGATGTATCAATCGTTTCAACTGTTATGTCGGTTGAACAGGACAACGCTCCCGAATTTTGTGCAATGATTGGTTCATCTGCAGCCGTTTCGGTTTCGGATATTCCTTTCAACGGACCTATTGCGGCAGTTTATGTTGGCCTTGTTGACGGTGAATTTATCATCAACCCGACTGTAGAACAAAGAGAAAAGAGTGACCTCAACCTTACAGTTGCAGGAAGTCTCCAGAAGGTTGTTATGATTGAAGCCGGTGCAAACGAAGTTCCCGAAGATACAATGTTTGACGCAATTATGTTTGCTCACGAAGAAATCAAAAAGATTTGCGAATTCATCAAAGGAATTCAGGACGAAATCGGCAAACCCAAGTTTGAATATGAACACATTGTTGTAAATGAAGAAATTTTTGACGACATCGCAGCTTTCGCAACCGACAAGGTAAAGGCTGCTCTTGACACAGACGATAAGACTGTAAGAGACGAAAGACTCAAGGTTGTATACGAAGAAGTATATGCTCACTTTGAAGAAAAGTATCCTGCAGAAGAATTTGCTCAGGATATCGAGGATGCTCTTTACAAACTTCAGAAAACAGTTGTAAGACGCTGGTTACTCGACGAAGGCAAGCGTGTTGACGGTCGTGCAATTCAGCAGCTCAGACCTCTTGCATCCGAAGTTGGACTTCTTCCCAGAGCACACGGCAGCGGTCTTTTCAAAAGAGGACAAACTCAGGTTCTTACTGTTGCAACTCTTGGCGCACTTGGCGATGCACAGATTATCGATGGACTTGATAACGAAGAATACAGAAGATATATCCATCATTACAACTTCCCGTCATACAGCGTTGGCGAAACAAAGCCCTCGCGCGGTCCCGGCAGACGCGAAATCGGTCATGGTGCACTTGCTGAACGTGCTCTTGTTCCGGTTATTCCCAGCGAAGAGGAATTCCCCTATGCAATCAGACTTGTATCAGAAGTCCTCAGCTCAAACGGCTCGACTTCACAGGGTAGTATCTGTGGCAGTACACTTGCACTTATGGATGCAGGTGTGCCGATCAAGGCTCCTGTTGCAGGTATTTCGGTTGGTCTTGTAACCGAAGGCGAAAGATTTATCACAGTTCTTGATATTCAGGGACTTGAAGACTTCTTTGGCGATATGGACTTCAAGGTTGCAGGTACAAAGAAGGGTATTACAGCAATCCAGATGGACCTCAAGATTGACGGTCTTACACCCGAAATAATCAAAAATGCTCTTACTGAAACAAGAGATGCAAGATACTATATCCTTGACGAAGTAATGCTCAAAGCAATTGCTGAGCCTCGCGAAGAAGTTTCGCAGTATGCTCCCAAGGTAATTCACATCGAAATCCCGGTTGACAAAATCCGTGATGTAATCGGCTCGGGCGGCAAAGTTATTCAGAAGATTGTTGCTGATACCGGTGCTAAAATCGATATCGAAGAAGACGGAAGAGTATTTATTTCTGCTCCTAATGCCGAGATGGGCGAGGCTGCAAGAAAGATTATCGAAGGAATAGTTAAAGAACCCGAAATCGGTGAAGTTTACGACGGCAAGGTTGTAAGAATTATGGACTTTGGTGCATTTGTTGAATTCCTTCCCGGAAAAGACGGTCTTGTTCATATTTCAAAGCTTGACAAGGCAAGAGTTGAAAAGGTAGAAGATGTCGTAAAAATCGGTGATGATATCAAAGTTCAGGTTATCGAAATCGATAAGATGGGCAGAATTAACCTTAAAAGAATTGTAACTGAATAATTAAATTAAATAAAAAAACTTGACTTTGTTATGCAGAGTCAAGTTTTTTTTGTTTTTTTGAACTTCTTTACATTTTGATAGGGTTTGTGATATAATATTTTTATCCCGACTTGACACGAACCTGGTAAAGAAATATGTTGATGAAAGGATAAATAATATGGAACAACACTGTCTTACGAAGAAAGCCTGCTATCTTATGAGTATTACAATGTCGATAGCATCTAATTTATCACCTCTTTTATTTTTGACATTTAGAGATATGTATGATTTGTCTTATACTTTGCTTGGCTTTTTGGTAGTTATTAATTTTGTCACACAATTATCTGTTGATTTAATATTTGCATTTTTCACCAGATATTTTAACATACATAAATCAGTAAAATTTACACCTTTTATCGCGTTTATCGGCATCATAATATACGCAATTTTACCAAGAATTTTTCCTGATACGGCATTTTTATGGATTGCGGTTGGAACGGTAATATGTTCTGTTGGCGCGGGGTTAGCTGAGGTTTTGCTTAGTCCTGTAATTGCAGCAATTCCAAGTAAAAATCCCGAACGGGAAATGAGCAAGCTACACTCAATGTATGCATGGGGTGTAGTAGGTGTAGTAATATTAAGCACATTGTTTTTATTGGTTTTTGGCAGCACAAATTGGATGTATCTTGCTTTATTTTGGTCAGTTGTTCCATTGATAGCATTTTTGCTGTTTTTAAAATCAGAACTTCCTGCAATGAATAATTTTGGAGAAAAGCAAAATCAAACAAAAACGTTTAATAAAGGCATTATCTTATGCACAGTATGTATATTCTTTGGCGGAGCGGCAGAATGTACAATGGGTCAATGGGCATCAGGATTTATTGAAAACGCCATAGGAATTCCTAAAGTTTATGGAGATATTATAGGTGTTGCTTTCCTCGCAGCATTGTTGGGAGCGGGAAGAACCCTGTATTCCAAATATGGTAAAAAAATTATCAACATTTTATTGCTTGGGATGCTTGGAGCAGGCATTTGCTATTTAACGGCAAGCCTGTCGTTAAGTCCTGTAGTCGGAATTGTAGCGTGTGCTTTAACTGGACTTTTTACATCTATGTTATGGCCGGGAACTTTGATTTATGTAGAAGAAAAGTTTGAAAATGTTGGTGTGGCCGTTTATGCATTGATGGCTGCCGGCGGGGATATGGGTGCGTCTGTTGCACCGCAGATAGTTGGAATTTTATCTGATAAATTCGGCTTGACTAATTTAGCTTTGAAAATTTCGGAAATGCTTCACATAAGTGTAGAACAAGTTGGTATGAGAGCAGGGTTACTTGCAGCAGGTTTTTTCCCGATTGCGGGTGTATTGTGTGTACTCTGTATGAAAAAGCATTTTAAAAAACGCGACGAGAATCAACTGATGTAGTATTCTGTGTTTTATGTCTAATTGATCCGAATATAAATAATTTAAAAGATTAGTTTGCCGATTTTAAATATTTACATATATGAACATGCTATAATAGGGACAAGGGAAGAAAACCCCGTAATATCGGGGGTTTCGGAACTTGTCCCTTTTTCATTTTGAAAATCGGGCAAGCACTATTTAATTTATAAGTCTAAAAATAAGTAATGAGAGGGCGTGTTAAAGTATGTCAAAAACAATAGCAATTTGCAATAAGAAGGGTGGTGTCGGCAAGACAGCTACGGCAGTCAACTTGGCATCCGCTTTGACAAGAGCAAACAAGAAAGTGCTTGTGCTTGACCTTGATTCACAACATAATGCAACACAGATATTAACGCCAACAGGCGTGAAGCTAACACAAACAATAAGTAACCTGATGGAAAATGCTGACGAGGCAAATGTTTCGGAATGTATATACACATCAGAAGAAGGAATTGATTTCATTGGCAGTAGCAGTAGGCTTACTAATACGGAAATAGCCATTGCAGGGGCATCCTTTAGAGAAACAATCTTGAAAAGACTTCTTATGGATATTGAGGACAATTATGACTTCATAATAATTGATTGCCCACCGAGCGTAGGACTTATG
>JAFQSM010000010.1 GCA_017409575.1 Clostridia bacterium
GGAACGGTTATTATGTATGCGGATACCATTACAGGTTCGATGCAGAGGGCGATTTCGGAAACCGAGCGCCGACGCAAAATTCAGGCAGAGTACAACCGGGAACACGGAATAACACCGCAGACAATCAAAAAGGGTGTTTATGAGATAATCGAGGCAACTGTCAAGGATGGCGAAGAACGGCCAAGGACCAAAGCGGTTGAGCCTGAGAACATTGAAAAGACCATTGCAGAGCTGACTGCCGAAATGAAAAAGGCGGCAGAACTATTGCAGTTTGAACTGGCAGCAAAGCTGCGTGACGAAATAAACAGATTGAAAGGCGATTGACAATGCACAAGTACATTGATATTAAAGGCGCAAGAGAGAACAATCTAAAAGGGATAGATGTCAAAATCCCCCGCGACAAGTTTGTTGTTTTGACTGGGCTTTCGGGTTCGGGCAAGTCTTCGCTTGCGTTTGAGACAATCTATGCCGAGGGTCAAAGACGGTATGTGGAGTCGCTTTCTGCCTATGCGAGACAATTTTTGGGGCAGATGGAAAAACCAAATGTTGACTCCATCGAGGGACTTTCGCCTGCGATTTCGATTGACCAGAAGACTACAAGCAAAAATCCTCGTTCGACAGTGGGTACCGTGACCGAGATTTATGACTATATAAGACTTTTGTTTGCGCGGATAGGCGTTCCCCATTGTCCAAACTGCGGCAAAGAAATCCGCTCGCAGACCATTGACCAGATTGTGGATGCTGTTTTTGAGCTCCCAGAGCGCACAAAATTTCAGATTCTTGCCCCTGTTGTAAGAGGCAGAAAGGGCGAGTACACAAAGGTTTTTGAAAAAGCCGCCAAAGACGGCTTTGTTCGTGTGAGGGTGGATGGCGAGCAGTACGACCCGACAAGTGACGAGATTGCTTTGGATAAACAGAAAAAGCATAACATTGAGATTGTGGTTGACAGACTTGTTCTCAGGGCAGGAATCGAAAAACGCCTGACCGACTCGATTGAAACGGCACTTAAACTTGCAAAAGGACTGGTTGTAATCCAGCTTCCTGATGAGGACCGCGAGATGATGTTCAGTCAGAACTATGCCTGCGAGGACTGCGGAATAAGCCTTGAAGAACTGACACCAAGAATGTTTTCGTTCAACACTCCTTATGGTGCGTGTCCGCATTGTATGGGCCTTGGCAGTATTGAAATAATTGACCCGGACTTGCTTATTCCCGACAAAACCAAGAGCATAAATGAGGGTGCGATTGCGGTTTATGGCTGGACCGGAAGTGACAAAAACAGTATTGCGGCGATGTATTACCGTGGACTTGCCAAGCAATATGGGTTCAGTCTTGACACCCCCGTCAAAGACCTGCCGCCTGATATAATGGACATCCTGCTTTATGGCACAAAAGGCGAAAAAGTGCATCTTACCTACGAGCGAAGATTTTCCAAAGGCGAGCAGTATGCAAGGTTTGAGGGCGTTTTGAAAAGTGTCGAGCGCAGATATCAGGAGACAAATTCCGAATGGGCAAAAAAAGAAATCCAGGAGCTTGTTCAAAAGATGCCCTGCCCCGAATGTAAGGGGACAAGACTTCGCAAGGAGAGCCTTTCGGTAACAATAAAGGGACATAACATTGACGAGATTTCGAATTTGTCAATAGCAGAGGGACTTGAGTTTTTCGAAAATCTTCAGCTTAACGAGCGCGAGGAGCTTGTAGGAAGGCAGATACTCAAAGAAATCCGCGAGAGAATGAACTTTTTGGTCAGCGTAGGGCTTGACTACCTGACTTTGTCGCGGTCAAGCGGCACACTTTCGGGTGGCGAGGCTCAGCGTATAAGGCTTGCAAGTCAGATTGGCTCGGGACTTATGGGGGTTTTGTATATCCTTGACGAGCCAAGCATAGGACTTCATCAGCGCGACAATAACAAGCTGATTGAAATGCTTAAACGCCTTAGGGATTTGGGCAACACATTGATTGTGGTGGAACATGACGAGGACACAATGTATGCCGCGGACCATATAATAGACATCGGCCCCGGCGCAGGCATACACGGCGGTCATGTTGTTGCCGAGGGTACGGTTGAACAAATCAAGAAGTGTGATAAGTCCGAAACAGGACTTTATTTAAGCGGCAAGAAAAAAATCCCTGTACCCAAAGAAAGGCGCAAGGGAAACGGCAATTATCTTTGCCTTTCGGGTGCGGCACAGAACAACCTTAAAAATGTTGATATCAAAATTCCGCTTGGCACCGCAACTTGCATAACGGGTGTTTCGGGCAGCGGAAAAAGCTCGCTTATAAACGAGGTTTTGTATAAGGTGTTGGCAAATGAACTTAACAACGCCAAGCAAAAACCGGGCAAATACAAAGAAATCAGCGGCCTTGAATATCTTGACAAGGTAATAAACATCGACCAGGCACCGATTGGAAGAACGCCAAGGTCCAACCCTGCGACATATACGGGACTTTTTGGCGATATCCGCAATCTGTTTGCATCAACACCCGATGCAAAGGCGCGCGGATACAGCGCCGGCAGATTCAGCTTCAATGTCAAGGGCGGCAGATGCGAGGCGTGCAGCGGTGACGGCATAATAAAGATAGAAATGCACTTTTTGCCGGATATATATATGCCGTGCGAGGTATGCTCGGGCAGACGATACAACCGCGAAACCCTTGAGGTAAGATACAAGGGGAAAAATATATACGATGTGCTTGAAATGACGGTTGAAGAGGGGCTTGAGTTTTTTGAAAACATCCCCAAAATCCGAAACCGCCTCAAGACCCTTTTTGATGTCGGACTCGGCTATATCAAAATCGGTCAGTCGTCAACCACACTTTCGGGCGGCGAGGCTCAGCGTGTCAAGCTTGCGACAGAGCTCAGCAAACGCAGCACAGGCAAGACGGTTTATATCCTTGACGAGCCGACGACAGGACTTCACACAGCGGATGTCCACAAGCTGATTGAAGTGCTTGAAAAGCTGGTTGATGCAGGCAACACGGTGATACTGATCGAGCATAATCTGGATGTTATAAAAACTGCGGATTATATAATCGACCTTGGCCCCGAGGGCGGAAACCGCGGCGGCGAAATCGTGGCACAGGGAACCCCCGAGGAAGTTGCAAAGTGCAAGGAGTCTTATACTGGAATGTATCTTAAAGAGGTTTTGAAAAAGGGGATGTCAAAATAGTCCAGACCGCAAAAAGATCAGGAAAGCAAAGAGTATTTCTATTGAATTAGTAATAAAAAACTATTATAAATGTAGAAAAATCGCATTTTTATGCGATTTTTCTGTTTCTATATTCTTTTTGCTACGCACAAACCTCGCCTCTCGCAGTATCCACATACAGCTTCGGGACTCAGTTTGTCCAATCTGCACTATTTTGCTTACACCTAAAAGGAGCTGTCGCACTTTGCGACAGCTCCTTTAAAGTTTTACAAATTTTAATATCCCAAAAGTCCCTCAAGAGACTCGTCATTTTTAACCCATTCTTCTTCGACATCGACAATGGTGTATTCGGTGGGTGTGTTGCGGATAATGACGCGTTTTATGCCGGCGTTGATGATAAGGCGCTTGCACATCGAGCAGCTTGAAGCATTTTCAACAAGCTCGCCTGTGCGATAGTCCTTGCCCACAAGATAAAGTGTGGAATCAATCATATCGCGGCGCGAGGCGCTGATGATGCAGTTTGCCTCGGCATGAACACTGCGGCAAAGCTCGTATCTTTCGCCTCTGGGGATTGCAAGCTTTTCGCGGATGCAGACCCCGGTAGAGCAGCAGTTTTCGCGGCCTCGGGGAGCGCCGGTGTAGCCTGTCGATACGATTTCGTCATTCTTGACGATTATTGCGCCAAAGTTGCGGCGTATGCAGGTGCCGCGTTCAATAACGGTTTCGGCTATGTCAAGATAGTAATTGTGCTTGTCAACTCTTTTGTTTTCCATATATGTATACCTCGTTTTGCTTAGTTTATAGATACAGTATATAACAAATTAACTCAAAATTCAATAGTTTTATATTGACTTTTATATTAAGTATAGGTAAAATAAAAGAAGAGGTGAAATGGTGTAGTATGAAAATTTTTGAAAGTCACAACGTGGGCGAGACCTCAAAAATCGCACAGGAATTTGCAAAAACCCTGAAAGAAGGCAGCATCGTTGCGCTTTCGGGCGATTTGGGTGCAGGCAAAACCGCGTTTACGGCAGGAATTGCCAAGGCTCTTGGCGTGCGTGAAGCAGTGACAAGCCCCACTTTTACCATAGTAAATCAGTACGACGGCGATATGACCGTTTATCACTTTGATGCATACAGGCTCGAAAATGTAACCCCCGATGACTGCGACTGGATGGACGATTATTTCTTTTCGGACGGAGTTTGCATTATTGAATGGGCAAAAAATATCGAAGCGGTGCTTCCTCGCGGATATATAAGCGTGCAAATCGAAAAAGATTCTGCCCTGGGCGAGGATTATCGCAAAATAACAATAGATGAAACAGGAGAGACAAAATGCTGACCTTTGGAATAGATACCTGCTGTATGGCATCAACCGCGGCTCTTTGTGACGAGAGGGTGTTGATTGCACAGACAGTTGTAAACAGAAAAAAGACACATTCCGAAATGATGATGCCGCAGATTGAGCAGATGTTTAAAGCGGCAGAAATTGACCCGTCAGATGTTGATGTTTTTGCAGCAGCCGTGGGACCCGGGTCGTTTACCGGTGTCAGAATAGGTGTTGCAACGGCAAAAGCAATGGCTCAGGCGGTACAAAAACCGTGCGTTGCGGTCTCGACACTGGAGGCACTTGCACATTCGTCAAGATTTTTTGACGGCATTGTGTCACCAATCCTTGATGCAAGACGTGACCAGGTTTACAATGCTCTTTTCTTTTGCAAAAAAGGGACTATGACAAGATTGATTGAGGACAGAGCACTGGCTCTTTCGGACCTTTTTGCCGAACTTGAAGAGCTTGACAAAAATGTTTTGTTTGTGGGCGACGGTACGCTGGTGTTTGAAGAAGAAATCAAAGCCGCACTTGGGGAAAGGGCCTTTTTTGCACCAAAGACGATATCAATGAATCTGGGCGGAGCGGTTGCCGAAATCGGCGCCCAGAAGTATAAAAACAGCGAGAGCGTGACATATGACAAGCTTGTGCCAAGCTATGTAAGACTCTCGCAAGCCGAACGGGATTTGCTTGAAAAAAAGAACAATGCTTAGGCGAAAAAGCCTAAACGGAGGGAAACCATGAAAAAAACAAAAGCTTTTGCACGAGTGTTTGCGGCAAGCCTGCTGGCTTTCGTGACGATTATCGGCAGTATAAATATTACATATGCAGAAAAACCGCAGATAACTGCGACAGCTGCAATTCTGATTGATGCACAGACCGGCAATGTTCTTTATGAAAAGAATGCCGAAAAAAAGATGTATCCGGCAAGCACTACCAAAATTATGACAGCGCTTGTTGCACTTGATGCGGTAAAAAATCAGGAAATCAGCCTTGAACAACCGCTTGGACTGAGCGATGCGGCGTTTAAAACTTTGGATGCAGACGGCAGCAGCATTGCACTTAAAGTAGGCGAGAAAATGACCCTTAAAGGTCTTCTGGAGGGCCTTTTGATTGCATCGGGCAACGATGCGGCGGTAGTTATTGCCGAGGGCATTTCGGGTACGACCCAGCAGTTTGTCCAGAGGATGAACGAAAAGGCGGCAGAAATCGGACTTGAGGACACTGTATTTAAAAATCCGCACGGACTTCATGACGAGGAGCATTATACAACGGCAAAGGATATGGCACGACTGGCACAAGTTGCAATGCAGGACGCCACATTCCGAAGCATTGTGGAATGTGCACACATCTATCTTCCGGCAACAAATATGTCGGACCAACGCTATTTCATAAACACAAACAACCTTGTTTCAAGGATGCGGTATCCATATTACTACTATGACAAAGCTACAGGAATAAAGACCGGCTCGACCGATGCGGCAGGTTACTGCCTTGTGTCATCAGCCGAGGATAAAGGCAAGTCGGTTATAGCGGTTGTGTTTGATGCCGAGGATATAGCGGTTTCGCACAACGAGTCAAAGGCTATTCTGGAACATGGGCTGACTGATTTTGCGCTGACTCAGCTTGCAAAACGCGACGAGATTTTTGGTGAGGTAAAGGTAAAACAGGCGGCAGACGGCACCGACCATATTCTGCTTTCGGCAAAGAATGACCTTGCGGCACTTTTTGCCAAAAACGCCGACCCCGAAAAGATTGAGGTTGTGTGCGAAATTCCTGAAAAAGTGCGCGCTCCGATTTCCTCGGGTCAGACAATAGGAAAAGCCGAGTTTTTGTACGAAGGTAAAAAAGTAGGCGAGGTAGAGCTTTGCTCCACAGTTGAAATAAAAAGACATTTTCTTGGCTTTATCTCCACATTTTTCGAATGGCTTTGGAACTTTAAAGCGGTTAAGTTTGTAGTATTTACGGCGCTTGCCCTTGTGGTTGCTTTTGTGGGACTTATTATAATCGGGTTTTACCGTGCAATCAAAAAAAGCAAGCGCAAAAAGCGCAGACAAAACAGATACAATCCGCCAAGATACTAATGGTGAAAATCTTTTTGTCCCCTGTCAAATGCTGATTTTGCAAACAAAAGCAGCACGGCAAGGACAAAAAGACCAAACAAAAGCATAAATAATGAAGAAACAAAAGCATCGCAAGGGGAGCAAGCTGCCTCAAAAGCGGTGCTTTTTGCAAAGACTTCGGAGGTCAGAGTCAGTCTTGAAACCAGGATTTTTGTGATTACAAACGAAAGAGTACCCTGTATAAGCTTGCCCAGCAAGTATGGCTTCAGCGAGAGCCCTGCCTTGCTTGTCACAGCGGCGACCTGAAGAAGAACCGAAACGCCCGAAAAGGCAATAAAAAAGGATATAAGAGCCATTTTAAGCGAAAGTTCAAGGTCGGAATTTGCGATTTGTGCCGTTCCGCCGCTTATTTCCAAAGCAGAATGAACAAAGGGCAAAAGACGGGTTTGGGGCAGCATTTTTGCAAATACCGAAAAGAATATCACAAATCCGCAGATTTTAAGAATGTTAAAAACAGAAGAATCCATAACCGCACCGATAGCAAGGAGCGGTTTTTCTGTTTTGTGTGGCACGGATTTGGGGAGAAGCTTTGGTGAATCAAGAGGTGATTTTGCAAAGCTTCGCAGGATGATTCCGGTCAGGACGGCAGAAAAAAGATGCGATATGTAAAGGAGCTTGCCGACCAAAGCATCGCCAAAGATGCCGATGCCGATTACCGACACAATAAAAAGCGGTCCCGAATTGTTGCAAAAAGCAATCAGACGCTCGGCTTCGTTTTTGCTGCATTCGCCGGATGAATAAAGGTCTGCCGCACAAGCGGCACCGATTGGGTATCCGCCAAGACAACCAAGGACAAAGGCAAGCGCGCTGCTGCCGGGGACATTAAAAAGCGGTCGCATAATGAACGAAAGATAGCGGCTGAGTACAGACGAAAATCCGGACTGTACTAAAATTCCGCTGCATATCATATATGGAAAAAGTGCGGGGACTATGGTGTTTGCACAATGCAAAACCGCCTCGCGACCTGCCGCCATTGCGGCATTTGAGTTGGCAAGCAAAGAAAATCCCAAATACAATGTGGCTGAAAATAATATAAATCTGCCTGATTTTTGCACAAAAACAGCTCCTTTTAAAAGCTTGATGTAAAATATATATTCATCAAAAAAGGCTTATAGGCATAAATTTAAATAACAAGGCGGTGAAAAAGTGTGAAGAAAAGAGAAAAACGGCAAAAAGAGCAAAAAAATACTTTTCGCGAAAAAATGGCTGAGTCCCTTGATACATCAAAGGAGGTTATACTTGATTCGGCAAAGCTTACTTTTGTCGGCAACCGCGAACTTGTGGTCGAAAACTACAAAAGCATCAGCGAATATAACGACAACAAAATTATTATCGAGGCAAATCCGTCACCAATCAGCGTATCGGGCGAAGGTCTTACAATAAAGGGCCTTGCAAGAGAACTTCTTTATATAACAGGCAAAATCAAAGCACTCGAATTCAAAAAGGAGGGCTAAGAGACAATGATAAATAAAATACTGGCGTTTTTGAGGGGCAGCGTCATTCTTGAGGCTGAAGGAGACTTTTTGGAAAGGTTTTTGAATATATGCAGCAACCGTGGGATTTTCCTGGGTGATATAGAGCGTATAAGCGGTCAGAAAATCAAAGCCGAGATAGGAATAAAAGGATTTTGCGAAATCAGACCCATTGCAAAAAAAACACGGACCCGCGTTCGCATAAAAAAACGCTCGGGATTGCCGTTTTTGCTTCACCGCTACCGAAAACGCCGCTTTGCAATTGTGGGGATAGCGGTGTTTTTTGTTATACTCGGGTATCTTTCAACGCATATTATGGGTATAGACATAATCGGCAATCAAAGGCTTGATGCTTCACAAATCGAGAGCGGACTAAAGGAATTCGGGGTGTATCGCGGAGCGGCGCTCTCATCGGTTGACCGAAAGCTTGTCCAGAACAAAATGATGACAAAGTTTGATGACATAGCCTGGATAGGTATAAACATCAAAGGCTCGAGGGTTTATATTGAAGTCAAAGAACGCCTTGACACAAAACGGACTGTTGACAAGGATATTCCCTGCAATCTGGTGGCGTCGCGTGACGGACAGATAATGGGTCTTGAAGTTGTTTCGGGTCAGACAATGGTAAAAATGAATGATATGGTCGAAAAGGGCGACCTTTTGGTAAGTGGAGCAATGGACAGCGGCGTGGTTGGGATAAGATATGCACACGCAGACGGAGCGGTGTTTGCCAGAACGATATATAAAAAGAGCAAAAAATACCCTCTTGAATTTGTCGAAAAAAACTATACCGGAAATGCAAAAAAGAGGTACAGCATCACGCTTTTTGGCAAAGAAATCAGACTTTTCTTAAACAATAAACTGCCGTTTGAATACAGCGACCAGAAAGAAGAAAAGAAAAACTATTATATTATTTCGGACAAATTTTTCACGATTGGCACATCAAAGACGCTATACAGTGAATATGTTCCGCAAAAAAAACGCCGGACCGAGACCGAGGCGGCAAGCTTGGGCAAGACCGAGCTTGCGCACGAGCTTGAAAACGAGATAGGGAACAAAGCTAAGGTAGAAAGCCGCAATTTTTCCTACAAGGTGATTGACAAAAACACCGTCGAGGTAACCGCAGAATTTGTGTGTACAGAGGATATTTCACAAAAGTCGGTAATTGACAAAACTGAGAATATGGATTACAATTAAGATAGGTAGTTATATCTTTGCACGGGCAAAGAAAGACCATACATGCGAAAATCAAAGGACAGGGGCAAAAATATGGAAAGACACATTGAAGTTGAAAATATGGAAGTTCTTATAAACTTTTTTGGCAGCTTTGACGAAAATATCCGTATCATCGAAAAAGAGCTGGATGTTGCTGTCATCAACCGGGGTACAGACCTCAAAATCAGCGGCGAGCCTGATGCGGTCGGCAAGGCTGTAAGAGTGACGCAGAACCTTTTGAAAATGGCGCAGCAAGGCACAGCAATCGGCGAACAGGAGGTCAGATATGTGCTTTCGCAAATCGAGGAAGACAACGACAAAGCTCTTGAGACGCTTGGAACTGACTGCGTTTGCATAACTTCGCGCGGAGTGCCCATTCGCGCTAAAACCCTGGGCCAGAAGGAATATATATCAAAAATCGAAAAGAATTCTATAGTTTTTGGCATAGGTCCTGCAGGAACAGGCAAAACATATCTTGCGGTTGCTATGGCGGTAAAGGCGTTTAAAAACAAAGAGGTAAACAAAATCATCCTGACACGCCCGGCGGTTGAAGCGGGCGAAAGCCTTGGCTTTTTGCCCGGTGATATGCAGGACAAGGTTGACCCGTATTTAAGACCGCTTTATGATGCCCTTGGTGATATGCTGGGTGGCGAAGCTTTCCAGAAAAATATCGAACGCGGACTCATCGAGGTTGCACCACTTGCATATATGCGCGGCAGAACTCTTGATGACGCATATATAATTCTTGACGAGGCGCAAAACACCACTCCCGAACAAATGAAGATGTTTCTTACCCGAATGGGATTCTCGTCAAAAATTGTTGTTACGGGTGATGTCACACAGATTGACCTGCCATCAAACAAAAAATCGGGACTCCGCGATGCCGAGATAGTCCTTAAAAATGTCGAGGGTATTGAATTTATGTACCTGTGCGAGAAGGATGTAGTAAGACATCCGCTTGTTCAGCAGATTGTAAAGGCTTATGAGAAGAAAAATGCCGAAAGAGAGCGGATGGCTCAAAGCCGAAACAAAGGAAAAAGGAGCAATCCATAATGAAAGTGCCGATAAGAAACGAACAGACAAAATTTAAGGTTGACAAAAAAATCCGTGACCTTGTGCGACTGGCGGTAAAGACTTCACTTTTGTATATGGACTTTCCGACAAATGCCGAGATAAGCGTTATGTTTGTCGACAACGAGGAAATACGCGTACTCAACAACGAGCACCGTGGGATTGACAAAGCAACCGATGTGCTGTCATTTCCGCTGTTTGAATATGACGAGGACGGCGAAATAATTGAGGAAGAGCTTGACTTCAGCCCAAACGGCGAGATGATTTTGGGTGACATTGTGATTTCGCTTGAAAGAGCGGCAGAGCAAGCTGAAGAGTACGGGCACTCATTTGAGAGAGAAATTGGATTTTTGACGGTGCACTCTATGCTTCACCTGTTTGGGTTTGACCATATGACCCCCGAAGACGAAGCCGAAATGTTTGAATATCAGGCAGAAATTCTGGAAGAGATGGGCCTAAAACGCTGAAATACCAATGCAAAAGAAAGAGGAAAAGACTATGAAATCAGGATTTGTAGCGATTACCGGCAGACCAAATGCCGGCAAATCAACACTTATGAACAAAATAATCGGCGAAAAGGTTGCCATTGTTTCGAACAAGCCTCAGACCACCCGTACAAAAATTATGGGTGTCAGGACAACCAAAGACAGCCAGATTGTTTTTATTGATACTCCGGGAATCCATCGTCCCCACAACAAGCTGGGCGAAAAAATGGAAAAGTATATCTACACCGCAACACAGGATGTGGATGTTCTTCTTTATGTTGTGGACTGCAATCTGCACGAAAACGAATACGAAAAAGAACAAAAAGCTCTTGCAGGGCTCAAAAAGGCCGAGATACCTGTCGTGTTGGTTGTCAACAAAGTTGATTCGATTGAAAAGGTAAAGGTTTTGCCGGTGATTGAAAGACTTTCTTCGCTCTATGACTTTGCAGGGATTGTGCCGCTTTCGGCTCGTATGGGCGACAATGTTGACGCACTGATTTCCGAAATCGAAAACTACCTCGAGGAAGGACCGCAGTTCTTCCCGGGCGACCTGATTACTGACCAGCCCGAGCGTCAGATTGTGGCGGAGTATATCCGCGAGAAAGCGCTGAGATTGCTGAACAAAGAAATTCCGCACGGAATCGCTGTCGAGATAGAAAAGATGCACAAAAAAGAAAACGGAGTGCACGAAATTCTGGCTGTGATTTATTGCGAAAGACAAAGCCACAAGTCGATAATAATCGGCAAAAAAGGCGAAAAACTGAAGGATATAGGCAGCCGTGCACGAGTGGATATAGAGAGGTTTCTGGGCGAAAAGGTTTACTTAGAGCTTTGGGTAAAGGTAAAAGAGGACTGGCGCAATAAAGAGGCGTTTATGAACACCATCGGCTTTGAATAGGAAATGGTGATTGTTTTCTTATAAAGAAAAATATAACAAGTATACAGAGTCAATCTTCACTTAATACTAACAATAAAGAAGTATGACGGAGGGTTGACAGATGGACGAGAAAAAAATTCAAAAGCTGTGGGCGGCATTTTCGACCACAGGGGACATAAATGATTATTTGCGGTATAAATTTTTGATAGAAAAAGATTTGATGCTTGAGGCCGGTGAAGATTTTGGGACTTATAAAGACAACGGGAATAGTGACCAAAGCGACTAAGTATGGCGAGACAAGCCTTATTGTGACCATACTTACCAGGGACTTTGGCAAAATTTCTGCAATTGCAAACAATGTACGGACAAAGCGGTCGCGTATGCTTGCGGGACTTCAGCTTTTTGCATACAGCGAACTTGTTATGTACAAGGCAAAATCAAAAAACGGTCTTTATAATATCGACGAGATGAATGTGCTGGAAGGCTTTAATTCTCTCAGAAGCGACCTTGACAAAATGGCGTATGCCTCGTATTTTGCCGAGGCGGCAAACGGTGCCGCAAGTGAGGATGAGTTCGAGGAGGAGGTCATAAGCCTTCTCTTAAATTCGCTTTATGCACTTGACAAAGACTTGTGTGACCCCCAAAAAATCAAAATGGTTTTCGAGTGGCGTCTTGCGGCGGTCTCGGGCTATGCACCGCAGCTTGAAACTTGTGGCGGGTGTGGCTGCGACAATAATATATACGGACTTTCGCTTACTGACGGAACTGTTTTTTGCAAAAATTGTCTTGGCGAGCGAAAGGGTGTTGCCGAACTTTCGGACAATATGCGAAAGCTGGTCGAATACATAAGCCACGCGGACGGCAAAAAGATATTTTCGTTTGAGGCAAATGCCGAGGTAGTAAAGTACCTGGGTCAGGTGGGCGAAAAGTACCTTTCGGTTCAGCTTGAAAGGGAGTTTAAGACCCTTGATTACTTAAAAAAGGTAACAGCGTTGGGAGATATGCAAAATGCAGAACAAAATTAAAAAATTCTTACTTGAAAACGGTGCCGGGCAGGTCGGATTTTGCCGGCTTGAAAAAGAGAATCCGTTTGGCCTTTCTTATGCAGTGTCGTTTACCATTCCGCTGTCGGATGCAATAGTTGACGGCATTGATGCCGAACCGACCCATACATATTTTCATCATTACCGCACAGTCAATACCCTTATTGACAATCTTTCCCTTCGGGCAGGTCTTATGATTGGCAAACAGGGATATCGGTATGTTCCGGTTGCGGCATCGCAGTCGGTAAACGGACTTCAGGGGATATTTTCGCACAAGTATGCCGCTTATCTTTCGGGCCTTGGCTACATTGGCAGAAGCGGGCTTTTTGTGTCAAGCGAGGCAGGACCCAGGGTCAGACTTGGGACGATTCTGACCGACTTCCCCTTTGAGCGCGAAAATGCTCCGATTGAATTTGGCTGCGGAGAGTGCAGAGCGTGTGTAAATGCGTGCCCTGCAATGGCAATCAGCGGCGAGGACTGGCGACCGGGTGATGAGAGAGAAAAGATAATCGATGCCAAAGCGTGCAGTGACCATATGAAAAAGGCGTATCAGCATATCGGTCGCGGCGTGGTGTGTGGGATATGCATGAAAGTGTGTCCCAAAGGGAATTGTGATAAAACGCACAGTCTGCATAAAGAACGATGAAAGTGAAGTAAAACTGCGGTGAAAATTCGTTAAATAATGAAATTTGTAATTAAA
This sequence comes from Clostridia bacterium, assembly GCA_017409575.1. Taxonomy (GTDB): domain Bacteria; phylum Bacillota; class Clostridia; order Monoglobales; family Monoglobaceae; genus SIG440. The sequence goes on from JAFQSM010000010.1 coordinate 13,466, forward strand.
TTTCTTTATGCTGTAGGGTTGAGAAAACATATAAAAAGAGAGGGGTTTTCCCCTCTTTAAATTTTTATTTAAAAGTACAACGCTTTGATTTGCCGAAATCTACATTTCTTATAAAGTATTTTACATCTTCTTTTGTGGGGTAGGATGAGTTAAATTCGGCAAATGATTTATCCTGAATTTCTTCAAGGGTATCTATCAGTTCACTAAATTTGTTAAAGAGGTCTATATAAAGTTTTTGATAATCAACCATTTTTTTGTTTCTCCTTTAAATAAAAAATGCGTCAACCGAAGCTGACGCATAAAAAACACATAGCTCCGATTGTCGCCAAACAAAACTCTAACATACCCAACAAGTATATGCAAAGTGGAGCATCTGTATTTTTACCGAAAGTAAAAATACAAATACTTGCTGGATGATTTTTATAGAATTTTGTTTGGCATAGTTATTATACCACTAAATTTATTAAATTACAAGACCTTTTTATAGGCGGGCTCTAATGCTTATGAAAAAAGCCTGACGGCTTTTCCTTTATATCGCTGCTCTCGCACCTAGCTTGAAGCTAAAAACAATTCACTGGATTGTTTTTTACGCTTCGACCCTATACCCCCCCGTAGCCGCCGCTCAAAGGCTTGGCAGATATAGCTGCTCAAATTTTCTCATTACGCAAGCACTCGGATACTTAATATATATTAAGTGACTTCACTAAAAACGGCGGATGAAAAAGGGAACTGATATCCGCCGTTTTTTTGCTGATTCAAAAATTTTTGCAAACATCTGCTCTGCGCCTTTTCTATGGTGGAATTAAAGACACCTTTGGGAGACGTCGCTACAGAAGCTCCTTTAAAAATAATTTTGTTGACTAATTTACAAAAAAATGGTATTATGTAAGATGGTTAATTGTTGATTTAATAAATTCATTTTTATATAGAAAGGTCGTAAACTTTATGAAAAATTTAGGACTTAACGAAATAAGAGAAAAGTTTTTAAGTTTTTTCGAGTCAAAAGGTTGCCTCAGGCTCGATAGCTTTTCGCTTGTGCCAAAAAATGACGCGAGCCTGCTTCTGATCAACTCGGGTATGGCACCCATGAAAAAATGGTTTACAGGTGCCGAAGTTCCGCCCAAAAAACGTGTGACAACCTGCCAGAAGTGCATCCGTACTCCTGATATTGAGTGCGTGGGCAAAACTGCAAGACACGGCACATTTTTTGAGATGCTGGGCAATTTTTCTTTCGGCGATTATTTCAAGCACGAAGCAATTGCCTGGGCGTGGGAATTTTTGACCAAGGTTATGGAAATCCCTGAGGAAGTTCTTTGGATTACTGTATATGAAAACGATGACGAGGCAAGGGATATCTGGATAAACGAAATCGGAGTAAACCCCGAACGAGTTGTAAAACTCGGCAAAGAAGACAACTTCTGGGAACACGGAACAGGTCCCTGCGGACCTTGCTCCGAAATCCATGTTGACCGAGGAATTGAACACAGCTGCGGCAAACCTGACTGCAAGCTTGGCTGTGACTGCGACAGATTTATGGAAGTATGGAATCTGGTATTTACCCAGTTTGACAAGGACGAAGACGGCAACTACAACCGCTTAGCAAACCCCAACATTGATACCGGAATGGGACTTGAACGCCTGGCGTGCATTATGCAGGGGGTAAACAACCTTTTTGAGGTTGATACAGTTCAAAGCACAATGAAGCATATTTCCCAAATAACAGGGGTAAATTATAAGGAAAGCGAAAAAACGGATATTTCACTTCGTGTAATAACCGACCACATCCGCAGTACAGTTATGATGATTTCGGATGGCGTTCTTCCGTCAAATGAGGGCAGAGGATATGTCCTGAGACGCCTTTTGCGCAGAGCGGCAAGACACGGCAGACTTCTGGGAGTGGAAAAAGAGTTCCTTTATACAGTTGCCGATACAGTTATTGACGAGTCAAAACAGGGTTATCCCGAGCTTGACGAAAAGCGCGACTACATCAAAAAGATTATTAAAAACGAAGAAGAAAAGTTTGCAAAAACCATCGAGGGCGGTCTTGCGATACTTGGCTCATATATTGACGAAACAAAAAAATCAGGCAGCAACACCCTCAGCGGCGCGGATGCATTCAAACTTAATGACACCTACGGATTCCCGATTGACCTCACTGTCGAAATCTGTGAAGAACAAGGCATTTCGGTTGACCGCGACGGATTCGACAAGGAACTTAAAGCTCAAAAAGACAAGGCGCGTGCCGGCAGAAAGGATGGCTCAAGCTGGGATGATGATACCCTCAGCATCAAAGGCGAGGCTACGAAGTTTGTTGGTTATGACAGCCTAACCGCAAAATCAAAAATCGTTGCAATCCTCAAAGACGGAGCTGAGACGGATGTTGTTGGTGAAGGCGAAGAGGGAATTGTTGTTGTGGCCGAATCACCGTTTTATGCCGAAATGGGCGGACAAGCCGGAGACATCGGCGAAATTGTGACCGAAAACGGCAAAGCAAGCGTAATTGACACCAAAAAGAATGGTGACGGAATTTACTTCCATATAGTGAAGGTGGAAGAAGGCGAACTTTCGAAAGATACCGAAGCTAATCTTTCGGTTTGCAAGAAGAACAGGATGGCAATTTGCCGCAATCACTCGGTGACACATCTTTTGCACAAGGCACTCAAAGATGTTCTGGGCACCCATGTTGCTCAGGCAGGTTCGGAAGTTACCGCAAAAAGACTCAGATTTGACTTCTCGCATTTCGAGGCGATGACCCCGGACGAAATTAAAAAGGCTGAAAAGTTGGTAAATGATGCAATTTTGGATGCACTTGACATAACAGTTCAGGAGCTTGACATAAACGAGGCTAAAAAGCTTGGCGCGACAGCGCAGTTTGGCGAAAAGTACGGCGAAAAGGTAAGGGTTGTTTCGATGGGTGAATATTCGGTTGAGTTCTGTGGCGGAACACACCTTACAAACACTGCTCAGGCAGGACTTTTCAAAATAATTTCTGAAAGCGGCGTAGCAGCAGGTGTACGCCGAATCGAAGCGGTGACAGGAAAAGGTGTGTTTGAACTTTTGCAAAAAACCGAAGAAACTGTCCTTAAAATTGCCGAAACAATCAAAGCAAGCACACACGAGGTAGAAGCAAAAGCTGCAGCGTTGGTTGATGAAAACAAGACCTTGAAACGCGAGCTTGAAAGCATAAAAGCAAAGATGGCAAACAGCGGACTTGGCGACCTTGTTGACAGTGCCGAAGAAGTGAACGGCATCAAGGTTATCGCTCATCGTCTTGATGACGGACTTGATATGAATGCACTTCGCGGTGCAGGCGACAACCTCAAGCAAAAGGCTGAATGCGCAGTTATTGTTCTGGCGTCTGCGGCAGATGGCAAGGTAAACATTGTTGCTATGGCGACACCGGCAGCAATCGAAAAAGGCGCTCATGCCGGCAATATTATCCGCGAGGTTGCAAAGGCTTGCGGCGGCGGTGGCGGCGGAAAGCCGGACAGCGCACAGGCAGGCGGCAAGGATGCATCAAAACTTGACGAAGCACTTACCTTGGTTAAAACACTTATAAAATAAAGGGAGGATTCTTTTATGGATTGTCTGTTTTGCAAAATAGTCGCAGGGGAAATCCCCTCGACAAAAGTCTGGGAAGATGATAAGGTTCTGGCTTTTAGGGATATTGACCCTCAGGCACCTCAGCATATCATAATCATACCCAAAGAACATATATCTTCAGCCAACGAAATAACAGAAGAAAATTCCTCTGTTGTTGCAAAGATTTTTGAGACAGCTGCAAAAATTGCCAAAGAACAGGGATTTTCGGAGAACGGATACAGAATTGTAAATAACTGTGGCGAAGACGGCGGTCAAACGGTTGGACACATCCATTTTCATCTGCTTGCAGGCAGAAACCTTGGATGGCCTCCGGGCTAAAAGTTAGCACAAACTAACCAAAATGGAAAGGACTGATATAATATGGCAGAAAATTTGGGCAGATATATAGATGCGATACTCGAGCAGCAGGAAAGCTTTAAGGGTATACCCAACCATTATTACAGTGATTACAATGTAAAACGCGGTCTTCGTAATGCAGACGGAACAGGTGTTCTGGCAGGGCTTACAAGCATTGGTGAAGTTCGAGGATATATAGTTGACGACGGTGAAAAAACACCTATTGAGGGGCAGCTTAGATATCGCGGAATATGCATAAGCGACATTGTTGAAAATTGCGACAAAGATGACAGATTTGGATTTGAGGAAGTAGTTTTTCTTCTTATGTTTGGCGAACTGCCGACAAAAGAGCAGCTTGACAGCTTTTCAAAGCTTCTGGCAAGCCAGAGAACTCTTCCCGAAAACTTTACCGAGGATATGATTTTAAAGGCGCCAAGCAACAATATTATGAACAAGCTTGCAAGGTCAGTTCTGGTTTTGTATTCGTATGACAGTGCGGACAATCCTGATGCTGTAGATATTGATAATTTGCTCAGGCAGAGTTTTGAACTTATTGCAAGTTTCCCGACACTTATTGCTTATGCTTATGCTGCAAAGAAGCACTATTATGACGGCAAGAGCCTTGTGATTCACAATCCAAATCCGGAACTTTCGATCGCCGAGAACTTCTTCTATATGACTCGCGATGACCACAAGTATACCGAGACCGAAGCAAGAATTCTGGACCGTGCACTTATGCTCCATGCTGAACATGGCGGTGGTAACAACTCGGCGTTTTCAATCAGAGTTTTGTCTTCAAGTGCTACCGACACATATTCGGCAGTTGCAGCGGCAATAGGCTCGCTTAAGGGACCGAAACACGGTGGCGCAAACGAAAAAACACTCAAGCAAATGAAAGAAATTCAGGAAAGCCTTAAAAACTGGGATGATGAGCAGGAGGTTTATGATCATCTTTGCAAAATTGTCCGCAAAGAAGCAGGTGACGGAAGTGGTCTTATCTACGGAATAGGACATGCGATTTACACACTTTCGGACCCTAGAACTGCTTTCTTTAGAGAGTATGCAAGGGAACTTTCCGAAGAAAAGGGTAGACAAGCAGAGTTCAAGCTTTATGAAACAATCGAAAGACTTGCCCCCAAAGTATTCGAGGCAGAAAAGGGCATTACCGCCCCAATGCCTGCCAATGTTGATTTTTATTCGGGGTTTGTGTATCAAATGCTGGATATCCCTCCGGAACTGTATACCCCAATCTTTGCAATGGCAAGAATTGTCGGCTGGTGTGCTCACCGAATTGAGGAAGTTATGACCGGCGGAAGAATTATAAGACCTGCATACAAAAACATCAAAAAACGCAGGGATTATACACCGATTGACGAAAGATAAATTAAAGGGTGGTGACCAACTTGGTCACCACCCTTTAATTTTTTGTTTGGTTTTGCAAAGAGTTTATTAGTCAGGCTTTATGCGGTCTGTGCGATTTTATCAAGCCTAATCGCAAATATCGGCGGTTTGGAATGATATAACTTTTTTCAAATCATCAAGCGACATTTCCACCTGACTGCCTATTCTGCCTGCACTGAAAATTATGGTTTCAAAATCTTCGGCACTTTTGTCAAAGGTGGTAAAAAAATTTTTTTTCATACCAATAGGTGAACAACCGCCGTGAATATATCCGGTCAAAGGCAACAGCTCTTTTGATTTTATCATCTCAATCTTTTTTTCACCAACGGCTTTTGCCGCTTTTTTAAGATTAAGCTCTTTGTTTACAGGAACATCAAACACATAGTATTTGTTTGGAGAGCCCACGGTGACCAGTGTCTTAAAAACATGGTCGGGATTTTGCCCAAGCTTTTCGGCTATCTCCATTCCGCTGATTGCCTCGGGGATATCATAATGATAAGCTTTGTACAAAACAGCTTTCTGGTCAAGTATGCGGATTGCATTTGTTTTGGTCATTTCAAAAATTCCTTCCCAAAAGTTAGTCAAAACTTACTGACTTTGATTTTATCCCAGTATTCTTTTGCGGTCTGCTCGGTTTTGTTTTCACCATAGGTGTAATATTTTTTGTCTTTTATTTTGTCCGGCAGGTATTGCTGTTTTACATAGTGGTTGGGGAAGTCGTGCGGGTACAGATAATGCTGACCCTTTTGAACATCACCCTCGCCGTCAAAGTGTTTGTTTTGCAAGTGCCTTGGAATTTCACCGGTGTCCATTTGCTCGATGTCTGAAAGCGCATTATCCAAAGCAATATGAGCTGAATTGGATTTTGGCGCGGTTGCGAGCAAGATGGCGGCATCGCCCAAAGGGATGCGTGCTTCGGGAAGTCCAAGCATCAATGCACTGTCCACACAAGCTTTTACAATAGGGATAGACATTGGATATGCAAGTCCGATATCCTCGGCTGCAATAACCATAAGGCGCCTGCATGCAGACTGAAGATCACCGGCTGAAAGCAGTCGTGCCAGATAATGAACGGCAGCGTCGGGGTCAGAACCGCGGATTGATTTTTGCAGAGCGCTCATAACATCGTATTGGCTGTCGCCTGATTTGTCATAGCGAAATGCCTTTTTTTGCGTGCATTGTTCGGCACAATTAAGGTCGATGTGAAGGGCACCGTCTTTGTCAGGCTTTGCATAAATCACGGCAAGCTCAAGCGAGTTGAGGGCCTTGCGGACATCACCGTTTGACATTTCGGCAATGTGCAAAAGGGCATCCTCGTCTGCAGATATATCGCCCGAAAAATCTTCTTTGACAAGTTCGATACCGCGAAGGAGTGCTTTTTTTATCTCAACGGGCGCGACGGACTTAAACTCGAAAACTGTACTTCGGCTGAGGATTGCATTGTATACATAAAAATACGGATTTTCGGTTGTGCTTGCAATTAAAGTGATTTTTCCGTTTTCGGTGTATTCAAGCAGAGATTGCTGCTGTTTTTTGTTGAAGTTTTGTATCTCGTCAAGGTACAGCAAAATTCCTGCCTGACCCTCAAAAGTGTCACACCTTGCGCAAACATCGCGCACATCGGCAACCGATGCGGTTGTGGCATTCAGTTTGCAAAGAGTTTTTCCACTGATTTTTGCCAGTATGTTTGCAACGGTTGTTTTTCCGGTTCCTGACGGCCCGTAAAAAATCATATTGGGTATGGTTTTTGAATCGGCAATCTCGGACAAGACCTTTCCTGACCCGATGATGTGGTTTTGTCCCACAACATCGGCAAGTGTTTGTGGTCTTAGCCTGTCGGCAAGCGGCTTATTCATAAAGCGGATATTTTGCACACAAAGCGTCAACCCGGCGTGCAGCCTCGATGCGGTTTGCCTCGAAGTCTGTAATAACCATATTGATTATTCTTGCGACCTCGCGCATATCGTCTTCTTTAAAGCCTCGTGTTGTAACAGCAGGGGCACCAAGACGAAGTCCGCTTGTAACAAAAGGACTTTGCGGGTCGTTGGGGATTGTGTTTTTGTTGGCAGTTATGCCGATTTCGTCAAGGTTGTGTTCAACCTCCTTGCCCGTAAGACCGCACTTTGAAAGGTCAACAAGCATAAGATGGTTGTCTGTGCCGCCCGAAACAATGTCGATTCCAAGGCTGATAAGCTCGTCGCAAAGAGCAGCGGCGTTCTTTTTAACCTGCATCTGATATTCTTTGAATTCGGGCTTAAGTGCTTCGTTAAAGCATGCAGCTTTGGCAGCTATTACATGCATAAGGGGACCGCCCTGGTTGCCGGGGAACACAGCTTTGTTTATCATCTGAGCATATTTTTCTTTGCAAAGAATCATACCGCCGCGTGGTCCGCGCAGGGTTTTGTGTGTTGTAGTTGTCACAAAGTCTGCATAAGGAACAGGACTTGGATGAAGACCTGCTGCAACAAGACCTGCAATGTGTGCCATATCAACCATAAGATATGCACCAACCTCGTCGGCAATCTCGCGGAACTTCTTGAAGTCAATTTCTCTTGCATAGGCACTTGCACCGGCAAGAATAAGCTTTGGTTTGTTTTCGATTGCAAGCTGTCTTAAAGCATCGTAGTCTATACGGTGAGTTTTTTCGTCAACTCCGTAGGGGACAACATTGAAGTATTTGCCCGAAACATTGACAGGTGAACCGTGACTGAGATGCCCACCATGTGCAAGGTTCATGCCAAGGTAGGTGTCGCCCGGTTCCATAACTGCAAAGAATACTGCAAAGTTTGCCTGAGCACCCGAGTGGGGCTGAACATTTGCAAATTCTGCGCCAAAAAGTCTTTTCGCGCGCTCTCTTGCAAGGTCCTCAACTATGTCGACATATTCGCAGCCGCCGTAGTATCTTTTGCCGGGGTATCCTTCTGCGTATTTGTTTGTAAGTGGAGTTCCCATAGCCTCCATAACAGCCGGACTGACAAAATTTTCGGAAGCAATAAGCTCAATTTTGCTGCGCTGTCTTGAAATTTCCTTTTTTATCGCCGCCGCAAGTTCGGGGTCGGATTTTGTTACATTTTCAAGTTCAAACATTGTTTTTCCTCCTGTGTTATTTACAAAAAAGTAATTTTAGTGTATAATTATATATAGTATATCAAAAAGTTATGGATTTTTCAAGAGGTAAAAGCGAAATGGCAGAAAGTATCCCCAAAAAGAAAGAACGCGTTTTGAATATAATAAGAATATTTGACAGGGTTTATGGCGATGCGGATTGCACGCTTGAGTACAAGGACCCTCTTCAGCTTCTTATTGCCACACAGCTTGCGGCACAATGTACGGATGCCCGGGTTAATCTGGTGACCCCTGCCTTGTTTAAAAAATACAAAACAGCGCAGGATTTTGCGAATGCCGATGCAGAGGAGCTTTCGTCGATTATCCGGTCCACAGGGTTTTATCGCAACAAGACAAAAAACATTATTGCCTGCGGCAAAAAGCTGGTAGCTGATTTTGGAGGTAAAGTCCCCGAAACAATGGATGAGCTTCTGGCACTTCCGGGAGTAGGAAGAAAAACCGCGAATCTTGTACTTGGCGACATTTTCGGCAAGCCGGGGATTGTTGTTGATACTCATGCCGGCAGACTTGCAAGGCGTATGGGTCTTACAAAAAACACCGACCCTTACAAAGTGGAACTTGACCTTTTGAAGCTTGTCCCAGAGGAAAAACAGTCAATGTTTTGCCATCAGCTTGTTTTTCACGGCAGAGAGTTTTGCAATGCCCGAAAACCTTTTTGCAATGCATGCCCGGTAAGAGATTTTTGCCCTCGCGCGGGAGTTGATTAAAAGTGTTTTAAAGAGTATTTTGAAGAAAAAAAGAGGTTTTGGGGAGATAAATGAACATAAATCTAAATAATCGAGGATAAAACCCTTGACTTTTTTCGGTCAAAATGGTACAATAACTGCTGTCGCTACAAACGGCGGCTGTAAATGTGGGCGCATAGCTCAGCTGGGAGAGCATCTGCCTTACAAGCAGAGGGTCATAGGTTCGAGCCCTATTGTGCCCACCATATTTTTTTGAGAGTTGCGGAA
>JAFQSM010000090.1 GCA_017409575.1 Clostridia bacterium
ATCGGTGACCAAAAAACGCTACCGTGTAAATCCTCATATTTTGCTCCTTATTAAAACGCCCACCGAACCGTTTGTGTCCGGTGGGTTATTCTAATGACTCGCATAAGATCGTGGATCGGATCACCCACGAAGTTGAAGGCATCAACCGCGTTCTGGTAGACCTTACTCCCAAGCCCGTTGGCACCATCGAGTGGGAATGACCCTGTGTGGCTGTGTAGTTACCTGAATAATTAGAAAAACACCGTATTTTGCGAGCAAAACCGCAAAATACGGTGTTTTTTGTTCTTGTTTCCCGAGATTCGAAATCTGCAATTTTGAATTTGACCAACTTTTGGCCAACAAATCACATCTTTGCGATTCAATGGCTCCGCTAGTCTTACACAGCATCTCAACCCCTCTCAGAACAAATCGCTTTACCGGTACTTTTTCGGCATGGAGAATTCCAAAAATCAAAAACTGCCGGTAAACTCACTATTATTTCAAATTTTGGACCAGGCCGGCCCCAAATCATCTTTTTCATTATCTACACATTCAATTTGTCATATTTAATACAGATAATTCAAATATATTTTTCGAGGTGATAAAAATACTCCTTTCCCCAAAATAGGGCATCAGCTTGGTATCAATGATATTGTCTTTTGTTTCCTGGGTACTCTCTTTAATACGCGCTCCTCTGTCCTCACGGTACACCGTAACAAAGGCCGCGAATGACATATCCAGATTGCTGCTCTGGCGAGCCAGAAAATCACGCTCATACTGAAGCGCATCCCGTTTGGTAGCAAGCTCTCGCTTTGTTACCCATTTCTTTGTCCCTTTCCAGTTCTTATACTGGAACTTTACCGTCCAAGTATTTCTGTCTTTTTCCTTGTAAGCAGGCATATGCTCACCCCCTTATGCGATCCCGCCGTAGATCTTCTTTTCAAAATAGCTACGGCTGATGCGACCGGAAACGATGATATATCCGGCGGCTACCAGTTCGTCGTTTAAGCGACGAATGATCTTGTAGGCCATAGGCACCGAAATGCCCATATACTCTGCTACATCGTTGGCTGTCAAAAATCTCTTGTTTTCCATAGTGTTTCCTCCTAAATTTGATATAGAGAAAACAAAACACCGTGCAGGGCTGATAGCTCTACACGGTGCAAATCATAGTATGATAGCTAGGACGAACCTCGCCAAGATATACTTTCCCTCTTGCAAAAAAGATACAAAAAGGATATAATATCCCTGCGGTGCGGGGTAATCCCGTTGTGTAGGTGCTCGTATCACCTGCGCAGGTGCATGGGAGTTGGCGCTCCCTTGCACTGCCGTTGTTTTATTTTCTATCTGTATTATATCATATGTGCATACACATATCAATGTGGCATTTTTCACAAAATTCCACTGCATTTATTGTGCATTTTATGTGCATGCACATATCTTTATTTTCGGTCATACATCTGCTATACTTATTGGGAGGTGATCGCAATGGCTCAAACAGAAGCACAGCTTCGTGCAAGTAAAAAGTACCACCAAAAGTATGAATATTTACAGGCACGTGTCACTCCTGCCGAAAAAGAAACTGTAACGGCACACGCTGAGTCCATGGGCGAATCTCTAAACGCTTTTATGCGTCGCGCGTTCGCAGAAACAATGGAGCGCGACAAAGCGTCTAAAACAATCGATTTCAAATAACGTCACTAATCTACCGATAGGCACTGACAAAGATCGTATGCTGAACAATTATGGCAAATTCAATCAGATTGTCGCTACATCGGTTTGCCATATGTGCAAATACGAATCGGCGTATATTGCGTGGAACGTATTTACGATAGAAGTAATTATCCCAGCTAAGCAAAACCCGGCTTAGCTGGGACTATTCTTTTGCATTTAATAATGAAATAGCACAATTCGTACGTGAAT
>JAFQSM010000091.1 GCA_017409575.1 Clostridia bacterium
ACAAGTGTAAATATGAGCGGTATCTTCATGGGCATTATTGTTCTGTGCCTGACACAGTTCTTTGTTCACGGCGCTGAACTTGAAAAAGATGTAGACGGTTTGCTGTAAGGAGGGTGCCATGGGAAAAATAGTCCTTCGTTTGGATAGAATGATGGTGGAGAGAAAAATGTCCCTAAACGAGCTTTCCGAGCGTGTGGGGATTTCCAACGTCAATATGTCGAAAATCAAAAACAACAAAGTAACAGCGATTCGTTTTTCAACCTTAGCGGCGATCTGTGAGGTGCTCGATTGCGAAGCCGGGGACATTCTTGAATATCAGAAAGAGGAATAGAAGAACGTTGTGCAGCGGCAGTGAGAACTCTCTGTCGCAATTTTTTGAAAAGAGCTTGCTAATGCGATGTTTTGTAATAAGGACAGCTCCCTGTATGAAAATGACCATTGTGATCGCTATTGCATATGTGTTTGTGGGCGGTTGGAGCATTTATAATTTTGCAAAGAAAAAAGAGGTTTTGAAATGATATTCAAGATCATTGCACTTGTGCTAATGGCAGCGTTCTATGCTTGCTATTTCATAAAGATGCTCGGACAAAAGAAAAAAGGTATTAAGACCACGCAGATCGGCAATGGAAAGACCGGCTTTGTGAAGTGGGTTGAGTGTACGATGATGGCATCCACAGTCCTTGTGGTTGTTGTGGAGTTTATCAGTATCATTCTTGGCACAACTCTTTTGCCGCCTTGGGCACGATGGCTTGGTATAGGAATTGCCGCCGTTGGCGTTGCTGTGTTCATCACGGCGGTCATCACAATGCGAGACAGTTGGAGAGCTGGCGTATCCAAATCCGAAAAAACCGAGCTTGTAACAAGCGGTATCTTCAGTATCAGCCGTAACCCTGCGTTCTTCGGCTTTGATCTCGTGTATCTTGGTATCTTATTGATGTTCTTTAATTGGGGATTGTTTGCGGTATCCATCTTTACTGCATTGATGTTCCATTTGCAGATTGTCAATGTAGAAGAAGATTTCTTGCTCGAAGCCTTTGGCGAGGATTACTTGAACTATAAGAAAAAGGTAAACCGTTATCTTGGACGAAAAACAAAAGGAAAGGCAAGATAAGATGTTTTTTGAACCATCCCCTGCTTTTTTACGGAACTTATTTACGACCCGACTGAAAACCTGAATAGGGAGGTGAGTTTTTATGCGAGACATAATTGTAAAATTGACAGCAACGGATGATAAATACGCTTGTGCCATTGCTGATAAAATAATTTCAGAAAGTCAATATACTGACGAATGGTATGAATACTTTGATGAGTTTGCTTCGCTACTTAACCATCCAAAGTCATTGGTAAGAAACCGTGTGTTGTATATTCTTGCTGCTAACGCACAATGGGATGATGAGAATCGTTTTGATGCGATAATACCAGATTATCTTGCTCACGTTACGGACGAGAAGCCGATTACAGCAAGACAATGTATAAAAGCTCTTGCACAGGTTGGAGTAGCAAAACCACAATACATTCCGAGAATATTATTATGTTTGCGTGAGGCAGATTTATCGAAATATAAAGATAGTATGCGTCCATTGATTGAAAAGGATATGGCAGAAACAGAAAAAATACTGACAGCTTCTGACTTATAAGCAAAGCAAACGTTCAGTCTGCTGGTGAGCCTAAAAGCACGTATGAATTGGAATTAGTTTAGATGAACTATTGAAAGGAGACTCAAAAATGAAAGAAAAGATAGAAAAGGATGTAAAGATTGCGAATGGAAATAAGAGATTAATATTAACAACAGCAATTTTAATTTTTGTTGTTGCGATAATTTATTCAATTAGTACATTTGTGGGCGGTACGTTTTATGACTTCTGTGAGGCTGCTATAAGATGGGTAGTGTTAAGCATTGGTGTTGCATTTGCTATGACATATATGAGCCAAAAAGACAAGGTTATTTCCGAGAAAAAGGATACATAACTTTCAGTTTTCTGCATTTGCAAATTTACACCCTGCAAGACGAAAAAATCTTGCAGGGTGTTTTCTTATGCTCATATATATGTAAGACCGCAAGGCAGGTCGCCCTGCGGTAGTGATTTCCTATGTCGTGATTATCTGTCCCTGTCTTGGGATTTTTCTTTGCTTCGGCTGAGAGTTCTGTTTGCTCTTCTAATACGGCTCTCTAACGAAATTTTCCTGTTTTCAAGTTGTCTATAGCCACGGTGAAACAAAGTTGATTTTTTCTTGGCTCCGGGAAATCATCAAT
>JAFQSM010000011.1 GCA_017409575.1 Clostridia bacterium
CTGCGGAAATTTTAATAACAACATAATTAATTCATAAAAAATGATTGTAGTACCAGTAAAAGAAGGCGAAAACATTGAAAAGGCCTTGAAGAAGTTTAAGAGAAAATTCGAAAAGACAGGTGTTGTAAAGGAATTGAGAGCAAGACAGCAGTTCGACAAGCCGTCTGTATTGAACAGACTGAAAAGAGAACGTGCAGTCTATGTACAGAAGCTCCAACAAGTAGAAGAATAATTTTTTTTGCAAACTTCTTGAAAGTTTGAATTCTTTTTCATATATTCGTTGCATAAATCTATAGTGTAACGTTTTTTATGTTGATAGATTCTTTCCCGGAGGCTGTGAAGCCTTTTTTGGAATACCTTTTATATGAATTGAACCGCTCGGAAAAGACGATTGTCGCTTATGGAACGGATTTGAAGGATTTTGAAAGGTATCTGAAAGAAACGGATGCGTTGTTGGACCTTACGAAGGCAAGCGCGGACAATGTCCGGAATTGGATGGTTCGTCTGATGGGCGACAATCGTAATTCTGCTGCCTCGGTAAACCGGAAGCTAAGTTCGTTGCGCTCTTATTATCGTTTCTTGTTGAGAAAAGGAGTGGTGAAAGTAAATCCGATGTTGAAAGTCGTCGGGCCTAAAAAGAAAAAGCCTTTGCCGTCTTTTGTCAGAGAGAAAGATATGGATCGCTTGCTTGACGGCACTTCGTTTGCCGAAGGCTTTGAAGGATGTAGGGACCGGCTGATTCTGGAGATGTTTTATGCTACGGGTATGCGACTCTCGGAATTGATAGGGCTTGATGATGTGGACGTGGATTTCTCCGCGAGGCAGATAAAAGTGACGGGAAAGAGAAATAAGCAAAGGCTGATACCGTTCGGAGACGAACTCTTGGCAGATATGCTTATATATATTAAGGTAAGAAACGAAACATTCCCGGAAGGGACAGATGCTTTTTTCGTTTTAAAAAACGGAAAGCGGATGTATCCGATGTCGGTATATGGATTAGTGAAACGGAACCTCTCGAAGGTTGTGGCGCTGAAGAAAAGAAGTCCACATGTGCTGAGGCATACATTTGCAACAGCTATGCTGAACGACAATGCGGAACTGCGGGCCGTTAAGGAACTGTTAGGGCATGAAAGTTTGGCGACGACTGAAGTCTATACGCATGCAACTTTTGAGGAACTAAAAAAAGTTTATGAACAAGCTCATCCACGAGCGTAAAAAAGGAGGTATTTATGGAAGTAAGAATTCAAGCTATTCATTTTGATGCATCTGAAAAACTTCAGGAGTTTATCCAGAAGAAGGTTGCCAAATTAGAGAAGTTCTGCGACGATATAAAGAAAGTGGAGGTGTCATTAAAGGTAGTGAAGCCTGAAACTGCAATGAATAAGGAGGCCGGTATCAAGGTTTTGGCGTTGAACGGCGAGTTCTTTGCGGAAAAGGTGAGTGATACATTTGAAGAATCCGTGGACGTTTGCGTGGATGCGCTGTCCAAACAATTGACCAAAGCAAAGGAAAAACTTCGTGGTAAATAAAAAAATGCCGAAAAGTTTTTGTGATTAAAAATAAATGTCTAACTTTGCAGCCGCTTAGCTCGATAAGAGTGCGGCTGTAAAGTTGAACAAGCCTCTTTAGCTCAGTTGGCCAGAGCACGTGATTTGTAATCTCGGGGTCGTTGGTTCGAATCCGACAAGAGGCTC
>JAFQSM010000092.1 GCA_017409575.1 Clostridia bacterium
AAAAAATTAACACGGCGTACCTCCATTAGATACCGCCGTGTTCGGTTAGTAAGTCGTCATTGGTTTGTGATAAACGCAAAGAAACGGCGGCTTATTTTTACCGCCGTTCAAGAGATAGTTGTGCCTCGTTTACGTTCAAACATAAAGAGCCAATAAATCGCGTGAAATCGCGCGGTTTATTGGCTCTGCGTCTTTGCGTCTGGCTCTTTGTGTATTGTGATTTTTAATTGATTAACGCTGATTAGCGTTTCTTGTTTACACTTCGGGCAGAATAGCGGGAAGTTTTTTAGTTCGGTATCTTCCCGCATTTTCAGCCGGGTTTTGTTTTTACAGATGGGACATAAAATAAATTCTATATTTTTCATAGTTCTTATATCTATTTTTCACCTGGGATAAATTGAATTTGACTATCGTTGTTATACGATGCGTGCGCCAAAGGGCATAAGCGCAAGTTGTGCAAATTTAAAACACTGCACTCCAAATGGAATGCCAAAAATGGTTACACACCAGGCAAGTCCCACTATGCACGAGATTAAAGTCAGTTCCCAACCGAAAATGAGTATCCATAATACATTCAAAATAAAACTGGTCGTACAGTTTTCAAAAATTACATTTCTACCAAATGGCCAAATTACGAATGAGGTGAATTTGAAACACTGAATACCCACAGGAATCCCTATTATTGTGCAACAGCACAAAAGACCTACAACTCCCCAAATAAGAGCCAGTATTCCACCACCAAACAAAATCCAAAATATGTTTCCTAAAGTTTTCATTTGCTAACCTTTCTTTTTTGATCGTCACACCATATGCTTGCGGCGGCAATCGTTAATACAATAGTAGTAATAATACTTGCTTCGACTCCGTATTCGCCGCCGTTCCAAATATTCTTGCCTACGGATTGCATATTGAAAACAGCCGTAACGGTTTCGTCGTTTCCACTCAAATTCAATCCGAAAACGCTATACAGAATGGCGTTCCAAAAAGAGTGCAGACCGCAAGCTGCCCAAATGCTCTTGAAGCGGATGGTCAGAAGTGAAAAGATGATCGAGATAAGCACAAGATTGGCAACACCGATAACGCCGTAAATCATCTCTCCTGCAAACAAAGACGACCAATGCGGAATGATAAACATAATCGTGCTGACCGCTATTGCAATTGGGAGAGAAGTCTTTTCCTTTAAGGTTTGCAGTACAATTCCTCTGCATAAGAATTCTTCTGTTGCTCCTTGTATTACAAAACCGCCAAACAAAAGGAAAATGATCGGAATGTTTGCATTTTTGAAAACGCCTTGAAATTCGATATTGCCGGTTAATACGATAAATGCGACCGAAACAGCGAGAAGAAAAATACCTATAAGAACACCAATAAAGTAATTTCCGAAACGCTTTGTGAGTCCCATTTCGGATAGCGGCTTCTTCTCGATCAGTTTCCAATACAGCACAGCAACTGCCGCTATAATTATGTAGCCGTAATATGTAATAAGCGCAATTGTTTGTCCGTCAAATACATCACCGACAAGCATATTCTTACCAAGCGCAAAGTGCAGAATAATGACCGCGCCCTCCGCAATAAACAACCCTGCTATGTAGCACAGCCAAAAGGCAAGAATTTTCTTGATAATAAACACCGATGTCGGCATTTCTGTTCGGTTATTAAATGGACTAATATTTTTCAATAGTTGTTTCATCGTGTTGTTCCTCCTTGTAAATCACGAATACCGTTCAAAATAGTTTTTAATGCGAAGCCGAAAGTATCATTGAGCGGGGTAGGATTTCCAAATCCTCCGTGACTTTCAATCGCAGAAAATCCTTGCAGAAAACCGCGAAGCATACGGACACAATGTACTTTTTGTTCCTCGGTCAAACCATAAGATTCAAGCACTTGAAACAGAACACCTATCGTTCCTTGCGTTGCCTGCAAATGTTCCTCCGATTGATACATATTGTACCATTGCATAGCTTCAAATAAACCTTTGTGTTTGTTGACAAAATTTCGATAGGCATTACAGATTGCTATGATCGCATCATCTTTTGCTCTACCTATGGCGGCTCTTGTGATTTCACTTTCCAAAGAACGCCAACCATATAACATAAGTTCTTTGTTCAGTTCGTCCAGTCCACCGCTAAAGTGTTTATACAACGACGGAGATTTTACCTCCAATTCATTTGCTAACATCTTCAATGTTACATTCGCAATACCTTCTTTATCTGCTATATTAGCCGCTGCTTCAATAATTGTCTTTTTATCTAATCCTGCCTTCATTTAGCTACTCCTTTGTCTGTTTTGGCTAATCACATTAGCCATTATACATCAGACCGACCAAAAAGTCAATAGACTTCACGAAAAAGTAACAAAAAAACCCGGTTAATAGGCATTATAATGGCTAACACTATGAATTGTGTAATCATATCCAAGAAAGAAGATGAACTGTATAATATAAGGGTAGGAATTATTATAGCACAAAGGAACGTAGAAGCAATGAAAAGACCCGTACCAATTTACGACTTTACGGCGTTCGGAAAGGCTATAAAAGAGGCGAGAACAAAGCGCGGCGAATCCCGCAAGAATGTCAGCGACGATATGGATATATCGCCCCGCTATCTTGCGAATATAGAGAACAAAGGACAACAGCCGAGCTTGCAAATCTTTTATGAGCTCGTTACCCGTTACGATATATCCGTAGATCAATACTTTTTCCCCGACAAGAGTGCGGACAAAAGCACACAGCGCCGTCAGCTTGATACTCTGCTCGACGGAATGAATGACAAGGGATTGCACATCGTTACGGAAACGGCGAAAGCGGTTGTAGAAGTCGAAAAGGACAACTAATGTCCACACAACAAAATTTCAAGACGCAGCAGACTCTTTGGAGTTTGCCGCGTTTTTCTTTTCCCAAGAATAGCAAAACACGGTGGTACTGAAAAGCAAAGGAGCGTGATTGTATGAAAAAGCAATTAAGAGGCATTGCCCTAATTCTATTTGGGATCTTGCTTGCAATCATAGGTATTGTAGATGAATTATTTTCTGCGGGTAACTACTATATGCTTTTGTGTATCGTAGGTGTTGTTTGCGGAATTGTTGGCGTTATTATGACTTTTCTAAAGGAATAATGTAGAGATTTCAATTTGACAAATGAGGCTCCTGCCATCCCGGCGGGAGCCTTTTATCAGATCGATTTTGCTCTATGTATTGAAAAATGCCGTAATATCTGGAAGCAAAAAGGGATACCGCCGTTCTTGGCGGTATCCTTTTAACTTTCAGTTCCTTTTGTACTTGTCCATTTCAAGCAGAATCCGATATAGGTGTTCCTGCTCCTCTTTGGTTTTTGCGGAGAGAAAATCGTAACACTCAAGGGGTATATCCCTGGTTTCAGTTTCCTGTCCGCCCAGCTTCTCAAAGAGCTTTGACAAAGACACATTCAAAGCGGCAGCGATCTTTTCGATACTTTCAAGCGTTGCGTTCTTTTCGCCTCGCTCAACCTGTCCGATATATGTCGGGTGGCACCCGGACACTTCTGCAAGTTTCTCTTGGCTCAACCCTTGACGGGTTCTGTAATTTCTGATTCGTTGACCTACTGATTTTGCAATTTCGCTCATAGCCTTATCCATCCTTTTAGCACTATATATAGTCTATAAATATTCAAACAAATTTTCCACAGACTATTGATATTGTTTGCGTTTTGTGCTATACTATAAATCTGTATAAGCAATTTTTCTGTGCTTATAGTATTTGGATAAGGCATAACAAACCATGTCAAACTGAAAAACGATCTTAAATGACCGCTATACACACATCTATTATTATAGGAACTGCGACGAACCGCTATATGCGTTAGAACCGGTTCATTTACCCGCAAGGGACTTGGAGGATAGCTGCGTCATTAAGATAGCCCATCGGACATGATTGTTCGATGGGCATTTTTGTCTCTGGAGGGTTCGATATGAACATTTTTACGGTTGCCTTTTTCGGACATAGGATAATCGACAATCCTTTTCCTGTTGAACAGAATCTTGAAAAGATCATACGAGAGCTGCTACATTGCAAGGAGTATGTGGAATTTCTCGTGGGGCGTGATGGCGACTTCGATCAACTTGTTTCCTCTACAGTTCGACGGAGCAAAAGAGAAATCCGTGATGATAACAGCGCACATGTATGGGTTATGCCTTATGAGACAGCGGAATATCGAGATAACGAGGGGTCTTTTCACGACTATTACGACGATGTGGAGGCCTGCGGATCATCTGCAGGCGGGCACTTCAAAGGAGCACACCAAACACGCAACCGTGAAATGGTTGATCGTGCCGATCTTATCGTCTGTTACATAGAACGAGAGAACGGCGGTGCATGGCAGACAATTAAGTACGCCATAGGGCACGATAAAGCGATCATCAATCTTGCAAAAGAGAATGAAGCTACACACCTGTAAATTTATTATAACATTTTTTCTCAAATCATTGTGAACGCAATGTTTTTGTGGTATAATGAGATGAAATCATTTGCAATACTGAAATACCGGAGGTAAACACAATGGCTATCAGTTATAAAAAGCTTTGGAAACTTCTCATTGACCGTGATATGAAAAAGAAAGATCTTATGGCGCTTGCCGGTGTCAGCCAATCGTCGATCACAAAGATGGGACACAACGATAATGTCAACACCGAAGTGTTGGTGAAAATCTGTCTTGCACTCAAATGTGATATTGGCGACATCGCTGAGATCATGTTGCCGGGTGAAGATAGAAAATAACAAGGGAATCTTTTTCAAAACGGCTATACTACGAATATTGAAGTGCTCAAATAAATGGAGGATCAGAAAATGTTAATGAATAATAATGAGTATCTGGACTTGGTTCAGATGGTCAAACAGGAAATCAGACAGGCACAATATAAAGCAACATTGAGCGTTAATAAAGAGCTGATCATGCTCTATCATGGCATTGGTCGCATTATCAATGAGCATAAGTCGTGGGGCAATAAATTCATCGAAAATCTTGCTGCGGACATCAAGCTCGCTTTTCCCGATGCGAAAGGATACTCTGTCAGAAACCTTAAATATATGGCAAAGTTTGCAGCTACCTACGAGGACGAGGAATTTGTGCAGACGGTGTCTGCACAAATTCCGTGGTCGCACAATACGGCGATCCTGGATAAAGTAAAAACGCCCGAACAGCGTGAGTGGTATATCCGCAAAACGGCTGAGAATGGCTGGTCTCACAGCGTTCTGATTCATCAGATTGAAAGTGGGCTTTATCAGCGCCAAGCCATTGCGGATAAGATCAGCAACTTTGAAAATCGCCTGCCTGCACCTCAGAGCGAACTGGCTGTTCAGACGATGAAAGACCCGTACATTTTTGACTTCATTCCTTTCAAGGAAGATATGGTCGAAAGAGATATTGAACAGGCTCTTGTCAAGGACGTAACCAAGCTTCTTTTGGAATTGGGCACAGGCTTTGCTTTTCTCGGCAATCAGTATCACCTCAACGTGGGCGGCGACGATTTCTACATTGACCTACTGTTCTACAATCTCAATCTGCGTTGTTACGTTGTAATTGAGTTGAAAACAGGTGAATTTAAGCCCGACTATGCCGGTCAGCTTAACTTCTATCTGTCTGCTGTGGATGGCATTTTGAAGTCTGAGCACGATAATCCCACGATTGGTCTGCTGCTTTGCAAGAGCAAAAACAACATTGTTGCAGAATACGCACTGAAAGATATGTCCAAGCCTATCGGTGTGAGCGAATACAAGGTAACGAGCGATCTGCCCGAAGATTTGAGTAAACAGCTCCCGTCTATCGAGGATATTCAGAAGCATATTGCAAATGAGTAACTTGTAAAACGGTTAGAAAAATTTGAATATTTAGGGAAGGCAACGACAATGAAAATAATCATTTATGGTTCTCAATATGGAACTGCCAAGCAATACGCAGAAGAACTCGCCAGAAAAACCAGTATTGATTTAAAAAGTTATGAAGATTTTACGGACATAAACCGCTATGACACAGTCATATATGTTGGCGGTCTGTATGCTGGCGGTGTTTTGGGAATGAATAAAACACTTGCTAAAATGTCGCAATGTAAAAGCAAAAAGATTATCATTGCTACAGTCGGATTG
>JAFQSM010000093.1 GCA_017409575.1 Clostridia bacterium
CGTAGAAATGGTTATGCCCGGCGATAACATCAGAATGGAAATCGAGCTTATCACTCCCATCGCTATCGAAGAAGGTCTCCACTTCGCTATCCGTGAAGGCGGCAGAACAGTTGGCGCAGGCGTTGTAGCAAGCGTTATCGAATAAGAAACTGCAAAAAGCGTATTCCAAAGCGGAATACGCTTTTTTTGTTGAAGTTATAAGTAATATTGAATAGTGAATAAGTGCGGAAAAGACAGAGAATAACTCTCTGTCTTTGATTATTTTTTCCTCAGCCTTTTTACTTTCAATAAAAAACACTCCTGCAACAAAGCAAGAGCATTTAGAGTTCTTTGAATTCTATAATATCATTGGGGGTACACTGCAAAGCTTTGCAAAGTTTTTCCAATGTGTTCATGGTAATGCTTTTGTTTCGCTTCAGGTTGGTAATCGTGTATGCACTAAAGCCCATTTTGTAAATCAAAGCATACTTTGTAACGCCCCGATCTTTCATTGTTTTCCACAACGGCTCATAACTTATAATGGACACACACCACACTTTCCGATAGATACACCTATTATCTCCCGAAAAATGCCTCTTGAATATTAGCAAAGATTTGCCTATACTGTATATAACTGATATTGCATGGAGGTATTACAATGAAATTATTGGAAGCTGATCCACTACCTATAGTGTGCCAAGGATGCACGGAAATAGATTGCAGTAGCTGTGAATATGGAGCAATGCGTTGGTATTTTTCTCCAAAAGACGAGTTGCAAATACGGCGAAAAGGATTGATTAAAGCTATGGAACGGTTGCAACGGCAAATAGATGATATTGACAAACAACTGCTCACATTTACAGACGAGGTGTAAGACAGGGACGGTTCTATCAAGCGTTATCGAATAAGAAAACAAACAAAACAGGCAGAGAGAAATCTCTGCCTTTTTTAATGATACAGCTATCGCTTAATGATAAATGGTGTGGCGTACGCCAATGATATATGCCCCCTTTTGGGGCAAATGAAGGAAATTTCTCTCTCCGTCACGGTTTTTGACGGAGAGAGAATATATTTTTTCTGCTTGTTTTTGACGACTTTTTGGCAAAAAGTCGGCGGGGGTTGGGGGCAGAGCCCCGAAGGTGGATTGAAGTTATAACTTATAATGAACAGTGAATAAGTGCGGACAGAACGATGCTTCAACTATGCAGAGAATTTTATATTTACTCCATGCCGAAAATATTGATTCCCATACACTTCAGGTCCGAGTCTGTATAGCGTTTTTGTGGGTAATTGAGTGCGCGTGGAACGACTTTTTGCGAGGACTTGCCCCATGAGCCCTTTATTGCCCGTTCGATTACAAGCTCCCAATCGCTCCAGCCGTTTTTATTGTTCGTGCTTTTGGCACTCTCGTCAAGATAGTTGATCACGCGCTTCAGCTCCGTTTCATCGTATTTGGCTTTTAAACGCCCATACGCCTCATCATCAAGCTGAACATAGCCGTACTTGCCCCTCGCTTTTTTTAGCTTAAGGCTGTCGGCTTGTTCTTCTTCGCCAAGCGTGTTTTTATTTATATCACACTCGGTGTCAATATCATTCTCATTCTCATTATCATTCTCATTATCATTCTCA
>JAFQSM010000094.1 GCA_017409575.1 Clostridia bacterium
CCGCCTTTGAAACGGTCTCCCATAACGAGCTTTGCTCCGCGTCTTAATTCCTGCACAAACAAATCGGGATGTGCAAAATCATAGCTTCCGTCACAATCGCCCATTATGATATATTTTCCTTTGGCAGCTTTAATACCGCCAATCAGTGCCGAGCCGTAACCTTTTATTTTCACATTTGTTACTCTCGCACCGTTTTTGATTGCAATTTCTGCCGAATTATCCACAGAGGCGTTGTCGGCAATCAAAATTTCTGCATCAAGCTTTAATCTATCTATTGCACTTGCGGCTTCTTTTATTGCAAATTCCAAGGTTTCCGATTCATTAAGACAGGGCATTAAAAATGTAAATTCCATCATTTTCGCCGTCCTTTCTTGTGGGGCAGCTCGATGTTCAACCATACAGAGGCAAGCAGTGCAAATATCGGCGTTATCAATGTGCGGTAAACAAAAAATTCATGCACATAGGAATGGTTGTTAAGTACAAGAAATCTTACGAAAACCAATCCGCCCAATATCAGCAGGCTTGTTGTTCCTTTGCTGCTTTCTTTTTTTCGGAGCATATACCAAACCGAGAAAATCAAAAGCAGACAAATAATTAAGCCAAGCATCACACGCTCGGGTTGCACACGCTCCGTTCCGCCAAACAGAACCGTCAGATTCGCAAGCAAGCCAGAAATAAAATTATCCGGTCTGTTTTCAATGTCAATCGTCTGCATATTTCCGCCAAGAGTATGTACCTCTGCTGAACTGAAGGCAAGTGCAAAAGCATTTTCGCCTGTTACCATACTTGCGATAAGCCATTTAACTATAAAGGCTCCGCCGTATGAAAGCACCCAACATATTCCGCATTTCAGGAGCAGAAGCAAATTTTCCTTTAAGCTGCCGAGCCTGTTTTCTTTTGTTCTGACTGCAATTACAAGAGCGAGAGGAATAAGTATCGTTACCGTTTCGGTTGTGAGAAAGTCGAAAAAGGCAACAGCCGTTCCGCTTACAACGCTTAATATTGTCAGCCATTTATCACCTCTGCGTTCCAAAATAAGAAACAACGGAATAAACACAAAAGCAAGGATAAACGACGGCTGATATTCCATACTGAGGCGAATATTCCAACTCTGCACCGCCGCAAGTGAGAGTGCCAATATTGCTGCCAAATCCCAATGCTTTTTTCGGGCAAGTATAAAAATCGTCAGCCCGACAAGAAGCAGAAAGACAATAAATCCAATTAGCTTCACGCCTTCAACATCGGTAAGAAGGTGTCCAAACCGTATAAACATTGCTGTTCCGTGCCAATATCGCGTATAGTCGGTATTTGGTGATTTTCCCTCAGTTATCGTAAGATAAAGACCTGCATTTTCGCCAAGACCTTCTCCATCGTAGTAATCGGTTTGAATTACGGATTTTAACGAGTTTCCTTCGCCTATATTCCATGCGATATTCAGCCAAAGAGCGTCAGCGTAGTAATCTGCAATAGAATTGAACTTATTACCTTTTACAAATTCATAGGTGCTATGCTCTTTGTATGTATTAGCACTCTTTTCCATATTGCCCCGAATTGCATCATTGGGTATCAGTGCAGACAGAAACAGAAGCAGCCACAGCACAAACAGTACGACAGCAAAAACTGCGGTATGCTTTGCAGCACTGCAAAAAAATTTTCTTATCAAACAACCACCCCTTTAAGCGAAAATAAAACATATAATTATTTATCTTATTTTACCATATTTATATATCATTTTGTTGTCCTGCACTAATTTTGACACTTTTTGCACTAAATTTATTTGGGTGTGTAAAATTCTTTGCTTGGTTTTGTTTCAAAAGTAACGAAATTCATTAAAATAGTCCCGAAATATCGACAAAATGCAATTATTATGTTATACTTATAAAAATGGCTGCGAGGTGATGGATTTGAAAATTGCAGTATGTGATGACGATATGATATGTCGAACACAAATTATTTCTCTCTTGAATGAGTACATAAAACAAAATTCCAGCAGAAATATTACTGTTTCAGAATATTCCAATGCTGAAAATCTTCTTGACGCAATCAGCAAAGGCTGTGAGTTTGATGCTTTTATACTTGATGTCGTTATGCCCGGCATGAACGGCATTGAGCTTGGTATTGAATTACGCAGGCAAGGTGTCAAAGGAAAAATAATATATCTTACATCAAATGATGAATTTGCGATAGATTCCTACAAAGCAAAAGCTACGAACTATATCCTAAAACCCGTTGCAGAAAGCGAGCTTTTTAACAC
>JAFQSM010000095.1 GCA_017409575.1 Clostridia bacterium
CATGCATATTACAAGAAAAGTTTTTAGAGTAAGACGAAATATGCCGATAACCAAAATTGCAAATACCCAACAAATTCTTGACAGGAGGGCAAAATATATTGTGGAGGATATTGATTTATATATCCAAAGCAGAGCCGGATGAAGGAAAGCAGAGGGCTCCCGTACTCTCGTTTGAGGGCATGGGAACCTTTCCTTTTATTATAAATCCTGCAAGTCTGCTACGGAAAGGTCATTTTCAATATTATCTCTTGCAAGATCCGTGTCGATTACAGGATACGCTTTAGATATGGGCTTATCGCCCGAATGCGGTTTGGTATGATATACCTTTTGCGCCGGAGCATCCGTCCCTGCAATTATTGGATTTGCGTGTGCCTTCCTGTGTTTTGCTTTGCCTTGAATTTCAGGCACCGGCGGCACTTCGTTCTTTGGCTTTGTATGTGTTCGGTCAATTCTGTTCATTCCCTGCTTTGCCATTTTAATTCACCTCGTAAGTAGTATTTGCCTATGTAAGAGGTTTATTCGATAATATTTCTAATCTTCCGCTGTAAAACCGTCGCCACATATTGCAAAGCGCGTAAAGATATAATACAATAACGTTGTAAAAAATGGTAAACAGATAACAGGGTAAGCAGATAGGCCAAAAGAAACACAAACATAACACGGTTTTCGCAACGGATTTATTTGCAAAATCTGCGGAAAATGCTCGTGAATACGTCAGTATTCACTGCGCCTTTTCTTTTGCTTTTGCAAAAACTACGCAGCGAAAACTTGGAGACTCTTGCAGAGCGTGTTAAGTTCACATTCCTTTTGGCGCAGGTTTAAGAGTTCTATCCCTCAGGATAGGTGCGTCTTAAGCCTGTTTTTTTGTTTTATCGGAAAAAGTAAATATTGTGAGGTAAGTAAAACACACGGTTAAGACTGAAGGTTCAAAAGGTCTTTTCGCGTGTGTTTTTGTATTAAAAAAACAACAAGGAGGAAAAGACAAAATGATGGAAAACAGTTTAACAGAGCGGCAGGTAAGGCTTGCAGAGGAACACTACGGGGAGCTTTCACGCTTTCTTAGAGCACATAACTTATCTGAGGATAAGTTTTATGATGTTGTGGTGTTCGGGTTCCTTGACGCAGTGAGAGAGTATGACGAGCGCGGTGATGCAACATTCAGACGCGTTGCCGAGCATCATATGAAAAACTCACTCAGAATGCATTTTGAAGAGCAGAGAGAAAAAGAAAGCCTTGGAGTGCGTATGCTCAGCCTTGACTACATCATTCCCGGGAGTGCAGGACTAAGGTTCGGTGATACGGTGGCAGATGAAAGTGTCGATGTTTTTGCAGAGGTGTGCAGAAGAATGAAAATGAGACATCCGCGCAAATATCGGCTTTCAAATAAAGAAGACCGCCTGCGTGTATTTAAGCGCAGAGCCGCGAAGGGAGCGTTGTGTGTTCAGGGTATTTAAACAGTGACGGAAAAATGGAGAAAGACAAAAAATCAGGAGGTAGAAAAAGAATGTTTGAAAACGAAAACAACGGATTATTCGGCGGTATAGGTGAGCTCGACCTCGGCAGTGACCTTGGTATGGGCTTTGACACCTTCCCGGCATTTGATGGCAGTGCAGACGTTTTTGCAAGCGCACCTGCGCCTGAGAATGCCGAGGTAAAAGAAACAACAGTATCGGAGGAAAAAGTAAGTGAAGAAAAGAAGGAAGAGCCCATCCCCGTTGAAGCAGCCAAACAGCCGCTGCAGGCAGACATCCCCGGCAGCGTGCCGAATCTTTTTGATGCGGCGATTGCAAAGGCGGAGTCGAAACAGGCAGAGGATGCAAAGAGTGCTCTCGTGTCAAAACTCCCTGTGTTCTCTTACGCTAACGCAACAGAGGATATTGTAGACACATC
>JAFQSM010000096.1 GCA_017409575.1 Clostridia bacterium
CACACGCGAACACTTACTATCTGTCACGCATAATACAAAACGGACAAATAAATAGTTCTCTAAAACCACCTATTTGTGTCGCTCAAATCGTGTCTTTTCAACTGGATTTTGACCGATTAGTAGAAATGGTTATAAAGTGAACAAAAAAATCAAAGTGGCAAATGTATGTCCACATTAGTTATACATTGTTTGCTGACTGACAAATAAATACACTGATTTACACGGTCCACAATTTGGAGCAAAAACGAGGTAAAATCGTTTTCTTAATTATTTGTTCACTTTCTCAAAAATGGGACTTGGAAAAATGGCCCGAGGGCAGATACCGAATCCGCACCGGGGTGTACACCCTCCCAATTCTTTTTATAATTTTTACACCGTTGAATATCAATGTTTTAGAATGTTTACTTTATAGAAAAGTGAACAAAAAAGCCTATCAAAGTAACAAATTGAAACAAAAAATTATTTTTTCGTTCATTTTCACCTATATATAAAAGAATCGACCTCGTAACTACTTGATAATCAGTGCAAAGCGATGAGTTTCAGTTGTTTATATATGTTGAAACGGGCAAAAATTGATTTTTGCAAAAATGAAAAATTTTTCAACTTTTTACAAGCGATTGATTTTCAAAGGTTTAAGACAAGCCCTCGCGCGTGGGCGTTCCATACTCAAGCAAAAATTAAAATCGCTATCCATCACAAAAATTTTTTTCGCAAAAGTTTTGGAGTTTGAAAATTCGGTGTTACTATAGTGCTGTACTCAAACGCCAACAACAACGGCAAAGAGTAAACGAAAAAATAAATGAAAAAATAAACACTTAAAAAACAAATTTACAAAACAGACAAACCAAACCGCACAAGCGAGAAAACAACAGCCCTTTTTGTGGGAAACCTATTTTTGAGGCTGGGAAAATCAAAAATTGTCCGTGCGTTTCGGAACGCTTAAATAGGGTGTTAAATAACCACACCGAGCGGAACTACAGACCAATGTAGCAAGTTGGAGCGGTCTATTTGTGCAAATAGTCCGTACACGCAAAGCACGCAAATTTGGGAGTGCGAGAGCCGTGTAGAAAAGAGAGGTAACAGAATAATGCCATAAATGCGCCCTTGTGCGCTCGGAGATAAAAGTTACTATGCAGGAAAAACACCCTGCACGGAGCCTGAGAAAAGGGTATTGCCAATGTTATGCCCATAATCACCAACCGCCAACCGCTCGAATGTGTTGCTGCCAGACTGAAAAAGGTCTGGGGTGTGCCAAAGAAACACCCTGCCGAAATTGGAGTACGCAGGTATTGTGCGATGACACACGGAGCAGAACGGTGCTGATGCACTTATGCCACCACTATGCTCTGATGGATAGCCAATTATAGGGTACACTTATAGGTGCGACAAAGTTACGAAAAATGTGCCGTGCAGGGTGAAATGCACGGCATATTTTTGGGTGCGTGGCAAAGGTTGCCACACTTTGCACTATAGCGTGTAAGGTTCTCGGTTCGACTCCGAGAGTGCCCGCAATGCGTAATTTTGCGCAGAGTTTGTAAAATTTTATCATTATGGCAACTTCAAAATTGAACAAAGAGCAATTTGCAAATCTTGGTGCATTTGCAGGTGTAATGTTGGTTTACAACTCAACCAACAAGGACGGAGAATTGGTGCAGACAGCACAACATTTCTGGGGCAAGGATTTCGAGCCTGCAGATAACTCGGACAACGAGATTTTCCGTGTAGTTAAAAACCTCGTAGCCACTATTTGGCACACGGTTGCAGAGGAGAAAAAGTTGCGTGCAGATGCTGACGGTATCCGCTCGAAATTCCGTGCCACCACTCCTGCAGAGATTATTATCTGCGACAATCGTAACAATCGCATCAAAAAGTACGACCTCACGGATAGTGTGTGGGCTCGCATTGGTCTTGTGCCTACAAAGGTAGACCTCGAGAAGTCGAGCCGAGATTTTGCCAAGACTATCCACTCGGCTGCAAAGGCAATCCGTGATGCAATGAACTTTGCCCCTAACCTCGCAAAACTCGATGCCGAGAAACCTGCAAAGAAGGGTGCAAAGGGTGCAGAGAAGCCTGCAACAACTGCCGAAACCCCTGCACAAGCGGCTTAATCCGTGGAGTAACTATCCGACAATCTGCCTGAAATAGGAGTGCAATAGAAAGATTTTCGTAATTGCGTGAAGAGCGTGTTATCGTGTGTATGCCGATAATACGCTCTTTTTGTTTCGGGCAAGAGGTATCGTAACCGTGATGAGCGAGAGAAATTCTGCCGCAGGTATGCCCGCAGTGGAGCGAGAGCATACCATTGACGATGTGAAGACGGCATTGGAAGCATCTGCCACCGCCATACACGAAGCAATCCATATTGCCCGTGAGGTGTGGGAGAAAGATGCCGATGCCCTGCATTTTGAGATTGACGACCTTGTGCAGATAGAAACTGCACTGCAAGAGATCTGCAACCTTGCCGCAGGTATAGACTGCGATGACGAGGAGTGAACCCTGCAAAGAGTGCGCATATAGCGAGGAGAACTATGCCCGAACTATGTGCGCACTCTTCTTTTAGACACTAATACACACTATGCCGAGATTGCAACTCGGAGTGTCTGCAAGTAACATAATCAAAGCAAAATGATAGAAGTATTCAATGCAAAACGCACCCGCCATTTCGGGTGCTTTGCCAGTTTTAAGAGTGCCGAAGATACGCTTAACCGCCTTGCTCACGATGGCATCTTGGGCGATGTTCCCAGCGTATCAATCTCGGCATACCGCAACAATGAGTTGCAGAGAGAGTATCAAGCCGTCTTTGTCGGAGGCAAGTGGCGTATGCCCAAGGAGCGTAAAAAGCGAGCAATCGTAGTGCCACTCCCTGCCAAGAAACGACACAGGAGAAAACTCTGCAAGGAGTATCTGACCGCCGAACTGATGTTTCGTGAGGCGTTCCCCGACCACCTAAACAAGACCTATCCACTATCTGCCGACACCCTCAAACTGTGTAGTCGCAGATGCAAGGTCTATGCGTAAAAAATCAACCGATGTAAACCGCTATGGAGTCTTTGGCTCTATACTTTAACAAAAACAGTGTACTATGCCTAATTGGTGCAATACCTCCTATGTCGTAACGGGAGATGAAAACGAAGTGTGCGACCTCTACGAGAAGATGCGTTCCCTCGAAGAGCGTGAGGAGTCGCTTGTCGAAAATGGCTTTGGCAAGACTTGGCTCGGAAACCTTGTAACCCTCTTGGGTGGCGATTGGAATGCCATCTACTGCCGTGGAGAGTGGGAATATATTGAAAAAGATGAAGATGGTGAGGGCAATGTCATATTGCGTTTCTCGGTAACTTCTGCGTGGAGCGACCCCGATGATACCATAAACTTTCTCAAACGGAAATATCCCAGCCTTGCCTTCTACTTTATTGCCGAAGAGCCTGGAATGGGCTACTATGCAACAAATGATGTGGAGGGAGATTTCTTCCCTGAACGCTACTATTTCTCCGAACCAGACGACCCAGAACCATACAACTATGAAGAGGATGAGTTCGATGACTTTCTGCGTGATGTAGGCAACTTCTTAGGCAAAGAGTTGAAGAGCATTGAGGAGGCAGAGGCTGCTGTCTGTGAGTATAACGAAGATAAAGAGTTTGACGAAATGATTGAAATAAAAGTCTATAAAGTGGTATAACTATGAGCAACAAAATCAATGAAGTAAAAGGTGTAATCATCAGCCGTGCCTTGCTTGAGGAGTACGGCTATGACGGCGATATGCCCTCAGACGAGGAGATGCAGACCATTGCCGATGAACTGCTGGAGTATTGGGGCGAGAGCGATGGCTTTCGTGATGCCCTGCGTAGCACAATGTCGAACCTTTATGGCATAGAGGAGGATTAGCGTATGGCACTAACGACACATC
>JAFQSM010000097.1 GCA_017409575.1 Clostridia bacterium
CCTGTGCGCCTTTACAAAAAACATTTTAGCGAGGTGATAAATCTATGCTCCGCATAAACCTAAAACCGAAACCGCCAAACAGAATAGCAAAAAGCAGGGCGTCCAACTTGGAGTAAAAAACAAGTTGGGCGCCCTGCTTTTTTGAGCGGAAAATAAGTAACTTTTCGCGGTACGACAGCAGACATGACACCTCTGACAGCACGAAAACAGGAAAGAAAATTGGTGCATACAGTACACCAATTTGTGCACCATTTCTCGGTTCTTATTTATGCACCAATTTTACAAGATCGTTTTCAAAAACGTAATTCCCCTTTAGGATTTATGATAGACACTTTTATCAAAAAAACTGTTCATCGGGGGATGAAACCCTGTTCATACACCAAAAAATGAAGTTCACTTGGAAAAAAACGAAGTTCACCTATGATTTGCGCTTATTTATGACAATCTATCAAAAGTCATAGAAAATGACGTTCTCTTTCGGAAATGATAGAATTTCGGGATGATTTTAGATGATTTTCGCTTTGATATGCACCACTTTTTGCACCATTTTTATGATAAAGAAAATGTCGTTCTTTTTCGTTATGACAAGAGGCAAATCCCCCCCACTTCCGAAATGAGGAAGTGGGACAGTCATAGTCGAATATTCCTCCTGTCATTCCGAAAGGAAGGTTATCCTATCATACCGAAAACGAGGTTCCGGCATCATTTGAAAATGAACGGATAAATCCGTCATAAATCAAAAAATAAATCTACAAGGCTTTTTCAAATGACGGTCATTTACATCATTTCAAAATGACGGATATGATTATCATTTCGGAAAGGTTGGGCGGCGAGCGTTTGCGAATGACGGTCATTTTTATCATTTTCTTCATTCTGCAAATGAAGGTCATATATTCCCATTAAAGAGAACGAGCCGTAAGCCAAGCCGCAGACCCCACAGACATTATCCATACTGCACCGCAAACAGAGCCGTGACAGATCTGAGCCGTCAATGGACAACGGAGCGAATTTCATTCATAGGAGTGCCGTCACCGTATTAAGCCCGCGATATTTTGTCGCGGGCGTTTTCAATTTCTTGACGAAAATTCCGCACCATTTTCGCACCGACGATCAGGCGGCCTCCGGCGCGGATTCGCCTTTTTGGAGTTACTCAGCACGAAAATTCAAGATATGTGGAAACTGCCGGGTAGTGTAGCGGATCGGGATGTGATTCGCCCAACAGAAAAATCTTGACGAAAATCTCTTGTGCCGCCTCCGGCAGTCGCATTGCCGCACACCGTCGTGCAGCGGCAGAAGTGCTGTTGGCGAAATGCAGTTCGTGACGAAAGGGAATTTTTCGTCACGAGGGCTTGGCGGCGGTTCTGCGGGACGGTATCTGATCGCACAGCACAGTCCTATTCTCTTGACGAAAATCGCCCCAGTTTTCGCTACGGCGGCCAGAGGGGGTGCGGCTCGGAAATGTCTTGTGGGATGCGTCTTGCTGTCCGCTTGCTTGTATTTTTTTGTTCTCCGCCTGCTTGTAACATTGACAAATGATTACATCTTTTGAGCGAATGACTGCTCGGTTCGGCGGGGATGCCGCTTCCGCTTTTGCGGGAATATGTGCGCTGTCATATTGGTATGACTATCGCTTTCTCCGCACATCATGGTTCTGTATGTCTGTCTGTTCTCTATGTCGGACCCCACTTTCA
>JAFQSM010000098.1 GCA_017409575.1 Clostridia bacterium
AATTCAAAATTGATGCTCTGAAATTTGATTTTGAAACACAAAAATTTTTAATGATTAAAAAATAAGAAGTGGCTCAAACGCAGTGTTTGTGCCACTTTGTATGGCAGGGGCAGTAGGACTTGAACCCACGGCACTCGGTTTTGGAGACCGATGCTCTACCAACTGAGCTATACCCCTAAACAGCAAATATTAAGTTTTATTGAGTTACCATACGAACATAGGGACACGGCTTTGGAGACCGCTGCTCTACCAACTGAGCTATACCCCTGTATAATGAGTGCGATTTCTTTAATCAAAAAAGCACTCGGTTTAGAAGATTAAACTTATGCAAGACTGTTCATCTTAGCTGCATACTGGCTCTTTCTGCGAGCAGCAGTATTCTTGTGGAGAATACCCTTTGCAACAGCCTGGTCTGTCTTTTTAACAACATTTGCATATGCAACAGAGGCATCATCCTTGCCACCGTCTAAAGAAGCCTCGAACTTCTTTATAGCAGTTTTAAGCTGTGACTTAACCATCTGATTCTGGAGAGTCTTAGCTGCGATAACCTTTACTCTTTTCTTGGCTGATTTAATGTTTGGCATGATTTCACCTCCAATAATAATCTTTTCTTTAAAAATCAGTACTTAATATACTAACACAACTTATTTCAAAATGCAAGAGTTTTTTTAAAAAAAGTTTAAAATTTTTTATTTGATTGACAAAGCCTTGATATAAGTGTATAATTTTGTTATATAATGAAGATTTTATGTCTTGATTTAAGACATTTTGTTTTTCAGTTAAGGAGGAACAACCGTGAACAATATCCCCGAAATTTTTGGCAAGCTGGTTTTCAACGAAACCGTTATGAAAGAAAGACTGCCCCGGGAAATATACAAAGCCCTTAAGAAAACTATCAGAGAGGGCGCAAGCCTTGACAGACATGTTGCTGATATAATTGCAGCAGCTATGAAAGACTGGGCAATAGAAAAGGGTGCGACACATTATACACATTGGTTTCAGCCAATGACGGGTGTTACTGCCGAAAAGCATGACAGCTTTATAACTCCGGCATCAGGCGGTAATGTTGTTATGGAATTTTCGGGCAAGGAGCTTATCAAAGGCGAACCTGATGCTTCAAGCTTTCCTTCAGGAGGACTCCGCGCAACATTCGAGGCAAGAGGATATACCGCATGGGACCCGACTTCTTATGTGTTCATAAAAGACGGAACTCTTTGCATTCCGACCGCTTTTTGCTCTTATGGCGGTGAGTCGCTGGACAAAAAGACTCCACTTCTTCGTTCAATCGAGGCAGTAAGCAAGCAGGCTGTCAGAATACTCAAGCTGTTTGGCAAAACAGATGTGACAAGAGTTGTCCCGACTGTCGGACCCGAACAGGAATATTTTCTGATTGACAAAGAGGTATTCGAAAACCGCAAAGACCTTATCTATTGCGGCAGAACTCTTTTTGGCGCTCCGGCACCAAAGGGGCAGGAACTTGAAGATCATTATTTCGGCAAACTCAAGCCAAGAGTTTCGGCTTATATGAAAGAGCTTGACGAGGAGCTTTGGAAGCTTGGAATCTTAGCCAAAACAAAACATAACGAGGCGGCTCCTGCTCAGCACGAGCTGGCTCCGATATTTACAACAGTAAACATCGCGACCGACCACAACCAGCTTACAATGGAAATGATGAAGGTTGTTGCCGAGCGTCACGGGATGGTGTGTCTGCTTCACGAGAAACCTTTCGAGGGCGTAAACGGAAGCGGTAAGCACAACAACTGGTCGCTTACTACAAATACAGGCGAAAACTTGTTTGAACCCGGAAAATCTCCACACGATAACGCTCAGTTTTTAGTGTTCCTGTGTGCTGTTATGAGTGCAGTTCACAAACATCAGGATTTGCTCAGAATTTCGGCAGCAAGTGCAGGCAATGACCATCGTCTTGGCGGACACGAGGCGCCGCCTGCTATTATATCAATGTTTCTTGGTGAAGAGCTTGCAGGCGTTCTGGAATCAATCAAAGCGGACAGCGACTACGAGGCTTCGGGCAAGCAGACAATGAAGGTTGGGGTAAATGCCCTCCCGGTATTCCCCAAAGACTCGACAGACCGAAACCGCACTTCGCCATTTGCTTTTACAGGCAACAAGTTTGAATTCCGTATGCTTGGCTCAAGCGCATCTATTGCGTGCAGCAACATAATGCTCAATACAATGGTTGCGGACGAACTCAAGGCTTTTGCAGACGAACTCGAGGGTAAAAATGACTTCCTTGGCGCCGTACACGCACTTGTTAAGAGAATTATAACCGAACACGATGCAATAATCTTTGACGGAAACGGATATTCGGAAGATTGGGTTAAAGAAGCCAAAAGACGCGGTCTTTTGAATCTTGAGTCAACAGTTGATGCGCTTCCTTACTACATACGCCCCGAAAATCTTGAATTGTTTAAGCGTCATGGCGTTTACAACGAGACCGAGATGCACGCACGCTATGAAATATTGCTGGATGAATACTCAAAGCTTGTAAATATCGAAGCGCTGACTATGGTTGATATGGTCAAAAAGGATTACTCCCCGGCAATAACCGATATACAGAAAGCTCTTTGTGATGCTATTATTGCAAAAAGAGCAGTCAGCGAAGATGTTCCTTGCAATACCGAGAAGAAATCTCTTGAGAGAATAGCAAAAGCTGCAGACGAGATTACCGAAGTCAATACAGCTCTTGATAATGCTCTTAAGAATGTTCCGACCGGCGATGCACTTGAGACGGCGGTTTACTATCGCCGCGAAATTGTGTCAAAAATGACAAAACTCAGAAGCCTTGTCGATTCGGTGGAAGCAGAGGGTGACAGAGGATACTGGCCTGTGCCGTCTTATGGCGATTTGATTTTCAGCATAAAATAAGAATTTGGCGTGGAATGCATGGCCAAATCGGTTGACAAAAGGTGTCAACAATGATATAATTTGGCAACAGAGAGAAAGATGTAACAAAAGCCGTTTTCTGTTACAAATATGTTAAATTTTTAAATCAAAAGGAGTTTTAAAAATGGAATTGAAATTGAGACCGAAAAATGAATGTATGTTCGACGAAATTTCGCTTGGCGAAATCATGCTCAGACTTGACCCGGGCGCAGGCAGAATCAAAACTGCTCGTTTGTTCACTGCCTGGGAAGGCGGCGGCGAATACAACGTTGCAAGAGGCCTTCGTCGTTGCTTTGGTTTGAAGACCGGTGTTGTTACTGCTTTTGCTGACAACGAGGTGGGCAGACTTGTTGAAGATTTTATTATGCAGGGTGGCGTTGATACATCTCTTATCAAATGGATGAAGTACGACGGCATTGGCAGAACAGTGCGTAACGGTATCAACTTTACCGAACGCGGATACGGCATCAGAGGTGCTGTAGGTGTTTCGGACAGAGGTAACACAGCTGTATCACAGCTCAAACCCGGTGATATTGACTGGGATTACATCTTTGGTACACTTGGCGTAAGATGGATGCACACAGGCGGAATCTTTGCCGCACTCAGTGAGACAACAGCAGCTCTTGTTATCGAGGCTGTAAAGAAGGCTAAAGAATATGGAACAATCGTTTCTTATGACCTCAACTACCGTCCCAGCCTTTGGAGTGGTATCGGCGGTCAGGAAAAGGCGCAGGAAGTAAACAAAGAAATCGCAAAATACATAGATGTTATGATTGGTAACGAAGAAGACTTTACTGCTTGTCTCGGACTCGAGGTTGAGGGTAATGACGGTGACCTTAAGAAACTTAACATTGACGGTTACTACAAGATGATTGAAGCTGCAACAAAGAAGTATCCCAACTTCAAGGTGGTAGCAACCACACTTCGTACAGTTAAGACTGCAACAGTAAATGACTGGAGCGCAATCTGTTGGGCAGACGGCCAGATTCACAAGGGCATCGAGCTCAATGGTCTTGAAATCTTTGACCGCGTAGGCGGCGGTGACAGCTTTGCATCAGGTCTTATTTACGGACTTTTGTCAGGCAAAGAAGCAAGTGAAGCTCTCAACTATGGTATTGCACATGGTGCTTTGGCAATGACCACACCCGGCGATACATCAATGGCAAGCCTTAAGGAAGTTGAAAATATTATCGGCGGAAAAGGCGCAAGAGTTCAGAGATAATTGTTATAAGAATAAAAAAAGGAGCTGTTTAAACAGCTCCTTTTTTGTTATATGTTTTCAAAGAATGTCTTCATTACTTTTTCAAGATTGTCTGCGGCAATTTCGACAAATTCGTTAAAGGAAAGATGTGACGAGTCATCTGCGTTATCCGATATCGACCGGAGTATAGCAAACGGAACTTCATTTTTGAAACAAACATGACCTATTGCAGCAGATTCCATTTCGCAAGCAGATGCGTCAAAAGTGCTTTTAAGAAAGTCTTTTTTCTCATGACTGTTGATGAATTGGTCTCCCGACACGATTTTTCCTAAAATGGAGTGAACCCCATTTTTAAGTGCGGCTTGATGAAGCTTTTCAGAAAGTTCGTTATCTGCAGGAATATCTACGACGCCGAGCCCAGAGATAAAACCAATGGGGTCGCCAAGCGGTGTTGTATCCATATCGTGCTGAATTACCGAAGTTGCAACAACAGTGTCGCAAATGTTAAGTTCGGGGTCAAGACCACCGGCTACTCCGCTGTTTATGATAAAACGCGGCTCGTATCTCGTAATCATTGCCTGGGTGCAGATTGCGGCATTTACCTTGCCGACTCCGCTGACAGCTACAACTGCTGGATGACCCCACAGTGTACCACAAACAAATTCGGTACCACTTATGGTTTCGGAGCTTACCCCAAGCATCTGATTTTTAAATTTATCAACCTCAACAGGCATTGCGCCAATTATACCTATCATAAAATGTACCTCCGTATAAATCTGACAGATTACATTTTAACCTAATTGATACATTTTGTCAACATCATCAGATGCAAAGCCATTTCTGAAACATCTTCCAGAACATAGAAGAAATATTCATCCGTTTAATTTCTTCGCTGGAAAGAATATCGCAAGCAGCTACTTTTTTTCCGTCAATACTCAAAACTGCCGAGCCGATTTTTTGGTTTTTTGCAAGAGGCGCACGAAGCGGTTCGTCAAACTTGCACGAGATCTCGACTTTGTCCTGATTTCCTTTTTTTACAATAAAGTTGACATTTTTGTCGGCAATTGGTTTTACAAGGTCAGATTTTCCACCGATTACGGCAAGGTCGTCAAGTTCTCCTATTTTTTCTGCAGCATTCACAACAGAATAATTTGCAAAGCCATAGTCCAGGAGCTTGGTTGCGCTTGCAAAACGCTCGGCACTTGACGGTGCCGCAAGAACTACTGCCACAAGCTGCATTCCATCACGCTTGGCAGAGGCGGAAAGGCAGTACTTTGCAGTGGATGTAGAACCTGTTTTTATTCCGTTTGCACCCTTGTAAAACCGGATTAACTTATTGGTGTTCGAAAGCCCGAATTCGCCGCCTCTCAGAGTGTCCATCCAGATTGTTGTATAATCAAGAATTTTGGGATGCTTAAGAAGTTCGCACGAGATAAGAGCGACATCTCTTGCGGTGCTGTAATGTTCGGGGGTTTCGTCAAGGCCGTTGCAGTTTATAAAATGAGTGTTCTTACAACCAAGCTCCAAAGCACGTTTGTTCATCATTTCGACAAAAGCAGGTTCGCCGCCTGCAACAAACTCTGCCATAGCGACCGCGGCGTCATTCCCTGATGCAACCGCAATGGCTTTAAGCATATCTTCAACCGACATTTCTTCACCGGGCTCCAAAAATACCTGCGAGCCACCCATTGACGCGGCATATTCACTGGTCTGTACCATATCGCCAAGTTTTATTTTGCCCGAGTCAAGGGCTTCCATTATAAGAAGCATGGTCATTGATTTGGTTACACTTGCTATAGGAAGCTTTTTGTCAGCATCCAATTCGTATAAGACTTGACCGCTGGATGCTTCCATCAAAAGAGCCGAAGGAGCAGTCACGATTTCGGCGGCGACATCGGCGGTCACCTGACTTACAAATTCACTTTCGGCATAACCCGGAAGGGGGAACATAAAAATTATCGTAAGTACGGCGCAAAGAAGTTTTGAGCAGAGAGTTTTCATAATCTATATCAGCCTTTCTGAGTTTGTTATGTATATATAATATGAAAGGAAAATTTTCAATATGCAAAACAAAAAAACTTAAAAAAAGTACTTGACAATGAGGAGGAGATGTGGTAATATAAATGAGTTGCGCCAAGGAAGGCGGTCGACTTTAAAAAAATTTTGAAAAAAGTTAAAAAAAGGGTTGACAAAAGCTCCTGGGTGTGATAAGA
>JAFQSM010000012.1 GCA_017409575.1 Clostridia bacterium
ATATACGAAATATGGTATGCACCCGAAGAACTTGAAGGTTATAAGAAACCTGAACCGGTTCAGGAAGACTAAAGTATGTCCGGTACTGTAACGAGCAGGGAACTTGTGTACCACAAATTCCGAAAAAGGCGGGACTTCCTTACGGAAATCCTGCCTTTACCCTTTGGGGAGTTCCCCAATCCCCCCTAAAAATTTATGTCAGGAGTGATAATTTTGAAAGAACGAAAAGCACAGTTAAAAACGCGAGTTACCGAAAAGGAAAAGCTTCGCATAGAGAACAAAGCCAAGAAATGCGGCTTACCGGTTTCTGAATATTTGAGAAAGAGAGCTTTGGGATATTCCCCCAAGGCTCTTTTACCTGAAAGCTTTTATGAACTTACAGAAAAGCTCGGTGCATTATATGAAGCTCTTGGGAGGCTGAACAGTACCGAACTTCAAAAAGCAGTGTTGAAGCTTATTGATGATGTTTATGCAAAGCTTTTAACAACGGATAAAAGTAATAAAGAAAGCGAGGTTGATGACTAAATGGCAACCACGGGATTTTGGCCTGTCAAAGGCTCATTAAAAGATGTTGTAAAATATGCAGAAAACCCTGACAAGACCACTAATCCAAAATATCTTGATGATGACTTGGCAGCGGCGCTTAAATATGTATCAAATGATGATAAAACAGATATGCAATTATTTGTCGGAGCAATCAACTGCCCACCCGTAAGAGCCTATGAGCAAATGATGGCAACAAAACGGCGATACGGAAAAACGGGCGGTAATGTAGCATATCACGGTTATCAGAGTTTTAGGTCAGGTGAAGTTACACCTAAAGAAGCTTTTGAGATAGGGCTTGAAACTGCAAGGCGTATGTGGGGCAAAGATTATGAGATTGTTGTTACTACGCATTTAAACACAGATAATCTCCATAACCATTTCGTCATAAATTCTGTTTCATTCAACACGGGGCTTAAATTTGAAAACCACATTTCAGACCATAGGCGGTTAAGAGAAATATCCGATGCGGTTTGTAAGGAATGTGGGAAATCGGTTATTGAGGGTTCAAAATTTTACAATGCCGACAGAAATGCTTATTGGATACATAAGCGTGGCGGAAAAACCCATAGGGATATTCTTCGGGAAGATGTTGATTTGGCGATAAAACAAGCCGGAAATCTTTTGGAGTTTGAACGAATAATGTGCAACTTCGGATACACATTTAACCGTAATATTATGACGGAGCATCCGTCAGTTATTACAAAAGGTTGGAAAAGAGCTGTTCGTATTGACAGTTTAGGCAAAGATTATGCAAGAGAAAGAATCATAAGACGAATTGCCGACAATAAAATTTTTGTGAGTTCATTTGGTAAAAGTGAGCGTGTTCAAAGAACAAAACCGAAGCACACTCCGCTCATGGAGCTTGAATATCAACTGCGGCGTGTTAAATATATGGATACTGTTGAAGCTCTGTTTTATTTACTGTTGGAACTCTTAAAGCCAAGCACTCCAAAACCCAACTACACACCGCCGTTATCTCCTGTATTGAGGCAGGAATTAAGAAAATTTGAACAATATCAAAAACAGTTCAGGCTCTTGCACGATGAACAAATCAACACCGTGCCGGAGCTTGAAGCATTTACAGGCAAATTATCAATGCAGATATGCCAACTTGAAGAAGAACGCTCAAAGACCGATAACAAACGCAGACGAGCTAAAACCGATGATGATAAGGAAATGTATTTAGCAGAAATCAGAGGTATATCCGCACAAATAAAGCCTATACGGGATAAGCTCAAAATCGCAAAAGCGACTTTGGAAACAATTCCGAAGATTGAAAAACTCTTTGATATTGAACGAGAAATGGAAAGAAAAGTTATACAGAAAGAAAGGAGCAAAGAACGATGAAAAATATGCAAAAACTTGATGTAACAAAATTAAAGGAATTTGAGAACCATCCTTACAAGGTAAAGCACGATGATGAAATGGAACTGCTGATTGA
>JAFQSM010000099.1 GCA_017409575.1 Clostridia bacterium
TCCGGCTTCTTCCTGTTGCTCTGCCATCACTTCATCGAAACGCTCCTTCATATATTCTGCCGGAGAAACTTCTAATGCTCTCCCAGCCGCATTATATGACGGAAGTCCGTTTTCATTTTTGAATTCTTTCTGAGTAGGAATTCTGCCGTTTTCAATCATAAACTTGTCCAAGGCATTTATAACCTCAACTCGGCCCCATATCTGTTGTCCATCAGGAGCCTGTCGCACCTCTATTTGTTTTGCAGGTTCCTGCTTCTGTTGAAGCTTCTGTTCCAAATCCTTTTCTATAAGTTCTGCAACATACTGCTTCTTGGTTACCTGTGCCTCTTTTACAAAGTCATCTAATTTATCAAATACCTCATTAGACAACGCTACTGCTAATACTCTTGTTCCTTCTTGCATTTGTTTTTCCTCCTATTAATACATTTTAATTTCCATTTCCTCTTCGCATTCCTGATCAAGCTCTGCCCGAAGCTTCTCATCAAAGTTTGAGACTGCTTCTTTTACCTTTTCCTGTACTCCTTCAAGCACCTCAATCTGTTCATCAGATAATTCATATCCGTTGTTTAGAGTATCTTCTGTACAACGATATATCTGTATCATCTCTTTGTCGTTAAACAGCTTTGCAGATTGAAGCAATCCTGATCTTACAACAAAGTCTTCTTTGGCTTTTTCATAATCTGTGAAGTAATGTCCGTGATACAGAGCATTGTTTCCAAATGACCATGTTGTAAATTCAAAGCTTCTTGATGATGGATGCTCAATTCCGCCAAGTACAACCCCATTGAATTCTGCAAGCAACTTATATGGCA
Organism: Clostridia bacterium; assembly: GCA_017409575.1. Taxonomy (GTDB): domain Bacteria; phylum Bacillota; class Clostridia; order Monoglobales; family Monoglobaceae; genus SIG440. The sequence goes on from JAFQSM010000099.1 coordinate 813, forward strand.
TATTAAAGTCTCTTGCACTAAGCTCCGGTGCTTTATCCATCAGGTCGATGTATTCCTTGACTGTTTTGAAGGTCTTATCTGCTTCTTCAACAAGCTTATAAAATTCATCGGTCTTTTCAGTTGCGGCATTATAACAAACGCCACCGGGATATCTGATTTCAAAACTTCCTGAGTCACCATAACCAACTCTTACTGCTGATTCATCAATCCATATGGTTACACCATCGTGCTTTGGCAGGTTCTCCCTTACCTGAATTAAAAATCTTTCTACATTCATTTGGTTTCCTCCTTCCTGTAATTTTGGATATAAAAAAAGACGATAACCTCATTTCTGAAATTATCGCCTTCATTTACAAATATCGTACTTCTCACTTTGGATCTCTGCACGAATTTTAGAAATTACATCGTAAATTATATAAAACATACTCTGATTCTCTTGACCTATTGTTTTTATGCATCCTACGCTATTGATTCTAAATATAGTTTTAGTATTACTCTTTACAAGTATTTCTTTTTCACTCATCTCGACCTTCAAATTTTGCTGTTTCGACAAATCATCATAAATTCTGTTAAGTAAATAATTTTTCATTTTTTCACCTCCATCTATTTAATAGTATGTCCAATAATTATTCTTTTATGACTGCCAAATAAAAAGGCGATAACCTCATCTCTGAAATTATCGCCTTCATTTATCTTTATTAAATTCACTAGTTCAAGTCTGGCTCTTTCCATGTTATCTTTTCCTTGAAAATAACCTCAAAAAACCTGCTGTCGTTGGTTCAAGTCTGGTTCAAAACCGCTTGGCATCTACCCTTTTGTTTCAAAACTGCTTTTTACCAAAAGCCCTCAAACCATTGAAAAAAGCGAACAATTTAGATGTCATCTAAATCATTCGCTTTTTTTGGTGCGCCGGGAGGGACTCGAACCCCCGACCTACTGGTTCGTAGCCAGTCACTCTATCCAGCTGAGCTACCGGCGCATCTATGGCAAACAGATATCTGTCGCCAACGATTTATTATTATAACACAACTTAAATCAAAATGCAAGTATATTTTTGAAAAAATTATTTTTTATTTGCAATTTCAAGTGCTTTTTTGTATTCATCATATCCAATTGCCGAATTCAAGAGGTCAAGCATAGCATTTGCCGAAATCCTGACAGGAATTCCAAGCACTTTGGCAAGCTGTCTTCGTTTTTCAAGGCTGTCATCCTTACCGCTTAAACCGTCTTCAAAAAACATTGCCTTGGTGATAGGCTTTATTACTTCATCCGGTGCAGCTTCTTCAACCGTGACAACCGTCTCCAGAATTTTCAAAAGGTCTTCTTCCGTCATTCCCTCGACTCCAACAAGACCTTCCTTGCCCGGCACTCTCTTTCGGCGTTCTTTGCCCTCGATGCTTGGGATATATGCGTGTTTTACTACTCCGCGTCTGCCTACACACTGCTTTATGTAGTTGCGGATTCTGAATCCTGCACCGTCCGAGTCGGTAAGCACGATTATACCTGTCTTCTCTGCCATCTTCCGTATGGAATTTATTATATTTTTGTTGGTATAAAGGCTGAACCCACCCGTACAGATAATTGGTGCATCTGTGATACCTTTAAGGCGTTCTTTGTCAAATTTGCCTTCAACTACTATTGTTTCTTTTATGTGCAGCATAACCTACCTCACATTATTAAGGCGGATATAAAATCCGCCCAAAATTTATTCAATTACTGCATCAGACGGCATATTCCATCCGTTTCTTGGCGAAAGGGAAATGCTTTCGGCCTTTACTCCGTCAGGTGTTGCCGAGCGTTTGAACTGGTTTTGATAAAACCTTTTCTCAAATGTTTTAATCCAGTTTTCAAGCTGTCCGTCTTCGTATTTTCCGCCAAAAGCAGCTTTTGCCATTCTTAATATCTTTTCTTTGCCAAATCCATACTTTACAGTATAATAAATTGCAAAATCATGGACCTCATAAGGTCCGATTATATCTTCGGTCTTCTGGCTTATAGCGCCTTTTTCGTCAGCCGGCAAAAGTTCGGGACTTACAGGGGTGTCTACTATATCAAAAAGCACACCGGAAAGTTCTCCGCTCCAGGTATCCGCAATCCATCTTACAATTGACCGCATAAGTGTCTTTGGAACTGAAGCATTTACACCATACATTGACATCTGGTCGCCATTGTAAGTTGCAAAACCAAGAGCAAGTTCCGAAAGGTCGCCTGTACCTATAACAATTCCACCTGTCTTGTTTGCTATATCCATAAGCACCTGGGTACGTTCTCTTGCCTGAGCGTTTTCATAAGTTACGCTTCGGTCACCATCCTCAAGCTCTATATCAGCAAAATGCTGCTTAACAGCCTCGGTTATGTTTACCTCGCGATATGTTACTCCCAGAGCATCAGCTAACCTTTTTGAATTGTTGTAAGTTCTTTCTGATGTTCCAAAACAAGGCATAGAAACCGATATTATTCCTTTTCGGTCGAGTCCCAGATTATCAAATGCCTTTGCCGCTACAAGCACTGCAAGGGTACTGTCAAGACCGCCCGAAACACCGATTGTTACGGTTTTTATTCCAATATGCTTTATGCGCTTTTCAAGTCCTTTTGCCTGCATAGTAAACACACTGCTGCATTTTTTTGAAAGTTTTTCGGTGTCTTTCGGCACAAAAGGCGAAGGCAAGATTCCTTCAAGAGGTGTTTCGATTACTTCTGTGTCAAAATAAATTCTTTTGTATTCCTCATCATTCTTTGCCAGAAAAGTATTGCGACGGCATCTTAGCTGGCTTAGTTTTTGGGTATCAATTACTCCATAGATTATACCATTTTCAAAAGGCTTGGCTTCGGCAAGGCATTTGCCGCATTCAAAAATCATATTATTGCCCGAATATACACAGTCAGTTGTAGATTCGCCGTCACCTGCATCGGCATAAATATAAGCCGAAAGCTGTCTTGCACTGTTTGATGCTGCCATAAGTTTACGCGCTTCGCTTTTGCCAGGAGTCTCTTCGTTTGCGGATAAATTCAGTATCATTATCGCGCCATTTTGAGCATGCTCCGCTGACGGAGGCGATGCCACCCACATATCCTCACAGATTTCGCAGGAAATTCTGAGAGCTTCCATATCTTTTGCACAAAAAATAAGCTTTGTCCCCATAGGCACAGTATTACCATAAAACTCCACCTCTACAGTCTTTTGGATAGTGTTGAAATATCTGATTTCGGTATATGGGGCATAGTTTGTCAGATAGCTTTTGGGTACAAACCCAAGTACCTTTCCGCCCTTGCAGACAGCGGCAACATTATACAGCTTATCCTCGTGTTTCAGCGGCATGCCAATCGCAAACAAAATATCTACAGACTTTGTTTCATTTAAAATCTCAGCCAAACCTTTTTTTGCCCTGTCGGGAGTAGTGCTTTGCAAAAATAAATCACCACAGGTATACCCTGTCAGACAAAGTTCAGGAAACACCACAACCTTTGCGCCGTTTTCGCTTGCCTCTTTGATTTGATTTATGATATTTTTGCAGTTAGCCGAAATGCCGTTAACCGTAATCAAGGGGGTTGCTGCTGCAACCTTTAAAAATCCGTGTTTCACCGCTGATCGCTCCTATCGTTTTAGTTCTTTCCTTCAAGGAAATATGTAGCTTCCATATCCGCAGTTGAAAGTGCAAAAGCAAGTGGGAACATCTCGAATGCACTTCCTACATTACCGGCAGGCTCAGTGCCCGAAAATCCCATATGATAACGGATTGCAAATGCTTCCTCGCGGGTAAGCCGCATAAATCCCGAAATCATATATACCGATTTTTCGCCATGGCCATAAGGAAGCTTGTCATCAATCTCGTAAGTCGGAACCTTTTGCCATACTCCGTTTTCGTCTTTGACATTGCGAAAGCCGGGTTTGTAAAAATTCATCTTGCAAAGGTCATGAAGAAGTGCAACGATCGCAATTGTCTCGTCGCTTGCCTCGATTCCATAAAGTTCCTGCACTCTTTCACGGGCAAGGTAATCACACAAACACTCATAAACATTAAGGCTGTGTTCCGCAAGTCCGCCCTCATAAGCGCCATGAAACCTTGTGCTTGCCGGAGCCGTAAAGAAATCACTTGCAGGTGACAAAAGATGCTGAAGGAGCCTGTCGGCTCCCTCTCTTTTTATACATCTTTGGTATATTTCAACAAATTCGTCTTTAACATTCATCAAAACTACCTCTTATACTAATTTATTTTACAACAATATTGATGAGCTTTTTGGGAACAGCAATCACTTTTACTACCTGTTTGCCCTCAATCAGTTCTTTTATTCTGTCGGTTGCAAGAGCAGCTTCTTCCATTCCCTTGGGGTCAAGCTCTGCCGAAATCATCAGCTTGTCACGGATTTTGCCGTTGATTTGAACAACAACCTCGATTTCGTCATCAATAGTCTTTGCCTCGTCATATTCGGGCCACTTTGTGTCAGACAAATTACCCTCAAAACCGGCAATCTGCCAAAGTTCTTCGGTAATATGCGGAGCAACCGGATTAAGGAGTGTAATAAAGGTCTTGAATTCTGCCTTGTTGATTTTTTCAACCTTCATTACATCATTTATAAATGCCATAAGTGCCGCAATACCGGTGTTAAACTTCATTCTGTCATAATCATCAGTTACCTTTTTGATGGTCTTGTGCATAGCTGTTTCAAGTTCTTTTGAATAGCTGTCACCATCAACAAGGATATTCTGTAAATTCCATACTCTTTCAAGGAATTTGTAGCATCCCTTAACGCCGTTCATAGACCAGGGAGTCGCCTGGTCGAATGCACCGATAAACATTTCATATGTTCTGAAAGTATCGGCACCGTATTCGTTAACAACATCGTCAGGGTTGATTACATTACCTCTTGACTTGGACATTTTTTCACCGTTTTCACCCAAAATCATACCATGCGAGGTTCTCTTCTGATACGGTTCTTTTGTGGGAACAACACCAATATCATAGAGGAACTTGTGCCAAAATCTTGAGTACAAAAGATGAAGTGTTGTATGTTCCATACCACCATTATACCAGTCAACCGGCAGCCAGTACTTAAGTTCTTCCATTCCGGCTAAGAAGTCCGAATTGTCAGGGTCTATATATCTTAAGAAATACCACGATGAACCTGCCCACTGAGGCATAGTATCGGTTTCGCGCTCTGCTTTGCCGCCACACTTTGGACAAGTTGTTTCAACCCAGTCTCTGATTTTGATAAGCGGTGATTCGCCCGACTCGCCCGGCTCAAAGTTCTTTGTATCGGGAAGCTGCAACGGGAGTTCGCTCTCAGGAAGTGCCACCCATCCGCACTTGGGACAATTTACAAGCGGAATCGGCTCGCCCCAGTAACGCTGACGCGAAAATACCCAGTCACGAAGCTTGTAATTTACCTTGCGTTTACCAATTCCCTCTTTTTCAAGGTAGTCAATAATAGCTTTTTTAGCTTCCTCAACCTGCATACCTGTAAGGAATCCCGAGTTCACCATTACGCCTGTCTCAACATCGGTAAAGGCTTCTTTTTGAACATCCTCACCACCGGCAACAACCTCGATAATCGGCATATCAAACTTCTTTGCAAATTCCCAGTCACGGGTATCGTGTGCAGGAACCGCCATAATTGCGCCTGTTCCGTATGTCACAAGAACATAGTCCGAAATCCAGATAGGAATCTCAGCATTGTTTACAGGGTCAATTGCGCTTATGCCCTTAAGCATAACACCTGTTTTATTTTTGTCAAGCTCGGCTCTTTCAAAATCACTCTTTTTCGAAGCCTCAAGCTTGTACGCCTCAACCTCTGCATAATTTTCAATCATATCCTTGTATTTTTCAACATAAGGATGCTCGGGTGCAAGTACCATATATGTAGCACCAAAAAGAGTATCGGGGCGTGTTGTATAAACCCTGATTTTGTCATCTGTGCCTTTGATTTTAAAGTCTACCTCTGCGCCTTCGCTTCTTCCAATCCAGTTTTTCTGCTGAATTTTTACTCTTTCGATATAGTCAAGGTCATCAAGGTCGTCTATCAGGCGCTGTGCATACTCGGTAATCTTGAGCATCCACTGGCTCTTTTCTTTTTGAACAACCTCACTGCCGCAACGCTCACAAACACCGTTTACAACTTCTTCGTTTGCAAGGCCTACCTTGCAGCCTGTACAGAAGTTAATCGGCATCTTTGTTTTATAAGCAAGTCCTTTTTCAAACAGCTTGAGGAAAATCCACTGAGTCCACTTATAATAATTCGGATCAGTTGTGTTTATTTCCCTTGACCAGTCGAAGCCAAAGCCCAGCATTTTGAGCTGTCTTTTGAAGTTCTCAACATTCTTTTCTGTAACAATAGCAGGGTGAATGTTGTTCTTAATTGCAAAGTTCTCGGTAGGTAAGCCAAAAGCATCCCAACCCATAGGAAAGAGTACATTATAACCTTCTAAACGCTTTTTGCGTGTTATAATATCAATTGCTGTATATCCTCTTGGGTGACCTACATGAAGTCCGTGTCCCGACGGATAAGGGAATTCTACAAGACCATAGAATTTAGGCTTCGATTTGTCTGTATTGGAAGCCTTGAAAGTCTGATTTTCGTCCCAAATTTTTTGCCACTTTCCTTCAATAGTTTTAAAATCGTATCTCATTTATAATCAATCCTTTCGGTAATTTAATACATAGTTATTTAACCAGTAAATCCTCTATATCCACATTTATTGCATCTTTCCAGATGTGCTCAAGCTTGTAAAATTCCCTGGGCTCTGCCTGGAATATATGAATAATAATATCCTCAAAGCCAAGGAGGACCCATTCGGCATTGGCATAACCCTCTTTGTTAAGCATCTTTGCTCCTGCCTCTGCCATTTTGTCCTCTATGTGATCACAAATCGCCTGAACATTTGATTGCGAACCACCGGTAACAATCACAAAATAACTTGTAAGGGTTGTAAGTTCCTCAACATTAAGAACAGTTATATCTTTGCCAAATTTTGCATCTGCGGCTTTTACCGCTGTATTTACTAAATTGTTTTCACAGCTCATTTATTTTCTCCTTTACGACAAAAAGTCACTGCCGATTACCAAAGTAACATCAGGCTCGGTTTTTTCGCCCGGTTTTTTGACATAAGTCTCAACCGGACCTGCCACTTCAACCCCACCATACACAGCTTTTACAAGCTCGGCAGCATTTTTGTTGTTGTGGTTTATAATTTTTGTATGGTCCTGTATTCTGTCGGTTTTTTCGCTTGATACCACCTTGAATTTGTACTCTGACAACATATCCGAAACTACCTTTATCACATCTGCGGTATTTACATCAATTCCTGTGGCATCCAGTATCTTTACCTTTACATATTTGTTTTTGGGCGAGATTTTGTCGGTTGCAGCACTAACTTTTTCCATTGATAAAAAGTATTCTTCTATCAAAAGTTCGGTCTCTTTTTCGTTGTGGAAAAAGTAAGATATACCATCGTCACCATATGCCCCCTCGCCCGGGAGTGCAAGTATCTTTATTTTATCCATCTTAAACGATGGTATTTTGCTGATATACTTCATCACATCTTCGCCTGTGAAGTCTGTCTTTACATTGTCTGTTACTATTCCCAAAATCTTGGGTGCTTTCAGAATGGTACTTCCGCTAAGCAATTTTTTGAGTGCCGCCTCATAAAACTTCTTTTGCGCGGCTATGCGGTCAATATCACCGTTTGGATATCCGGTTCCGTCGTTGTTGTAGCGAAATCTCATAAACATCTCGGCTTGTCTGCCGCTTAGCACCTGCTGTCCCGGATATAAATCTATGGTCAGGTTCTGTATCGGGTCGGTATAATACATCCTCATAGGAACATTAACCTCAACACCGCCTATGGCATCAATCAACTGGCGAAATGCCCTGAAACTTACAATAACATACTTTTCGGGTCTGATGCCTGTTATACTTTCGATTTCGTCACACAGAGTCTCTTCTTTTTTTGCAGTGCTGTATGCCGAATTTATTTTTTTGTCGGTCCGGGTATCTGATTCCACCCTTGTATCACGCGGTATCTGAAGTGCCGTAACACTGTTGTCGGACATATTATATCTGCACAAAAGAATCAAATCTGTCCGGATTCCGTCTTCATCAGTACCTGCAACAACAATATCCTGAATTTTGTCTTTGCGGACTTTCTCTCCGTTCCAGAATCCAAGCTGCACAGGTTTTCCTGTAATTACCGACATCGCCCCTGCAAGGCCCACATATATAAGCATTAAAAGAATAATTATTGCAACTGTCAGCCTCAGCGGCGATTTAACTCTCATTTTGTTTTCCCTCGTTTATAACTCTTAAAAGATAATTTCGTGTGTGTATAGTTTCAGGATGCAGCATTTTACCTTTGGCAATATTAAACTTTATTACCATATCTGTCTCTTTTAAAGCCGCCTTGTCAATATCAGTCTTTGCAAGTTCCCTGACTTCCGCGGATTCGCTGTACCTTCGGTTTGGCTCGATGAAATCAGCTATATATATTATCTTTTCCAAACCGGACATATTTTCTCTGCCTGTGGTGTGGAATTTGACCGCACACAGAATTTCTTCGTCATCTATTCCAAAAATTTCTTTTGCAAGTATTGCTCCCAAAGGCGCATGCAAAATTCCCGGAGTACTCTTTTCAATCAAACTTAAAGCAACCCCCGATTTTTCCAGAAGTTCTATTGTCTTGACAAACGGCACCTCTTTGGCACAGTCATGAACAAGCCCTGCGATATATGCCTTTGAGGGTTCAACTCCCCATCTGGTCGCAAGGTCCTTTGCCGTTTCTGCAACACCCATTGTGTGAAGAAATCTTTTTTCACTTAAATTACTTTTAAGATACTCAATTATTTCGTCAATACTCTGCATAATCGTCAAATTTTATCCTTATAAATTTCAAATTCTTTGATATATTCCAAAACTGACGGAGCAATCAAATCAGCTACATCACAGCCTTTTGCAATTTTTCTCCGCAGTTCTGACGAAGACACATCTGTCGGCAATATATCAACCACAGTAATTTCAGCATCATACGTTTCTTTATAAAGTTCAATGCTCGATTCAAAAATGCTGTCATCAATTCCGCCGCGCCTCAGTGCAACAATTTCGGCAAGCTTAAAAATCTCTTCGGAATGATACCAGTCTTTCATATCCCTTACCGAATCTCCCCCTACAACAAAGCAAAGCTTTGCGTCGGGATACAGAATTTTAAGTTTTTCAAGAGTCTTCAGCGTATAACTTGGCTCTTTTGACTTCATTTCCAAATCTGTTATTTCAAAGTCAGGATAATCAGCAATTGCAAGCCGTGTCATTTCAAAGCGTTGCACTGGCGAAACATTCCCCTCCACGCTTTTGTGAGGAGGATTTCCGCAAGGAACAAAAAGCATCTTGTCCAAAGCTGCACCTTTTATGGCTTCAAGTGCTATATAAATATGACCTTTGTGCGGGGGGTTGAAGGTCCCCCCGAAAATTCCCAGTCTTTGCATTTTTAATAACCTACAATCTCGTCTACTCCGTTGTCAACTTCCAAAACCTTGCGTTTGCCATCAAGTCTGAGCTGCAAATCAAAGCTTCCGTCTTCGGTATTAAGATTCTTGTAAAGAAGGAGGTCTTCTTCTGCTGTAATTTCAAAATCAAATATGCCGTCTGCTACTACCTCTGTCTCGCCTTTAATATTGATTTTTTCAAGGCTTCCGTACGAGCCCTCAACACCAAAACCTGTTACACAGTATACATTATCCCCAACAAGCGAAACATCAAACCGCTCAGGCGAAACTTCTTCTTTCAAAAGCTGAAGCTCGTTGCCCACAAGGAGATAAAGGTCAAAAATCTTTCGTGATGTGCTAAAGTCCTTTGCTACAACAAACTTGCCGTCTTCGGCACGGTACAAAGCATAAACATCCTCGGCAATCTGTTCTTCGGATACTACCTTACCCTTTTTGTAGGTTGTAAGGTTCAAAGTGCCGCCACCCTTAAATGACTCAAATTCCGAAATATAAAGAATTTTGCTTGTTTCTTTGTCAACTGCCATCTGGGGCTTTCCTGCCACTGCATTATAGTCAACAACAACATTGTGTGCAATAAGCTGCGGCTGCTTGCCCTTTGTATAAGCATAGTAGTCCGCAAGCTTGCCTGTGTATACTTTGTCATAAATAACAGTTTTTTCGTCTTTTGACATCATCAGTATACTGTTTATACCTGATGCAATCTTTTCTTTTTTACCGGAATCAATTTCAACTGTGTAAAGGTTTGAAAGTCCATCATCCGAAATTCCGTAAACAAACAAGCTATCCTTTGTCTTTTGCATAAGCGGGTCACGCTTGGTACGCTCGCCAAGGCGGATACTGCGGCCCTTTTTGTTTATTGCATAAATATCAAATGATTTGTCTGTCTTGTCATAGTCCTTTGCATAGATATATGCCGCTTTGCCGGGGTTTGCACCATAAATTTTGCAAACAGCACTGTCTATCTTTACCTTTTCGTCTTTCAGGTTTTCAAGACTTTTAGCAAAAAGGTCACCATGCATTTCTATACGATTGAGGTTCTGTATGAATATAACCCATTTCTCGTCATCTGCAAAACCAAATGTACCCTTGTCAATGTCGGTTGCAACCTTAAAAGGTTCTTTCATTTTGCCATCCCAATAATAAAGGACTCCCATATCGCCATTTTCGTCAGCAGTCTGCAGATAAAGCAGCTTGCTTCCGTCTTCTGACATCACTATTGAATTGTGTACAGCCGGCGAGATTTCAATAATCTTCTTCGCCTTGCCGGATTTTACAAGTTTGAGTGTTCCGCTTCCGGTTTCGGGATCAAAATTATCAAAGAAGTATGTAAGTCTTCCGTTTTTTGATTCTTTTACAATCCCTGCAGTTTTTGCCGCTTTTTCGGCAGACGGAGCAGTTTCGGTCTCTTCGGCAAAGCGGAGATAACTGTCACATACAACCTGATCCGAAAGCTTTGAAGTCTTGCCCTTGTAAATCATATAAAGTCCGTTGTCCTTGACATAGGTATACGAAGACATAACCTTGTCCGAGTTTGAAGCTGCATTTATCAAAGAGGCAACCGCCAAAACAACAACCAAAACGGCAAGAAGTGATGTTCCTGCTGCAACAGCTATTTTTTTGTCAAAATTGAATTTAAATTCTTTCTTATTTCTCTTGGTCTTTCTTCTTGACTCTCTTTGAGGTTTAACCTTTTCGGGAGCACTTGCCGAAACCGAAGTTTTTATTTCTTCTTTCTTTACTTCCGGTTTCACTTCCGGCTTAAAGGTTTGAGGCTTAGTATAGCTTGGAGCCTTTATTTCTTTTCCGTCTCCGCCCCTTATGGTGTATCTTGCCATTCCCTCAGGAATAAATTCAGCCGCCCTCTGTGATGCACTTTTTGCCATTTCTCTTGCCTTTTCGGCAGAGGTCTGGGGTACCTTTGCAGTCTCAATAGGCTGAGGTTTTTGAATTCGTCTTATTTTAAGACCAAACAAAGATTTTGTCTTGGGCGATGTGTAGTTTACACTTCTTGCCCCTGAATTCCCCGAAATAGCCTTAAGGTCCTCGGTTGAAGATATGGTATACTTAATATCAAAATCCTTAAATTTTCCGTCTTCAGCACTTTCTGTGGGTGTTTTGCAATAAGGACATTTTTTGATGCCTTCATAAAGGTCGGCACCGCATTCCATACATTTCATAACAATCCCTCCTGATTTTTGGTATTTTTATTTTCTCGTTTTCACTGTTATTGTCACAAAAAAACAATTATTCAGCATTATTGTATCATACAATTTCTTAAAAAACAATAAATATCTGCATATTTGGACTATTTTTTTAATTTTTCTTCTTTAATTCTTCAACAAACTTTTTTTCTTTTTGGGTAAGCTTTGCATTTCTCAGCATTCCTCTTCGCTTTTTGAAGGTATTTTCAATTGCTTTTTCTCTTTTCCATTCCTCAATAAGCTTGTGGTTTCCGTTTTGCAAAACCTCGGGCACCTTTATATCATGCCACACAGCAGGTCTTGTGAACTGTGGATATTCCAGAAGACCGTCAAAATGTGATTCGTCAGAAAAGGACATTTCTGACGACAAAACTCCCGGAATCATCCTTGCCGTCGCATCAACAACAGCCATTGCTGCGATTTCACCGCCTGTAAGCACAAAATCACCTATAGAAATCTCCATATCAACAATCTCATTAAGGACTCTTTGGTCAACACCTTCGTAATGACCACAAAGCAGCACAAGATGTTTCTCCTTTGCCAGACGTTTTGCCGTTGACTGTCTGAAAGTTTTGCCCTGAGGCGAAAGATAAATTGTTTTTGGTTTGTACGAAAGACCCTCGGTCACGCTTTCGTAAGCCTTAAAAATCGGCTCAGCCTGCATAACCATACCCTGTCCACCGCCATAGGGATAATCATCAACCTGTCTGTGCTTGTTGAATGCAAAATCCCTGATTTGCACACAGTTGATGGAAATCAAGCCATTTGACTCAGCTCTGCCTATTATGCTGGTTTTAAGTGCAGCCTCAAGCATTTCAGGAAAGAGGGTGAGTATATCAATCTTCATCATCAATCAATCCTTTTAAAGGGGTAATCACAATCTTTTTCCCTTCAATATCAACCGAATTTATAACCTCGTCAATTACGGGAATAAGCGTCTGTTTTTTTGATTCGTCTTCCACAACATATACATCATTGCTGCCTGTTTTGATTATATCACAAATTTTGCCAAGGCGTTTCCCCCTGTCTGTCTCTACTTCGCAGCCAAGCAAATCGCAGATATAATATGTTCCCTCAGGCAGTTCACCCAGCTCGTCTCTCGGGACAAACAAAACCTTGTTGCGATACTTTTCGGCATCGTTTATAGAGTCTATCCCTTCAAGTTTCAAAAGCACTGCGTTTTTGTGCAGCGAGCTTTTTTCAATCTCAAATTCTTTATTATCTATCAAAATATACTCAAGCTCGTGAAAAATCTCAGGGTCATCGCACCATGGCATAACCTTCAAATCTCCTCTGAGTCCATGAGTATTAACTATTTGTCCAATTTCAATTAATTTTTCCATCTTTTTTTCCTCGCAAAAAAATCAAGACTGCACCGCTCGGCATAAACCATCCCGAAGATACAGTCTTTCCTTTGAATTACACAATATCAACAGTCACTTTTTTGTTTTCGTGACTTGCTGCTGCTTTGACAACTGTACGGATAGCCTTTGCAATTCTGCCCTGCTTTCCGATAACCTTGCCCATGTCATTCTCGCCTACATGTAAAGTAAGAACGATTGAATTTTCCTGTTCCTTTTCCTCAACAGAAACTGCATCAGGGTCAGAAACCATCGATTTTGCAATAAACTCTAAAAGTTCCTTCATTTTTTCTTCCTCCAAAGCAGAGTACAGATTTGCATTTCGCACTTTTGCGAAATGCAAACCAGATATTCTGAATTTTTTAGTAAAGGGATTAGATAATGCCCTTGTTCTTAAGAAGACGCTTTACAGTGTCTGTCGGCTGAGCACCGTTTGAAATCCACTTTGCAATCTTTTCTGCATCAAAATCAACAGTTGCAGGCTCTGTCATGGGGTTGTAAGTACCAACCTGCTCGATAAATCTGCCGTCTCTGGGATATCTTGAATCTGCTACTACCACACGATAGAAAGGAGACTTCTTTGCGCCCATTCTTCTCAAACGAATTTTTACTGCCATAATTTGTTACCTCCAAATAATGTATATATATTTTTAATAATTTTCTTTAGTTAAAAGGGAAACTTCATATTCCCCATTTTGCCCATCTTGCCAAAACGCTTCATCTGTTTTGACATACCGCCGCCGGTCATCATCTTCATCATCTTTTGCATTTGCTCAAACTGCTTTACAAGGGCGTTGACCTCTGCAACAGAAGTTCCGCTGCCCTTTGCAATTCTCTCGCGGCGTTTTGGCGTCAGCTTGTCGCGGTTTTCCCTCTCGCCGTTTGTCATTGACTTGATGATTGCCTCGGTGTGAAGCATCTTTTTTTCATCTATTTTGACATCTTTAAGCGCCGCCTGATTCATTCCCGGAATCATCCCAAGAAGTTGCTCCATAGGGCCCATCTTCTTCATCTGTTCCATCTGGTCAAGAAAGTCGCCATAAGAAAAAGTGGATGTCCGCATCTTTTTTTCAAGCTCAATTGCTTTCTTCTCGTCAATTGCCTGCTCGGCTTTTTCGATAAGGCTGAGCACATCACCCATTCCCAAAATTCGTGATGCCATTCTTTCGGGATGAAAAACTTCCAGATCACCAAGCTTTTCACCCATACCGCAAAACTTGATTGGCTTGCCTGTGACCGCACGCACCGAAAGTGCCGCACCGCCTCGGGTATCGCCGTCAAGTTTGGTAAGAACAACGCCATCAATTTCAAGCTCGCTGTTAAAGCTTTCTGCCACATTTACCGCATCCTGGCCTGTCATTGCATCAACAACAAGAAGGATTTCGGTCGGATTGACTTCGGATTTTATGTTCTTAAGCTCCTGCATCAAATCTTCGTCTATGTGAAGTCTGCCGGCAGTATCTATAATCAAAATATCGTTTCCGTTTGAAATTGCATGACTGAGTGCCTTTTTTGAAATATCCACCGGGTCTTTGGAACCATCAACTGAAAAAACCGGGATGCCAATCTGTCCTCCGACAACGCGAAGCTGGTCAATCGCTGCGGGTCTGTAGACATCGCAGGCACAAAGCAGAGGGCGTTTGCCCTGTTTTTTAAGAAGTCCGCCCAGCTTTGCAGCTGTGGTGGTTTTTCCCGCGCCCTGAAGTCCTGCCATCATAATAATTGTTGGCGGTTTTGAAGAAATCTTGATTTTTTCTTCGCTGCCCATAAGTTTTACAAGCTCTTCATTTACAATTTTTACAACCTGCTGTCCGGGGGTCAGGGATTCCATAACTTCGGCTCCTGATGCACGCTCGGACACGCTGTTTATAAAGCTTTTTACAACTTTAAAGTTTACATCCGCTTCCAAAAGGGCCATTTTGACTTCGCGCATAGCGTCTTTCAGGTCAGCTGCCGAAACCTTGCCCCTGCCGCGAAGCTTTTTGAAAGTGCTTTGCAACTTGTCTGTCAAGCTTTCGAATGCCATAGCCAACTCCCCTTTCGGTCAAATGTAAATGTTTTTGTTACTTTTCATCATCATTGATTTCTTCAATAATGGTCAAAATACTGTTAATCTGCTTTTTTATATTTACAGAAAGTGTTTGTGAATCGGGCGATGACTCTATCTCAGCAATTATGCGGTCGATATCCGAAAGCTTTGATTTTATTCTTAAAAATCTTTCGGCAAGTCCAAGTCGCTTTTCTGTGTCATAAAGTATAGCCTCGGCACGCTTCAGGTTGTCCCTTACGCCCTGTCTGCTTATACCAAGTTCAGCCCCGACTTCCGAAAGCGACAAATCCTCGTTGTAATAAAGCTCAACTGTGTCTGCTTGCCTGTCGGTCAGCATTTTTCCGTAAAAACTGAAAAGGAGTGAAATTTCAACATTTTTTTCCAAATTTCTTCCTCCTTTTTTATTTGTTGTAAAGTTGTTTAGCTTTACACCTCAACTATTTTACTCTAATTTTCTTCTTTTGTCAAGTGTTTTTTTCGATTTTTTGCAATTAAAGTAAGTCCCATCACCAAAAGCACAACCGACAAGGCTTGGGATACACGAATCGTACCAAAATAAAGAGAATCTGCACGGAGACCTTCAACAAACATTCTTACAAGTCCGTACCACACCATATAGCCGCAAAAGATTTCACCGTCAAACACTTTTTTCTTTTTGTAAAGGCAAAGAAGCAAAACCCCGACCGCATTCGCTAAAGACTCATACAAAAATGTCGGATGCACCATATTGGCAACAATTTTTCCGTCTTGTTCTATCGTCATTGCCCAAGGCAAATTGCACGCCGAGCCAAAAGCTTCGCCATTTACAAAATTCCCCCATCTGCCGATTGCCTGTCCGATGAGAAGTCCAACCGCCAGAATATCAAGCACCTTGCCTATATTAAGTTTCTTTAGCTTACAATAAATAAGTACTGCGGCGGCGGCTCCAATCACTCCGCCATAAATTGCAATTCCGCCGCCCCGGATATTAAGAATATCAAAAAGATTGTTCTGATAGTAATCCCAGTTGAAGATTACATAATAAATTCTTGCACATATTATCGCTGCCGGAACACCGATAAGAAACATATTGTAAAAATCATCCTGACTTATCCCGCACTTTTTCACTTCACTCAGGGCATACAAAAACCCCAGACAAAGTCCCAGTCCAATAATGAGTCCATAGGTATAAATCGGCATACCAAACACCGAAAAAAGCGAACGACTGACCTCAAATTCAAGACCTAAACCGGGAAAAGAAATTACATTAAACATTACTCTTCCTCCAGCGGCTCAATTACCGAAAGTACCGAATTTTCTGCCTTGAAGTGAGTCACAAGTCTTTGCATAAGTTCTTCTTTTGTCACATTCTGTGCGATTTTCTCAAAATCAAACGGATTTATTCCTGACATAAAGTCGCGTATGAAGTTGTTGCCTATGCGTTCCACATCATTATATCCACGGAGGTTTGCTCCAATCAGAACTTTCTTAACGCGGCTTATTTCTTCATCATCAAGTCCTGATTTTTTTACACTTTCAATTCGTTCCAAAACTCTTTCATACACGGCTTTTGGGTCTTTGCTCTCGCCACCTGCCGACGAAAATCCATACTTCTTTTCAAGCTCCAGTTCGCTTGAAAAACTTCCGTCAATAAGGCCCTCTTCATAAAGCTTTATGAAAAAGCTGCTGCTTTTGCCAAACAGCAAAGTCAAAAGTATTTGTGTCTGGATTTGTTTTTCAAGAAGTTCTTTGCCCGAAATATCAGTCTCGGATTCTTTAAACCCTATCATAAACTGAGGCTTTGAAACGCTCATCTTCTGATATATCTCGCGTTTGACCACAGTCTCGGGCTCGTCAACCTTCGGTCTTTCTATTCTTCCTCTGTCCTTTTCTGCCGTCACATACTTGTCCACAATCTTCATTGCTTTGTCAGCATCAATGTCTCCCACCATAACAAGAAACATATTCGACGGATTGTAAAACGCCTCGCAGCACTTGTACAAAAGCTCCGGTGTTATTTTTGATATACTTTCTACAGTTCCTGCAATATCGGTTTTGACCGGATTGTTTTTATACATCGCCTGAAGCATATTAAAAAACAGCTTCCAGCCCGGGTCATCATCATACATTTTTATTTCCTGTCCGATTATCCCCTGTTCCTTGCTGACATTCTCGTCTGTAAAATACGGATGATTTACAAAGTCAATCAGGATATCAAGGTTTTCATAAAAGCTGTCGGTGCACGAAAATAAATATGCTGTAATGTCAAAGCTTGTAAACGCATTGCTGTTTGCCCCTGTAAGTGCAAATCGGTCAAAAGCATTTCCGCCGCCTTCCTCTTCAAAAAGCTTGTGCTCCAGAAAATGCGCTATGCCGTCAGGAAGTTCTATAACTTCGTTTGTTCCAGGGACCTTGAGTTTTGTATCAATCGAACCATATTCTGTACCATAAATTGCATAATATTTGCAAAATCCTGTTTTGGGGATTATATAAACTTTAAGACCGCTTTGGTGTACTCCATAAAGAATTTTTTCTTTAATTAACTTACTTTCAATTACATCAAACTTCATTCTCCTGTGCCCCCTTCAAGAAATATACTGTATCCTCCTGCACAGTATTGGCAGCTTTGATTATTGCATCGCGGTCAACTTTCTGAACTTTTGAAATAAGTTCTTCGATGCTTTCGTCATTGTCAATAAGAATCTGTCCCATATAAAAATTCTCTATCGCTCCCATACTGTCATTTGCAGAAGAAAGGCTTGTCGAAAGATACTTCTTTGCCGACAGAATTTCATCGTCACTGAAGTCGCCTTTTTTCATCTTGTCAATCTGAAGCATAATCTCGTCATATGCTGCATCAAACTTGTCTGCCTCTATCCCTGCACTTATCTTCATATAGCTTTTTTGTCTGTCTGCTGACGAGAATACATAATATGCAAGACTGAGCTTTTCGCGCACATTGTTAAAAAGCTTTGAAAACGGACTTCCGCCAAACACACACGAAAACATCATAAGACCATAGTAATCTTCTGATTTGGGATCAATTCCGCAGTTAAAACCCATAACAAGCTTGCTTTGGGATGTTGGCATCGGCTCAACGACTTTTTTGACTTCTATATTTTCCTCAGGGCAAGCAAGTTTTGTCTTTGAGTATCCGCCTTTTCTGTCTGCAAAAGCCGAGAACGCCGTCTTAAGTTCCGCAACCACCTCATCTTCGTCAAAACTTCCGTTTGCAAAAATATCTATTGTCGAAGTATTTAAAAGATTTTTGTAAAATTCATAAAGATTTTTTTCATCAATATCTTTGAGATCCTCTACATAACCGTACTCGAATATTCCATAGGGATCACCCTCAAACATAATCTCGTTGCACTTGACCGAGGCATATTCCTTTTTGTCATTGATAAGTCCCTCGATAAGATTTTTAAGATTTTCTTTTTCCTGTTCAAGCCAGGTTTTGTCAAAGCTCTCGTTTTCAACCTTGGGGCAAAGCACAAGTTCCTTAAGCAGTTCAACTGCATCGTGTGTTATTTTGTCGTTTAAAAACTTGTCACTGACAAACTGGATATTAAAGCGTATCGCCTCGCCATCGCCTTTTCTTGCTATGCCAAGGCCGACAGATGCTCCATAAAGTTCCTCTGTCTGTCTTGAAAGTTCGGTAAGAGTCGGATACTTTTGGCTGCCCCGCTTCAAAATTCTGGGCAAAAGAGCAGCTTTTGTAACCGTCTTTCTTTCAAGTGGCAAATGAATATAAAGACTTATGCTGTTTGTCTTGAACTTTTCTGATTTGAAAAATCTTATGTTAACACCTTTTGAAATTTCATAAGTTTTTATGCTTTTCAAAATATTCACTCCTTCTCATAAAGTATATTATCTGATATTATCAATTTTGTATTCTTGAAAAAGTCTTTCTTCTGATAATAAAATAAACAATTCCCATCACAACAGATGCCGTAAACCAGCTTGCCGGATAAGCAGCAAACAGCATCGGAACCGTGCGATTCATTGGCAAAATGGCCAAAATCCACAAAATTCTTAAAAGACAAGTGCAAACCAAATTTACCAGCATACCATGGAATGCTTTTCCCATACCTTTAAGAACAGCATAAAACAGATTTGTCGGCACAAATAAAAGATATCCGACTCCCACCATCATCAGCTTAATCATACCAACATCTATGACATCAGCCTGGTTATCTCCGTCAACAAACATAGCAAGCAAATTTTCACCAAATCCAAAAATAACCGCTACAAGAACACCCATACATATATAAGCAAACACCAATCCTGTTTTAAGCGTCTGATCCACTCTTTTGAAGTTCCCCGCACCGATATTCTGCCCCGAAAATGTCATTACTGCCTGTTCGGACGATGCAATTACCAGATAAACAAAGTTTGAAATATTTCCTGCTGCAACTGTTGCTGCCATCACAATTTTACCAAACGAATTTACTGCAACCTGTATAATTACATTTGCCACACTAAACATCATTCCGTTCATTCCTGACGGAATTCCTACAGCGGCAATTTTCAAAAGCTCTTTTTTATAAATTCTCAATTTTTTAAAGCTTAGCTTAAATTCTGCATCATTTTTCACAAGCAAGGTCAAGGCAAAAACAGCCGAAAGGACCTGCGATATTACCGTTGCAACAGCAACACCCAATACCCCAATTTCAAAAACAATAACAAACAGTAAATTCAGCAAAACATTGGTTATTCCTGCAGCCGTCAGTATGTAAAGAGGTCTTTTTGTATCGCCCGATGCACGCAAAACTGCTGCACTGAAGTTATAAAGCATCGACGCTGGTGCTCCTAAGAAATATACCTGCATATAAAGAGTCGCATCATCAAGAACCTCTGCAGGAGTTTTCATCATCATAAGAAGATTTCGCGAAAAAAGAAACCCTGCCAACGCCAAAAACACACCGGAAACAATACCAAGCATAATAGATGTGTGTATGGCTCTGTGGAGGGATTCCTTATCCCGTGCTCCAAAAAATCTGGCGCAAACAACATCTGCACCACCTGAAAGCCCCAGAAACATATTTAAAATAAGATTAGTGATTGACCCGGTTGCCCCCACCGCAGCAAGAGCCGATGCCCCGACAAATTTTCCAACCACCATTGTGTCAGCTGCATTATAAAGCTGCTGCAACAGCCCCGAAATCAATATGGGGACGACAAATGCTATATATTTTTTCACAACAGAACCTTCTGTCAGGTTTGTCTGATAACTCATAGTCTCCACCATCCTATTTTGTTTGACTTTAATATTCAAAATTATTCTACCCCTTAATACCCCTTTTGTCAAGACAATACGGCGGAAATTTGTGCCAAACTTCACTACTTTCAATTTTAAAATATCGGTCACAATTTGTCGCAAAAAAACATAATATGTAATGTCGGTGAGCATATATTTATTAAGGAGTTGAAATTATGGCAAATTTTGTTTTGAATACACCCGAAGGTTATGCTTATGTCCCAGTACAGACAGCCAATGACCGAAACCTTTACTCCCCCGAAATGGGGCTTGCCCGCGGAACAATTTTCCCGACACTTGACCTTCCTTTGGGGGTATACGGAAATCAGGATCTGACAAAGGAGGCAAACACAAAATGACCGAACGCGAATCTCTTATGAAACAGATTATGGAATATAGCTTTGCGGCTCACGAGTGGAATCTTTATCTTGACACTCATCCAACCAGCAGAATGGCTCTTGAATATTTTAAAAATATGAGTAAAAAAGCCGAGGAACTCAAAAAAATGTATGCCGAAAAATTCGGCCCGATAAAAGTTTCGGATGTAAACAGCGACACAGAATGGACCTGGGTAAGCGAACCCTGGCCCTGGTCAAACTAAGGAGGTTAGTGACTTATGTGGAGTTATCATAAAAAATTGCAGTATCCAATAAACATTAAAAACCCAAACCCCAAACTTGCAAGCTTTATCGTCAGCCAGTATGGTGGACCTCATGGTGAACTGGGTGCCTCAATGCGCTACCTTGCGCAGCGTTTTTCTATGCCCAATGGTATAACAAAGGCAACTCTTACTGACATCGGCACCGAAGAACTTGCGCATCTGGAAATGGTTGGCACTATTATTCATCAGCTTACAAAAAATGCTACAACCAGCGAAATTGAAAACAGTCCAATGGCACCATATTTCATAGACCACGGTAAGGGTGTTTATCCTATTTCAGCAGGAGGCAATCCTTTCTCCGCAGCAACACTTTCAGTAACCGGCGACCCGATTGCAGACCTTGTTGAAGATCTGGCCGCAGAGCAAAAAGCCCGTGCAACCTACGACAACATTCTTCGTGTCTCCGATGATCCTGATGTAAATGACGTAATTAAATTCCTGCGCGAACGTGAAGTTGTTCACTTCCAGCGTTTTGGCGAAGCTCTTGATTCGATCCAGAACAAACCGGCAAGCCGCAACACATTTTATATGGGAATGAAAACAAGATAAAAGTTTTTAACATTTAAAAACAGAGGCAGATTCTGCCTCTGTTTTTTCTTATATATTTGACAAATCAATTTTTTGATGTTATTATAATAAAAGTACATATATTATATTTGGAGTTGAAAAATATGCGTTGTTTATTTTGCGGACACCTTGAAAGTAAGGTTATAGATTCCCGTTCGACAGAAGAAGGTACAACAATCCGTCGCCGCAGAGAATGTCTTGAATGCGGAAAAAGATTCACTACATACGAAAAAATTGAAACAATCCCTATGATTGTTGTCAAAAAAGACGGCACACGCGAGACCTTTGACCGCGAAAAAGTTTTGACCGGCATACTCCGCGCCTGCGAAAAACGCCCGGTTACACTCAGCGATATCGAAAAACTTATTGACGATATTGAGTCCAAACTTTACAATATGCTTGAGCGCGAAGTTACATCCGAGCGTATAGGCGAAATGGTTATGGAACGTCTTAAAGATATTGACGACATTGCATATGTGCGCTTTGCATCTGTCTACAGACAGTTTAAGGACATTAATTCATTTATGGATGAGCTTGCAAAAATTATAAAAAAAGCTTGACATACCTACTGTTTTGTGTTAAAATAAATGTATCGTGAATATTGTTCAAGAAGAGTGAGGCAGACCTCACTCTTTTGTTTATACTAAACGCTGCATAATAATCCCGAAAGGAAGGTTTTAAATGGCATATTCAAAACTGGAGCTTAAAATTCTTGATCTGGCAAAACCAATTGCCGAAGAAAACGATTGCTACATCTATGATTTGGAATATCTTAAAGAGGGCAAGTCGCGCACACTCAGGATTTTTGCCGACAAAGAAGGCGGCGGTATATCGCTTGATGAATGTGAGGCAATAAGCCGAAAACTCAGTGAAGAACTTGACAAAAAAGACCCCATCCCCGAAAATTATATGCTTGAGGTTTCGTCTCCCGGAATTGAAAGACGACTTCGAAACCCCGAACACTTTAGCCGATACATTGGTGAAACAATAGACATCGGTCTTTACAAAGCCGAAAACGGCAGCAAGACCTTAAGCGGCAAGCTTGTTTCGTTTGAAGACGGAAAAATCACTCTTGAAACAGAGAGCGGAAATGTGTCAATTATGCAAAGTGAAACTACAGGCGTTAAGCTTCACTTTGATTTTTAAATATAAATATCAGATAGGAGAGATTTAAAAAAATGAGCGCAGAATTATTTGTATTGTTAGATGAAATTGAAAAGGAAAAAGGCATCAGCCGCGACATAGTTCTTGATGTACTTAATGGTGCACTTCTGAGTGCCTACAAAAAGAACTTTGGTGCTGTACAGGATGCCAAAGTCCTGATTGACGAAGAAACCGGCGAAATCAAAGTTTATGCACGCAAGAACATCGTCGAAGTGGTTGAAAACAGAGAGGCAGAAATTTCTGTTGAAGATGCAAAACAGATTAACCCCAACTATGAAGTTGGCGATGTTCTTGAAAGAGAAGTTACACCCAGTTCATTTGGCAGAATTGCTGCACAAACCGCACGTCAGGTTGTTCTTCAGAGAATCCGCGAGGCAGAAAGAGAAAAGGCATTTGATGAATTCTCAAACAGAGCAAATGACATTATGACCGCAACCGTTCGCAAAATTGACAGGCGCAACATTATGCTTGAAATCGGCGATACCGAATCTGTACTTATGCCCAACGAGCAGGTGAAAAACGACAACTACAAGCCGGGCGAAAAGTTTAAGGTGTTTGTTGTTGAAGTTGCAAACTCGGTAAAGGGTGTTCACCTTATGGTTTCGCGTTCGCATCCCGGTCTTGTCCGCAGACTTTTTGAACTTGAAGTTCCCGAAATCAAAAATGGTACTATTGAAATAAAAGGTCTTACCCGTGAACCCGGCTCAAGAAGCAAGCTTGCTGTTATGTCAACAGTTGAAGGTGTTGACCCGGTAGGTACCTGCATCGGTCCCAAGGGCATGCGTGTTCAGGCAGTTATTGACGAGCTTCGTGGCGAAAAAATTGATATCATCAAATACAGCGACAACCCTGCCGAATACATTACACAGGCACTTAGTCCCGCAAAGGTTGTTTCTATTGCCGTTGACGAAGAAAAGAAATCCTGCAGCGTAATAGTACCCGAAGACCAGCTTTCTCTCGCAATCGGAAAAGAAGGTCAAAACGCACGCCTTGCTGCCCGTCTTACCGGATGGAAGATTGACCTCAAGCCCGAATCAAGCGAGAAGGCTGAATAATCTAATTAATTTTTTAGGAGAATATTTACCATGAATCCACAGCGAATGTGTGTCGTATGCCGAAATCTTGTGCCGCGTGAAAAGCTTTTTAGGGTTGCAAAAACATCCGATGGTTTTTGCATCGACTTTGCTAACAAAATCAACAGTCGGGGTGCCTACATCTGCAAAGACAAAAACTGTATTTTGTCTGCACGAAAAAAAAGCGCATTCGAGCGCAGCTTCTCAAGTAAGATAGATTCCAAAATTTATGACACCCTGGAGGAATTGGTAAATGATGATAAATGATAAGTTTTATCGGATGCTTGGCCTTGCAGTAAAATCAGGTAACGCTGTATTTGGCGAAGGTGCCGCGAAGGACAGCCTTAAGAGCAAATCACAGCTTGTTCTGGTTTCGGCTGATGCATCAGATAACACAAAAAAGAAGTTTAGAAATGGTTGCAGTTTTTATAACGTTCCATACATCGAATGCAGTGACAGATACTCTCTGGGAAAAGCAACCGGCAAAGGCTTTGCAGTGGTCGTTTCCATAACTGACAAAGGATTTGCTGACAGCTTGACAAATATCTTGGAACAAAGCTGTTAACCGTATTCCAAAATATTGTTTAGATTTGGTTCCTCCTCTATTCTTAGTCCAGGCAATCAAATCGGAAAGGAAAATACTATGGTAAAAATTAAAGCATATGAAATTTCGAAGGGTTTTGGCATCCCAAGCAAGGATGTTGTAAAAGTTCTTCACGATTACAATGTTTCGGACAAAAATCATATGAGTGCGCTTGACGAAAACGAGCTCAATGTTATTTTTGAATATTTTACTCAGAAAAACCAGGTCGAAGATTTTTCTGCTCTTTTTGCAGCGGTTGAAGCTGTGATTGAAGAACCAAAAGCAAATCCTGAAAAGGCTGGAGAAAAACCCGAAGAAAAGTCCAAAAAGGCAGCTGAAAAAATCGATACCGACCCATCGTTCAGCGACGAGCCTGTGCAGGCACGCAAGACCCGTGTTGTTGACACCCGTGCAAACAATGTGGACCTTGACCGTCTTGACAACGAAAAGCTTGAAGAACTTGTCCCCGACAATGTAAAAGAAGCCGGCGGAAGCAGCAACAAGCAGAAAATAAAGACCGGAAATAAAAAGAGCAAGCTTGTAAAAGAAAAATCAGGTCAAAAAGAACCTGAAAAACCGGTTAAAAAAGAAAAGAAAGAAGTTCTGGAGGTTCTTGTTCCGGACAACATCACCGTTGGCGAACTTTCTGAAAGACTTGGAAAGCCATCAACCGAAGTTATCAAAAAACTTATGATGCTTGGCATTATGGCATCTGTAAACGAAACTCTTGACTTTGACACAGCATCTCTTATTGTAGAAGATTTTGGCGGCACAGTTGAACATGAAATAATTTTGACCGAAGAGGATAAACTATTTAACGATGTTGAAGACGCTCCCGAATCACTTGTTCCCCGTTCGCCGGTTGTGGTTGTTATGGGACACGTTGACCATGGTAAGACATCGCTTCTTGATACAATCCGCAATACCAATGTAACCGATGGCGAATTTGGCGGTATAACACAGCATATCGGTGCTTATCGCGTCAGAATAAACGACAAGAAAATCACATTCCTTGATACTCCCGGACACGAAGCATTTACTGCAATGCGTGCACGCGGAGCACTTGTTACTGACATTGCAATTCTGGTTGTTGCAGCAGACGATGGTATTATGCCGCAGACAATCGAAGCAATAAACCATGCAAGAGCGGCAGAAGTTTCGATAATTGTAGCAATCAACAAAATTGACAAAGACGGTGCAAATCCCGACCGTGTTCGTCAGGAGCTTACCGAGCATGGTCTTGTTCCCGAAGAATGGGGCGGTGACACCATCTGTGTAGAAGTTTCGGCAAAGAAGAAGCTTAACATCGACAAGCTTTTGGAAATGGTTCTTCTTGTTGCCGAAATGAAAGAACTTAAAGCCAATCCCAACCGTCTTGGCAAGGGAACAGTTATTGAAGCCCAGCTTGACAAGGGCAGAGGTCCTGTTGCAACACTTCTTGTTCAAAACGGAACACTACGCGCAGGTGACATTGTTGTTGCCGGAACAGCAGTCGGCAGAGTTCGTGCAATGAACGACGACAAGGGTAAAGCCATCAAAAAAGCAGGTCCCTCCATCCCGGTTGAAATTCTTGGTCTTTCCGAAGTCCCCGAAGGCGGCGATGTATTCTATGTTGTTGAAGACGAGCGCAAAGCCCGTGAGGTAGTTGAGGCAAGAAAGTTCAAACAAAAGCAGGAAATGCAAAAAGCAAGCCAGGCTGTTTCGCTTGACAACCTTTTTGAACAGATTGAGGCAGGTAAGACAAAAGACCTTAATATTATCGTGAAAGCTGATGTTCAGGGCTCGGTTGAAGCTGTTCGTCAGTCACTTGAACGAATTGCAAACGAAGAAGTCCGCGTAAATGTTATTCACGGTGCAGTTGGTGCCGTTACTGACTCGGATGTTATGCTTGCAACCGCTTCAAATGCCATTATTGTCGGCTTTAATGTTCGCCCGACCCCCGGTGCAACCATTTCGGCAGAGGCATCAAATGTTGATATAAGACTTTATCGTGTTATTTATGACGCTATTGAAGATATCGAAGCTGCTATGAAGGGTATGCTTGCGCCCAAATTCCAGGAACAAATCACCGGTCATGTCGAAATCCGTACCACATTCCGCGTATCAGGTGTTGGCACAATCGGCGGTGCTTATGTTACCGACGGAAAAATCCACCGCAACAGCCTTGTCCGCATTGTGCGTGATGGTATCGTTATTCACGAAGGCGAGCTTGCTTCCCTTAAGCGCTTTAAGGATGATGTCAAGGAAGTCGCAAGCGGATACGAATGCGGCATAGGAATTGAAAAATTCAATGACATCAAGGAAGGCGACATTGTTGAGGCTTATGTAATGGAACAAATCAAGCCTCAGTAAAGACTAACAGAAAGGCGGTATAATTATGCCTGCTTACAACAGAATTGATAGAATTTCGGAAGAAGTTAAAAAAGAATTAAGTGCTATAATAAGAGAACTTAAAGACCCTCGCGTCTCCACCCTTGTTTCGGTGGTAAATGTTTCGGTAACAAAAGATTTGAAGTTTGCCAAAGCATATATCAGCGTTTTGGGAAACGAAAAAGCTCAAAAAGATGTAATTGATGCGCTGAAAAGCGCATCAGGATTCATCCGTCGCGAAATCGGACACCGAATCAATCTTCGTGCCACTCCCGAATTTACATTTATCCTGGATAATTCAATCGAGTATGGTGCTCATATCAATCAGGTTCTTAAAAACCTGTGATTTTGAGGTGTAATATTATGTTTTGTGAACTGATAGAAAAAATCAATTCTTCCAAAAAAATTGCAATATTCAATCATACAAATCCCGATGGCGATGCACTTGGCAGCGCCTTTGGACTTAAGCTCTGTCTGCTTGCCCTTGGCAAACAGGCAGATGTTTTCTTGCGCGAAGGTGACGACCTTACAAAAGAATATAAACTTTTGAAAGGTACCGAGTCGCAAGGCCTCAGCATCAAGGACTGCGACCTTAAAATCGCGGTTGACTGTGCGGACCTTGAAAGGCTTGGTGCTTTTTCTGCTGATTTTGTCGGTGAAACTGCGGCAATAGACCATCACGTAACACACAAGTCTTTTGCCAACACCACAATCGTTGTCCCCTCCGCTCCTGCTACCGGTGAAATTATATTTGATCTTGCAAAAGCTATGGGTGTTTCGCTTACACATGATATTGCCTACAATCTTTATCTGGCAATTGTCTGCGACACCGGCAGTTTCAAGTTTTCGTCAACAACTCCAAAAACTCACATTGCGGCTGCCGAGCTTATGGAAACCGGTATCAATATTGCAGATATGACAAAAAAACTCTTTGACACAAAGACCCCCGAATATCTGGCTATGTATAAAAAAGGCATCGAAAATCTTGAGCTTTTTTCAAACGGCAAAGTTGCCTTGCTTGCATTTTGTGAAAATGATTTTGCAGATGCGGGTTTAACTGAAGCTGATGCTGATGCAATTGTAAATCTGCCAAACAGTATCCAAGGTGCAGAGGTCGGGGTTTATATCCGTCAGCGCGAAGACGGGTTTAAGGTCAGCCTCAGGTCAAACAGCATACTTGATGTATCGAAAATTGCGGTACATTTTGGCGGTGGTGGTCATGAACGTGCAAGCGGCTTTACATTAAAAATGCCGCTTGATGAGGTCAAAAAAATTGTCACTGATAAGCTTGAATCAGAATTAAACGCACAACCTATGGAGAAATAAGATGAACGGAATTATCAACATAAACAAGCCAATTGGCATAACCTCGCACGATGTGGTTTACAAACTGCGAAAGATTTTGGGCATAAAAAAAATAGGACATACGGGGACTCTTGACCCGGATGCCACAGGGGTTTTGCCGATGTGCATCGGCAAGGGAACAAAGCTTGCCGAGCTTCTTACTGCATCGGACAAACAATATCTTGCCGAAATGACCCTTGGCGCAATCACCGACACTCAGGACAAAAGCGGCAATATACTTGAAAGCTTTGAAGTAAATGTAAGCGAAGATTCAATAAAAAAAGCTGTTAAAAGCTTTATAGGAGAAATCGAACAAATCCCCCCTATGTATTCCGCAATCAAAATTGACGGAAAAAAGCTTTATGAACTTGCACGCGAAGGAAAAACCGTCGAGAGAAAGCCGCGTAAAGTTTTGATAAAAAACATTGAAATACAAAACATCGACCTTGACAAAAACACAGTTACAATGCTTGTTGACTGTTCTAAAGGCACATACATAAGAACACTGTGCGAGGACATAGGCAAAAGTCTTGGTTCGGGCGGATATATGTCGTCGCTGATGCGGACAAAGTCCGGCAGGTTTGACATCAAGGATTCATATTCTTTGGAAGAGGTTGAAAAAATGTATGCAGATGGCAACCTTGACTTTTTTGTTCCTGTCCAGGATGCTCTTCCTGAATATCCCAAAATTGTTCTTGCCGAAAAAAAGGCAAAAAAAGTGCGTTTTGGCATAAAGATAAATGTTGAGGGACTGGAAATTGGTCAGGCTTACCGCGTATTTGACGAAAAAGGTGACTTTTTGGTTATAGCACGCCAGCAAACTGACCATCTGGAGATTTTGAAAACATTTTTTGACGGAAGTCAGGGTGCTTAGGAGATTTAATATGGTTGTTTTAAACAGTTTAAATGCAAAAGACCTTTTGCCATTCAAAACATCTGTGGCTCTTGGTTCGTTTGATTCCATACACAAAGGGCACATCAAGGTAATAAAATCAGCTATTGAATATGCAAAGAAAAACAATCTGGTGTCGCTTGTTCAGCTTTTTGACACTTCGTTTTTTGCCGAGCCTGTAAACACTCTTGAAAAACGCATAAAGATTATTGAAGAGTTGGGTGCCGACTTTGCCGTTGTAGAAAACTTTGACGAAGCTTTCAGCAAAATATCTTACCGTGACTTTGTTTGTGACCGGCTTAAAATCGCATATAATGCCGAAATTGTGTTTGCCGGTGCGAACTATCGTTTTGGACACCTTGCAAAAGGTGACAGCGATTTACTCGTTTCGGAATGTAAGAACTTTGGTATCAAAGCCAAAATTATTGATTGCATTGAGCTTGACGGAATTGTTTCAAGCACAAAAATCCGAGACTGCCTAAAAAATGGTATGGTCGAAAATGCGGAAAGGTATATGCTTCGTCCGTTTTCGCTTGAGGGGAAAGTAATCCATGGCAACGAAATCGGTCGCAGGATAGGCTTCCCTACTGCAAATATAACTATCCCCAAAAACATCCTTCTTCCAAAAGACGGTGTATATCTTACAAGAGTAATTTTGCCCGAGGGGATTTTCTTTGGAATAACAAACATAGGAGGAAAACCTACCATAAACGAAACCGACCGTTGCATAGAAACTTATATATCGGATTTTTGCGGCGACCTTTATGACAAAACAATCGAAATCGAGTTTTTAAAGCGAATTCGCGACATAAAAAAATTTGACAGTCTTGATTCGCTCAAAGCTCAGCTTGAAGATGACAAAAAATATTTAAACTAAAAAACCTCTTGCAACTTAAATTGCAAGAGGTTTTTAATATGTTAAATTTCATAATCCAGTTTAAACTGCTCTCCACAGCCGTACTTTTCATAAACATAGTCAATGTCCTTATCCCCTCTTCCCGAAAGACAAGTGAGGATTGACCCTGACTTATGTTCCTTTGCATATCGTATAGCATACGCCAAAGCGTGTGCACTCTCGATTGCAGGAATGATACCCTCGTATCTCGAAAGCAGGAAAAACGCTTCCATAGCTTCTTCATCCGACACAGTCTCATAATGAACTCTGTTCAAATCTCTGAGGTGTGCATGTTCGGGACCTACGCCGGGATAGTCAAGTCCGCTGGCAATCGAATAAACAGGCAACGGCTCGCCGTTTTCGTCTTGGAGCACATAAGTATCAAATCCGTGAATTCTGCCCTTTGTGCCAAACTTCATTGTTGCAGCATGATCGCCAACATTTTCGCCTCTGCCAAGAGGCTCAATTCCATAAATTTCTACCGGGTCTGCAAGGAATGGTGTAAACATTCCAAGCGAATTTGACCCTCCGCCAACACAAGCACATACAGCGTCAGGCATAATACCCGTCATTTCTAAGAACTGCTCTCTTGCTTCTATACCTATAACAGACTGGAAATCCCTTACCATTTTGGGAAAAGGATGCGGACCAAGCGCCGAACCTATACAGTAAATAGCGTCCTTATATTCCTTAAGATATGCCTCAAATGCTGCATCAACAGCCTCTTTAAGAGTTTTGAGCCCATGTGTAACCGGTATAACATTTGCTCCAAGCATCTTCATACGGATAACATTGGGGTACTGCTTTTCAATATCAACCTCGCCCATATATACATCACATTCCATACCAAAATATGCGGCAGCAGTCGCAATTGCCACACCGTGCTGACCCGCTCCGGTTTCGGCAATAAGCTTCTTTTTGCCCATATACTTTGCCAAAAGTCCCTCACCCATACAATGGTTAAGCTTGTGAGCGCCTGTATGGTTTAAATCCTCGCGCTTTAAATATATCTGGCAGTTGCCGAATATTTTTGAAAGTCTTTCACAATGATAAACAGGAGTCGGTCTTCCCTGAAATTCCTTTCTTATTCTGCGAAGCTCGTTTATAAACTGTGCAGAGTGGCATATTGCCTCGTAAGCATCGTCTGCTTCTTTGAATGCAGGCTCAAGTTCTTTTGGCAAAAATGCCCCGCCGTGCTGACCAAAATACCCGTCGTGTGTGGGGGTTTCTTTTAAGTAATTTTCAAAATCTTTATAGTTGTTCATTTTATGTTCCTCCGCTCTTATTAAAAAATCTTCTGAACAGAAAATCAGAAGATTAAGACGCCAAAACAATATTCTTATCGTTCTCATCTCATCTAATCTCAGCATATTCAATCTCATCTAATCTGTTCTTTTATAAATATATCACAAAACTTTGACATTTGTCAATAAAAAAATCGGCTGTGACAAAATGTTTTGTCACAGCCAATGATATACAACTTTTATTTGCGGAGTTCGTTCAAAACTTTTGTGCCTTCTTCGATAAAGAGCTCTGCTACACCTGCTTTAAACGGTGAGCTCTTTGCTTCGTATCCGCCCTCGTCATAAGCGTCACGAGCCGGGAAGTAACCCTCGCAGCCATTTGTAAGACCGCAGGGGCAAACCAAATCCCATCCCTCTGCCATCTTCAATCCTCTGCCTATGCTTGTAAATCCTTCGCCGGGGATTGTAATAAAGGCAACATTGCCGATTGAAATACCTGTAATCTTCATATCAAATGCGTCAGGTCCGTTTTCAAGTCTTACCATACGCATAGCCTCAGCAACAGCTGTTGTAAGTTCCATTGCTTCAAACGGAATTTCGTCATCTCTGCCCGCAAGATGGAGGTCGTTATATTTGTGAGCAAGAGGCAACTCTTCGGGCTTTGCCTTGTTGGACGGAACGCTTATGGTTTTTTCGATTACTTTTATATCGTCAGCATCTGTGTAATTAACCTTTGCATAAACCTGCATAACTGCACCTGCAACAACATTTGCAATATGTATTGCATGTCCATATCCTCTTGCAACATCGTCGAAGTCATTTGCAAGATCATTCATATCGCCATCTTTTGCGTTAACATCAACATGGTTTACATCACCCTGTGTACCATTTATAAACAAGCTCTTTACTCCGGGCAGACATCTTTCAATAATACCGGTAAGAAGTCCCGGCCAGTCTGCCGAAATCTTGCTACCGCCAACAACATCAGGATGGTTAGCGAAGTTTACCAAAAGGATGGTATCTGCACCTTCGCGGTCAAAACGAATAACATTTACTCTTTCGTCAACATCACCAAGCGGAGCCAGAATATCGGGATTGCCAACGCCGGGATTTGTGCGAACCTTGCCGTCTTTCATTCTGAAACGGCGGACAAATGCAACATTGGGAGCGTTGCCAACCTTCCAGCCCATTTTTGCAGGCTTCATATCACTGATAGCAAAGTCTGCAGCATCTGCCATTTTTTGGCCTACAAACTCACGGTAAACATCAACCTTTTCGCCGCCTCTTCCGTAATCCAAATGCGGTGCGGTGTGTGTATGTGTTGCAGCAATATTGATGTTTTCTGTCGCAATACCTGTTCTCTCACTTATAATCTTTTTGTAGTAATCGCTTAAATCCTTGTATATACCACAATGATCAAACGAAATAAAAAGCACAGTTGTTTTGCCGTTTCCGACAGCAATTGCATTTGCATGAAGCGGGTCAAGAACGCCTTCTGCCTCGCGTTTTTGATAATATCCTGCTATTTCTATTCCCATACTGGGAGTAATATCCACTCTCCCAAATCCTGCCTTCAAGTTGCTCATAACAAACCCTCCACGATATGTCATTTTTAATATGTATTTTGATGTCTCCATCAGCCTTAATTCTATCACAGCGGCAATTGATTGTCAACCGATAAATGTAGTTTTTTCCAAGAAAATGTTCGTATTTTGAAACTGGCTAAGAAAGGGTAAAATATTTCGTACAGGCTTGACATTCAGCACTTAATTTACTATAATTGTTTTATTAAATATCTTAGTTGGAATATGTAAAAGAAACAAACGCATTTTTTGCAGATTGGAGATTTTATGAACACTATCATCATAGGCTGCGGAAAGGTCGGTCAAAAGCTTGCCGAAAAGCTCAGCCAGGAAGAAAATCAAAATATAACAGTTGTTGATCTTGACTATGATGTGGTTCAGGATGTCATCAGCCGTTGCGATGTTATGGGCATTGTAGGCAACGGAATAAGCCACGAAATACTGATTGAAGCAGGTATAAAAGATGCGGATATTCTAATTGCCGTTACAGGCTCTGACGAGGTAAACCTTCTCACCTGCCTTATTGCAAAAAAGACCGCAAACTGTCAAACAATTGCAAGAGTAAGAAAACCCGAATATACAAAAGAATTGAGCTTGTTTAAGGATGACCTTGGTCTTGCTATGGTCATAAATCCCGAAAATACTGCCGCAAGTGAAATGGCAAGAGCGTTGAGGTTCCCCTCAGCAATCGAAATAGATACCTTTGCCAAAGGCAGAATCGAAATTCTCAAATTCAAAGTGACCGAGCGTTCGCCCCTTGTTGATATCAGGGTTGCCGATATCAATTCACGCTTTAATACAGATATACTGGTATGTGGCATCGAACGCGGCGAAAAAGCTTTTATACCTGGCGGTAACTTTATAATCAAAAAGGGTGACCTTGTAAGCATAGTGGCAGCACCATTGAACGGCTCGGATTTCTTCAGAAAGATTGGAATTACCACCAACCGCGTAAAGGACACAATCATCGTCGGTGGCGGTGAAACTGCCTACTATCTGGCAAAAAGGCTTTTGCATCGTGGTATAGATGTAAAACTTATTGAAAAAAACAAGGAGCGTTGCGAGGAACTTTGCCTTGCCCTTCCAAAAGCCACAATCATCAATGGCGACGGAACTGACAGAGGTCTTTTGGAGCAGGAGGGCATCGACAGTGCCGAGTCTTTTGTTGCTCTCACAAACATTGATGAAGAAAATATCATGCTTTCGCTTTTTGCGAAAAGTCAGTCAAACGGAAAGGTTATAACAAAAGTAAACCGAGTTTCTTATGACGACATAATTGCAGGGCTTGACCTTGATACTGTTATCTATCCAAAAGACATTACCGCCGAATACATCGTGCGATTTGTCAGAGCAAAGCAGAACTCTCTTGACTGCGATATCGAAACAATGCATCTTATCCTGGACGGAAAAGCCGAGGCTCTTGAATTTTTGATAAAAGAAAATTCGCCTGTGTCCGGCATATCACTTGAAGAAATGCAGCTTAAAGACAATGTCCTTGTTGCATGTATTCACCGAAACGGCTCGGTTATTATCCCCAGAGGCCGCGACAAAATTCTTGCCGGTGATACAGTAATTGTCGTTACTACTCACGCAGGCTTTAAACAAGCAAGCGATATATTGGAATAGGGGAGTTGTTTTTGAATGAATAAAAAAATAGTTATTCATGTACTTGGCTTATCCCTTGTTCTGGAATCAGCCTGCATGCTTTTACCTCTTATATGCTCGCTTATATACCGCGAAAGTGACGCATTTGCTTTTGCTGTATCTGCTGCAATCTGCTTTGTTTCGGGCTTTCTTCTTAAATCAATCGTTCCCAAAAAGCGTAATATGTACGCCAAGGAAGGCCTTGCTGCAGTTTCGCTCAGTTGGATATGTATGAGTTTGTTTGGTGCACTTCCCTTTATTATTTCAGGAGCAATACCAAATTTCTTTGATGCACTCTTCGAGACTGTATCGGGGTTTACTACAACCGGTGCAAGCATTCTGAAAGATGTCGAAAAGCTTTCACACGGAATGCTTTTTTGGCGAAGCTTTACCCACTGGATTGGCGGTATGGGTGTTTTGGTTTTTCTGGTGTCGCTCCTCAAGCTTTCGGGTGGAGACAATCTGTATCTGCTTAAAGCCGAAAGTACCGGACCTGCCGTCGGAAAAATTGTGCCGCGTGTCCAGTCAAGTGCCAAAATTCTTTATGCAATGTATACATTTTTCACTATCTTGGAAATACTTCTGCTTTTGATTGGAGGTATGCCGCTTTTCGATTCAATAACCATCTCGCTTGGAACAGCCGGCACAGGCGGCTTTGCTGTCAGAAATTCCGGTATGGCTGGTTATACTGCTTTTCAGCAGAATGTGGTCACTGTGTTTATGATTCTCTTCGGTATTGATTTTTCGCTTTATTACCTGCTTCTTATGCGAAAATTTAAAGCCGTATTCAAATCAGAAGAACTTCGCGGATATCTTGGTGTTATATTGGCTTCAATCATATTGATTTGCATCAATATTTCAGGATTGTTTGACAATATCTGGACCGCCCTCAAACACAGTGCTTTTCAGGTAGCATCAATCATCACAACTACCGGATATGCCACAACCGACTTTGACAAATGGCCCGAATTCTCAAAAACCATTCTGCTCTTGCTTATGTTCATCGGTGCCTGTGCAGGAAGTACCGGTGGCGGAATGAAAGTTTCGCGAATTATAATTGCTTTTAAAACAGTAATCAAAGAGCTTAAAATCACCGTACATCCTCAAAGTACCCACAAGATAACAATAAACCGACAGCTTGTGGCACATGAAACTATCCGGGCAGTAAATGTGTATATGGTTGCATACTTTGTTATATTTGCATTTTCTCTTTTGCTTGTAAGTATGGACAAGTTCGACTTTGCAACAAACTTCTCTGCAATTGCTGCAACCATTAACAACATTGGTCCGGGATTTGCCAGAGTTGGTCCAACCTGCAATTTTGGGGACTACTCATCATTTTCAAAAATTGTCTTTATTTTTAATATGCTTGTGGGAAGATTGGAGATTTTCCCTATGCTGATACTGTTTTCTCCATATACCTGGAAGAAATAAGCTTTGGTGCCTCTTTCGTTTGAGGCACCATTATTTAAAGGAGTTATACATATGAAAAAACTTAAATCAAACCTGCTTTTGCTGATGACTGCAATGATTTGGGGCTTTGCCTTTGTGGCACAAAGAATCGGTGCCGATTCAGTCGGGGCATTTACCTTTAATGGTACGCGCTTTCTTCTGGGCGCGTTTTCACTTATCCCGGTAATCTTAATTTTTGAAAAAAAAGAAGCCGAAAAAACAATTCATTCCGGCAAAATAACTGTCACCATCAAGTCAGGTGCTTTGGCAGGCTTGATCCTCTTTATAGCCTCGGCTCTTCAACAATGGGGAGTTGAAATAACCGGCAGTGCCGGAAAATCAAGCTTTCTGACCGGTATTTACACCGTTTTGGTACCCATTTTGGGGATATTCCTTGGCAAAAAGACCACCCTTAATGTGTGGCTTGGGGCTTTTTTTGCCGTTGTTGGAATGTTCCTGATTTGCATAAATGAGAAATGGCAAATAAGCTACGGCGACTGTGTTTTGCTTATCGGTGCAATTTTCTGGGCACTGCATATTCTGGTTATTGACAAGTTTGTTGACGGAATATACCCAATCCGCTTTGCATTTACACAATTTTTCGTCTGCGGTATTTTGGGTCTTTTGTGTGCATTATCTTTTGAAGATATCTCACTTTCGGTACTTCAGGCTGCCTCAATCCCCATACTTTACAGCGGAGTACTTTCTGCCGGTGTTGCCTATACCTGTCAGATAATCGGGCAAAAGTCAGCAGACCCCACCTATGCCTCCATCATCCTTTCGACCGAATCTATGTTTGGTGCAATCGGCGGCGCCGTTGTTTTGGGCGAGACCATGACTCTTAGGGCATACATCGGATGTCTTCTTATCTTTGCCGGGATAATAGTTTCGCAGATTGTTTTTAAAAAGAAGCCGCTCAAAACCGCATAATACCGCGTTTTCGACAAATGACATTCGTGCCGATGATAATCGGTGAAATACGCCGTTATCTTCGTGACAACACCGCCATCCGTGTCAGCCGCTCTCTTCGCGATACTGCTTACAAAGCCTTATCTGCAAAAGAAAAGCTTATAAATAAAAATTCAAAAGAGCCTACTCTTGAAGAAATAGCAAAAGAACTTGACCTTTCAAACAAAGAAGTGTCTGTTGCACTTGATGCAATAATGGACCCTGTTTCACTCTACGAGCCGATTTACCACGACAGCGGCGGCGATGCGATTTTTGTTATGGACCAGGTCAGGGACGAAAAAAACATTGACGATTCGTGGCTTGAAGAGATTTCGATAAAGGAAGCTATGAAGCATTTGAGCGAACGCGAAAAAAACATTCTTGAAATGCGGTTTTTCTCGGGCAGAACTCAAATGGAAATCGCTGACGAAATCGGCATTTCGCAGGCACAGGTCTCAAGACTGGAGAAAAACGCTTTGGGACATATGAAAAAATATCTTTGATTTCTGCCGCTGCCAAAAAATATTGTAAAATTTGATATTTTTTTAAAAAAATCCCTTGACAAATACAAAAAAAAAGAGTATACTGTTATTCGTTGTGAAACACGACATGCACCATTAGCTCAGCTGGTAGAGCACCTGACTCTTAATCAGGGTGTCCACGGTTCGAGTCCGTGATGGTGTACCAAAAAAAGCATCGACTTTGTCGGTGCTTTTTTCAATAAAAATATGCAGAAATATACCAATTAAAAAATCCTGTCATACGACAGGATTTTTTAATTTTCCTATATCGAAAAAGTCATACTGTGTACCGCAGAATATTCTTCGCCTTTTAAAAGTCTTATCATATCCGGTTTTTCGTCGATTTTTCCAACCATATGCGGCACATCGCTTATCATTGACCAGGGCTCGATGCAAAGGTATTTTTCGTCCGCATTCTGCCATACAAGCAGATGTTTGAAGTCGTCATACTTTACTGTCACCTTGCGTGTACCATTTTTGTGAACAATCGAACATTCTTTGCTTTTTATGTCAGGAAGCACAAGTGCCCCTGCCTTTTCGTCACGGAAAGAAGTCTCGTCAAAATTCAGCGTGTCCGAATCTTTTACAATACCCCTGTTTAACTCGCGTACTTTTGTTCCCGACACATCATATCCGTCAAGGGTCAGCTTTTGGTCAAAAACAACCTTGTATTCGGTCAACCCCTCGGGGATAGCATATGCCTCATGTCCGCCGAATGCAAAAAACATTTCGTCCGAATTTGCATTCTTTGCAGTATAGCAAACATATAAGGTGTTTTTTACAAGCTTGTAATTAACGCGGAACTCAAATTCAAAAGGATAGCATTCCCGGGTCTCGTCATTTGCTACAAGCAAAAATGTAGCCTCGTCCTCGCACTTTTTCTCAAGCTCAAACTCCATTTTTTGGGCAAAGCCGTGTATCTGGAGTGTATACTCCTTGTCTTTGTATATGTACTTATCATCGCCAAGCAAGCCGCATATGGGGAACGCTATAGGCGCTGTTCTGCTTTCGGGCTCGTTTCCCATTTTAGCCATAAATTCTGTTCCGTCGTTATTTTTTATACTCTTGATTTCTGCTGCAAATGTTTCTATCTCTGCAACAAGTTCCTGTGACTGTATTTTTACCAGCATCTTTCTTCCTCCGATTCTCAAATATAAATTTATTTTTTT
Organism: Clostridia bacterium; assembly: GCA_017409575.1. GTDB lineage: Bacteria > Bacillota > Clostridia > Monoglobales > Monoglobaceae > SIG440. The sequence continues at coordinate 39,265 of JAFQSM010000099.1, forward strand.
ATTATATCATATCTCACAATTCCCACAACAACCGAAATCAGTATGCAAAGATGTGTAACCATATTTGCTGTTGCTATCGGAGTTGCCATAACATCATATGCTATCCAGACAAGCATATTGGCAAGAAACAAAAATCTTGTCGCTGTTGAGTTTTTTATACTTACACCAATCAGGAATATCAAAGACCCAAAAAGCGGCAACAAATCATACGGAACTTTTACCGTTTCGGCAATACAAAGTGTAAATACCGATGCTGCAACATACAGTGCAAGAAAAACCACTGTCAATGCGCGCGGCGGAGTTTTCTCTTTTTTGAGGTAGAAAAAGTTGGTCAAAGTCTGAAGAGCTCCCACCAGGCAGACTGCCCCTCCCGACATTTTTTCAACGCCCAAAAAAAGATAACTCAGTGCGACAAACGCATTTGAAAAAAACTGCGAAAGGATTATTTGCCATTGCTTTTTCAACTGAAATCCAATAATCGAAACAATTGTTGCGGCATATCCAAAAATCTGTGACATATCCATTTACCCCTCTTTTGTTTCAAAAATCAGTTTTTAAGACTGTGTATGGGTGCAGGAATTCTTCCGCCTCTGTCGACAAATTCCTGACTTGAGTAACCATGCACCGGCATAATCGGGGCATATCCCAAAAGTCCGCCAAATTCAACCGTCTCGCCAACGCCTTTGCCGATAACCGGAACAACCCTGACTGCTGTTGTCTTTTGGTTTATCATACCTATCGCCATTTCGTCTGCAATAATTGCCGAAATAGTCGATGCCGGGGTATCGCCCGGGATTGCTATCATATCAAGACCAACCGAGCACACGCAGGTCATTGCCTCAAGCTTATCCAATGTAAGAGCGCCACATCCTGCAGCCGCAATCATGCCTGCATCTTCGCTGACCGGAATAAATGCACCACTGAGTCCGCCAACATAGCTAGATGCCATAACTCCGCCTTTTTTGACAGCGTCATTAAGAAGAGCAAGAGCTGCTGTTGTGCCGTGTGTTCCGCATTTTTCAAGACCCATTTCCTCCAAAATATAAGCAACACTGTCGCCGATTTCGGGGGTGGGTGCAAGTGATAAGTCAACTATCCCAAACGGAACATTAAGCCGCCTTGATGCCTCCTGCGCAACAAGCTGACCCATTCGGGTTATCTTAAACGCCGTCTTTTTGATTGTCTCGGCAACCGTTCCAAAATCGCAACCTTTTACCTTTTCGAGTGCCGATTTTACAACTCCGGGACCACTTACGCCTACATTTATTACGGCGTCGCCTTCGCCAACGCCGTGGAAAGCGCCTGCCATAAACGGATTATCCTCAACCGCATTTGCAAATATAACCAGTTTTGCACAGCCCAAAGAATCACTGTCCTTTGTAAGCTGTGCGGTTTTTACAACGGTTTCGCCCATAAGCTTTACCGCATCCATATTAATTCCGGCTTTTGTTGTTGCAACGCCCACAGACGAGCAAACTCTCTCGGTTGTGGCAAGAGCCTCGGGGATTGAATTTATCAGAATTTCGTCGCTTTTTGCAAAGCCTTTATGTACAAGTGCCGAAAATCCGCCGATAAAATTAACCCCTGTTTCTATTGCCGCTTTGTTGAGGGTTTTTGCAAAGCACACATAATCTTTTGCATCACTTGCCCCTGCAATAAGCGAAATCGGAGTAACCGAAATACGCTTGTTTATAATCGGTATTCCGTACTGACGGCTGATTTCCTCGCCTGTTTTTACCAAATCTTTTGCATATCCTGTGATTTTGTCATAGATTTTCTGGCAAGCCTTATTGGCATCGCTGTCTATGCAATCAAGAAGCGATATACCCATTGTAATCGTTCTTACATCAAGATGCTGGTCATCAATCATTTTGATTGTTTCTGTAATTTCGCGTGTGTTAATCATATTTCCTCCCAAAAACGGTTAAATTCTGTGCATTGAGTTGAAAATCTCTTCGTTTTGCATGCGGATATCAACGCCAATCTCTTTTCCGATTTTTTCGAGGTCCTTAAGAATCTCGTCACTGCTGTCATTTGCACCTTTAAGGTCAACCAGCATAACCATTGTGAATATATCCTGCATTATGGTCTGGTTTATGTCCATTATGTTTACTCCGTGTCTGTAAAGGCAGTCACTTACCTTTGCAATAATACCTGTGCGGTCAATTCCCATAACCGTAATTATTGTTCTCATAGTTGTTCTCCTTTTTCTGTTTTAATTAATGTTTGTTTTCCTTGTTAAATCCCTATTATTATACAACCTTGCACAAGTGTAGTCAAGTAAAATTTATACAAAAAAGCAGTTGAAAAAATTTACTTTTTGTGGTAGAATAAAAGTGTTATTTATTTTGATTGAGAGGTTTTTTTAGTGTTTCTTCCCATTTCGGAAAGCGATATGAAAAAACAAAATATAAAACAGCTTGATTTTGTGTATGTAATAGGCGATGCCTACATCGACCATTCAAGCTTTGGTCACGCGATTATATCCCGTGTTCTGCAGGCTGCAGGCTTTACCGTCGGGATTATTTCGCAACCTGACTGGCACAGTTCAGCCGCCTTCAAAGCACTTGGTGAGCCAAGGCTTGGTTTTTTGGTTTCGTCAGGAAACATAGACCCTATGGTCAATCATTACACTGTCTCAAAAAAGGTCCGCTCGGTTGACCTTTACTCCCCCGGCGGAAGACCGGGCCGGCGACCCGACCGTGCAACAATTGTATATTGCAACCGCATCCGCGAGGCATATGGCAAAAAAGTCCCGATAATAATCGGCGGTATTGAGGCAAGCCTCAGGCGTTTTGCTCACTATGATTACTGGTCGGACAAGGTGCGTCGCAGTATACTTATCGACAGCGGTGCCGACCTGCTTATCTATGGTATGGGCGAGCATCAGATTGTCGAAATTGCAAATCTTCTTGAAATGGGTGTACCGGTAAACGGAATCAAAAGTGTTGCCGGCACCGCATACATCGAAAATACAAATGGGATACTGCCCGACAATTCGGTCATAATCCCGTCATACACCGAAGTCACGGAAAACAAAAAGCTTTATGCAAAAGCGACCCGGCTTCAGTATGAAGAACAAGACTCAATAGCCGGAAGACCGGTTGTCCAGATGGATAATGACGACAAATTTGTTGTTCAGCTTCCTCCATCACCGCCTCTTACCACAGAGGAGCTTGACAGGGTCTATGAACTTCCATACGAGGGAACATATCACCCGATTTATGAAAAAGACGGCGGAGTCCCTGCCATAACCGAAGTCGAATTCAGCATAACTTCGTGCCGCGGATGCTTTGGCTCGTGCAATTTTTGTGCACTTGCCTTTCATCAGGGTCGCACGGTAACCGCACGAAGTCACGAATCAATCCTGCGTGAGGCAAAAAAGCTTACCGAAAAACCGGGGTTCAAAGGATATATTCACGATGTCGGCGGACCTACAGCAAACTTCCGTGCACCGTCTTGTCAAAAGCAACTTAAATATGGTGTGTGCAAAAACCGCCGGTGTCTTTTCCCCGAGCCTTGCAAAAATCTTGAGGTTTCGCACCGCGATTACCTTGAACTTTTGCAAAAGATACGAAAGCTCCCAAGGGTAAAAAAAGTCTTTGTCCGTTCGGGAATACGTTTTGACTATCTGCTTGCTGACAAAAACACCGATTTTTTCCGCGAGCTTTGCGAAAATCATATCAGCGGACAATTAAGGGTTGCACCCGAGCATATATCGGATAATGTCCTCAAAGCTATGGGAAAGCCACAACACAGTGTTTATGAGAAGTTTCTTGAAAAATTTGACCGTATCAACTCAAAAACCGGCAAAAAGCAGTTTGTGGTGCCTTACCTTATGTCTTCTCATCCCGGAAGCACTCTTAAGGACGCAATAAAGCTTGCGGAATATCTGAAAAAAAATCACATAAACCCCGAACAGGTTCAGGATTTTTATCCGACTCCCGGCAGTATATCCACTTGTATGTATTATACAGGTCTTGACCCAATGACAATGAACTCAGTTTATGTCCCGAGTGACTACAACGAAAAAAAAATGCAGCGGGCACTTCTGCAGTTTGGGTCGCCCCAAAACTATTCACTTGTCCTTGCCGCTCTTAAAAAAGCAAAACGACTTGACCTTGTGGGTTTTGGGCCGGATTGTCTGATAAAACCAACCTCATACCAAGCAAAAGGAGAGAAAAAAAATGGCAACAATACTCAGCGGAAAGGTAGTATCCGCACGGATAAAAGAAAACCTGACAAAAGAAATAGCCGACCTGAAAGCAAACGGAATTCTTCCGGGTCTCGCCGTAATCATAGTAGGTGAAGACCCTGCATCAAAAGTCTACGTAGGCAGAAAGGAAGCAATGTGCACCGAGCTTGGTATGCACTCCGAAAAGTTTGCTCTGCCTGAAAATACAACCCAGGACCAGCTTTTGGAATTGGTTGAAAAACTGAATAATGACGACAAAATCCACGGCATTCTGGTACAGCTTCCGCTCCCCAAGCATCTGGACGAAAAGGCTGTCATCAACAACATCCGTCCCGAGAAGGATGTTGATGCGTTTCACCCCGTAAATGTCGGAAAAATTATGATTGGCGACTATGACTTTGTGCCCTGTACCCCTGCCGGAATTATGGAACTTATTGCAGAAAGCGGCGTAGAGGTTGAAGGCAAGACCTGTGTAGTTGTTGGCAGAAGCAACATTGTAGGCAAGCCTATGAGTATGCTTCTCCTTCACAAAAACGGTACCGTGACCACTTGCCATTCCAGAACAAAAAATCTTGCCGAGGTAGTAAAAACAGCGGATATTTTGGTTGCAGCCGTTGGCAAAGCAAACTTTATCACTGCAGATATGGTAAAACCCGGGGCTGTTGTCATTGACGTTGGCATGAATCGTCTTGAGGATGGCAGACTTGTAGGCGACGTAGACTTTGAAGCGGTCGAAAAGATTGCAGGGGCAATCACTCCTGTACCGGGCGGTGTTGGGCCAATGACAATCGCAATGCTTATGAAAAACACATTTACCGCAGCAAAAAACAGCCGCAATAAGTAAAAAGCGAGGTATACCTTTGTTATGAAAGCAAAAACCGTCTTTGTTTGTTCGGAATGCGGAGCAAACTTTCCAAAATGGATGGGCAAATGTACCTCCTGCAATTCGTGGAATACAATTGAAGAGGAAGTTATTTATGACGCATCCAAATCCGGCAAGGTTTCGGTTATGTCCACACAGTCAGTTGGTACATCGGTACCAAAACCCATTGCCGACATAAAAACAACCGATGAAGAACGCACGCTTACAGGCATGAGCGAGCTTGACCGCGTTCTTGGCGGTGGTTTGGTCAGAGGTTCGCTGGTGCTTGTGGGCGGCGACCCCGGAATAGGCAAATCTACTCTTCTTCTGCAGATTTGTGAGCATATCGGCAAAACAAAAAAAATTCTTTATGTTTCGGGCGAAGAGTCCCAGAAACAAATAAAGCTGAGAGCAGACCGACTTGGAATAACAACTCCAAACCTCAAGGTTTACTCTGAGACAAATATGAGTCTCATTCTTGATTCTGTGTTTCGCGAAAGTCCGGATGTATTGATTGTGGATTCGGTACAGACAATGTTTAACCCCGAGATACAGTCAACCCCCGGCAATATTGCTCAAATCCGTGATGTTGCCACAGTTCTTATGAAAGTTGCAAAAGAAAATTCTATATCAGTTTTTCTTGTTGGACATGTAACCAAAGAGGGCGCTCTTGCCGGTCCGAAAATCCTTGAACATATTGTGGATACTGTGCTTTATTTCGAGGGTGAAAGGCATCAGGCATTCAGAGTGCTGAGAGCGGTGAAAAACCGTTTTGGCTCGACCAATGAGATTGGTGTTTTTGAAATGGGCGGCAGCGGTCTTGAAGAAATTCCAAATCCGTCACAGGCAATGCTTTCAGGCAGGCCAAAAAATGTATCCGGCTCGTGCATAATCTGCACAATGGAAGGAACGAGACCGGTTCTTGCCGAAATTCAGGCACTTGTATCACCCACCTCCTTCGGCAATCCGCGCCGTATGGCAAGCGGACCCGACCTTGGCAGAACACTTATGCTGATGGCGGTCCTGGAAAAACAATGCGGACTCAAGATGTCTCTTCTGGACGCTTATGTCAACATTGTCGGCGGACTCAGGATTACCGAACCCGCTGCAGACCTTGGTATTGTTCTTGCGACAGCTTCAAGCTGCACCGGGGTCGCAATTGACGCAGATACAGTTGCAATCGGCGAAATCGGTCTTACGGGCGAACTTAGACCATGCAGTTTTTTGGAAGCCCGAATAGCAGAATGTGAAAAACTGGGTTTTAAGAGGTGTATTGTTCCTGCAACCAATCTTGAAAAGCTAAAAAAATTCAAAGCCATAGAGCTTTGTCCATTTTACGACATAAAATCCGTAATCGACAAATTTTGCAAATAATTTTAAAAACAATTTAATATAATATATCAAAAATAAAAAACTTAAATGTTTGAAGGGAAGTCTTTTGAGTGTTTCACATAGGCGACAAAATAGTTTATCCAATGCATGGCGCCGGCATCATTGTCGACATCGAAGAAAAAAAGATTTTAGGCGAAGTACATAAGTATTATGTTCTGCAAATACCCGTCAGCGATATGAAGGTTATGCTTCCGGTCAATAACACCGAAACCATAGGAATCAGAAATATCGTTTCTGATTCTGATGCCTCTGAGGCTATCACTCACTTTAAAAATTGTGGCGAAAGTGAAAACAACAACTGGAATCAAAGATACCGCGAAAATATTGAAAAACTTAAAGGCGGAAATTTGATTGATGTGGCTACTGTTGCAAAAACGCTTCTTTTGCGTGACCAGAAAAAATCTCTTTCCAACGCCGAAAGAAAAATGCTTTCAAATGCAAAAAACATCCTTATATCCGAGCTAGTTTTGGCAAAAAACAAAAGCTACAGCGAGATTGAATCTCTTTTGTCCGAAGGATAGGAGGTCATTATGACACAAAAAACAAAAAAATCCGCATCGGCAATAATTGTTGCGGCAGGCAGCGGCAACCGAATGGGAACTGATATCAACAAACAGTTTCTTTTGATTGACGAAATTCCCGTCCTTGCCCGCACCCTTAAAGCCTTTGACAAATCAAACAGTATTGATAATATAATCGTAGTTGCAAAACAAGAAGATATCCTTTTGGTAAATGATCTTGTCCGCGAATTTGATATCTCAAAAATAAAAGCAATTGTCCCCGGAGGAAAAACCCGGCAGGAATCAGTAATGAATGGTCTTAACCAGATTAAAAATGATGGTTTTGTCGCTGTCCACGACGGAGCAAGACCCTTTGTTTCGCCAAAGCTTATTGACAAACTGGTCAATGATGCTTTTGAATACGGAGCGTCAGCTCCCGGTGTTGTTCCAAAAGATACCGTCAAGGTTGCAGACAATCTGGATTTTGTCGAAAAAACTCCAAATCGTGAAACTTTGCGCCTTATACAAACGCCTCAGGTTTTTCGCACAGATGAGCTGAAGCTTGCCTATATCCGTGCCAAAGAATCAGGATTTGAAGGAACAGATGACTGCTCGATTGTCGAAAACATGGGCATCCCGGTCCATCTGACATCAGGTGAATACACCAATATAAAGGTTACCACCCCCGAAGATTTGCCGATTGCTGAAGCAATCTGCGCCTACCTTGAAAAATAGATTACTGCTTACAAAGGAGTGATTTTATGCGTATTGGATTTGGATATGATGTCCACGCTTTTTCCGAAAACCGAAAACTTATACTTGGCGGAGTCGATATACCTCATTCGATCGGACTTCTGGGTCATTCTGACGCAGATGTCCTTGTCCACGCCATTATGGATGCCCTTTTGGGTGCTGCTGCACTTGGCGATATAGGAAAACATTTCCCTGACACAGACGCCTTGTATAAGGATGCAGACAGCCTAAAACTTTTGACCGCTGTAGGTAATATTATTAAGGAAAACAATTATTCCATTTCCAACATTGACGCAACCATAGCAGCGCAAGCGCCAAAGCTTGCACCTTTCATTGACGAAATGCGATTGAACATAGCAAAGGCGCTTTCGCTTGATATATCCCAAATCTCGGTAAAAGCAACCACAACCGAGCATCTTGGTTTTGAGGGCAGAAAAGAGGGTATTTCTGCCTATGCTGTATGCCTTATTTTGTAAAATATTCCGTATTCGCAAGATTTTGGTATATAAGCCGTATTAATCGTCAATAATCAACTGTAATCAGTTGTAATCAAGTTTGAAATATTATATTTTTGTAATTATAATAAGTGTTAGCACTCGTTAAACAGGAGTGCTAACACAAAATTTTGTTTATTATACTTTTTCAAGGAGGAATACAATATGTACATCAAACCATTGGCAGACAGAGTTGTTATCAAAATGGTAGAAGCTGAGGAAACAACCAAGAGCGGTATCATTTTGGCAGGCGCTGCAAAAGAGAAGCCCCAATTCGCTGAAGTAGTGGCAGTTGGTCCCGGCGGCGTTGTTGACGGCAAAGAAATCGTTATGGAGCTCAGCGTAGGCGACAAGGTTCTTATGAGCAAATACGCAGGTACAGAAGTTAAGCTTGACGGTCAGGAATACATCATTCTTCGTCAAAGCGATGTTTTAGCTAAAATCGAAGGTTAATTAGGAGGTCACAAAATGGCAAAGCAGATTTTATTTGGAGAAGAAGCAAGACACGCTCTTGAAAAAGGCGTAAACCAACTTGCAGACACAGTAAAAGTTACACTTGGTCCCAAAGGCAGAAATGTTGTTTTGGACAAAAAATTCGGTGCACCCCTCATCACAAATGACGGTGTTACCATTGCTAAAGAAATCGAGCTTGAATGTCCTTTCGAAAACATGGGTGCTCAGCTTGTAAAAGAAGTTGCTTCAAAGACAAATGACATAGCAGGTGATGGTACAACAACCGCTACACTTCTTGCTCAGGCATTGGTTCGCGAAGGACTTAAGAATGTTACCGCAGGCGCAAACCCCATGATTGTAAGAAAGGGTATTGCATCAGCCGTTGAAGTTGCAGTCGCTGAAGTTATTAAAAACAGCAAAAAAGTAAGCGGTCGCGATGACATTGCAAGGGTTGCCGCAGTTTCGGCTGCTGACGAAAGCGTTGGGGAGCTTATTGCAGACGCTATGGAAAAGGTTACCAGCGACGGCGTTATCACAGTTGAAGAATCTAAAACTGCCGAAACATACTCAGAGGTTGTTGAAGGTATGCAGTTTGACAGAGGTTACATCACACCTTACATGGTTACAGATACCGACAAGATGGAAGCAACTATTGACGACGCTTACATTCTTATCACAGACAAAAAGATTTCAACAATTCAGGACCTTCTTCCTATTCTTGAACAGATTGTTCAGCAGGGCAAAAAGCTTTTGATTATCGCAGAAGATATCGAAGGCGAAGCACTTTCAACTCTTATCGTAAACAAGCTTCGCGGCACATTTACCTGCGTTGCAGTTAAGGCTCCGGGCTTTGGCGAAAGAAGAAAGGCTATGCTCCAGGATATAGCTACTTTGACAGGCGGAACAGTAATCTCAGAAGAACTTGGTCTTGACATCAAGGAAACCACAATCGGTCAGCTTGGCCGCGCTCGTCAGGTTAAGGTTCAGAAAGAAAACACCATTATCGTTGACGGTGCAGGCAATGCAGATGAAATCCGTTCAAGAGTAAATCAGATTAAGAGTCAGATTGAAGAAACAAATTCTGAATTTGACAAAGAAAAACTTCAGGAAAGACTTGCAAAGCTTTCGGGTGGTGTTGCTGTAATCAAAGTTGGTGCAGCTACCGAAGTTGAAATGAAAGAAAAGAAACTCCGTATTGAAGATGCTCTTGCAGCAACCCGTGCCGCAGTTGAAGAAGGCATCGTTGCAGGCGGCGGAACAGCATTCATCAATGCTATGCCCGCAGTTGAAGCCCTTATGAACTCACTCGAAGGCGACGAAAAAGTTGGAGCAAAAACCGTTCTTCGTGCACTTGAAGAACCTGTTCGTCAGATTGCATTTAATGCAGGTGTTGAGGGTAGTGTAATTGTTAACAAAATCAAAGCAAGCGAAGTTGGCTTTGGTTACAACGCTCTTACCGAAGAATATATGGATATGCTTAAAAACGGTATTGTTGACCCGACAAAGGTTACCCGTTCGGCACTCCAGAACGCAGCTTCGGTTGCATCAATGGTTCTTACAACAGAAAGCCTTGTTGCAAACAAACCGGACCCCGCAGCAGACGCAGCATCAGCAGCTGCTATGGCAGGCGCAGGTGGCGGAATGTACTAAACAATTTTTGATTCAAAAAGGGGCTGTTTCAAAAGTCGATTTGACTTTTGAAACAGCCCCTTTTGTATGAGGGATAGGAAAAAAACTTCTGGATTAACAAACTGATCCAAAGCTTTAGCTTTGGGTTCCCCGAAGGCGTACTTGTGTACGTCAAGAGGCGAAGTTTGTTGATAGCAAGAAAAGATTGTTTCTTAAGAAAAAACGAAAAACTTCGCTTTTTCTACCTTTTTACAATTAATATTATGACAATTGAATTGATGCTATTCTATTATTATCCTCTTTTCTTGCGGTCAGGAGTTTTTTAACATCCCTCCACCTTCCTCAATTTTCCTAAAACCCCTTGACAAATATCGGTTTGTGAATTAAAATATCTTTATAATATTTACATATCCTTAGGAGGAGATTAAAATGAAAAAAATTATCGCATTAACACTTGCTCTTATGCTGATGGTTTGCTGTCTTGCAGGCTGCGGCGAAAAGAAAAACGAAAATGTACTTACAATGGCTACAAACGCTGAATTCCCTCCCTTTGAATATCTCGAAGGTGAGACAATCGTTGGCGCTGATGTTGATATCGCAAACGCAATAGCTGAAAAGCTTGGCAAAACACTTGAAATCACAAACATCGACTTTGACGCAGCACTTACCGGCGCTGCTACAGGCAAATACGATGTTGCAATCGCAGGCGTTACCGCTACCGATGAAAGAAGACAGAATATGGGCTTTACAAATGACTACTACACAGCATCTCAGGCAATCATTGTTACTGCTGACAGTGCTATCAAAGCAGCCAGCGACCTTGAAGGCAAGACAATCTCATGCCAGGAAGGTACAACAGGCGAGCAGTATCTCCTTGACAACAGCTACACCGTACAGTCTTTCAAAACAGGTGCCGAAGCTATCACAGCTCTTGTTTCGGGCAAAGTTGACGCTGTTGTAATTGACGATGCTGTTGCAAGAGCTCTTTCTGCAAAGCAGGACGGCAAGACAGTTGTTCTTGACGAAGCTCTTACAGAAGAAGCTTACGCTATCGTTACAAAGCTTGGCAATGACGCTTTGATCGAGGAAATCAACACCGCTCTTGCTGAACTTAAAGAAGAAGGAAAGCTCGCAGAAATCTTTGAAAAGTACGAACTTCCCTATGACGCTGAATAATCAGTCAGTTTGATTTGAAACAACAAAAAAGCGGCGAACATTTGTCGCCGCTTTTTAATTAGAGAAAGGTTTTTATTATGGATTGGCTTTTCAATTGGTTTGATACATTATACAACACTTTTATTGTTGCCGAAAGATATAAAACTTTGATAGAAGGTTTTGGCAAGACAATAATCATTACCATCGGTGCACTTGTCATAGGTGTAATCATCGGAACGATCGTTGCCATTATCAAGGTTTTTGCAGACCGCAACAAAAAGCTCAGAATTTTTGATATGCTGTGCAATCTGTACCTTACAGTCATCCGAGGAACGCCGGTTGTTGTTCAGCTTCTTATTTCGTTCTTCATCATTTTTGTAAATGCAAAAGATGGTACATGGGTTGCAATAATTACCTTTGGTATAAACTCAGGTGCATATGTAGCAGAAGTTATCCGCTCGGGCATAATGGCTATTGACAGCGGACAAACAGAAGCAGGCCGTTCCCTCGGCTTTTCGCGGGTCCAGACAATGTGGCTTATTATCCTTCCGCAGGCATTCAAAAATATTCTTCCTGCTATAGGAAACGAAATGATTGCTCTTCTTAAGGAAACATCTGTTGCAGGCTATGTTGCAGTTGTAGAACTTACAAAAGCCGGCAACCAAATCAAAAATACAACCTATGACCAGATAAACCCCATTTTGTTGGTTGCCATTGTTTATTTGGTTATGGTTGTAGGACTCACCAAACTCCTTAGCATATTTGAAAGGAGATTAAGAAAAAATGAACGCTAATTCTCTTATCTCTACAAACAATCTTTGCAAATATTATAACGGCGGAAAAATCAAAGCTCTTGACGGAGTAACCTCCGAAATCAAAAAAGGCGAAGTTGTTGTTGTAATCGGTCCGTCAGGTTCGGGCAAATCTACATATCTGCGTTCGCTCAATCTTCTTGAAAATCCCACTTCAGGTCAGATTATTTTCGAGGGAACAGATATAACCGACCCAAAGACAAACATCAATCTTCACAGGCAAAAAATGGGAATGGTTTTTCAGCAGTTTAACCTTTTTCCGCATATGAATGTACTCAAAAACCTGACCATTGCCCCTATGAAGTTGCTTAAAATGGATAAAGCTGAAGCCGATAAGAAAGCTATGGCTCTTCTCAAACGAGTGGGTCTTGCAGACCGCAGCGAAGCTTATCCTGCTCAACTTTCGGGTGGACAGAAACAGCGTGTTGCAATTGTGCGCGCTCTTATGATGAGTCCTGATGTTATGCTTTTTGACGAACCCACCTCCGCCCTTGACCCCGAAATGGTCGGCGAAGTTCTGGATGTTATGAAAGAGCTTGCCAAAGAGGGTATGACCATGGTTGTCGTTACTCACGAAATGGGTTTTGCACGCGAAGTTGCCGACCGTGTAATCTTTATGTCAGACGGCAAAATAGTCGAAGAGGGCACACCTGATGAAATCTTCACTAATCCTCACGACCCAAGAACAAAACAATTTTTGCAGAGTATTTTATAATTTCAAAGCGGTATTCAGATGAATACCGCTTTTTTATATTGATTTTTTTGCAAAATAATGGTATACTTTAGCTGAAAGATAACTAAAGAGAGGATTGTTTCACTTATGCTACTTGCAATTGACATCGGAAATACAAACATTGTACTTGGCGGCTTTGTCGGGGATAATCTTGAATTTGTTGCCCGTATTGCTACAAATGCCAACAAAACAGCAGATGAATATGCCACAAAAATCCGCAGCATTCTTGCTCTGCACAATGTTGACAAATCTTCTGTCGAGGGGGCAATTATTTCTTCGGTTGTTCCTCCTCTCAACTCGGTAATCAGCAACGCCATAAGCTTTGTTTACAGCGTTACACCAATTATGGTTGGTCCCGGAATCAAAACCGGAATAAACATCCAGTGTGACAATCCGTCTAGTGTGGGCGCGGACCTTGTTTGCGCTTGCGTTGCCGCTCATCACCTTTACGGTAGTCCGTCTTTGATCGTTGATATGGGAACAGCCACAAAAATTATGGTTGTTGACAAAACAGGCACCTTTATCGGCGTTTCTATCATCCCTGGCGTAAACATCGCACTCAAGGCTCTTTCAAGCGGAACAGCACAGCTTCCGCAAATCAGTTTAGAGGCACCAAAATCTGTTATCGGAAAAAACACTATCGACTGTATGAAATCCGGTATAGTATTTGGTAACGCAAGTCTTATTGATGGTATGATAGACCGTTTCTGTGACGAAATGGGCGAAGAATTGCCGGTATATGGCACAGGTGGTCTTGCCCCCACCATACTTTGCCATTGCAAGCACAATATTATAATTGATGCTGATATGGTCCTTAAAGGCCTTAACATTTTATACAAAAAGAATATCTGATTGTGTATATTATCCTCTTTCAGAGGTTAGTATGAAAAATTTTATGCGTTGTATCGCATTTTGCGAACGACAGCAAGGAGGAATTTTATGAAAACACAAAAGAAACTGTCAACAAAGAACCTGGTTCTTGCTGCAATCCTTACCGCACTGGTAATTATACTGCAGTTTATGGGCGCATTTGTCCACTTTGGACCATTTTCAATCTCACTGGTTTTGATACCAATTGTCATCGGTGCCGCATCATGTGGCAAAGGCATTGGCGCATGGCTCGGCTTTGTTTTTGGAATTGTGGTTCTGGCAAGCGGTGATGCAGCAGCTTTTCTTGCCATCAACCCGCTTGGCACAGTCCTTACAGTTCTGCTCAAGGGCACAGCCTGTGGATTTCTTGCAGGACTTGCTTACAAATCACTTGAAAAAACAAACAAAACTCTTGCCGTTGTTTTGGCAGCAATTGTTTGCCCGCTTACAAACACAGGCGTTTTCTTGCTTGGTTGCCTTGCTTTCTTTATGGGTACCATTGCTGAATGGGCATCCGCCTTTGGCTTTGAAAACAATGTTGCACAGTATATGATTTTTGTTCTTGTGGGTGCAAACTTTTTGTTTGAGCTTTTGACCAACATAATCCTAAGTCCGATAATTGTAAGACTTTTAAACATCAGAAAGGCAAACTGATATGTCTGAAAAATTTTCACGAACCGAAATGCTTTTAGGAACTGAAAATATGAATAAACTACAAACCGCCCATGTGGCGGTTTTTGGTCTTGGCGGAGTCGGCGGGCACGCGGTTGAAGCACTTGCACGCTCGGGCGTTGGTTGTTTTTCGCTTTTTGACGCCGATACAGTTGCTGAAAGCAACTTAAATCGCCAGATTATCGCAACAATCGATACAGTTGGCAAAAATAAGACCGAAGCAATGAAAAATCGTATTCTAAGTATCAATCCTGACGCGAAAGTAATTACTCACAAAATCTTCTATCTGCCCGAAAATGCCGACAATTTTCTGCTTTCAGGCTATGATTATGTAGTCGATGCAATCGACACAGTAAGCGCAAAAATCGAGCTTGCGGTCAGATGCGAAAACGAGGGGATACCTCTTATCAGCTCTATGGGTACAGGCAACAAGTTAAACCCTGCCGAGCTTAAGGTAACAGATATTTACAAAACCTCGGTTTGTCCATTGGCACGAGTAATGCGCCGTGAGCTTAAAGCCCGGGGAATCAAAAAACTAAAGGTTGTATATTCCGAGGAGAAACCTATCACTCCTCTTTTTGCCGAAAGCTCTACGAATGGTAAGCAATCCCCCGGCAGTACAGCCTTTGTTCCATCCGTTGCAGGACTTATTATTGCCAGTGAAGTTATAAAAGATTTGTGTGACATTTAAAAACCGCCCAATCAGGACGGTTTTTTTATAATGTTTTTGCAATATCATTTGCAAGTTCAAGTGCTTTAACTGCAGTTTGTTCTCTTACCTCGTCACGATTTCCGTCAAACAAAAACCTCTCTGCCTTGCAAATTTCTTTACCGCAAACTCCAATCCACACAGTTCCGACAGGTTTTTCAGGCGTTCCGCCTGTTGGACCTGCAATACCGGTGACCGAAATACCAATATCCGCTTTTGCAAGCTTTCTTACTCCCCTGCACATTTCCAATGCGGTTTCTTTGGATACTGCTCCGTGATTTTTAAGAGTCTTTTTGCTTACTCCCAAAAGTTTGTGTTTTTGCTCGTTTGAATAAGTCACAACTCCTGCATCAAAGCAATCCGATGCCCCCGAAACCGAGGTTATCTTTGCCGCGATCATACCTCCGGTACAGCTTTCGGCGGTCGCAATTTTAAGCCCTTTTTCAAGCAAACTTTGGCAAAGTATTTTTTCTGTACATTCCATTATTTAATCACCAGAACTTCTTCCTCTGAAATCGCTTTTTCTATCATTTCTTCAATATCATCAAGTGCTTTTTCAGCCTCGATTATTTCAGCAAGGTCAGGTTTTGTTTTTGGATGTTTGGGTACAAATATGGTGCAGCAGTCCTCGTACGGCAAAATTGAAGTTTCGTAGGTTTCAATCTTTTTCGAGATTGTCACAATCTCCTCCTTATCCATTCCGATAAGTGGTCTGAAAACCGGCATTTCGACAGCGTTGTCGGTGCACACAAGGCTTTCCATAGTCTGGCTTGCCACCTGGCCTATGCTTTCGCCTGTAATAAGCGCCGCCGAGCCGTTTTGCCGTGAAACTTTTTCGGCAATCTGCATCATAATTCTGCGCATAATTATTGTCAGGTAATTTTCGGGGCATTTTTCGATAATCGCAAGCTGAATTTCGGTAAACGGTACTATATGAAGCTTGATTTTTCCGCAATACTGCGAAACCTCTTTGGCAAGGTCAATCACCTTTTCCTTTGCTCTGTCGCTTGTGTAAGGATGGCTGTGAAAGTGCACCGCCTCAATCTCGACGCCGCGCTTTGCAATCATATATCCTGCAACAGGGCTGTCTATGCCGCCCGACAAAAGCAGGGTCGCTTTTCCGTTTGTGCCGACAGGCATCCCTCCTGCTCCCTTTATCTTTTGGGTATAAACATACGCCTCACCACGAATTTCTACATTAACCACGATTTCGGGGTTGTGAACATCAACACGAAGTCCCTCAACCCTGTCAAGAAGAATTCCACCAAGCTCCATACAAAGCTGAGGAGAGTTAAGCGGGAATTTTTTATCTTCTCTCTTTGCCTCAACCTTGAAGCTTTTTCCCGAAGGGTCAAGCCCGCTCAAACATTCCTGAGCAGTCTTTGCAATGCTTTCCATATTTTTTTCACACTTTACAACAGGGCAGATATTAACTATTCCAAAAATCTTTTTAAGGATTTTTAATGCCTGGTTCATATCAGCCGCATCATCAAGAGGCTCAACATACACAGTTGACTGAGCGCGTCTTACACTAAACTTTCCAATTTTATCAAGACGGCTTTTGATATTGTCAAGCAGCTTTCTTTCAAATATTGGCTTATTCAAACCCTTGAGTGCAATCTCTCCGTACTTTAATAAAATCAAATCTATCTTTTGCATATCGTATCTCTCCTGTTATCTTTTCATCAGTTTTCGTATATTTTTTACATTTTCAACAAGTCTTTCAACGGTGTAATCAATTTCTTTTTCTGTAGTAAATTCAGACAAGCTGAACCTGATGCTTCCGTCAATCATTTTGCGGTCAACTCCAAGCGCCGAAAGAACATAGCTGGGACCTTTTTTGTGGCTGGAACACGCCGAGCCCGACGAAACATAAATTCCATCGTTTTCAAGTGAATGAAGCAAAACCTCGGATTTTACATATGCAAACGACACATTCAGTATATGCGGTGCCGCATTCGCATCGGGTGTGTTGATCAAAACATCCCCTATATTATTCAAAATTCCGTTCTTCAACCTTTGCTTCAGATATTCCATCTTTTCAATCTTTTGGTTCATATTATTGTGGCACATCTCTGCTGCCAGACCAAATCCAGCAATTCCCGGGACATTCTCGGTCCCCGGTCTTATTCCATTTTGCTGACCGCCGCCAAATTGCACCGGCAAAAGTTTGGATTTGCTGCGGACATAAAGTGCGCCAACGCCCTTTGGCCCGTGAATCTTGTGGCTGCTGAGTGAAATAAAGTCTGCATTCAGCGACCCAACATCAATCGGAAGCTTTCCATACGCCTGTACCGCATCTATATGAAACAAAGTTCCCGGATTTGTCTTTTTTATAATTTTCCCCATACTTTCTACCGGCTGAACAGCACCAGTCTCGTTGTTGACAAACATACAAGTAACAAGCACCGTATCTTTGCGCAGCATCTTAGAAAACCTGGCGGTATCAATAATTCCATTTTTTTGAACAGGAATATACTCAACGATATAGCCTTTCTTTTCTAATTGTTGCAGAGCAGACATTACTGCCGGATGCTCAACATTTGAGCTCAAGATATGATTGCCGCGGTTTGCATTGCAGCCGCCGATAATAGCAAGATTATCCGCCTCGGTCCCGCCGGATGTGAAATATATTTCTGCGGGCGAAGCTTTGATTGTCACCGCTATTTGCTCTTTTGCTTTTTTGATTAGTTTTTCCGCTTCTATTCCTTTTCGATGCAGCGAAGAAGGGTTTCCATAAGAACTGCACATTGCATCAAGTGCAAGTGCGGCGCTCTCGCTGTATACACGGGTTGTCGCGCTGTTGTCAAGATATACTGTTTCCAACGCTGAATTCATCGCCTTTCTTTCCGCCCTTTTACTTAAAATAACGCCTATCAGCGGAACAGATAAGCGTATTTTTTAGGATGATTAAAAACCACCTGATATTATATTATGTAATATTTTTGGTATTGTGAGATTTATTATAACGACAGTCTTTAACAAAACACTGATTATATTAATCCCCGATTGGCTCTACAATATGCACAGGAATTGTCCTTTCTGCATCAGAAAAACTTTCAAGGTTTGTACCTCTGTCAGCATACTCCATTGCAGAATTTACATAAGCCGAACTGTTTTCTGTCATTCTTCCCACCTGTCTCAGTTCTGCTTCAAAACGCCTGATTGCTTCAAGCGAGCTTTCGCGCATACGTTCGACATCGCTTCGGATTTGCTCAATTTTTTTGTTTTCGTTCATATAATAATTTTTGACAGCCTTGCGCTTGATTTCTATCTCGCGGTTTACAAGTTCTTTTTTCTCGCGTGCATCGTTTTCGGCCCTGGTCAAAATTTCCTCTGCCTCTTCGCGAGCCGAATCAACCATTTTTTTGGCATTTGCCTCGGCTGTCTGGAGAACACTTATTATAGCTTCGCGATTCTTTTCGAGGTCTGTTATGCGGTCCTTAAGTTCGGTTATTTCCTTTTCTTTTTCCACAATCCTTGCCTCTGCCTTTTCGTCAAGCTCACAGATATAGTCAAATACATCTGACTTCTTAAATCCAAAAAGACGGCTTCTCAATTTTTTACCAGCCATAATTCACGCCTCCAAAAAATAATATCACAATTATATAATATTATATATGTTTTTTTGTCGTTAGTCAACTGTTTTTGTCAAAATCATCCCAAACTTTCAACCTTTTGTGCTGCGCCCCATATACTCTTTAACAAAGGAGTGTTTTTATGCTGTATGTATTTTTGTTTTTGTCAACTTTCTTTTTCATTTCTTATATACTCAAATTATTCCTTTCGTGCCAATCCGGGTGCAGAAAAAAAATAACGCCCTTTTATACAATCATAACCGTCAAAAACAACGAAGATTGCATAGAGGGCATTGTTTGCAGTATAATCAAGGCTTTTGAAAAAAGTACAGGATTTTCCTGTTGTCAGATAATATTAGTTGATATAAATTCCTCGGATTCCACTTATCTTATTGCCGAAAGACTTGCCAAAAGATATCCTTTTGTAACGCTTTTAAATTTTGAAGAACTTAAAGCTTTAAATAAGCATAGCGAGAACAAGAGCACCTGTGACATTTCCATCTTCAACATAGGCACCGAAAATAATTGTTGACACGATAAACACAAACTTCAAAAATCTTTTTCCATTAAATCTCACTTTTTTCATAATTATTTTCCTTTCAACAATTTTGTTTATTTCGAAACTTTTCGTTTCGTTATTCTTAACTTTTTTATCATAATAGCACGCTTTTGTTTCGTTGTCAACAACTTTTTTAAAAATTTTTATGAAATTCGAAACTTTTTCTTGCAATTTCGGAAAAAATGTGTTAGAATGAGTATAGAAATAAAAGCAAAATCATTCAGGGAGTGATAAAAATGTATAATTTCGGTGATAAGTTAAAAGAGTGCCGCAGGGCAAAAAATATGACGCTTGAAGAACTTGCCCTCAAATACAACCGTCGTTTTGACGGAGGTCTCAGCAAGGGTACACTTTCGAAATACGAAAACAACAAGCAAGAACCTCTTGTAAGTGTCGTTCACAACCTGACCGAAATACTTGACATATCCTCTGACTATCTTTTGGGCCGTTCTGACAATCCAAACATAAACGACGCTGCACCTGACAACTTTTCAAACGACAATGTGTACAACATTCCTGTTTTTGACAGCGTTTCGGCAGGCTTTGGCAGACTTGCCGACAGTACCCCAAAGGATTTTGTGCCAACATTTTTGCCGTTTGGTGCCCAGCCTGATGAATATGTACGTATAAATGTTTCGGGCGACAGCATGTCACCACTGATTGATGACGGAAGTCAAATTCTTGTAAGAATTCAACCAAATGTAGAAAACGGGACCATTGCAGTGGTTATGCTTGACAATGAAGAAGCCTTTGTCAAAAAAATAAACTACGGTATGAATTATATCGAGCTTGAATCCATAAACCCCTACTACCCTCTTAAGCGATTTGAGGACTCTGAGGTTTCACGAATTACCATATTGGGCGCAGTTAAAGAAGTTACAAAGTATTTGTAATACAAAAAAAGGTCTGCAGATGCAGACCTTTTTTTATTTTGATTATTCTGTTTCAATCAATCCATAATTCCCGTCTTTTCTGCGATATACAATACTGCTTTTCTTTGTATCGGGACTTTGGAATATATAAAAATCATGACCAAGCATATTCATTTGCAAAACAGCCTCTTCTGCCGTCATCGGCTTGGACTCGATTTTCTTTGTTTTTATAATCTTAAACTCTGAGCTATCCTCTTCG
The DNA here is from genome assembly GCA_017409575.1 of Clostridia bacterium. GTDB lineage: Bacteria > Bacillota > Clostridia > Monoglobales > Monoglobaceae > SIG440. The sequence continues at coordinate 59,762 of JAFQSM010000099.1, forward strand.
ACAGGCTCTGAATTTTCGATTATTGATGAATATTGTTCGATTGCCGATTGATGCAGATGTTTTGCAAGTTTTGTTTTGTGTTTTCTTATCTGTCTGTCAAGGATTGACAAGCATTCGTCAGCAGCGGCAATCAAATCCCGGTTGTGAGCCTCTGCCCTGAGGATAAATCCTTTGTTAAAGATTGTAACTTCCATAACAATCTCGGACTTTTGCTCCGAAACAAGAACTTTGCACTCAATGTCCTGGTCAAAGAACTTGTCAAGCTTTTTAAGCTTTGCGAGAAGTTTTTCCTTGCGGCTGTCGGATAAGTCAACTTTTCTTTGAATAACATTGTACTTCATACACTTGCCTCCGTTCGAACTTAAATTGCATCCGGACAAACCAAATTGCCCTTCTGTACTTTAATTATACATCAATTTGGTTAAAATTGCAAGTATTTTGTACTTATCGGTTTTATTCCCAATCACCTGTCTTCCATCCTGCTTTTGCACGTCTTACAAAACTTTCGTCATCCTTAAACAGCTTGTAAGCGTGAGCTGTAAGCTCGCTTGTCAGTCATAGTGATGCTTTGCCGATTTACTATTGGTCTGTCGCCACACACCACATTTTGCTATCATTATCCCTCAGTCTGCATAAGATATATGAATGTCTGTTTCAAGCAAAGATCCAAATTTAACAGACTGGTCAAAGGCTCTTTCATCAATCATAAATAAAATCAATGTTTATAACAGCATTAAACCGAGGGTCCTCCTCCTTTATTTTTTTTGAAATAAGTTTTTTTGCTGTATCAATATCACCAAAATCTGCCGGGACTTCTATGTCAAAAATAAGGTTTATCGCATTTTCACCATTTGTCATTCTGAAGTCATGTATTCCCATCCGCTTATCTATACCCTCAACAATCTCTTTTACGAGTTTTCGTGCGTTTGCCGTTTCCTCGCAATTTGCCGAAATGGGGTCCATATGCACAACTATCCGAATACCCAAATCAGTCTCAATCAATTTTTCCAGATTGTCAATTTCTTCATGCATTTTTACAATATCGCAATCAGCCAAGACCTCGACATGAAGAGATGCTATCTGCCGTCCCGGGCCATAGTCATGAACAATCAAATCATGAACACCGGTAACGCCCGGAGTCTTCAGGGCATAGTCGCGTATCGCAAGCACAGTTTCTTTTTGGGGTGGAGTCCCAAGCAAAAGTCCTGTGGTATCAACGGTTATTTTTATGCCCGAATACATTATCACAAGCGAAATGATTGTGCCTACAGCTCCATCCAGCCAGTCAGCCCCCAAAAGCTTACCCAGAACCGTACTCAAAATAATTCCGGTTGTAGCAATTGCATCATTTGCGCTGTCCCTTGATGCCGCCAGAAGAACTGCCGAATTTATTCTCTTACCCAGAAATTTGTTGTAACTGTACATCCAAAGTTTGATGGGGATGGATATACACAAAACGACCAGCAAAATGGGGTTTAGCAAAATCTTTTCGGGTGCAAAAATTTTTGTCACCGAGGATTTTAGCAATTCAAACCCCACAAGCATAATTATAAACGAAACTATAAGCGAAAAAACATATTCTATTCTGCCGTGCCCAAAAGGGTGCTCTTTGTCCGGCTTTTTAGCACTGAGTTTTGCACCTGCAATCGAAATCACGGATGTTCCCATATCGGACAGATTGTTAAATGCATCCGAAACAATTGCAATGCTCGAAACGGATATTCCAACCAGCAGTTTCAGCAAAAAAAGAACTATGTTGCATATTATTCCTAAGACACCTGCAAATACAGAGTATTCTGCACGCATCTGCAAGGCTTCTTTGGTGTCAATATCTTTAAGAAAAGTCTTCAGCAACAGTTTAGTCATAAAACGAACATTCCTCCTTTATAAGAGAATATTCCACACAGCTTGTTTTTGTTTCAGACAAATTTTGCACAAGTTTCGCCCAAAATAGTTTTAAGTTCCTTTATATCATCTTCGCCGGATACCCACATACTTTTGGGCGCCTGCACCGATTTTTTTGTATCCTCATAATAAATTATCACCGGGATATTGCCATTTTTGTTCTTGAGCAATTCTTTGACCGTTTCAAACTTCTCTTCATCTTTTGAATTAAGCTTTAGATAAAGTTTGCTGATCTTAGGGGCAGCCTGTGCCAAAGGCATAATACTTTCAAGTCGTATTTTTGTAGGTTTTTCTTCCTGAACATCAAGGTTTCCGGTCAAAAGGCATATACTTTCCTCATTAAGATACTGTCCAAATCTTTTTACCTGACTTGGGAACACAATAACTTCTATTTCGCCGCTCATATCCTCAAATGTCAGATAAAGCATAAGCTCGCCACGCTTTGTCAGTTGTTCGCGTCTTTTTGAAATCATACCGCCAAGACTTACCTTAAGGTCCGACACATACTGACCGTTTTCGTTTTCACTTATATCGAGTACAGTTGTGCTTGATACTCTAGCAATCAAGTCCTCCATTCCATCAAGCGGATGACCCGAAACATAAGTTCCCAGATATTCCTTTTCCATATTCAAAACTTCGCGTTTTTCAAGCTCAGGAATTTTTTCAAAGCTATCCTCCAGCATATTTGAAGATTCGTCTTCGAACATAGAGAAAAAGTCCAGCTGACCCGAAACCGCATTTTTCTGGTCTTTTACAGCAGAATCAATAATGCGCTCGTAAACGCTCATCAGTGTTGCTCTTGTGAGATTCAGGCTGTCAAAAACGCCACTTTTCAGCATAGACTCAACAAGTCGTTTGTTAAGTTTTTTGTCTGCCATACGATTGCAAAATTCGGTAAACGACAAAAACTCGCCGTTTTGTCTGCGTTCCTCTGCCATATCGTCAATAAACGCGGCTCCCACATTCTTTATTGCCGCAAGCCCAAATCTTATGTTTTTGCCATCAGGAACAAAACTTGAAAAGCTCTTGTTAATGTCAGGCGGCAAAAGACGGATACCCTGTTTTTTTGCCGAATTTATATACTTTGTAACTTTTGTAGCCTGTCCCAGAACACTTGTAAGGGTTGCCGCATAAAACTCGGTCGGATAGTGGCATTTAAGCCATGCTGTCTGATATGACACAAAAGCATATGCTGCTGCATGCGACTTATTGAAAGCATATTTGGCAAAATCCATCATTTCGTCAAATATAGAGATTGCAGTCTTTTCGTCAATTCCACGGCTCATTGCGCCCTCTACCTGCACATTCCCGTCCTCGTCTTTGATTCCATATACAAAGTTCTTTCGTTCCTGCTCCATAACCTCGGTCTTTTTCTTTGACATAGCTCGTCTTACCAAATCGGCTCTGCCCAAGGAATATCCGCCAAGCTCACGCACAATCTGCATAACCTGCTCCTGATAAACTATACAGCCATAGGTTACATTAAGAATATTTTCAAGAAGCGGGTGCTTGTATTCAATTTTTCCGCTGTTTTTATTTGCAATATACTGTGGAATTGAATCCATTGGTCCCGGTCTGTAAAGTGAAATTCCTGCTATTATATCTTCAATAGACGACGGCTTCAGTTCTTTCATAAACTCTTTCATTCCTGCACTTTCAAGCTGGAACACGCCATCGGTATCGCCCTGAGAAATCATCCTGTATGTATCAGGGTCGTTCATATCTATACTGTCCATATCAATACTTATGCCGTGAGTCTTTTTTATGTTATCAACTGCATCACGAATTACGGTAAGGGTTCTGAGTCCCAAAAAGTCCATCTTAAGAAGCCCCAATCTCTCGATTGTGGTCATGGTGAACTGTGTTGTTATTACATCGTCGTTTCGCGAAAGCGGAACATATTTTTGTACCGGCTCGCGAGTGATTACCACACCTGCCGCATGGGTCGAGGTATGGCGAGGAAGGCCCTCAAGTTCTGACGAAACATCAATAAGCCGTTTTACCTGTGGGTCGGATTCATACATAGCTTTAAGCTGGTTGTTGCTCTCAAGAGCTTTTTCGATTGTGATGCTAAGCTCGTTTGGGATTTGTTTTGCAACACCATCAACAAATCCGTACGGCATATCAAGTGCCCTGCCTGTATCACGGATTGCAAGCTTTGCCGCCATTGTACCAAAGGTAACAATCTGCGCCACCTTATCGGCTCCGTACTTTTGATTTACATAGTCAATAACCTCGCCCCGACGCTCGTAACAAAAGTCGATATCAATATCAGGCATGGTCACACGCTCGGGGTTCAGAAATCTTTCAAAAATCAAATCATATTTAATCGGGTCTATGTTTGTAATTTCAAGACAATAAGAAACAAGACTGCCTGCTGCACTTCCTCTGCCGGGTCCGACCATTATTTTGTTTTCGCGTGCGAATCGTATAAAGTCCCACACTATCAAAAAGTAATCGACATATCCCATCTTTTCGATTGTCTGAAGTTCGTAAGCAAGTCGGGATTTAAGCTCGTCATCCGCATCAGGATAGCGTTTTTCAAGGCCTTTTTTGCAAAGCTCGGTCAGATATTCATATGAAGTATAACCATCCGGCAAATCAAACTTAGGCAAATGCAGTTTGCCAAATTCAATTTCCACATTACACATTTCGGCTATTCGCTGTGTGTTTTCAAGTGCTTCGGGGATGTACGAAAACAGCTCGTTCATTTCTGATTCTGATTTGACATACATCTGGTCCGATGACATCTTCATTCTGTCCTCATCATATATAGTCTTTCCCATCTGGATACACATAAGAACATCCTGAAACTCCGCATCTGACTGTTTGACATAGTGTATGTCGTTTGTCGCAACTATGCCCAGATCAAGTTCCCTTGCAAGCTTTATGAGCTCGCGATTGAGCATTTTTTGTTCGTATATCCCGTGGTCCTGAATTTCGATAAAATAGTTTTCTTTGCCAAAAATTCCGGCAAATTCAATCGCAGCGGACTTTGCTTCATCATAAGCCCCCGCAAGAATCTTTTTGGAAAGTACCCCCGACATACACGCACTGAGGGCAATCAAACCCTCGCTGTTTTCGCGCAGTGTCTCAATATCTATTCGGGGTCTGTAGTAAAAACCCTCGACATAACCGATTGAAACAATATTCATCAGATTTTTGTAACCTTCGTTGTTTTTTGCAAGCAAAATAAGATGCGAGCTTGACGAATCGAATTCGTGAATTTTGTCTTTGCGACCGCGTGCCGCAACATACACTTCGCATCCAAGTACAGGTTTTATGCCTATGCTTTTTGCATACTCATAAAAATCAATCACACCAAACATACAGCCATGGTCGGTAATCGCCATTGCTGTTTGTCCAAGTTCCTTTGCTTTGTCCAAAATCTTTTTTACAGTCCCTTCGCCATCCAAAAGGCTGTACGCTGTATGAGTATGCAGATGAGCAAATGCCACTTTCCTTACCTTCTTCCTATGTAAAAAATTCAACCTGTCATCAAAGCTTATTTTCGGCTATATCCAAAATCTTTTTAATGCGGTGATTAACCCCGGATTTTGTCAAACGGGGGACCATCTTTTCGCCCAAAGCTTCAAGACTCAAATCTTTGTTTTCTTTTCTTAAAACTGCAACTGCTCTCAGTTCATCAGGCAAACTGTCAAGGCCTATTGTTTTTTCAATTTTCTCGATTGCCTGTATCTGTCTTATAGCAGCGGTTATAACCTTGTCAAAGTTTGCATTTTCGCTGTTTGCGACCCTGTTCCAGTCATTGCGCATCTCACGCTCGATTTTGACATTCAAAATTTCCATTTGTGCCGCATATGCCCCTATGCTTGTAAGCAAATCACAAATGGTGTCGCTTTGCTTGGAGTATAAAACAAGGCTGCTTTTTCGTTTTGCCGATTTAAACTCAAAGCCCATTTCGGCAAGCAATTCGCCAAAGTCCCGGACTACATTCGGACTTGAAGTTATAAACTCCATATTATAATTCTTCTTCGGGTCGATTAAAACCCCACCGCCCAAAACTGCTCCTTTCAAAAGAGCGTTCTTGCAGCAATCGTTGTTTGCAAAAAGGTCCGAAAGCTTTTCTGTTGATGATTCGTACCTGATAATCATATCAATCAGCTTTTTGTGCGGAAGAACACAAAAGTATCCGTTTTTTGCAGATTTAACCTCGACCGGCGAGCCGGTACTCCGCTTAACAAGCACCGCAAAATGTTTCAATATTTCGGCACTTTCCGAGCTCACCCTTATACCACCGTTGTCAATCCGTCCTGCAAAAAGCAAAACACCCATAATTTCGGCATCTATGCAACATGATTTGTTTGGAAAAGTTTTGCAAATCGATTCTTTTGTTTTTAAAGAAAATGATTTCACGCTGCACACCGCCTTTCTTTTTTCAATTCCTAAAACTCGCCGACAAACTTTATCTCGGTTTCAAGTTTTACTCCGTTCTTCTCATACACAGTTTTTTGTATATGCTCAACCAAATCAAGTACATCCTTTGCAGTTGCATCCCCTTTGTTTATAATAAACCCGGCATGCTTTTCAGAAACCTGCGCTCCGCCTATTGAAAAGCCTTTAAGTCCCTCGCCCTCAATAAGAGCACCTGCAAAATACCCCTCGGGTCTTTTGAATACACTCCCGGCACTTGGTTTTTCAACCGGTTGCTTGGTGACGCGCCTTTGGGTAAAGTCATTTATTCTCTCTCGTATTTGCTCTTTGTTGCCTTTTTTAAGTTCAAAAATACATCCCAGAACAATATACCCTTTTTCGGCAAAAATGCTTTTGCGGTATCCAAATTTGCAATCACTGCCTGATATTTGTGATATATTCCCTTCGCTGTCCATATAGTCTACCGACTCCACTATATCTTTCAACTCGAAGCCATACGCGCCTGCATTCATATATATACCGCCGCCGATTGTGCCCGGAATGCCCGAAGCAAACTCAAAGCCCTCTAGTTCTGCCGAAAGGGCAGCCGATGCTACTGTCGACATAAGAGCGCCGCACCCTGCATAAAGCTTTTCGCCATCAACCACGATCTTATTCATTTTTTTATAAAGAGACACCACAGCACCTCTTATACCTTTGTCTCCCACCAAAAGATTGGAACCGTTTCCCATAACAAAAAGAGGGATATTCTGTTCTTTTGCCACAGTCAAAATCTGTCGCAACTGCCCGTGTGTCTCGGGCATCAGAAACAAATCTGCCGGCCCACCGATTTTAAAGCTTGTGTGTTTAGACATCGGCTCCGAAACAAGCACATTATCGGCGCCTAAAAAGCTTTTAAAAAGTTCATACATATTGTCTGTTCTCCAAAATCATTTTTTAAGTATTCTATGAATTTTTTAAGTTCCAAATTCCTTATTGTAAAATTTTTTGGCTTATAATTCCTCTGTCATTTGCTTAAGAAGCCTGTTGTTAAGTTCCTCTGCCGCATTGTAACCCATTCGTCTTTGACGGTTGTTCATAGCTGCAATCTCAAATATTACCGCAAGGTTTCGGCCCGGCTTTACAGGAATGGTGAGCGACGGGATATCTATTCCCAAAATATTGGTGCAGTTGTCAACAAGCCCCAGCCTGTCATACTGCTTGTCCTTTTGCCATGGCTCAATATGGATTATCAAATCAATCTTTTCGGTATCTTTGACTGCACCCATACCAAAAATCTTTTTAACATCGACAATACCTATGCCTCGCATCTCAATAAAATGCCTGATTACCTCAGGGGCACTGCCGACCAGCGTTTTTGATGATACTCTTTTTATCTCTACGGCATCATCAGCAACAAGGCGGTGACCTCTCTTCATAAGTTCAACGGCAGTTTCACTCTTACCTACACCGCTTTCGCCAAGTATAAGAACACCCTCGCCATAAACTTCAACCAAAACGCCGTGACGGGTAATTCTGGGTGCAAGTTCAACATTCAAAAAGGCAATCAGTGCACTCATAAATCCAGAAGTCGAAAGTTTTGTCTTGAGAATATTGATTTTGTATTTTTCGGCAGTTTCCAGAATTTCGGGAAAAACTTCCATATCTCTTGTTATAATAAGAGCAGGTATGCCGGTCTTAAAAAACTTGTCCATAATTTCAAGCTTTTTCTCTGAAGGAAAACCTTCCATATAAGTTTTTTCAACCATGCCGAAAACTTGTATACGCTTTGGGTCAAAATAGTCAAAGAATCCCGCAATCTGAAGTCCTGGTCTGTTTACATCAACCGCTTCAATCAAAATATCCCTTTGCGGAGTATAAACCTCTTCCAGTTTGAATTCCTCGATTATTCTACTAAGTTTAACCGTAAATACCTTTTCGTTTTGTTGCATAATCTTTCGCTCCCATTTATAAAAATTTAAACCTACTCAAGATACAGTATAACATATTTTGTCTGATTTGCAAATAGATAATAAGTATTTTTATTTATTCTTTTGTGTTTTTTATTTTTTAGCCTTGACTTTTTCACAACTTTATGTTATTATCTTAAATGGCTTTAAAATGGTCCGGTAGTTCAGTTGGTTAGAATGCCAGCCTGTCACGCTGGAGGTCGTGGGTTCGAGCCCCATCCGGATCGCCATTTTGCTGCCTTAGCTCAGTAGGTAGAGCGCATCCTTGGTAAGGATGAGGTCGGCAGTTCGACTCTGCTAGGTAGCTCCAAAAACAAAAGCACTCGAAAGAGTGCTTTTGTTTTTTTATTTGCTTTCATAATGATCCACCAGCATTATCCCCACAAAAAAACTTCTGCCAGCATTGACAGAAGTTTTTCTTTATTATTTCTTGATTTCACCAAGTTTTTGCATCGTTTCGCCAAGTCGTTTCGAAAAGGTTGACTTCATATCATACTTCTCGCCACAAACACATTCGACATAAAACGAATATGCCCTGACCCTGTCTGAAATCACGCCCAACAGCGGTCTGCCGCATCTTTTACAAATCTGGACTCCGTATTTTTCTTTGGGCATTTTGTTTACCCTTTTTGACGGGTCTGATGTGTTTTCAGGCTTTGCAACTTCTATACTCCCATAATTTCCGCAAGTACAGACGATGCTTACATTCAGGAACTTATAGGCATCTTTGTTGGAGCTGCCCAAAATCTTTTCGCAGTTGTCACAAAAAATCAAACTGCCGTTTCGCGACAAAGTATGAAGCCCCGACTTTTTATTGCATACTTTCATTTTTATTTGGGTGATGAAATGCTTTTTTCTTTAAGAACAACATCGTGTGCGCCGCCCTCGACAATACTTGTAGCCGAAACCAGTGTCATTTTTGCTTTTTGCTGAAGTTCGGGGATTGAAAGCGCACCGCAGTTGCACATTGTTGATTTTACCTTGTTCAATGTAAGTGCAACATTATCCTTAAGGCTTCCCGCATAAGGAACATAGGAGTCAACGCCCTCTTCAAACGAAAGCTTTTGTGCACCGCCCATATCATAGCGCTGCCAGTTTCTTGCTCTTGCCGAGCCTTCGCCCCAGTATTCCTTCATATAGTTGCCGTTGACCGAAACCTTGTTTGACGGACTTTCGTCAAATCTTGCAAAGTATCTGCCAAGCATAACAAAGTCAGAACCCATAGCAAGCGCAAGTGTGATGTGATAATCGTGCACAATTCCGCCATCAGAACAAATCGGGATATAAATACCGGTTTTTTCATAATATTCGTTTCGTGCTGCCGCAACTTCCTGAACCGCAGTAGCCTGACCTCTGCCTATACCCTTTTGTTCGCGGGTTATACAAATCGAACCACCGCCGATACCGATTTTGATGAAGTCAGCACCAGCTTCTGCAAGGAACATAAATCCCTCGCGGTCAACCACATTTCCTGCACCGACCTTTACTGTATCGCCGTATTTTTCGCGTATGAAGTTTATAGTTCTGAGCTGCCACTCCGAAAATCCCTCTGACGAGTCAATACAAAGAACATCTGCACCTGCCTCAATAAGAGCAGGAACTCTCAGTTCATAGTCACGGGTGTTTATACCCGCACCAACAACATATCTTTTTGAAGAATCCAAAAGTTCTGCCGGATTTTCCTTGTGTGCATCATAGTCTTTTCTGAAAACAAATTCAACCAGTCTCTGCTTGCTGTCAACAATCGGAAGTGAGTTGAGTTTGTTGTCCCAGATTATATCATTTGCTTCCTTAAGGCTGGTACCCTCAGGAGCGTATATAAGCTTTGAAAAAGGAGTCATAAAGTCTTTAACCAATGTATTGGGGTCCATACGGCTTACACGGTAGTCACGGGGTGTAACTATACCCAAAAGAACGCCTTCTGATGTACCATCTTCGGTAACTGCAACAGTATTGTGGCCGGTTCTTTCTCTAAGAGCAAGAAGCTCGGTCAGAGTCTGGTCGGGTCTTATATTTGAATCACTTGCAACAAAGCCCGCTTTGTGGTTTTTAACGCGTCTTACCATTGCTGCCTCGTCTTCGATTGACTGCGAGCCATATATAAATGACACACCACCCTCTTTTGCAAGAGCAACCGCAAGCTTTTCACCCGAAACAGCCTGCATAATCGCCGAAACCATCGGGATATTCATTGTAATTGCCGGCTCTTCGCCCTTTTTGAACTTAACAAGCGGCGTTTTAAGACTTACATTGCTTGTCATACATTGCGATGAAGAGTATCCCGGAACAAGCAAATATTCGCTGAATGTATGCGACGGTTCGTTAAAATAATATGCCATTTTAAAAATCTCCTATCTCTTGTTTTTGATATTTCAAAATATTATATACTATTTTTTTGCAAAAATCAAGCAATACTTTGATTTTTCCACTATTTTGTCAATTTTAGTACTTAACACAAACGGTATCATAGCCAAAAAATGTATCGTCCACTAGATCACGCCAGCGTTTGACACTAACCGGTCCGTCTTTTTGTGCAACACCGTGTGCCCCTGCCAGACCGTCATTATATTCCGAAAGTCTGTAAACCGCAAAATTTTTATATGCCATGTCATAATGCGTCACTATCGGCACAAAAGAATAATCGTGGATATATACTCTTTCACCATTGAACTTAAGCTCTACATCAGCAATACCACCAAGAAGATTGCGAGCCTCAAGCTGCCTTGAAACAAAATTCCCCAGCGAATAATAGACAAGCATCTCGTTTCCGTTTTGGTATCTGTACCATTCGACAGGCTCAATCACATGCGGATGTGACCCGATTATAAGGTCTACACCCCACCTGCACATAAGTTCAGAAAGCCTTTTTTGAGCATCATCGGGACTTTGTGAATACTCAGTCCCCCAATGCATAAAAGCTATGGTGAAATCCGCATTTTCTTCGGCATAAGTCACATCTTTTTCGATTTTTTCTTCGTCGATATAATTTACAAGATACTGTTTTTCATTTGGCAAAACAATTCCGTTTGTTCCATAGGTATAATTCAAAAGAGCAAGTTTTGCTCCTTTTACTTCCTTTATTACAACTCTTTGTTTTTCTTCTTCACTTTTGTTTATGCCAAGAATAGTCGCATCGGGATAATTATCCCAGAATTCAAGCGTTTTTTCAACGCCATGTACCATCTTGTCGAGAACATGATTTGAAGCGTGTAAAATCACATCAAAACCCTCGTTCATCAGGCTTTTTCCCATATCCGATGGTGAATTAAACATCGGATACCCCGAATAACCAAGGTCCGCTCCGCCAAAAACTGTTTCCTGTCCAATGACTGCTATGTCAGCATCTTTTATCATCGGCTGAAGTTTTTGAAAAAGATGTGAATATTCATAACTTCCGTCAGCCTGCTTTCCGCTGTTTACGACAGGCATATGCAAAAGATTGTCACCAAACGCGACTATCTGTATTGTTTCGTTTAGTTGTTTCTTCTCGGAAAAAGCATCCTCCGTTTTGTCACCGGCACATGCTGTCAACAGTACCACAAACAAAAGAATCGCTAAAAAGCATTTGATTCTGTGCATACTCGCGCCTCCTTTAAAGGCTATTTTACTACCATTTTAAATAAATTTCAAGTGGTTAATCTTTTTTGTCGGCTTTTGTTGACTTTTTTTGCCGCCAGTGGTATACTCATACGCGGAAAACTTGATTTTTGGAGAAAATTATTATGTCTTTTGCAAAGAAAAACCCGGTAATGTGTATCGCACTGTGCGTAGCAATTATTTCGGCATTTTTTGTTCCGCCCGATGCAGAATATCTGTCATACTTTGACCTCAAAACCCTTGTCTCTCTTTTCTGCACCCTGGCTGTTGTGTGTGCGCTTAAGAATATCTACTTTTTCAGGATTATCGCATCAAAGATTGTCTCGGTCTTTAAAACAACCCGCGCGGCAATCACAGCACTCGTTTACATAACCTTGATCGGTTCTATGCTGATTGCAAACGATATGGCGCTGATTACATTTTTGCCGCTTGGCTACTATGTAATCACATCAACAGGAAGCAAAGACCACCTTGCTTTTACATTTATTATGCAAAATATTGCCGCCAACCTCGGCGGAATGCTGACTCCTTTCGGCAATCCGCAGAACCTTTATCTTTACAATTACTTTCAGATTCCCAATCTGGAATTTATGCAGATTATGCTTTTGCCGTTTTTGATTTCGGTGTCACTGATTACCCTGTGCTGTATATTTGTAAAAAACGAGCCGCTTGTCATCCACCGCAGCTACGATGCTGAGCTTAATCCATACAGAGCAGTCCTTTATACAACACTTTTTGTGATTTCTATTACAATCGTATTCAACATCATCCCCTACCTGATTGGGCTTGCAATAATTGTCATTGCATTGTTTTTTGCAGACTGCAAAGCACTCAGGGATGTTGATTATCCGCTGCTTGTTACCTTTTGCGCATTCTTTGTATTCTCGGGCAATGTGGCACGCATACCCGCTATTCACGCCTTTGCAGGGGAGTTGATTTCAAAACACACCCTTTTTTTTGGCACACTGTCCTGTCAGGTTATCAGCAATGTTCCGAGTGCAATTTTGCTATCGCACTTTACTCACAATTACCCCGCACTTCTTGTCGCGGCCAACATCGGCGGTACAGGGACTTTAATTGCATCACTTGCAAGTCTTATCACCTTTCGCGAATATCTTAAAAACGACCCTGAAAACATCAGAAAATATCTTATTAAGTTCTCGGCTTACAATTTTGCATTTTTATTAATCTTGCTTATTGTAATGAGCATTGCAGGATTTTAAAAAAACAAGGTGGGATGTATCCCACCTTATTTTTTTAGAAGATTTTCAAAATATTCCGCCAATTTTTCTGCAAGACCGTATTTTTTAACAAGTTCGTCACCGTCTTCTTTTCCCTCATATTCGGGCAATACCACAAAATACAGTTTTTCATCGTCTCCAAGTTTCAGTTCTTCCTTTATCTCAGGAATTTGGCTTATTTCAACTGATGTTTTTACGCCGTCAGGAAAGGCCTTCAAAAGAATCTCTTTGTAATATTCGTCCACAATATAGGCAGGCCATCTGTTTGACGAAAGTTCTGCCTGAAGTTTTGACAAAACAGCCTCTACTTTTTCGTCATATACATCAGGAGTTGATATATCCGCAAAATACTGGAACACACCGATATCCACCACCCCGTTATCGTTGATGTCATAGCTTTGCTCCTTTATTGTCTGTTCAAGAAAATCAACATTTTCCTGCAAAAGTCCTTTGCTTGTATAAAGCGAAATTTCAAGGTCATAATCAATCTGCTGAGCGCACTGCACAGCGGTTATTATCAACATAACAGCCAAAAAAAGCACCAGCAATGTGTGATTTTTGTAATATTCCCAAAAATGCTTTACTTTTTCTTTAAAAGGTAATTCTTTTGCCATTTTTTTTGCTTCTGCTCTGTCTTTATCCAAGCTAATCGCTCCTTTTTTCAGTCTTTTAAAAATTTTAACACGAAGTCACAAAATTTTCAATCATTTTGGAGCATTATTAAAAATTTATTAACTTTTTACCAAACCTCTGCGATTTCCTTAATAAGCTTTTCGGTTTTTCCCCATCCAAGGCATGGGTCTGTAATGGACTTACCGTAAATACATTCACCGATTTTTTGCGAACCATCCTCTATATAACTTTCTATCATAAATCCTTTGAGCAATTTTTTGATTTTTGCATCGTGTCTTGCGCTGTGCAGCACTTCCTTTGCAATCCTTGTTTGCTCAAGATATTTCTTGCCCGAATTCGCGTGGTTTGTGTCAACAATCACCCCGGGATTTTGAAGTCCGCTTGACTCATACATATCACAAAGATGAATCAAATCTTCATAATGATAATTAGGCATAGACTGCCCTTGCTTGTTTACATATCCGCGCAAAATTGCATGCGCAAGAGAATTTCCCTCAGAATGGACTTCCCACCCTCTGTATATAAAGGTATGCTTGTGCTGAGCCGCGGTAATTGAGTTCATCATAACCGAAATATCACCGCTCGTGGGATTTTTCATACCCACAGGCAAATCAAGTCCGCTTGCAGTAAGGCGGTGCTGCTGGTTTTCTACCGACCTTGCACCAACGGCTACATAAGCAAGAATATCACTGAGGTACCTGTGGTTTTCGGGATACAGCATTTCGTCAGCGCACGAAAATCCTGTTTCGGACAGCGCACGCATATGAAGCTGGCGTATCGCAACAATCCCCTTGTACATATCAGGTTTTTCGGTTGGGTTTGGCTGATGAAGCATACCCTTGTAGCCGTCACCTGTTGTGCGAGGCTTGTTTGTGTAAATCCTCGGGATTATAAGAATTTTTTCTTCAACTTCTTCCTGCACTTTTCTAAGACGCGAGATATAATCTATTACACTATCCTCATTATCTGCCGAGCACGGACCTATTATAAGCGCAAGCTTTTCGGATTTCCCCGAAAAAATATCACTTATCTCGTTTGCTCTTTTGCTGACCACCTTTGCAAGCTCGTCCGAAAGCGGATATTGCTCCTTTACCTCTTTTGGTATTGGTAATTTCTTTTCAAAAATCATATTCATAATATTCTGCCTCTTTTCTATCCGGTTAAATTTGATTTTTATGCTTTGCGCCTTTTTTGAGTTAGCCTGGATTTTTGCTCCCCGCAAAATCTGCATTTGTATATAGTTTCATATACCTTGACTTTGCCGGGAACAAACCTTTCTGATTTTATGTGAATTTCGCCTCTTAAATTCGGCTCAGTAAGGGTTTCAAGAATCTGTGTTTGCTCTTCTTTCACAAGCTTTTTTTCAACCTTTTTCATCGCAAATATTCTGCCGCATTTTAAACATTTTTTAAACATCTTTCTACCCCCTTAATAAAAGTCATTGAAAGCTTACTATTCTATTCCCCTTGTATTTCAAGGTGCCTTTTGTCTTAATTTTGTAGCTGTTGTACGAAAACTCCGAAACAGCAAAAGAAAGTTTTTTGTCCTTTGTTTTAAATACCACTATGTACCGCTGCCTTTTGAATGTCCCCTGAACTTTGGAAACTATGTCCGTCCTGTATTTGTCAACAACTTCTGCCTCGACAGTTTTTACAGGTGCCAGTTTGTCTGCAATGATTTTTTTGATAATCAAAAACCAACACAGCAAAAACAGGCTTGCAAAAATTATATTAACTACATCAGACATTTTATCACCTCTTTTACCCCTGTATCAAGTCAGTAGAACAGTGAATAATAAGAACCACGACCCGGTAACGCAATCAAAGATTGCGACCGGGTACCCCGGAACCTTGTTGTATTTCTCTACAATAAGAACCACGACCCGGTAACGCAATCAAAGATTGCGACCGGGTACCCCGGAACCTTGTTGTATTTCTCTACAATAAGAACCACCACGAAATATAACGAAATCAAATATTTCTATATTTCGGAGAGCCTTGTTATGCCAAGGCATAATATGGACCTACCAAATTTCCAATAAAAATTTCACTAATTTTCTTTAGAGCCTGCGAGAATACTGGATTCTCTCGCTATTGTATTATATCATATATATCTAAAAATTGTAAATTAATCTTTAAAAATCGGGGACTTGACACAAGTAATATTCCATTGCCGTCAATCCTATATTTACTTTTTGGGGCTCCCTTTCTATTAATCATTCCTCTCCTTGATATTTAGTTTTTTTCTATTAAACTTTTCTGTCAGTCTCCTCCTTGTTGGATATATTTCAGAACGCATCTGTTGCAAAGAATATCGTTGCTTAAAGCAGAATTTTATGCATTCTGATTTTTTTAATCACGATTTCTCAACTTCATCTTTCATTTCATCTTGTTGCTACTATTTTTTCTCTGCTTCAACAAAAGAACTTTTGATGGAAAGAAGAAAAAATTCAAACACTTAACTTTCTTCGCAATTTTTGCTGACAATACCGAAAATACTAATCCGCAAGCAGTTCCCAAAAGAACATGAATCCACCACTGGTTTATATTCAAGCGAAGCAGGATTATTCTTATTCCTGCAGTAAATATGGTATGCAACAAATAAATCTGAAAAGAATATTTGTTTATAAAATCGAGAAAACGAGCGATTATCTTACTGTTCTGGAGTATAGAAATAAACATAATACTTGAATATATTCCGAACAGTATCATTATTTCCTTTATGAATGGGGCTTCTATTTTGTTTAGTAAAACAAAAATGATACCTGTTACTATATGCAGTATCACAACCAGGCATTTAGCCCAGGTTGAAAGTTTAGTAAGGCTTTTAAAATCGATGCATGTGCCAATTCCAAAAGCAAGTGCCGAATAAAATACCACATCCAAACTTCCAAGCGGAATATCAAAAATCGGTGCTAAATAGCCTATTAAAACAGCTATAATTGTAATTTGCCAATTTTTTAATATCCCTGAAAAAGTTGTCCAGATACAAAACAAAAAGAATAGTGCATATAAGAACCAATATTGTGCAACAGGAGATTTCCATATATTCAGAATATCTGATGGTTCAAAACCGGTATTCGATTCTCCAACTAAACTGTTTATCAATACATATATAGCAGAAAAAACTATGTATGGAATAGCGAGATTGTAAAGCTTATAGAGAAGAAATCCACATTTGGTTTTTTTGTTTTTCCACTCTCCGGTAACTTTATACACAACACCGCTTAAAAACAGAAATAGTGAAACATGGAAAGACCATATAAACTTTTCCATTCCCCCAAAAAACTCAGGGATATGTATGCCTCCAAGTCTTATTCCCATAATAACATGGCCACACAAAACCAAAAAACAAGCATATCCTTTCAGCCTGTCAACCAGTACATTTCTTTCCATATTCCACCTCCTTAAATTCATTTTACCTTTTCCTTGCTTCTGCAAGCTGCAGAAACAATATATTTCGGTCTTCCTTTAATTTCATCATAAATACGGGCAACATAATATCCGATAATACCAAGACTTATCATCATAATACTTCCTATAAATATCAGGATAATTATAACAGTTGTCATACCTTCAAGTGCAATGCCACGGATTTTATCAACAAGTGCCCAAATGCTGAAAACAGCAGTAATAATAAGCATCATAACGCCAAGCACGGTTACAATCTGCATCGGCGCTGTTGAATAGGCAGAAATGTTTGAAACGGCATATTTCAAAAGGCCTATGGCAGACCATTTTGATTCACCCTCTAATCTTTCGTTAACCTCAAACTCAACCGTTGTTTTGTTAAATCCTACCCAAAATGAAATTGCTCTGAAGAAGCCCTTTCTTTCAGGAATTCTGTTGAGTATATCTACAACTTTGCGGTCAAGCAGTTTAAAATCAGAAGCGTTTGACATATCAAACCCTACTACCGAACTGATAATTGAATAAAAACTTCTTGCAGCAAAACCATGCATTTTGCTTTCTTTGCCTCGTGTTTTTTTTATGCCCTCAACAATTTCATATCCTTCCTGCCACAAACGATACATTTCCACAATTTTCTCAGGAGGGTGCTGAAGGTCGCAATCAATTACTACAACTGCATCTCCTTTGGCACTTGCAAGTCCTGCCGATATGGCTGCTTCTTTCCCAAAATTTCTTGAAAAATGAAGTCCATGTATATTTTTTTCTTTATCGGCTAAATTCTTTATTTTCCCATATGTAGTATCCGCAGAGCCATCATCAATAAAAATAATTTCATTGTCAATCTGAGCTTTTTCTAAAATCTCCGATATCGTATAATATGCTCTTTCCACGGATAATTCCTCATTATATGCAGGAATAATTACGGACAGCATTTAAACACCCCCTGAATTTTCATTAAAAACTTTCTCAAGCTGAGCCACCGGCATAGGTCTGTAATAATAATAACCCTGAAGGAGATCACAACCTGCTTTTATCACCGCTTCTTCTTGCTCTTTCGTTTCAATTCCTTCGCATAATGTCTTAAAACCAATATCCCCGGCAGTACGGATAATATTTTTCAAAATGATAAATCCTGTATCGGTAACCGAATTATGTGTTATTGATTTATCAATCTTCACAACAGAAATATCAAGATTTTGCAAATCACCAAAGGTTGTATATCCACTTCCAAAATCATCAAGAAAGATAGACATGCCTTTTTCTTTAAGAACTGCTAAATTATTTATCATTTGCGTTCTTTCTTCTCCGGTTATGTTTTTATCCTCTAATATTTCAACCGCCAGACACGAAAAATTCAAATCGTATTTTTGTGTGATAGCTATTATCTTCTCCGCAAACTGCGGTTCACACAATGTTGATCTTGAAAAATTGATGGTATATTTATAAGCTTCTCTTCGTTTTTTATCGTTTGAAATCCATTTGCAGTTTTTTTCAAAAATATAATAATCAAATTTATCACTGATTCCAACAGAATCCACCGCAGACAAAAAACTACCCGGTGTTAATACACCCTCGCTTTCTGAATTTAGGCGGGACAGTACTTCAGCTCCTATTATTTTCTTTGTTTTTGCATCCAAAACAGGTTGATATTCAAGGAAGAAACGATTGTTATCAATTTCTTTTTCTATATTATTTTCTATTTTTATCTTTTTTTCAAGTGCCTTTCCGCCAGATACATTCCACTCAGCGTATGGAACATTTTCATTCTTCGCAAACAAATAAGCCTGTTTGGCACGGCCTATTGCATCATCAAACGACACTTGTGTGCCAAACGCAAAATATACACCAATTCTGATGTCAATAATATTAAGCGCGCTGTGTTTTAAGAGACATTTGTTCAACTCACCAAAACAAGTTTCGATTTTTTTGCGCGCCTTTTCCATATTCCATTTTGAAAGAACAACAAAGTTTTTTTCTCCATATATGGCAATATTGCTGTCATCACCATCTGAGAAAGTTTCCAGCAAAACTATTTTTATTGCAGAAAAAACATTCATAGTCTGATGTGCTGAATAAAGACTTCTGAAATTGTCCAGGGAAACTTTAGCATAGAAAACACACCTGTCCTCGCGTAATTTCCCGGATTTTTCAAAGGCAGCTTCCAATTTGCTTATATTGACAAAAGCCTTTTCATCACTGCCGGCAGCAGTTTTTGCTCCTCTTATGGCAAAATAAATACCAATAGCGATAAGAACAATAAAACATAAAACCAATATGGTTATAATGATGTATGGAAATTCAAATAGTTGCATACTTATGGCTCCTATACTTTTTATTTTGAAAAAGTCGGAAATTCCAAGGTTCCACCGGTCTTCTTAAGTCCTATTTTTTTTGCACTTTCAATGCACCTGTGTCCGTCTGAGCGAGCTCTTTTCTTACGCTCGGGGATTTCCGTAGCAAGATATGGTATTCCAAACGAAAGCATTGCCTTTATCAGTTCAGTCTTTGTAATACCTTTTCTTTTGTATTCTGCCAGAATTTCAAACATGGCATAGTTTAAGGCATCTTTGTTGAATGCTTTTGTTTTGCGATTGACAGCCTTTAACCACTTGTAAAAATCCAAAAACTTATTGATGTCTGTATTTTCTCTGAAATAAATTCCCTTTATATAAAACTCCTCTTGATTACTGTTCATAGTTTCAAGAAGTGCTCCATAATAGTTCTTTTGAATTGCAATGACTTCTTTATGTTGCTTTTCCAGAGTTGTTTCGGTAATTTGTTTGTCATGAAGTCTGTATATCATAAGATACTGGGGCATAATCTCCACATCATATCCTGCCATCACAAACCTTGTCCAAAGCTCCATATCCTCGGTACAGGTAAAGTTTTTATCATATCCCAAACTTCTGATTGCATCAGCTTTTGCAATAATTCCGGGATGCAGTATCGGATTTGTAACCAAAAGCAATGCTTTTATAGACTCATTGTCGCACTTTCCTCCGCAACCACCGGAAGAGATAACTCCGTTTTTAAGCGTCATAAATCTACAAGAAGACAAGGCCACATTCGGATTATTCTCCATAAATTTATACTGCTTTTCAAGCCTTTCCGGCAGACATATATCATCTGCATCCATTCTTGCAATATATTTACCTTGTGCAAAAGATATGGCTTTGTTAAGGGATGCCGGAAGTCTCAAATTCACTTCGTTGGTATGCACTTTTACGCGATCATCAAAATTTTCATATTTTTTTAATATTTCGGATGTTTTGTCGTTGGAGCAATCGTTAATTATAATAAGCTCAAAGTCTTTAAACGTTTGATTCAAGACACTTTCAATTGCTTCGGACAAATAATCTTCACCATTATACACGCTCATTATTAAAGATATTTTAGGTGCTGTATTCATTTTTTGTCCCCCTTTTTATACGCTTTAACTCTTTACATAAATACAAAAAGTAAAAAGCTAATCCGATTCTTTGTTTTTTCATTAAAAATATGGCAATTCGGCTTTTCGTGGTAATTTTTCTAAAATGCGCCTTTTTGATTTCCTCTCTATGTAGTGTTCCCAATATAAGTTCCTTTAACTTTTTGATAGCATTAAAATGATTTCCTTCAGCTGCTGCTGCCAAAATTGCAAAACACATAAAACAAGAATAACGTGATATCTGCTGGTCAAAGTCTTTTGGTTTTTCTATGTTTAATCCACGAAGCCCTGTAATCACATCTGCTATCTGCGAGATCTGATGAGTTTTAAAGTCTGTTGAAATGGAATCATTTCTTATGGTATAAAGATATATGGCTTTTTTGCTCATATAAATTGTTTCTGCCTCCAAAAAACAAGGCACAATACAGCTTAAGTCCTCACCTAAAGAAATAGCAGGATTAACATTGAGCTGATGTTTTGTGGCAAGTTCACGTTTTATTGCTTTTCCCCATAAAAAATAGAATATATGGTTCATATTTTTATCCGACAAAAGTTTTGGTGAAATATGCTGCTTAATTTCTGCTTTGTTATACAATCCCTCTGGGACCAAGTCTTCGATGGTATCTCCTATTTCCCCATTGATACTACACTTATAAGAAAAAGATACAATGTCTGCGCCCGTATCACAAATTATTTTATATGCACTTTCTAACGCATCATGAAGAACGGCATCATCCCCGTCAAGATGAAAGATATAATCTCCTCTTGCTGCTTTGATTCCTGCTTGCCTTGCACTTACCAAACCGCCGTTTTCTTTGTGTATTACTTTTATTCTTTCATCTTTTTTCACATATTCGTCACAAATTTCTCCGCACATATCAGGAGAACCGTCATCGACCAATATAAGCTCAAACTCGGCAAATGATTGTGAAAGAACACTATCAATGCATCTTCTTATGTATTTTTCAATATTATAAATCGGAACAATTACTGAAAAAAGCATTGCAAAAACTCCTATCTGTCTCTTAATATCACCATTAACTTTTGAAGCAAAAACAATTTATACTTCACAGTAAAAGCAAATGCCGCCTGTTTTACAGGCAATCTATACCAAGGATATAATTTTAATGCGTTTTGAATTTTGTCCTCGGTGCAAATTTCTTTTAATCTTTTCTTGAGATGAGAAAACTTTGTTTTTTCATCCCTTGCGTGCATAATCTCTTGCGAACACAAAATTCTTCCAAAGCCTTGTATCAATCTATCCAAATATATTTCATATTCATCTTTTTTTACAGTATCTGCTATTCGTTTTTCAAGTTCATCTAAAAATACGATACTTTTCTCAAAACGGTCTTTTTTATATGCTTTTGAAAGAGAATCTTCATTACGACAGTAGCAGTAGTATGCTCCGGGCACCCCAAGTGCACTTTCAGCCGATTTTATGTAGTCAACCATAAACAAAGTATCCTCGGAAAGTATTTCTCTTTCGGACAAGAATCTGATTCCTTTTTCACGAATCACAGAAGTTTTAAATATGTTTTTACATACGCTCACACCATAACGGCTGTCATCCGGCTCGGTGGGAAGTGCACCAACAACACCTAAAAGAAGCTTTTTCATATCTTCTTTCTTAAACACTGTCTCTTTTTCAAAATATACTTTCCTTGTATCTGTGCCTGACTCAGAAAACATATTTCCGCCAACAAAGCAAATCCCTGACAAACAGAGGTCAGCATTATTTTTTTTTGCCGCGTTATATAAAGTTTCATACATTGTCCTCTCTATATAATCATCAGAATCAACAAAGCCTATGTATTCGCCTGTGGCTGCCTCTATACCTGAATTTCTTGCAAATCCAAGCCCGCCGTTTTCCTTATGCACAACTTTAATTCTTGAATCTGTTTTTGAAATCTCATCACAAAGCACGGCACAGTTTGCCTTTGAGCCATCATCAACAATGATGATTTCTATATCTTTAAGAGTTTGGTTTGTTATGGAATCCATACATCTTTTAAGATATTTTTCAGTATTATATACAGGAACAACGATGCTTAAGCTTGGTTTTGGCACTTTCCTCACCTCTTGTCTATAAGGTTATTATATTGATGCATCAGGATGTTGCAATAATCTGTGACACCCATTATAGTCTTGCCTTTAGTTTCACAGTTTGTTTTAAGTGTTTTATAGTATTCTTCATTATCAAAACATTTTTTTACTGCCTCTGCAACAGCCTCCGGCGCCCGCGCAGATGCCAATGCTCCCGTTTTTCTGTCTTCTACAAGCTCTGCCATTCCGCCGTAGTTCATAGTTACCACAGGAACGCCCATAGAATGAGCCTCCAATATGGATAAAGGATTATTTTCATAACATACCGACGGAGCAATAAGAAGCCTGGCGTTTGCCATCAGATCGGTAAGTTCTTTTCCCGTAACAAACCCCTTTAATGTAACATTTGGGATATTTTTTAAAACCTCATCGTCAGGACCGCTTCCTGCTACGACAAATTCAATGTCAGGCAAAAGCTTAGCGATATTTGCCAAAAGCTCAACGCCTTTTTCCTTTGAAAGTCTGCCAACAAAAACAACATAAGAATTTTCACAGTCTGTTTTAGCCAAAATATTATTCTTTTCAATAAAATTATGTATTGTAAAGGTTTTTCCGGAATAAATACCCGAGCTGTAAATTAGCTTATTCTCCAAAAAAGTGCTTGGACATATATATAAGTCAACCTTTTTGTATGTTTTCAAAAATGAATAAAAATACGCCTCAATTACGCCTAAAAGGCTTTTGATTTTTGAATTATGAATGCAATTATATTTCAGGCAATTCCATTTTGAGCCTTTTATACATCTTTCACAGGGCTTTGTTTCGTTAAAGCTATACAAAAGATGATTCGGACAAATCATCTGATAGTCATGAACTGTTTGCACAAGTGGGATATTCCTCTTTTTCACCGCATAGATAATTGATGGCGTAAGCTGAAAGTTGATGTTATTCATATGAACAATATCAGGCTTAAAAGCATCCAAAACTTTGCCGATTTTCTTATGTGCTTCCCTTGAGTATATTATTTTAAACGGATAGAGAAATCTTGCAAGTCCTTTAGAATGAAAATCCATATTGGTTGTATAAAGTCCTAAAGAATTTCCTACCGTATTTTTTTCGTCGTACATACCAAAATATTCAACTTCATGTCCCTGAGATTTAAGTTCCTCTGAAAGTTTTAACATATAGCTCTCGCTACCGCCTCGCGGGTAAAGAAATTTATTCACCATCAATATCTTCATAATATTGTTCCGCCCTCTGTATCTTTGTTAGCATCTGAAATATATCCAAACATTTTTGTTTCGCAGTTTCGCACCTTTTCGTCAAATCCGTGCCCAATCATTATGATGGCAAGCACAGTTGTAAGAAGCGGATAGTTCATAGTATTGTCAGTTGATGAAACGATAACCAGGTAAATGCTTAGTGCAAGAGCAATAATCCCATTTTCAACCTTACCTTTTGAACCAAAATAACATACTCTGACTAAAGTCATAGAAACAAGCCATAAGATATATCCCCAAAAGCCAAGATCTATAAAATACTGCAAAAAATCGTTATGAACCGACGAAACACCGACATTCATATTTGTACTTAACTGATATGTCAAAAATCCAATTCCGTTACCCAGGAAATCGGGCGAAAACTCATAAAACATATCTACGGCATTATAAATAGTAACTCTACCACTTGTGTCTATGCCCGCCTTTTCCAAAAGCGAAAAAACATCCAGTTTTATAATTGCAATATATCCTATAAGAAGCACTACCAATATAACAGAAAAAATCACAGTAAGTCGCATAGCTGTATCTTTTTTGAATTTTGCAACAAACTTGAGTAGCCAACCAAACGCCAAAGCGACTACAATAGCGATAATACCAATTCTCTTGAATGCTGTCAGAAAACAAAACGATGATAGTCCAAGTAAGATAAAAAAGACAATATCTTTCTTTGGTTTTAGGAGCATATATAAAAGATACGCCCCAAGACAAAATGCAAGCTCATGAATTTCTGCCTGAACAATAATATCTCCTGTTTCTGCCGCAAAAGTCATAACAAGGGTTATAAATTCAGAAAAGAAGCTTCCGATTCCATTTTGTACTATAATCGTCAAAAGCATCAAAATATTGGAAATAAGAATTGCAATAAGGTTATACCATATACCTTTTTCGCCGAATACGTACAAAAACGCAACCGCAGCAAGGGTAAAAGAAATCATATTGTTATATACAAAAACACCCGACAAGCCTCTTGAAATAACCGCCGTATCAACTTGTCCCATAAACCATATGAAAAGAGATACCAGGATTGTTATAACAAGTGGCGTGCAATATACAAAAGTTGCTTTAAGCGAAAATGCACCTCTTGCAATGTTAGGCTTATATAAAAAAGCCAAAAACGCTGATAGGAATAAACACAGGGCAAATGCATGACGGTATGTAACAAACAATCCAAGGTTAATTACTTCTGTAATAAAATAGTACATAAGTACCGCAACTGCAATAAAGTAAACCTTAAAAGCTGTTTGTAAAAATTTATCTTCCATGGTTCATTTGCCCTCCTTTCATACTTTTATTTGAAAAAAGCTTCCTTCTTCAGTGGCTCAGAAGCATATTCTTTTTTACTTTTTATTGCCTCTGAAAGCAGTTTCCTTACCGTTTGATTTTCCTTAAATGTTTCCGCAATACCAACCTTATATTCTATTCTGATATTCTTATAATCTTCACGGTCATCAAGCCTCAATCCAAACAATCTCATAATATCTTCAATGGTAATGTAATCAGTATCCTTTGCTAAAATCACAAAGCTTCCGCTTCCGTTATAAACGAACTCCGCATCAGTTTTTCCAAAGGTTTCTTTTAAGTACATTGTAAACATCTTTATAATGTCATCGCCCGTCTGACGTGTGTGTTCGGCGTTTATTGCCACAAGGTTTGATATATCAACCATACAATACACCGTACCATCATCTAAAAGTTTTTTGTCCATAGATTTCAAATACCTATCGAAGTATGCACGATTATTAAGTTCAGTAAGATGATCAGTGTAGAAAATATAATGTACAATGTCACCAAGTCTTCCTATTACAATCGAACCGCCGCAGCAAAGGATTATCAGGAAGAAAAATGCAATCAATGTGTATAAGTTTACGTTAACACTTGGTTTAACCGAAGCAGAAGATAATACCGAAATGTAACTTGCTCCAAGATATTCATTGTATTCCTCATTGGTTTTCATAGAGGTAGCGTATAAATCACCTAAATCAGAAACAAGTGATTTGAGTTCCTCATCAATTTCACTCTTAATCTGTTCATAATTTTCATTGTGTAACTGCGAGCAAGTCTGACCTGATACCTGACATTCATTGTTTCCGCATGCTCCGGTGCATTTTTGGAAGGTGTCTATAACATACTGACAATATGCAGAATCAATAACCGAATGTTCTCTCTTTTCGTTGTGGTCTCGCCAAGCATATACAAGCTCATCATATGTTACAGTCTGATCCCCGGGTGCATATGAGTCTGTCAAATTACGTTCATGCACATTATCAAGAATATACTCATAAGTAATATTTGTATTTCCTGACTCTCTCATTTTTTCCACATAAGCATCAATAACTGCAACGGTATCTTTTACAATATTTTCTTCTTTTGTGTTTAATATATTGTTGTTATCAATTCTTGTAGTATAGTCTGAAATCAGTACTGTTTTATTCTTGGTTACCTGATATTTATATATCTTTGAAAACAGTGCAGAAAGTTTGACGTGCCTTATATAACTGAATTCATCTGCCAAATCGCTAAAAGATATGCCCGTTTTTGTTGATCTGTAATAAGGGCTCTGCTCCATGCGTTGATACAAAGTAGTGAGTGTTTCATCAATACCCGTATCTATCATTTCCACCATTTCAATGTAGTCATAGTTTTCGCTTTCTATATTTTCTATGACATTTTTCGTTGGAGCAACATTAACATATTTCTGGCTGTATTCTGCAAAATACACATCTAACGTTTCATCAAGAATAGTTCTTGCAAAATCTGTTCCTTCGCTATTTGTAGCAGTAAAGGAAACGATATATGTACTAGGCTCATAAACATATTCTTCGCCTTCTTCAAGTTTGGCTTCTTTTTGTGCAACCTTATCCTCGTCGGGAATCGGTGTTATTGATATTCTTGATATAAGACTATCAACCGAATAAATGCCTGTAAGTCCCATTTTGTTGACAACCTTGGACATTACAGCTGATGATTTAATTTCATTAACATCAAGCTTTGACCCTGTTGGAGTAAGTCCTTGCTCTGCTGCAGGATCATTGTAATGAATAACTTCCGAAGCAACAAATGTATTAGAATTCTTAAGCTTAAAATTTATTGCATAAGTTGCTAAAACACAAATAATTACAATGATAGGCAGAATCTTTTTTAAATATCTCATAATCTGAAAATTCTTCATTTTTTACCCTCCTGTATGATTTTGTGTTTATGCTCTCGGAAACTTTTTAGAAACTGCAAAAACAAAGGCCGCAATATAAGATAAAAATGCAAATATTATGATTGTCTTCAGTTCGCTAAACAGAGAAGTTCCTGAAATACTGACTGCAATACATTGGTTCATTCTGTAATTTGAATATTCTCTGCCTGCATTTATCGCTTCTATTGTAAAGTTATCTATGCTTTCGTCTATTGATGTAATGAGTGCATCCACCTCAGCATTTGCCGAGTTGTTTTCGGCTCCTGCTTGCATTTTCCCTATAACGAGATTATTATCCATTATTTCTTTCTCATTTGAAGCAACATTGTCGCTAAATGTCGTTGCCATAACAGAAAGTTCATCAATCCCTACTTTCGTTCTTCCCATGTAATACTTTCCGCTCTCATCCCATGTTGGAACAAGAACAACTCTTGTCATCTCCTCGGAATACATATCAATTGCCTGATTGCAAAGGTTAAAGGAAGCATTATTTCTTTGCTTATCAAAATCTGTATTCTTATTTTGATAGGAAAGCCTGTCAATATAGTTAGCCTTATTTCTTGCTATGCCGTGCTGAAGTATCAAAGATTTCAGGTTCTGATCGATTTGTGTTTCCTTAAATGTGTGAACCTTTGCTGCTATCGCATGAAATGTCGTATTGTTTTTTGTTACAAAGCTTGGTCCCTTTTCAGCCATTCCGTAAAGATAATTTAAAACAGCGGTTATTTCCTTATTGAAATAGGTTACCGTGTCCATATATTCCATTGTGCTATAATCAGGTTTGTCCTCTTTACTTGTAATACTGAATTTATCTGTATATTTTTCTATGTAATAGTCTTTGTATGCACTTGTTATCAGTGTAATTACATTTTCTGCGTCTAAGTGGTCTGTGTGCTTTGAAGCGTGATATTCTACAATAAATTCAGTAGAAATAAGATAATTAGACTTATCATTTACATCTCCCTGTATATAGGGATAAACACACAAGCAGTTTTTTAATTGTTTTACAGTTACATTTTCTAAAGCACCCATTTCGATGGCTTTTCCCACAACCTCATCACAGATTATTTCCGCCATATTATATCTTGTTCCATTGGAATTTTGAGCCTGAGATGCTTCCGAATAATTTAGTGCTACAACAGCCGTAACAGATTGTTTCGCCTTCATATGATTGAAAATCCCGAACACACCGGAAATAATAATCACAAAAAACAAAATCCACGCACTTACTAAACGTGTGCTTTTAAATATATTGAAAAATTCTTTTTTTGTAACGTTCTTTGAACGAAAATATATTGTAAGTGCTGATACGACCAATAATAGTCCTACTACTGCAAGAATCAGTTTTTGCAAAAGCGTGGAAATCATTTATTATGCACTCCTTTCCGACATTAAAATTTGTTGATATCAACAATCACAATTTCAGGCTGATTGTTGATTCTCATAATATTTTTGTTTTCAAGCCCCGAACTTATAATAAGAGGTCTTCCTTGCACCTCATATCTGCCAGCAACATAATGACCGCTTCGTTCCGGTAACAAGCCTCCGTCATGTGTGTATAGAGGCCCAATCATCGGTATTTTAACTGTGCCGCCATGGTTATGTCCTGCCAGCACCAGGTCACCCCATGAGTCAGGAAAATATTCTTCAAACACCAACGGTTCATGAATTGCTGTAATTTTCAAATTATTCTCATTTGAATACATATACTTATCAAAACTTTCACCTGCATAAGACCAGAAGGATGACGGATTTGAAGTAAGAACTCCATATACATCAATCTCAGTTGTTCCAACCAATATAGTGTCTGAATTGTTTTTAAGTACTTTTACACCTGAAGCTTCAAGTTTTTTTGTAAGATCATCTGTAATTTCCAAAAGTTTATCGGGCTGTCGGTTATTATCATTAAATCCATACTTCTTATCAAGGGCTTCCTGTGTAAGAGGAATATCATAATATTTTTCTACTTCGTTATTACCATATATGTAATAGGAAGGTGCAACATCTGAAAGTTCTTTGCATAGACTTATGCTTCTTTCATTTGATTTTATTTTTGAATCAATTATATCTCCGGTATAAATTATCAAATCCGGCTTTAACTTTTTGACTCTGCTAACTATCTTATTATTGTCATTTCCGTACGAACAATTATGCAGGTCGGAAATTTGTACAATTCTTATCTTATTATTCACCTTAAGGCTACTTACACTATAAAAGGTTTCCTTAAAATTACGATTTACAATATAATTACAGCCTATTATTGCAATAGACGCTGCTATCAAAACAAAAATCAGGCTTATTAAAAAGAGTTTCAATACTCTTATGTTTTTCTTGGTTTTTGTAGTTAGTGTATATCCTTTCATAACATAAGCTACCTTTCTTTATCTTTTCAAAACTTTTTTATATAGGTCATATGTGGAGTTTGCAACATCATTCCAGTTGTATTTACTGAGTATAAATTCGTCAGCACCATTTTTAAGTTCATTAACAATTTTTTCGCCATCACACATTGACTGCAGTTTTTCTGCCAGATCCTTTACATTGCTCTTTTTAAAATGCATTGCTTTGTCTTCTGTAACCAATGTGTTTTCAGGGATATCAGAGCATAAAACGGCATTACCATATGCAAGAGCCTCTAATAGACTAAGAGACATTCCTTCAATATCAGAAGGAAGAGCAACAACATAAGCATTGCTGTATATTTCGCATAATACATCTCCTGATATAAATCCTGTAAAAATAATATCAGGATTTCCCGATGCTTTTTGTTTGAGTATCTCAACGTATTCATCTGTATCACTCGTATCACCTGCGATAACAAGCTTTTTATTTGTTTTTATACTGTTGTACGCATCAATAAGATAATGAACGCCTTTTTCTGCTGTAAGTCTTGAAACGATACAAATATAATCACCTTTTGAAAGTCCGTATAATTTTGTGATTTCGTTTGCTTCTTTTTTGACAGGTCTATCTATTCCGTTATGAATAAGTACAGTGTCACGGTTATAGGTTTTCTTAAAATACTCACGGGCGCTTTCACTTAAGACAATTATTTCGTCAGAGAATTTTACCATAACACGCTCTCCGAATTTTATATACTTAGAAGCAAATCCCTTGCCCCACTTTTCTCTTTGCCAATCAAGTCCGTGAACTGTTGCAACACAACGTTTTCCAAACATTTTTGGTATCCACATAGCAGCGCAGGGACCTTCTGCATGAAAATGTACTATATCAAATTTTCCGAAGGTTGCACAAATTGCTGCAGTAAAGGAAGCAATCATCGCAGAAAGACCTCTGCCGTTGATTGTTAAGGCTCTTTTTAGTGTTACACCTTTATACTTTTTATCTTTTACCATGCCGACATATTCATTTTCCACTTTATCGGACGAACGATTATAACAAGTAACATATGCGCCTTTTTCTACCAGTATGGGGCATAAAGAAGTAAGTACATTTTCAATTCCGCCACGCCTTGACGGAATAACCTTATGTCCAACCATTGCAACTTTCATATTTTTATCTCCCATCTTATCTCCCTGTTCCGCTAAGCATAACAATAGGTGTTTTAAGCATTATAAGCAAATCTCCCGGGAATGTTCTGTTTTGTATGTAAGCAAGATCCATTTCAACCCACTGTTCAAAAGGAATATCATTTCTGTTTTTACTTATTTGCCAGGTGCAAGTAATTCCCGGAGTAACAAGCAAACGAAGTTTTTGATAATCGGTATAATATTCCACCTCTCTCGGAAGCGGAGGTCTGGGACCTACCAAAGTCATATCTCCCTTAAAAACATTAAAGAACTGCATCAATTCATCAAGAGATAATTTTCGGAGGATTTTCCCAACTCTTGTTATTCTCGGATCCTCTTTGATTTTGAAAACAGGACCTTCCATTTCATTCTTATCTTTTAACTGTTCCAAGAGTGCCTCAGCATTAGGACGCATTGTACGGAATTTATACATATAAAATTCTTTTCCATGGCGTCCCACTCTTTTTTGTTTAAAGAATGGTCCTGCACTTGGATCATCGATGCATATAACAATTGCTATTATTATCATCAAAGGAAGAAATCCAAGCAAAATAATTGTCGCAAAGAATATATCAAAAAGCCTTTTCTTTCTCCAATAAGACAAATATGATTTTTCGATCAGGGCTTCTAATTTTACTCTTGTTTTTTTATCAACCTTTTCACTTTCAATGTAAGGCATTTTACAATCCTTCTTTCATTTCTTTTATTCAAAACTTAAAATTTATAAGTGCGTCATACTCTGTGTTACGCCTATGAGAAGAATAAAATTTCTTAAAATCCTGCCTGATTCCATCAATTAATTGCTCTTGATCTTTTATATTCCCCGGATGAAATCCAATCTCAATATCTTTATTATGTTTTTTTGCCAGTCTAACATAATGAGGAAGCAGTTTTTTTATTCTCACTTCATTTAAATTCCCCGAAAACATTATCCCCATAAAATATGCAGATTGTATTTTTGACTTTTTTAATTCCTTACGGTTAATAAAAGCAAAGGTTTTTAACAGCCATTGTTTCACCAATCCTACGGGCTGATATTCAAAATATAATGATGGTGTATAAATGTATGGTGAAAGCGGCTCATCGGGAATACGAATATACGAAACATTGAGCCCATCTTCCTTTATGACTCGCATCAGGGTTTTAAAAACAAGCGGAATCATATGTGTGTGCTGGTGACTGTCTATTGAAACAGATAGCGCTTCACCCATAGCGTTTTTCCAGAATTTAATCTGGCTTTGTATTTCTTTATAAATTTGTTTTTCAAGTTTCTTTCTTTTAGGTGATAAGGAAAGGGCGAGCAATCCAATAAAAGAATATTTAAAGTATCCGCTTTCTGATATCAGTAAATCTACATCATTCGGATTTGAAAGAGGGCGTCCCTCAACCAAATTGATATGTAAAGAGAGTATCGCATCTTTACCCGACAATCTCTTATTAAAATCCAGGGCTTTACCGTTTGGCAAAATACTTATCTTATTTAAAACACCATTTTCAAGACAATTTTCTATGCGACTGTTTGCACCATCGGATATACCATAATCGTCTGCACTAAAATATATCATATTAATCTCCCAATTTTATTACAATCACATTATCAACTACTGAAATTGAATTTTTTTCAGGCCAGTTATTCAAACTGTCTGCATCGATTCTTTTTAGAAGGTCCGATTTTTCTTCGCCTGAAATAAATTTATATTTTTTCCCGCAATAATCATTTAATGCGCTACACAAAACACTTTGACCGACTATTTCATCGTCTGCCCTCACAATATAGCCATCTGTTGTTCCCGTCATATCAGGAGGCAGCACTGCACTGTAAGCCTCACTTTCGGGCAGGCAGCCTAAAACTAAGATTCTGTCACATTCTCCCGCACCTTCGGTCTGTTCGATACGGTCTGCAATGCGTATTAAAGTGCCATAAGACTTTTCATATGCCATATTTAGTTTATGATAACTGACATTCGCAATTATCGTCTGATTAAATATAAGTAAAGCCACAATGCCAAGTACTGCCCAGGACCTTAAAGCCTTTTGTTCTGAATTTTCGTATTGCAGTATAAACAACAGATAAAACACCAAAAAACCCATTTTCATCAGGTTATGATAATCTATTCCGCTGTTGATAAAGCTAAGAACACTAGCTCCAATAGGTAGCAAAATCACAAAGACACTCAGCATCAGGATTTTGCCAACACTTAATCTGTTTTTAATAACATCCGCCAAATATAAGACAAAAGTCAAAACAAAGACAATAGAGTTTATTATGCTGAATACATTTGCTCCTTTAGAAAAATCAACGAAATAGCTGGTAAAAGATTTTTTGATTGTGTATAATGCACCCGCTATGTCAATGCCTTTAAACGATGCGGCGCTCTCTACACCCTGATAGTCTAAAAGTGTTGTTCCCGTAATTTTGAGAAGAATTGTCATCACCAAATAATACAGAATCATCCCCAAAACGCCTGTCAGTAAAAACTTTAAGCATTTAATCAATAGGTTTTTGGGGTCTATATTCTTGTAAATCACATCAAGAATCAAGCTTAAAAGCAACAACATTATTGTAACTGTTATGTATGCCTGATATATCCCTGCAGACAATGCTATCAATACCAAAGAACCAATGTAACACGGCTTATTCTTTGTAAGAAGCATCGCCGCAATACAAGAAAACAGGAATGCAAGGGCATATCCATCTGCCACATAGTTATACATCATCACAGATGTTACTGTAGGTAATGTTATAGTCGTCGCACCTATAAGTGCTGCTGTTATATTTTTTCTGACACCAAACATTTTGCAGATGCACACAGCACCAATTCCGTGAAATATAATTGCCATAAGACCTGCAATAAAAGGTAGATCATAAAATGAACTGGGAGCACACACTACCGGTAGAAACCATCTTCCCATTGAAATCATATTTTGCGAATGATATCTAAAAACAAGGGAATCCCAGTTAGGCAACCAATTTGTAATTTTATATAAATGAGCACAAAATCCCATAATAAGCGCCCAGGCAAAGCATACTTTCCACTGAGGCAAAATGCTCTTTTTAATTTTATTTATAATTTGTTCAGGCATATTACCACTCCAACCACTTGAATTTATGCAAAAACTTGCCGTATAACTTGTCATACATTTTGACGCCGATAATTCTTTTAATCCGTGTTGTTCTTTTTGTTACATCTGATGTCCATGTCGCACAGTAATGATGTATGGAATATGTATTTTTTGTTATAGTCTTTTTGCCGGTATAATAATCCATCGGGCAAAGATACTCTCTTGGAAGAAAAACCATATCCTTAAAAGTCTGATTTGTATTTTTGATATCCATACCAAGCCTTATTAAAGTATCTGTATTTCGGTCAGGACAAGGAGTAAGGTCGAAGCTACCATCATCTAAAACGAATGGTATATTATCATAGTCTTTTAAAAACTCTCCGACTATTTTGTTTCCTTTTTCTGCACCAAAACCAAGCCCCGTTGCAACAATCCCTTTTTCATCAAATCCCATAAAACCTTTGTTTTCCAGCAAATCATCAATAGGTTTTATAAGTTGAACATCAGTATCTAAATAAATCCCGCCATTATCATAAATTATCTTAAGCCTTGCAAAATCACTGACAAACGCCCATTTCTTCGCCTCATAGGCTTCACGCATATAACGATTTTGCGACAAATCAAAATTGTCTTCGTTATGGCATATTATTTCATAGTCGGGACAATATTTTTCCCAGCTTTTAATACATTTTTTGGCTATATTTGGCATTTCGCCTTTCCCAAACCAACAATAGTGAATCAATTTTGGAATACTCATACTTTATTCCTCCATAATTCAATTAAGTCTTTAAATGCACTTTTGAAAAATATAAGGTTTACTCCAATGTACAAAGGAACTATCCAAAGAGAGTGAGTGATTCCTTTTATAAGCAGTTTGGTAAATGAAAGACCGCTGAAGCTATCCACATAAAAAATTGCCATTAAAGTAGCAAAAACCACACCGTTTACGAGCCATAGTTTATATGTATGAAACATTCCTCTCATCAGCACTTTTTTGTTTGAATAATAAATCATCATTGTACCTCGGTATAAAAGAGCGACAATCGTGCCGAGTATTGCACCGCAAATTCCCCATTTCAAAATTGAAACTATTGAAACTGCGATATTTATAATCATTTCCCAAATTGCATGGAAACGTGTTTCTTCAAATTTCCCTGAATACTCAAGAACATGGTTTGACGGAAGCTTTCCGTTTGACAAAAGGTTCATAACGACAAAAAGAATTACCAAAAACGAATTTGTGTAATTTGCATCGTTTATTCCTTTTGTATATATCTGGATAAGCGGAAGCAAAAATACCGCCATCAAAGTATAAATAACAAAGGTTGCCATAATATAAAATGTCTCATAGACATTATATACCTTCATAAATTTTTCTCTGTCAGTATGAAACATCTGCCCGAGCGCAAAACTGAAACCCGAAGTAATACTTGTAATAAATGTTTGAATCTGCGAAAAGAAGATATTATAAATCGTATAAACGCTCACCACTTTAAAATCGCATAAAAATGACAACAGCAAAATATCTGTGTTGTTAAATACCATTCCCGAAATCTGATGAATGAGAACAGATTTTCTTTGAGAAACCGCCTTGTAATCAGGCTGCGTCTTAACACTTAACCATTGATATCTTCGTTTTGCGTGAACATATATGTATACAAGCTGCAAAAGCGACAATACGCAATACGAAAGTTGCATCAGCAAAAGATTGTTCGTAAGCACTATAACAAGTATTTTAGCAACATTTGATAACAGCTGCAGAATTGTCTCGGAATTTGTTATTACATATTTTCTTCCGTCAACTTCTAAGAGGATTCTGTATTTAGCTTGTACAAAATAGCTGAACAGCTGAGGAAGAGCGGTAAGTATTACAATTCCTAAAATCACACCGTTCTCAATTGATGTTGGTATAATATACTCATACACCAAGGCTATTAAAAATACGATAATCGCATATATTACGCCAACTTTAACATAGTAGCTATGTGTTGCTGAAATAACAGAACTTACCTTGTCATGATTTTTCTCGGCTACAGGCTTATATAATGCCTGTGTTGTAGCAAGTCCTATCCCTGATTCAAGCAAGAGCATATATGCAAAAATCTGCTTTATTGTAGACAGAACCCCATTAACTTCCGAACCGAAATTTTCAAGATAAAGTCTTGGAAGAAGAAAACTCAGGGCAATCAAGACAACTTGATACAAAATACCTGACAATAAATTGTATTTAATTCTGTTATCTTTTGTTGCCACTTTGAGCGCACCTCCTGTGTATATCTTAATTGTTTATACTCTGTTTTCTACATAACATTCTGTTGCATTTTCTTTATGTATTATTTTAGCGGGATTTCCTATCACAAGGCTATGAGAGGGAACATCGAAATTTACGAAGGTCAAGGGCGCAATCATTACATCCTCACCAATTTTTATATTACCTACAACAACCGAGTTCGTTCCAATCCAGCAGTTACCGTCAAGTTTTGGTGCACCCCGTCGCACGCCGCGATTTTCATATCCTATGGTTACCCCTGTGCCGACATTTATGTTTTTACCAAGTTCTGCCTCGGGGTGTATAATAACTCTGCCACTATGGCCTATATAAAAGCCTTCGCCGATTTTTGTCCGTGCCGGGATTTGTATATGGGTTTTATAAGATTTGAGTTTTAGCTTAACTGTATAGTATAACTTCAAAGGCTTGAATTTGCAGTTTTCTGCCTTTCTGAAAAGGGCAATATACTTAAGCTCTGTTGGTCTAAAAAGCCTTCGGGTAAAACTTTCGCCCTTTTCTCCATAGTATCTGTATAAATCCTTTGAAAATTTATCATTCATAGTTTATCTTCCTTACGGAGTTTTTTCTCCAAGAATATTTTTCTTGTAATAAAATTGTATATCGGAACAAACACAAGAGCAAAAACCTTAACCCAAAGATAGTAAACAGTCATTATTTTTGTTCCAATCCACATTATAAATTGATTTAATAAGAGTCCGCCAACACTGAGAACAACAAAAACCAAAAATTCTTTAACTTTGCTATTTCCTCTGCTCTCAAAAACAAACAGCATGCTTAATATGTAATTTGCTATTACCGATACAGAAAAAGCCACTGCTGATGCTACAAGAACATCAACGTGCATAAATTCTTTCAAAAGCATCAGCACAGCCA
>JAFQSM010000100.1 GCA_017409575.1 Clostridia bacterium
CACGGTGAAGTCTCTCGGCTTCAGCTCTAAATCAAAGATGCGGTTGGGAACCACAAAGAAATTTTTGTGCTGCATCCAATCCTCCTTTCGTTTGTGTTGATTCTGAATTTTGATACAATCATCTGCATTCCACCTTTCGATTTTTATGTAATCATAGCGAGGGTAAAACAAAAAGACTCGCACATACATCAAGACGGAAACACAAATGAGCGAACGGTTTGGTTCGCTTAAAAATGTTCCGTGCCGATGTATGTACGAGTCTATAACTCTAAATGGATGATCGTCGTCTTTCCAACGAAAGGGTGACAGTAGTAACTGCCGTGGCACATATTATTCAATTTTCAGCCGATCTCTCGATGCCTTTATTATACCATACGCAGGAAAGTTTTGTCAAGGTAGGGTGAATAAAGTGTGCGAAATATGGGTATAGTAGTTTATTTGAATTGCAACAAAAAACGTCCTCATTACAAAAAAGTAATGAGGACGCGTACATTAGATTTATGAAAGCTGCTTTTTCAATTCTTGAAAGCTTTCCAAAGCACTTTGCAGATTCTCAATAATATCATCGGCAAGCACATCGGGATCGGGGAGATTATCAAGATCAGCAAGCGACTTATCCTTAATCCAAAAGATATCCAAGCTCGTCTTATCACGTTTTAAAATCTCGTCAACACTAAATCTACGCCAGCGACCATCGGGATTTTCTTCCGCCCATGTTTCCTTACGTTCATGACGATTTTCGGGATTGTAGCACGCAATAAAATCAAGCAGATCTGCATCTGTCATAGGATGTTGCTTCAATGTAAAATGGACATTGGTACGGAAATCGTAAATCCAAATTTCCTTAGTCTGCATATCAGGACTCGCCGGACGCTTATCAAAGAAAATTACATTTGCCTTAACACCCGGCTTGTAGAAGATGCCGGTCGGCAAACGAAGTATGGTGTGCAGATCGGTGGTCTGCAATAATTTCTTACGCACTGTTTCTCCGGCACCGCCTTCGAAGAGAACATTGTCCGGAACAACAACCGCAGCCTTTCCCGTCGACTTCAAGATGGTGTTGATGTGCTGAACGAAGTTGAGCTGTTTGTTGGAACTGGTTGTCCAAAAATCTTGACGGTTATAGACCAATTCTTCTTCCTCTTCTTCACCTTCCTCATTTGTCATCGTGATGGAAGACTTTTTGCCGAAAGGAGGATTGGTCAGTACATAGTCTACACGGTAGCCGGGATCTGTCAAAAGAGAGTCCCCGTGTGCTATCGGTATATTACCGTAAATATCCCCGATGTTGTGCAAATAGAGATTCATCAGAGACAGTTTGAATGTGACGGCAACAAGCTCGTTACCGAAGAACGTTTCGTTCTTAAGGAACTCTTTATCCTCACGGTCAAGCGTATAGTTTTGCGTGATAAATTCCTGTGCAGCGAGGAAGAAGCCACCGGAACCGCAACAAGGATCGGCAATCGTTTTCTTCGGTTCGGGACGGATACACTCAACCATAGCGCGGATCAAAGGACGTGGCGTGAAGTACTGTCCTGCGCCACTCTTGATATCTTCTGCATTCTTTTGGAGCAAGCCCTCATAAATCTCGCCCTTAACGTCGGAAGACATAGACACCCATTTTTCTTTATCTATCATCTGGACGATACGGTAAAGAATAGCGGCGTTACTGATCTTGTTACTGGCTTGGGCAAAAATCATTCCAAGAATGCCGCCTTGCTTGGCAAGTTCTTCAAGGGTTGCTTTGTACTGATCTTCAAGCTCTGCGCCTTTCAACGTGCTCATATCCGACCAGGTATAACCTTGCGGAATACCTGTTTCTTTTTTATACGGCGGCTTGGAATACTCATCTGACATTTTCAGAAAGATGAGATATGTAAGTTGTTCAAGATAATCTCCATAGGATACACCATCATCACGGAGAGGATTGCACATTCCCCAAACCTTAGAGATTATTGTTGTTGATTGTTCAGACATTATTTCTCCTCATCCTTCTTTTTATGTGTAAGCGTTAGATCGCCCAGCTTAATTTCACCGAAAAACGGAAGCAGAATTGATATTATAAAAATACCGACCATAATCAATCTCTCGGTGTTCAGTTCATAAACACCCATTGCATCAAGTATTGCAACTGCAAGAACAACAAGCGGGATGATCCCCCAACAAACAATTCGCAATCCATTGATATATTTCTTTTTTCGCTTTTTCTGAGCGGTGATCAACTTGCTCTTAACGCCGGTTTTTATTAGATCGTATGATGGGATATCGGTTGGCCCACATTCAGAAATCGGCAAGTCCGGATTCTTTATTTTTTCAGTGAAATCGTAAAAATCAAATTTGCTTTCTCCCGTGCTTACAGCAGCACAGGTTCTTACAGGATAATCTAAACTATCGCTATATCTGCGCAGCTGATTAGCAACCGCATCCAAACTGTGTTGGTTGTTAACGTGTTTGCATTCGATTATCATTAGCGGAATATCTGTTGTTTTATCTACTATGACAAAGTCAAAGATATTGTTGCGATAACGCCAATCTGTAACGATTGAATCTTCGGGATAACCTGCTTTTTTCAACTCTTGTAATACAAGAAGTTCCAATTGTCGTTCTGCACCTCTTGCCATCAGTTATTTCACCTCTTTTGCCATTGAGCGACTGTCGTTTTGAGAATAATTATCTCGTCCTAAGAAAACGGGAGCATCCATTTTATAAGAAATCACTTTTATGTATCCAACATTTATTTCAAAAGTTATCTGCAGACTTTGCTCATAATGATTTCCTAACAGGTCATCGAACAGAAAAATCAACCTTGAGTCATTTACACTTGTGTTATCCTGGCGAGCTGCGTTGAACAGCATATTTTCGCTACAGGATGTATCACATCGGAGCAATGCGGTTGGCAAGGAATGCTTGAAGCTTCCGGTAGCAGAATCCGATCTGCACTGCAAATTGTTTGCCATACCTAATCCGATGTTTGTGATTTTTATGCTTGCGCCGGAGGAGATAC
Organism: Clostridia bacterium; assembly: GCA_017409575.1. GTDB lineage: Bacteria > Bacillota > Clostridia > Monoglobales > Monoglobaceae > SIG440. The sequence goes on from JAFQSM010000100.1 coordinate 3,005, forward strand.
TATTTTCATTGTTTGATGGTGTGATATTCAACCATATGCCCGGGACATTTAGTTCGCCACGTTCGCTTGTGATCCATTTATCAATCTCAACTTGAAGATATGGTATTTTTTCAAGTCTTTTAGATTCTGCCTCACGCTGTTGGCCATCCTTGATTGTCCACGCCACACCTACAAGTGCAATAAAACCGCCATAAATAGCACTAACCAAAACGAGCACCACGTTTTGCATTGATGCATCCGGAATAATGTATATCAAATACACGGTCAAAGCAATCGTAATCACAAAATCGTGTATCAGCATCCATTTGTATTTAATTTTTTGTGAAAGGAAGGAAGAAGCAACGCTATACAGCAATATTAGCAGAGCAATACCGCCAAATACAAATTTTCCTATATCCCAATTCGTGCATACGGAAATATAAAAAGCATCTGCAAGCCAGTAAAACAGAACATATTGAATTTTTGCTTTTGTAAAGTCAACGGTAGAACTTTGCTTTTCTTGCTTGATTCTTTTGGCAAGATCAAACATTCCATTGATCGAAAACGGGATAGCAACAAAGAGTATAATGGCTATTGCGATCCACCAATTATAAGCAGTATCGAAATAGTTGATGATGATTGCACTAAGAAAAACAACAAAAGCTACGATGGAGGATCCTTTGGTAAAGTCGTCAAGATTTTTCTCCCATTGCTTTTTCTCAGGTGGATTTTTGGAGTGTTTTTTATGTAGGAGAAGATCAATAAGCAAAGAGATCACAAGCGCAGGTATCCACACCCACAATACCACATCAGATGGAATAAACCTATTCAAAAAGGGGATACCTGCTACACAAAGATATGGTATTCTCGCAAGTATTTTCAAAACCATCAGTACAACAGGCTTGATTTTTTTGCCTAACGAACACAAAAAGTCCTTGATATTGTGTTTTGATATTTTTTCTTTTGCTTTTTTGACTTTCTCTTTCATAGCATAAATCCTTACTAAAAACTTTCCTCAAACGCTTTTTTCAAAATGCTCTGCCTCATAGCTTCAGCTTGTTGCAAGGCGATGTCGACCGTTTGCTCAATGCTGTCGCAAATAGTCATCCTTGCTTCAATTTTAGCAATTACAAGTTGCTGTTCTTCTACAGAGCAATAAGGAACTATCAAATTTTCCAAAGTGTCCAAATTGATGTTCTTTTGGGCGGTTGCTGGTGCGAATGCCCATAACCGCAACTTTTGTGATTCAATAAAATACTTAATGTACTCTGGAATAATGTGTTCATACGGAGTAAAACCGACTACGCTATCCGGGAAACAAGCATCAATACCTAAAAAAGCTGTTTCAGCTATGTTTGCGGCTATGGTAATACATAGAGTTCCTTTGGGCCACAATTTGCTTTGTTGCAGACCGAACTCACCATACATCTTTGAATATTCAGTAATGTATTGTTTAGCTGCTTTAACCTTTCCGGTTTGCAAAAAAGGATACTTCCCACCCTCAAATAATTTCGGATCATTTCTTGGTCTGTGTTTTGATTTTCCACGTCCTAAATCGCCCAAATTAGAAAGTGCAATATATTGCCATTCTTTTGGGATAGCAGGCAGACTTTTAGTTTCTTCTTCAGATGCCCACGACAATTCCACATCGCAAGGGATATGTGCTGTAAATTTTCCTTCAAAAGCTTCTTTAAGCACCGCCTGACGATACACCGCAAGCTGTTGCTTCGTCTTTTTTAGCGTTTCAACACCGTTATCAAGCTCAGAGAAAAGCTCATCAACTTTTGAAACGATGCGTTTTTGTTCATCGATATCGGGAATAGGAATTTCGATGTTTTTCACTACGTCTTGCGTTATAGCTTTAAATGTTGTACCAGTTCCTTTTTCTTGGAGCTGAACTTCATAATAACGAAAAAAATACAACAAATATTTCAAATCAAGGTCTGCTGATGGCCGAATAGCGGTCAGTCCTCTACCAATACATACTTTTCCTGGGGACAAGTTTGTTGCTCCGACCGGCGCTCTAACAGAAAGCAATATATCATCTTTTTCCGCGATTTTTGTGGGTTGAGAACAATACACACGTATGGTAGGGTATACCTCTCCAAAGTCAGCTTTTCCCTGAAAAAAAGGTATTCCTATCCCCTCGGTGTTGTAGTATTTTGATTCTGGAGACTGCCCTGCAATAACCGTACAGCATTCTTTTAATTTCATTGTGAGCATAATGATTACCCTTATATAAAACGCTTTTGGCTTCTAGAGTTCAATTCTGAGATAGCACGAAGTTGAGCTACATCGGATTGACGTTTTAGTTCATTATTATAATTACCACTTGTTTTACAGTGAGGACATTCAAAAGTTCCGTCTTTATGACAATTTATCTGGATGAGCTTTTGTTCGCTGTCCCAGCAATGAGAACAATAATACAAATTATTTGTGTCTCCCTCTATGGTGACAATAGGTTCTTCGTGACGAATTATTTTCTCAGCGATATCTTTTGATTTCTTTAATGCAGCGTTTTCTTCACGCAAACGAGCTACCTCTGCTTGTAAATCTAACGCCTGCGCACTTAGATCAAGCAACTGACGATATAATTCCACATTATCTGCCTTTTGCGCTACATTTATAGCATCCTTAAATGCATCATAAAAACTCATGTTTAGACTCCTAATCGATTTTTATTTTCTGTGCTGAATTGCCTTTGATTTCAATTGCCCAACCATTCTGCCATTCTTCGTATAAGCGAGAAAAATCTGGGCTTTTCTTTGTCAAAACTGACGTTCCAGTATAAATTCCAGTAGGTTCTATAATGACCTCGCGATTAGTTTCGGATAAGGTTTCTTCAAATAAAACAAAATTCGAAATAATCCTGTGGTCGGTTGTTGGAATGTACCAACGCTCAACTTTTTCGGCGACAATCTCTTTGATTCTTTCTCGTTGTGCATTGGACATTTGCGCGCCCAATATAATTCCTACAAGTTGCGTGGGATCAATATGAAAAAGTCGTTGATGTGACGGCAGAGTAAGTTTTTGACCCGCAAGCCATTGCACACCGCTTGACAAGACAACTCTTGATTCTTGTTCATAGTCCCAAACCGAATGTTTTTGTAGATAGTTTTTGGCGTGTTCGGCTCGTGCTGTTTCAATTTCTTCCGGCGAATGATTATCACCAGCAACACTTGCGGGAAAGCACATAAATCCATCTGAAGATTTAGGAGTTGAAACGTACTCCACATCTTGTATTTCAAACGCATCCGGAACTACAAATGTTAACCTTGGCAAAGGCAGAGTTGCGGTTTGTGTACGTTTCCAATTTGGATTTTGTTTAATTTTTCCATCAATCGGTCTATACACGAGGCAAAAACCTTTATGATTATTAGCATAATGCGACCACAACAGAAAGTTATCATTTGCCTTGGAAAAAGAAGCAAAGTAGCGTTCTTCGGGTGAATACCACATAACATAATTCTGTATTGCTTCCAACATAGATGGCAAAATGCGTCGTTCGTAAGTTCTTGCACCGATGTCTACAAATTCATTTTTGGGTATTCTCAAAACATTTTCTATTGGCATTGGCGCTTTTGATAAAAAATATTGAACGATCCTTTCCTTTAAAGAATCAAGTGGTTTAATGTTATATGCTTTTAACGCTTCGTTAATTAAATTGTTCCACAAATCTTTATCTGCAGAAAAAGTAGCAAAGGTTTTCCCTTCATAAGGATCGTTGCATTCTTCACGGGAAGCGAAATACAGTTCATCATAAATGAGTTCCTTCACTGACAATTCGCTGCCCGAACGGTATCTGTAATAAAACATATCACGCCACCAATTCTACATTCATTTCCATCAAAATCGCTTCATACTGATCTCCGAACACCTCATAGAACCGTCCGAGACCACCTTTGCGATCAAAAGGATTAAGGTCAAGGTCGCTCGTTTCAATGCTCAAAGATACGGCAATGTGGTCTTTGACAAGACGAAGCCATTCCATCTGCTCGTCCGTGAAATGTACTGCACCTGCGTTGCGGCGGAGTGTCCACTGCATGAAGTTATAGTTCACTCTGTCTGCAAAGGGTGCAAGATTTTCGGTATATCCCATTTCAAAACGAATGATGGATATAAGGTCGGACAATTGTGCCATCGTACCACGCTTTACTTTTTCGGGCTTCTTAATGGCATAACAGTCCCACAGACGCTCCACGGTGATTCCTTTGAATTTCAGCTTCTCATATAATGCTTTCAATCCATCAATCGCCATCGGGCGGTCTTTATATTTTTGGTCGTAGATGATACGCAGAGCGATAATTTCATCTCTGTTCTCGTCAATAAACTGGCGGAAAGAAGATATAACACGATCTGCATTTTCCTCTTGCTGCGAGTCGAATCCGGCAAACAGAACCTCGTCAAGATTGACATTGTCAATGACCTGTTCGTGGCTACGACGGGTGATTTCAAGATAGTTACGAAAATCCGGGTTGTGGAACGGTGTAACCGCTTCGTTGAGAAGTTCTTTTTTTGCCGAAGCGAGTTGTTCTTCGCTTGGAGCGTCTGAGCCGGTATCAGTCCTGGCTTTTGTTAGAATAACATCTTCATCAAAAACGTTTAACAAGCGTTCTGCGATTTTCCCTACAGGACAGTCGACCATTTCTTCTGCTGTTTTGCGCTCGCTTGTTGTCATTTGAGCATTCAAGCGAATCAGACGATTAGCAAGTGAAGTGAGTGTATCTTCACTCTTATCACCAAGAGCGACATTCATCATCAATTCTTTCATGCTGACGGAGGGTTTGCGTTCAAGAGTACGAGTGTCGGATTTTTTGGATTTTGTAACACCAACGGCATCGACAATAACAAAATGGTCTTTGTTGTCGGTTGCAGAGGGAGTGACCTTTTGGAGATCGTCTTTGGAAAGTGTACGGGTTCCTCGACCTTTCATCTGCTCAAAATAGTTCTTGCTACGCACATCACGCATGAAGATCAAGCACTCAATCGGCTTAACATCCGTTCCCGTAGCGATCATATCCACAGTAACGGCAATGCGGGGATAGTAGTCATTACGGAAAGAACTCAACACGCTTTCGGGGTTCTCTGCAGAATAGGTAATCTTTTTACAGAACTCATTTCCTTCGCCAAATTCCTCGCGGACGATTTGAATGATATCATCAGCGTGGCTGTCTGTCTTAGCAAAGATAAGGGTTTTCGGCACTTCTTTACGGCGCGGAAATAGCGTGGTGAATACATTTTCCTTGAAAGAACGAATTACCGTCCGTATCTGACTGGGATTAACAATATCTCTGTCAAGCTGCGTTGGCTTGTAGTCCAAATCTTCGTCCAGTTCTTTCCAGCGTTTTTCACGAGAAAGGCGGCTTCTTATCTCAATTCGCTGTTTCATAATATGAGCGCCGTTCTTGCCC
>JAFQSM010000101.1 GCA_017409575.1 Clostridia bacterium
GAGGAGGGATATTTTTGAAAGTTGTTTACCCGATTTGTTGCGGTGTAGATGTTCACAAAACCTTTTTGGTTGGAACCATCATTTGTACCACAAACGGCGTACAACCTCATTACCAAAAGAAACGCTTTTCTACTTACAATTCCGATCTTCACCGTTTTGCCGATTGGCTTCACAAAAACAACTGTCTTGATGTTTGTATGGAGTCCACGGGCAAGTATTGGGTTCCTGTGTTCAACATTCTCGAAGAACGCAACATCCGTATCACCATTGCCAACCCCAAGTGGGTAAAAGCCGTAAAGGGTAACAAGGACGATACCAAAGACTCCAAGTGGATCGGGGACCTATTTCGTTTAGGTCTTGTTCCCGGTAGTTTTATTCCGTCGAAAAATATTCGTATTCTCCGTGAATTTACTCGCTACCGCTACAAGCTGGTTTCTATGAAAAGCAGTGAGAAAAACCGTTTTCAAAACGCATTTACCGTCTGTAACGTTGCTCTTGATTCTGTTGTCTCGGATATGTTTGGAAAATCTGCAACTGCAATTACAGATTACCTGATATCCGAAAACTCCTTCGATCCGGAATACTGCGTCTCTCTTTTACAACGCTCTTTGAAAAAGAAGTCCGATTCCGTGCTTGAATCCATTGAAGGTTATTCGATTACAGCGGAACAAAAGCTTCGTATGAGGATTGTGCGTTCGCATCTTGATTACATCTCAGACGCTATTGCACAAGTAGACTTTGCGATTGACACAATGGTTGCAAATTTTGAAAGTACAATCTCTTTGCTTCGTACCATTCCCGGTGTTGACCGCAATTCTGCCATTACCATCATTTCCGAGATTGGCAACGATATGTCTCAATTTGGTTCCTCAAAGCGTTTATGCTGTTGGGCGGGATTAACGCCCGGCAACAATGAATCTGCCGGCAAGAAAAAGTCTGTTCGCATTACACGTGCAGGAGTATATCTCAAACCTGCATTGGTGCAAGTTGCCCATGCAGCCGTGAAAGCGACTGACAATTCTTACTACCGCTTAAAGTATGAGCAGATTTCTAAACGCAGAGGAAAGAAACGAGCAATTATTGCCATTGCGCGAATGATCCTCACTGCTATTTTCCAAATGATGACTACGGGTGAGGTTTGGAACCCTACCGACTTGTTTAAGGTGGATATGCCTGAATCTCTTAAAGAACGGCAATTATCTATAGCCGTTAAACAAGCCACTAAATTTCTTGAAAAGCAAGGATTAACCGTTTCTTAGATTGTCTTAATCTGTATTTCGCCTTGCAAAAAAGTGACTTATTGCAGGGCTTTTTTGTTATGCCTTTATTCAGACGAGGTAAACATTACTTTCACGCTAAACTCCTATAGATTTATTTCGGAGCTTTTGCCGGCGCAAATAAAAAAGTGCGCCAACCGAAGCGGGCGCACCCAAAAAGCAAACTCCGATTGTCGCCAAACAAATATCATAAAAGTATAACTCACGTATCGTACACTCTTAGACGGAATTTGCATTTTTGCAAAATATGAAAGTGTACGACAACAAAAGGGTATAACTATACCCCTGCATGAGAAAGTGAGCTTTGACTTTTTTATGATGTTTTGTTTGGCAATTATTAGTTTAGCACAATACGGGCGGTTTGTCAATTGTTAAATATATAGAGTCGTATTGCAGGATGGTTTTAGTGAAAGCTCGTTTGGATTCTTCAACTACTGTCGCTCTTGACTGTTTGGCGAAAATATGGTACAATAACACAATAGATGTTTGTATCGTTATAATAAGTTAA
>JAFQSM010000013.1 GCA_017409575.1 Clostridia bacterium
ATGGGACTCGAACCCGCAACCTGCTGATTACAAATCAGCTGCTCTGCCAATTGAGCTACACCAGCTTAAATTTTTGGTCACTTTCGCGACCAGCAAAAACTATAATAGCATAATTCCGGTGGCTTGTCAATACTTTTTTTCAAAATATTTTGCATATTTAAAGACTTTCCGGCAGTTTTTTGTAAGAAAGGCTGAATTCTCCGTCTTCTGCTTCAAGAATGCCATAGCCTTTTGTTGCCGCTCCGGGATTAAAGAGCACTACGCCGTCAATCTCTTCGCAAAAAGGTATGTGCGTATGCCCGAAAATTGCAATTCTTGCCGAAACCTCTTTGGCTTTTTGGAGTAATTTTTCAAAAGAATATTTTACCCCGTAATTGTGCCCGTGTGTCAAAAAAATTCTTACCCCACCAAGCTCAAAAATCCGGTCTTCGGGCACATCGCGGACAAACCAGTCATTGTTCCCCTTTGCCGCGGCTATCGGGAGCCTTGGGTACAAAATTTCCAAATCCTCGACATCACTGTGCACATCACCTGCGTGAATAATATGACTGACGCCGCCCTCGGTCTCAATCGCTTTTTGCATAGGCACAAAATTTTTGTGCGAATCGCTGAAAATAATTGATTTCATATACTCCCCTCCCGTTTCTTTCAAATTATACTACATTCGAACAAATTTGTCACTATTTTGTTTTGCTTTCATATAATATTAAGTGTAACAATGACAATATTTTGCCCCGGTCTGCGGGCAAAGGCTTAAAAATTTGCAGCCAGAAAGAGAAGAAACGCTATGAATATTCAGGAAATGTTATCAAAAATGAACTCGCAAATGCTGATGCAGGGTCTTAAGCAAATAAGCCAGGGACTGAGCGCAGAACAGCTCAAACAGGCTGAAAGCATCATAAAAAGCTCGGGCGCTGCGAAAAACCTTGGAAATATCAATATAGAAAACTTCCAGAGCGAACTTTCAAAAAATCCCGAGGCACTCAAAAATCTGGTACAAAACCGCGAGCTTATGGCAAAGCTTGAACAGATTGTAAAAAACAAATAGTGTAAAAAGGAGGCGGCACATATGGCAGAAGAAACAGACTTTTCCAAAGCAATCGAGCAGGTAAAAGCAATGCTGTCCTCCGAAGATGGAGAAAACCAGATTCAAAACATTTTGGGGATGCTTGCAGGCGGACAATCAGCCGAGGCAGAGACGGAGGAAAAACCCAACACAAATTCCCCCTCTGCTGATGGTCCCGGTATTGGTGATATGCTGTCAGGGATGGGGAACATCGAAACCATTATGAAGCTTAAAAACGTGCTTGGCTCGGCAGGGTCTTTGAAAGGAGACAGCAACACTGCTTTTTTGCAGGCGCTCCGTCCGTTTTTGAGCGAGAGCAGACAAAACAAAATCGACAGTGCCGCAAAAATCCTCAATATGACAAAAATGCTTAAACTTCTTAAAGATTCAGGGCTGGGGGGTGTTTGAAATCTACAGGCGTTTTGACAACGATTCGGGCGGAAACACAGTAAAACAAATCCCTATCCAAAGCAACGGTCCAAACAGGCAAAATCCACCGCTTCGGCTTGCTGCGGCAAAGCCAAACAACGAAAGCCGCCAACCGATGCACAGTCAGACTTCGCAGGGTTCAGGGCAAAATCTTCACAGACAAAATCAGCATCAGAATCCGTCAGTGCAAAGTGCGCAGTCACAAAGCGGACAAAAGCCCCGGCAAAAAAAGCAGACAAACTTTTTTAAAGGGTTTTTGCCGACTTCGATTTATGACCCCAGACAAAAAAAGCTGTTTGGATTTTTTTCGGCCGAGGACTTGCTTCTTGCGGCACTCATTTTTTTGCTGCTTGAAAAGGATGACGAAGATAACCTTTTGATGATTCTTGCCCTTTCATATGTTCTTATTTCGGAATATATCGAGATACCGGAGTTTGAATTTTAGGAATATCGCAAAAAGGTTGTTCATATTATATACCAAAAACAAGATTATTGTGAAACGAGGTAGGATAATATGTCTGTAAAGCTTCAAAAAGAAAATATACGGCTCTCTGAAGTTATGTGTTCTCCGTATTGTCGGACAACAGTCGAGGGTGATGTAATTGTCCCTGATGTCAAGCCCGACATACAAAAAATTCTTCAGGTCGACAGCAGTGTTGTAATAAACCAAAAAAATGTCCAGAATGACAAAGTCTACATTCAGGGAACAGTGCGCCTGAATGTTTTGTACCTGCCCGACGAAGCGGAAGAATGGTCCGTCAAGTCAATTCTTTGCAATCAGGAATTTAATCACACCATCGACATAAAGGGCATAAAACCCGGAATGGATATGTGTGTAGATGCCGAAATCGAACCCTGCGAATATACCCTTGTCAACAGCCGCAAGCTTAATCTCAGAAGCCGGGTCGGACTTTTGGCAAGGCTTTCGACCTCGCGCGAGATAGAGCTTGCCACCGGGCTTGAGGGCGGCGAGCCAATCGAAATTCTGGCAAACACAATGGAAATCTATAACCCCAGAATTGACACCGTGCGCGAAATGATTGTGCGCGAACGCCTTGAGGTCCCGTCAGGAAGTCCCTCAATCTGCGAGGTCCTTAAAGTTTCGGCTAAAGTTTGCCCCACCGAGCTCAGAATCCTTGACGGCAGGGCAGCGGTAAGCGGCGAGCTTAAAGTCTGCACACTTTATTGCGGAGAGGGCGAAAAAAGCGCCCCCGAGGCTATGGAGCATACACTCTCGTTCCAAGAAAGTCTTGAAGTAGACGGTCTTTGCGAGGGTATGAACGGAGAAATCGAATACATGGTCAAGGATATCGTATACGAGGTTTGTGCTGACAGCGACGGAGACAGACGGATTTTAAGCTGCGAGGTTGTAATTTGCGCCAGCCTGCGCGCTTTTGAAAGTCTTGAGTGTCGGGTTATTGAAGATGCTTATGGAAAAACCCGGAGCGTTGAACTGCAAAAAACGCCTTGCCGCATCGAAAAGATGCTTGGCTGCGAAACCGCTCAGCTTTCCCTGAACGAATCTGTAAACATCCCGGACTATCTGCCGTGTATCCGAAAGCTTTGCGAATGTACAGGTCAGGCCACGGTCGAAAGCGTGTCGGTTTCTCAAAACACCGTCACTGTAAGCGGATATATAACTGCAAACTTTTTGTATCTGTCTGACGATTCAAGTCAGCCTGTTTCGGGATTTTCGCACGTTCTGCCGTTTGAAAAGTGTTTTGAATTTGCAGGTCTCACGCCCGATACTGTCTGTGACGCACACGCTGAGGTAGAGCATATTGCTTGCACCATAAACGGCGACAAAAACCTTGGGGTAAGAGCAATCATAGCGGTAAGCATAAAGGCAATCGCGCCGTATAGCGCAAATCTTGTGTCAGATATTGCTTACTGCGAGGATGACTGCATGCCCAAATGTGCATCAATTGTGGTTTATTTTGTTCAAAAAGGTGACACCCTTTGGAACATTGCAAAAAAATACCGCACCTCGGTCGATGCGATACTTTCTGCCAATGGCGGAGACGAAGCCGAGATTGTCAAGCCCGGCAAGTGTATCTATATCTTTAAATAACTGACTAAAGGGGATGTTAAAATAGTCCAGACCGCAAAAAAGCCGAAAAACAAAGGATACTCCTTTTGAAGCCGCAATAAAAAGATATTATAAATGTAGAAAAATCGCATTGTTATGCGATTTTTCTGTTTTTATATTCTTTTTGCTACGCACAAACCTCGCCTCTCGGTGTACACAAGTATACCTTCGGGCAACCCAAAGTCTTGACTTTGGCTCAGTTTGTGTGTTCTGAATCAATTTTACCTATCCCCTAATGGAAGGCTGTTTAAAAACATAGTTTTTAAACAGTCCCTTTTATTACTTCGCCGTCTTTTCCCACGACCGCAAGGCGCGGAGCGTTTTCTTTTGTAAAAAAGCTTTCCACCGTTTTGAGTGCCAGGAGCGGAAAGTTGTTTTCTTCGCTCAAATGCCCAAGAATAATTTCCTTTACACCGCTTTCGGCAAGAATTTTTGCCAGTGCGCCCGAGTCGTCGTTGCAAAGGTGGCCTCGATTTCCTTTTATGCGTTGCTTCAGCTCGTAAGGATACGAGCCAATCTCCAGCATATTGAGGTCATAGTTTGCCTCAATCAGAACTGCGTCGCATCCGCATATAACAGACAGAACCTCGTCAGTAACAAATCCCATATCGGTTGCAACAGCCGCCCTGCCCGAAGAATCTTCAAACACAAACCCCACCGATTCAGCAGCGTCGTGTGGAGTATGAAAGCTTTTTACCTTTATGTCGTTTATGTAAAATTCGTCGCCTGTCTCAAAAATATTCAAATTTTTTTCTTCAATTCTGCCAATTTGCGATTTTGCAAAGTTCCATGTCAAAGCATTTAAATATATCGGCAAATTGTACTTGCGCGAGGCAATCCCCACACCTTTTGTGTGGTCGGTATGCTCGTGCGTTATCAGGATTGCGTCAAGCTCGGCCGCCCTAATGCCAATTTTTTCAAGGCTTTCGCACAGGGTTTTGCCGCTTATGCCGCAGTCCACAAGAATTTTTGTATTTTCATTTGTTATAAGTGTCGCGTTGCCCTTGCTGCTGCTTTTCAACGGGCAAATTTTCAATCGTGACAAATCAAAACACCCTTGGCGCAAAGTCTGCGCCTGCCTTTCGTTAAAATATGGGTTGCCGCTAAAAATGCAGCAACCCAAAGAAATCAATTAAGCAATGCCGGCAAAGTGGCATTTTTCGCCGTCTTTGCGGCGTGTAATCTGTGCGCCCAAACTGCGCAGCTTTTGTTCAAAATTCTCATAGCCACGGTCGATGTACTTAAGGTTGTACACCTCTGTCACACCATTTGCCATAAGCCCCGCAATAACCAGTGCGGCACCGGCACGAAGGTCTGTGGACGAAACAGGCGAGCCTGTAAGCTGTGCTCCGCCTTCGACAATAGCAGTGCGGCCGTCAACCGTAACATTTGCGCCCATTCGTCTCAGCTCGTCAACATATTTAAATCTGCTGTCCCAGACATTTTCGGTGACTATGCTTGTCCCCTCGGTCCGTGTCAGAAGTGTCAGCATTTGCGGCTGCAAATCTGTGGGGAATCCGGGGTGCGGCATGGTTTTTACATTTACTTTTTTGAGGTTGCCCGAGGCTTTAACACGGATTGCGTCATCATATTCCTCGACTTCGGCTCCCATCTCCAAGAGCTTTGCTGTAACCGAGTCAAGATGCTTGGGAATGACATTTTTGATAAGAACATCCCCGTTTGTTGCAGCTGCGGCAATCATAAATGTTCCGGCTTCAATCTGGTCTGGTATAACTATATATGTCCCGCCATGAAGACTTTCGACTCCCTTTATTTTTATGACATCGGTCCCTGCACCCTTTATATTGGCGCCCATACTGTTCAAAAAGTTTGCAACGTCAACTATGTGTGGCTCTTTTGCGGCATTTTCAATCACGGTTTGCCCCTGAGCCAAGGCTGCTGCAAGCATAACATTTATGGTTGCACCAACCGAAACAGTATCCATATAAATCTCGGCACCGGAAAGCTTTTCGGCATGAATGTCGACCAGACCGTGCTCAACTGTATACTCAGCGCCAAGCGCCTCAAACCCTTTCAAATGAAGGTCGATAGGTCTGACACCAAAGTCACAGCCACCGGGCATAGCCACGCGCGCATGGCCAAATCTGCCCAGAAGTGCGCCCATCAGATACGATGATGCACGGATTTTGCTGACCATTTCATAAGGTGCCTCGATGCAGTCAACTCCTCTTGCATCAATCCGCAATGTGCCTTTGGAAACAAACTCGGCTTTTCCGCCAAGCTGATTTATTATATCCATCAAAACATAGGTGTCGCTGACAGCAGGGACATTTTCAATCACGCAGACATCTTTTACCAAAAGTGCTGCAACAATAATCGCCACTGCCGAGTTCTTTGCGCCGCTGATTTCGACTTCGCCTTCCAGCTTGGCGCCGCCAAGAATAACATACTTTTCCATTCTTTCACCCACCATTTGTCTTTTGTTTTAAAAATTGTCACCCAGTCCAACCTTTTTAAGCTCTTCCTGATAGCTGTCTATGGCTTGACTATTTATGCTGCCAAGTTGAGAAAATGTTTTTTTAATGTTTTTTTGTTTGAATAATGCCCCGTTAAACATCCGCAATATCCACGCAAGCGGCAAAAGAACGGGAAACTTTTCGAGGAATGTAAATTTTTCTTTCATAAGCTCAAGCGAAGGAAATGCTATTTCCAAAACAAGGCCGAGTCTTCCCCGGGCAAGAGTTTTGCTGCGGTTTTTGACCCTGAGAGCCTTTGCCTGATTTGCATTTTCGGTTGTGCCATAGGCACCGCTTGTGAAAATCCTTTGTGTGATATGCGATGTAATTTCGCAGGACTCGCCGTCTTCAAACCACACCAAAAGGGTCTTTTTTATGTTTTTGTAAAATTCGCAAAGTCCAAGCTTTGTAAGCTCGGCGGTGATATATCCGTTGTCAAGGCCGGGATTCTTTTTTTCAAAAAGATAAAGGTCCGTCATATGCCTGATACCTATTCCGCCGTCACGGTAATGCTTTGCAAAATGTGTAAAAACAAAGATATACTCATCCTCAGGCGACAACGAAAAACTGTTTGACTCATCATTTTGTTTTTTTGCCCGTTCCCACCCGGTGCCAAAATACTTGGTAAAATCGGGGTTGTATGAGGGGAACAGCCTTTTGTGAAGTTCTATGTTTACAAACCGGTTGTCGCTCCAGATAAACTCGTGGTCACTTTCGCCTTTTTCAAAAAGCCCCAAATCAAGCATACATTTTTTGATTTTGTCATACTGACTGACTCTTATCAAAATATCCATATCGACCATAATGCGCATCTCGGGCTTTGGATAAAGCGCCTTAAGACGAGTGCCCTTTGCAATCATATAGTCTATGCCGTTTTTGTCAAAAGCATTTGTAATCGATATAAGCTTGTTTGCCTGGCTGAAATGGACAAGTGCCTGTTTGAGATAATCGTCCGAAAACCGCTTTTTTACCTCTGCATCAATATCTGCCGAAAGCAGTCCCTCGCACAGAATGGGATTTATTTTGTGGAGTTTGCCAAAGTCAAAAAGCTTGACCCAATCCAAATGCGGATTTATTTCCCCCTGAAATTCAGGATCGATTGCCTTTTTTATTATGCGAAGAATTTGAACTTCTGATTCTTTCAAAACTATCACCTCACGGACTTTTATCCCGTCCATTTGATGTTGATTCAGGCATGTAACAAATGCACAAAAAATCACATAATAATATTACTACATTTTTTATATTTTGTCAATAATTTTAAATGACGGATTATGTCGTCAAAGTTCGGGCAGACAATCGATTGCCGAGTTTAGAGTCGCAAGCGAATTCGATTTTTTTATTGCTTTTAAAATCTTTTTTTCACCCTCAAAATTCCACATAATATACATCCACATTTCTTTAAGCTTGTGAAGCGTATAGACATCGGACCCAAGAACCTCCATATACCTTTGGGCTAAAACCTTCGAAAAGTTCAGCAGTTCGGCAGTTTTGAGGGATGTGCCGCCCCTGATTTCGCGGAATATAGCCGGGTTTTTGATGGCACCCCGGCCAAGCATCACTCCGTCAAGCTGTGGAAACTTTGCCGAAATTTTTTCAAAATCCTGAGCCGAAAACACATTGCCGTTGAAGTTTAGATTGAACTTTTTTGTATTATAAGCTTTTTCAAACGCGCAAAGGTCCCCAGTTCCGTTGTAATAATCCTCGCGCGTTCTTGGGTGAACTGTCAAATGCCTGATTGGGTATTTCGCAAAAACTTCCAGAAGCTTGTCAAACTCATCAGCTGAAGAAAAGCCGATTCGTGTTTTGATTGAAATTTCGAGCGCGGATTTTGCAAAAACTTTTTCCAGAAATCTGTCAAGAGCAGCAGCATCACGCAAAAAACCTGCACCCCTGTCTTTTTTTACAACAGTAGAGGATGGGCAGCCAAGATTGAGGTTTACCTCGGTGTAGCCAAGTGCACCGATTTTCTCACAAAAACCGAGGAATGCATCGGCATCATTTGAAAGAAGCTGCGGACAAATACTTGTCCCCTTGTTGTTTTGGGGCAAAATGTCCCTGAAGCTGCGCGTTCCCACTTTTTCGCTCGTTGTCGGGGTTATAAACGGCGAAAAGTATAAATCACAACTGCCAAAAAGCTCGGCGTGGGTGTTTCGGTATGTATAGGTTGTTATCCCCTCGAGTGGGGCAAAGTATAAGTTCATTGTCGTCTCCGTCTTTTTTTATCTTTTAAAAAATGCGTCAAAATTCAGATTGCTCTGCGGTTTCGGGCATCACAAAGCGCCACAAAAAGTTTGCTTTGTGGCGCTTTTTTGTATTGTTTTTTATTTCTCGGGCAAAATTACTTCCTTGCCGCCCATATACGGTCTCAAAACTTCGGGAACAGTAACCGAACCGTCCTCGTTCTGATAATTTTCCAGAATAGCGGCTACCGTTCTGCCGATTGCAACACCCGAACCATTGAGTGTGTGAACAAGCTGAGCTTTTTCTTTTACAGAATTCTTGTATTTGATGTTTGCTCGTCTTGCCTGGAAATCCTCAAAGTTCGAGCATGACGAAATCTCTACAAAGCGGTTGTAGCTTGGCATCCAGACTTCGATGTCATATTTCATTGCAGCGGTAAAACCAAGGTCGCCTATACAGATTTTTACAACTCTGTAAGGAAGCTTCAAAAGTTTGAGAACCGATTCGGCATCGTTAACCAGCTTCTCAAGCTCGGCATACGAATCCTCGGGTTTGGTGAATTTTACAAGCTCAACCTTGTTGAACTGATGTTGACGGATAAGACCTCTTGTGTCTCTGCCGGCACTTCCTGCCTCGGCTCTGAAGCAAGCGGTGTATGCGCAGTATTTAAGCGGCAAAGTTTCGCCGTCCAAAATCTCGTCGCGGTGCATATTGGTAACGGGAACTTCGGCTGTAGGCACCATAAAATACTCGGTGTTTGCAACCTTGAAAGCATCTTCCTCAAACTTGGGAAGCTGACCTGTGCCAACCATGCTGTTGCGGTGTACCATAAACGGAGGGAATATCTCCTTGTAGCCATTCTGATTTGTGTGGGTATCAAGATAGAAGTTGATGACAGCTCTTTCAAGCTGTGCGCCTGCGCCTTTGTAAACGGTAAATCTTGTACCGGTAATTTTTGCAGCCGTTGCAGCATCCAGAACGCCCAAAGATTCGCCCAGATCCCAATGAGCCTTTGGCTCGAAGTCAAATTCGGTAGGCTCCATAAAGCGTCTTACCTCGATATTGTCCTCGTCTGTGTCACCATCAGGCACAGAGGGGTTTGCAATATTGGGGATTGTATACATAATAGCATCAATCTGCTCGTCAATTGCTTTTACTTCTTCGTCAAGTTTTTTAATATCGTCCGAAAGAATCTTCATCTCTGCAAAAATTTCGGTTGTATCCTTGCCCTCTTTTTTAAGCACAGGAATTTGCTTTGAAACCTCGTTCTGACGGCTTTTCATCTGTTCAACTTCAAAAAGTTTCTCGCGGCGGGCTTTGTCAAGCGCCAAAAGGCCGTCAACATCAATGCGCTCTTCCTTTCTTCTTTTAAGTGCTTCTATCAGTTTTTCGGGTTCGTTTCTCAAAATTTTAATATCAATCATTTTTTATCCCTTTCCTTTTGTCAATTTTTAATTAAGAATGTCCGAAAGCAATTCGTAATAACTGAGTGTTGCATCGTCAAATCCCATTGTCTCAATTTTTTTGAATTCTTTTATTGCATCGTATTTGTTTCCGGACTTGTATTTTTCATAAATCTCTTTAAGCCCCGAAAGTGCCTGCTGATTTGTAAGCGAATCGGATGCCGAAGCCAAAGCCTCGTCAAGCTTTTTTTGGAGCTCGGCTTTTTCACCTTCAAGCTCATCGATTTTGTCTTCCAGTTTTTTGACCTGAGCCTGACTGAGCGTTATATCTTTTTGGTATTCTTCCTGATAATCATCAAGTCGATTTTCCGAAATACACGCAACCAGAACAATTATCAAAACACAAGCAGCCAAAACAAGTGCCTCGCCAAAAATCTTCTTGTAATTTTTCTTCATTTTTTCACTTCCCGTCTGTTTGCCAAAATTTTACCCCTTAAACGCGTTTTTACTATTTTTGATATCGCATTATTGCCCGTCTTGTTTTTTCACATTTAAGGCCCCTTTTTAAAGGTGAGTTTTTTGACATATTTTTACATTATTTGATTTTTTTGAGAATGTTTTCGAGGTCTGCGCTTCCGTAATATTCTATCTCGATTTTTCCCCTTTTTTCGCCATGTTTAATCGAAACTTTTGTTCCAAGTCTCGAGGTCAAATCAGCGGCAAGATTTTTGATGTATGTCTCAACATTTTTGTCCGTCTTTTTTGTCGGTTTTGTTTTTGGGTTCTTCTTTAGATCAGAAACCAGTTTTTCTACCTGTCTTACATTAAGTCCGTCGCGCACAATTTGTGCAGCAACAGCAATTATATCAGCGGTTTTTTCAAGTGCAAGAAGCGCTCTTGCGTGACCTTGTGTTATTTTGCCGTCTTTAACCAATTTTTTGACCTCAGGAGGAAGCCCTCCAAGTCTGAGCGAGTTTGCTACCGCACTGCGACTTTTGCCAACTCTTTCAGCAACCTGTTCCTGCGTGAGCGAGAATGTATCCATAAGTTTTTGATAGCCGTCAGATTCTTCAATAGGGTCAAGATCTTCACGCTGAAGATTTTCGATAAGCGCAAGCTCCATAACCTCTTTTTCGCTGTAATCACCAATAATACAGGGGATTTCCGAAAGCCCTGCAAGCTTTGACGCGCGCCAGCGGCGTTCGCCAGCTATTATAACATACATTCCGTTTGGCGCTTTTTTGACCAGAACCGGCTGAATAAGTCCGTGTTCCCTGATTGACTCAGCAAGCGACTCGAGTTTTTCTTTGTCAAAAGTCTTTCGCGGCTGGTCGGGGTTTGGCTCTATGTCCCTGATTTTAAGCTTTAAAACTCCGCTTGCGCTTTCGCCGTCGGGTACAGTTTTTTTAGAAATCTCTGCAGGCGGTGCTATCAGGGCATCATCAAAAAGAGCGCTAAGTCCTTTGCCAAGGCCCTTTTTTTGTTTTGCTTCTGCCATTTTGTTGCTCCTTTCTTCGTTTGTTCGCAAAATGTTTCACGTGAAACATCGGGTTTTATATGTTTCTTTTTATTACCTCATCAGCAAGCTGCATATAACATTCGGCTCCGCGTGAGTGTTTGTCATATTCAATTATCGGTTGACCAAAACTTGGCGCCTCCGAAAGTCTGACATTTCGGGGGATAACAGTTTTGAAAACTTTTTCGGGGAAAAACTTCTTAACCTCATCAACTACCTGAATTGAAAGATTTGTTCGTGCATCAAACATCGTAAGAAGCACGCCCTCAAGCGAAAGGTCAGGGTTCAGCGCTTTTTTTACCATTTTTATTGTGTTGGTAAGCTGACTGAGTCCCTCGAGGGCATAATATTCACATTGTATCGGGACAAGCACCGAGTCTGTCGCCGCAAACGAGTTGAGCGTAATAAGTCCAAGCGACGGCGGACAATCAATAAAAATAAAATCAAACTTGTCCTTGACCTTTGCGATTGCCTTTTTAAGTATATACTCCCTTTCGGGTTTTGCAACAAGCTCAAGCTCGGCTCCTGCAAGGTTTATGTTTGCAGGGCAAATCCAAAGATTGTCAAAATCTGTTTTAATAAGAGTTTCTTCAATATCGACATCGTTTATAATCGCGTCATATACCGAAAGCTCAACTTCACGCGGGTCAACGCCAAGACCGCTTGTGGTATTGCCTTGGGGGTCAATGTCAATAAGGAGTGTTTTCTTGCCTTTTTTGCCAAGGCACGCACTCAAGTTTACGGCAGTTGTGGTCTTCCCCACACCACCTTTTTGATTGGCAATTGCAATTACTTTTCCCATTGTACAGCCTTTCCTAATTTCATATTTCTTCTTTTATATATAATACCACCTTTTTTGGCAAAACTCAATATTTTTTTGAAAGAAAATAAAAAAACACTTCTTCCAATTTGAAAGAAGTGTTTCACATGAAACAATTTGTCGGTTTTTGCTGTCTTATTTTGCCGAAACCAGATTTTTTATCCACTTTTTGCTTCGGAAAAGACGGATTGAAAAAATCACTTTTACAAATTCTTCAATCATCAAAACCATATAGATTTGTGTGATAGGGAGCTTTAAAACAAGCCCTGCAAAGCACACACACGGCACTCCAACCAGCCACACCGAGCCAATATCAATAAGCGCCGCTCCTTTTGGGTCACCGCCGTTTCGAAAAATGCCGACAATAAACAAAAATGTAAGGGATTTGACATTCATCAGAATCGCCATCAAAAAGAGAACATCAAGAGCATCGCTGTAAAGCGAAGGCGCAACATCATAGGGAATCAGCACAAGCGGCCTTACAAACACAAACGCCGCCGACACCAAAAGTGAAAATACGGTGTTTAAAGTACAAAGTTTCTTCGAAACCGAGTACGCCTTTTCGTATTCACCACTGCCTATCATCTTGCCTACCATAATCCCGGTAGCATTTCCGCCGCCGTGGAAAAACACAAGCAGCAGGCGTTCTATATTCGAAACGATTACCATTATAACCGTTGCCTCGGTGCTGATTTGCGAAAACACCCACGAATAAACAGTCGTGCCAAGCGCCCAGGCTCCCTCGTTTAATATTACAGGGATTGCCGCCTTAAAATATCCGCCAATCATATCCTTTGGGATGGCAAAAATTTCTTTAATTGGGGCGGACTGTATGTACTTTTTCGCACGGACAGTCCCGATAATAATCAAAAGTTCAACTCCGCGGGCGATTATTGTTGCAACAGCCGCGCCTTCAACACCCATAGCCGGAACCGGGCCAAAGCCAAAGATAAGAAGCTGATTGAAAACAAGATTCACCAAAAGACCTATAGCACGCGACGCAAACGAGAGATTTGCCTTTTCGCTGCAGCAAAGGCTTATGTCATATGCCGAGGTAAGACCCGAAAACACATATGAAAACGCAGCTATCCGAAGATACTTCGCGCCATACTCAACCACAAGTGCATCACGCCTGAAAATTTTTATAATAGCCTCGGGACATAAAATAGCAGGAATCGCAAAAACAATGGTTGCAAAAACCACAAGCATAATATTGAGCCCCAAAACCTTTCGCATCCGCCCGAAGTTTTTTGCGCCCCAGTACTGCGAGGCAAAAACTCCCGCACCGCCGCACACACCAAACGACACAACCGCAAACAGAAAAAACCACTGATTTGCAATGCCTACCCCGGCAATAACATCTTCGCCAAATCCGCCAAGCATAACGCTATCCAGAAGATTAATAAACGCCGCAATCAGCTCTTTAAGAGCCATCGGTATCATAAGCCAGAAAAAACTCCTGTATATCGACTTCACCAAATTACCCTCTCTCAAATTTACATAATTTTCCATATTGCTCGAATTACAAGCCTTTCATAGTAAGCGAAATGCGCTTTTTGGCAATATCAACATCTAAAACCTTGACCTTTACAATGTCGCCGATTGCCACAACATCCATCGGATGTTTTACAAAGCGGTCGCTAAGCTGCGAAATATGCACCAACCCATCCTGATGCACACCAATATCTACAAATGCACCAAAGTCAATAACATTGCGGACAGTTCCTGTCAGAATCATATCGGGTTTAAGGTCCTCCATTGACATAACATCTTCCCTTAAAAGCGGCTGTTCGACCGAATCACGCGGGTCTCTGCCGGGTTTTTTGATTTCGGCAACGATGTCTTTGAGCGTCGGCACGCCAACCCCCAATTTTTCGGCAAGCTTGTCAATCGACAAGTCTTTAACTCTTTCGTCAATATCTGCAATTTTGCCGTTTTCGATATCCTCTTTACTGTAGCCAAGCTCTGCAATCAAGCCCTCCGCCGCCGGGTAGGATTCGGGGTGGACAGAGGTGTTGTCAAGCACATTTTTTGCGCCCGGAATCCGTAAAAAGCCTGCGCACTGTTCAAAAGCTTTGGGTCCAAGCTTTGCTACCTTTTTAAGTTGAGTCCGGTTTGCAAAGCTTCCCTCCTCCTCGCGGTATTTGACAATATTTTCGGCAATGGTTTTGCTTATGCCTGATATATAGCCAAGAAGCTGCGCCGACGCGGTGTTAAGGTCAACTCCGACACTGTTTACCGCATCCTCAACCACGCCGCCTAATACTTCGTCAAGGCGTTTTTGGTTCATATCGTGCTGATACTGACCAACGCCAATTGCCGCCGGTTCGATTTTTACAAGCTCGGCAAGCGGGTCCTGAACACGCCTTGCAATCGAGATTGCGCTTCGCTGAGTCACATCAAAATCGGGAAATTCTGCCGCCGCAAGCTTTGATGCCGAATAAACCGATGCGCCTGCCTCGTTTGTCATTATATATTTGATGGATTTGCCCGAAAATTCTTTTATAAGTCCCGAGACAAAAATCTCGGTTTCTTTTGATGCCGTTCCGTTACCTATTGACACAAGTGTTATGTTGTGCTTTTCGATAAGCTTTTTAAGAAGAGTCTTTGCCGATTCGCGCTGAGCATCGGAATGTGTTATATATATAACTCCCGTATCAAGAACTCTGCCGGTGGGGTCAACGACTCCCACCTTGCAGCCTGTGCGGTATCCCGGGTCAAGGCCAAGAACAACCTGACCACGGATTGGCGGCTGCATAAGAAGATTTTTGAGATTTTCGCGGAACACCTGCATCGCCTGCTCGTGTGCTATGTCGGTAAGTTCGTTTCTTACCTCGCGTTCTATCGCCGGCTGAATAAGTCTTGCATAGGCATCTTCAATCGCGCGTTCGACATATTCGCAGCCCACGGTCTGCTCTTTTGAAAGCTCTTTGCGCTTTAAGTAGTTTAAAATCTTTTCTTCATCTGTTTCCACCTTAACCGACAAAAACTTTTCGGTCTCGCCGCGGTTTATGGCAAGAACGCGGTGCGGCACAGCCTTTGCCACCGCTTCGGCAAATTCGTAGTAATTGCGATAAACCGAGTCCTCGTCGGGATTTGTGGCTTTGGACACAAGAAGTCCGTCTTTGGTTGTCATTTCTCTTATTTTTTTGCGGTGTTCGGCATTGTCCGAAACCATTTCCGCGATAATATCCATTGCTCCCAAAAGTGCATCTTCTGCAGATTCGACTCCTTTTTCGGTGTCAACAAACGCCTCTGCAGCCTGCTCTGCAGTGCCGTCTTCGATTGTTCCGTTATAAAGCATATCCGCAAGCGGCTCAAGTCCCTTTTCTTTGGCAACTGTAGCTCGGGTGCGGCGTTTGGGGCGGTAAGGTCTGTAGATATCCTCAAGCTCCGAAAGCTTTTCTGCCTTGTCAATCTCTGCCGCAAGTTCTTCGGTCAGCTTGCCCTGTTCGTCAATTATGCGTTTTATGTCCGCCTTGCGCTCCTCCATATTGCGAAGATATGTCAGGCGGTCGTCAAATGTACGAAGAATTTCGTCATTCAGTTCGCCCGTCGCTTCCTTTCGGTAGCGCGAAATAAAGGGAATGGTGTTACCCTCGTCGATGAGCGCGATGGTATTGTCCACCTGCCATTGTTTAAGATTTAGTTCCTGTGCAAGCTGCTGTGCAATAGTCATTTTTGTAGTTTCCTTTCGTTTTGTAGTGGTATCAAGCAGAATGCTTAATGTGTATCACTCCGCTCCCAGGGGGTATGTCAAACACCAATCGTGCGCATTGTGCGCCGGGGGTTTTGATGCCCGGCTTTTTCAAAAAGCGGAGCGAATACTTGGTGTATTCGCGAGCATTTTGGGAGAAGTCCGGCGCAAAAACATCAAGCAGAATGTGTGCGAGGGGTGTTTGATATACCCCTAAA
The DNA here is from genome assembly GCA_017409575.1 of Clostridia bacterium. Classification (GTDB taxonomy): domain Bacteria; phylum Bacillota; class Clostridia; order Monoglobales; family Monoglobaceae; genus SIG440. The sequence continues at coordinate 15,900 of JAFQSM010000013.1, forward strand.
AGTCAAATAGCGAAATTTGGCTGGTTTCGGGAAGGTCTTTAAGACAGCCGTTTTCGCTCAGGGTTTCGATTACCGTTTTGGTAAGCTTGGCACGAGTTTTGAGGTCGTCTATTGACATAAACTCGCCGTCTGCCCTTGCTTCCTGAATGTTTTGTGCCGCCGAATCACCTACGCCCTGAAAAGCGTTGAGAGGCAGAAGAATTTTCCCGTCGACTCTTTGGAACTTAAACGCGTCCGATTTATAGAGGTCAGCCGGCAAAAATTCAAAACCGCGCTGATACATTTCGTGGCAGACCTCGCATATGGTATAAACCGATTTCTCGGTCGCTGACCAGTCGTTTTGGCGTTGTTCCAGGTTTCGCATCTCGGCAACCAGAACCTCGTCACCGCGAGCCATAATCGCCGCATCAAACAAATCAGCACGAACCGTAAAGTACGCAATGTAAAATTCAAGCGGATAATGCACTTTGAAGTACGCAACACGAAAAGCCATCATTACATACGCTGCCGCATGCGCCTTGGGGAACATATACTTGATTTTTTTACACGAGTCAATATACCAGTCGGGGACATCATGCTCACGCATGGGGGTTTCGAATTCCTCGGGCATACCTTCTTTGGCGGCACGCCCCTTGCGGACAAATTCCATTATCTTGAACGCAACACCCGGCTCAAGTCCTTTGTTTATAAGATATGTCATAATATCATCACGAACACCGATAACTTCGGAAAGTGTCGCAACTCCTGACTTGATAAGGTCCTGCGCGTTGCCCAGCCACACATCTGTTCCGTGCGAAAGGCCCGCAATCAGAACAAGCTCATAAAAGGTGGTGGGAAGAGTGTCAAGAAGCATCTGCCTTGTGAATGATGTTCCAAACTCGGGCACGCCGAAAGTTCCCACCTTGGAGCGTATCTGCTCGGGCGTGACACCGATTGCATCGGTTTTTGAGAATATGCTCATTGTATCGGGGTCGTCAAGCGGAATTTTGGTCGCATCAACACCCGTCAAAGTTTCAAGCATACGGATTGTCGATGGGTCATCGTGACCAAGTATATCCAGCTTAAGTAGATTGTCATGGATTGAATGGAAGTCAAAGTGGGTTGTTATAATCCCCGAATCCTTTTTCTCTGCCGGATGCTGAACGGGACAAAAATCGTGTATATCCATTGTTTTGGGGCAAACGATAATTCCGCCCGGGTGCTGACCGGTTGTGTTTTTTATGTCAACAAGGCCTTTTGAAACACGCTTAAGTTCAGCCTGCGTCGGGACAATCCCCTTGTTTTCGTAGTATTTTCTGCCATAAAAACCAATGGCTGTCTTGTCAGCTATTGTGCCTATTGTGCCTGCTTTAAATACAAAATCCTCGCCAAACAGCTCGCCAACATATTTGTGAGCGGTCGCCTGATACTCGCCCGAGAAGTTAAGGTCAATATCCGGCACCTTGTCGCCCTTAAAGCCCAAAAATGTCTCGAAAGGAATGTTGAAGCCGTCTTTGTTCATTTTGCTGCCACATTCGGGGCAGTTTTTGTCGGGCATATCAATACCTATATTATATTCGCCGTTTTCAAAAAATTCGGAATGTTTGCAGTTTGGGCAGATGTAATGCGGACAAAGCGCGTTTACTTCGGTTATTCCTGCAAGGTACGCCGCAAACGACGAGCCAACCGACCCACGCGAGCCAACCAGATACCCTGCCTCGTTGGATTTTTTAACAAGCTTGTGGGCAATCATATACATCACCGCATAGCCATAACCCAAAATACAGCCAAGCTCGCGGTCCATTCGTTTTTGAACAATCTCGGGCAGATTCTCGCCATAAACTCGGTGTGCAAACTCGTGACACATATCCGAAAGGTCCTGCTCGCAGTTTTCGATTGCAGGAGGGTATGATCCACTTCTTAAAGGCTCTATATCCTCTATCATATCGGCTATCAGGTTGGTGTTTGTGACAACCACCTCAAATGCCTTTTCTTCGCCAAGATACGAGAATTCCTCCAGCATCTCGTCAGTTGTTCTGAAATAAAGCGGCGCCTGCATATCGGCATCGACATAGCCCTGAGCGCCCTGCAGGACACGACGATAAAGCTCGTCTTTGGGGTCCATAAAATGCACATCGCAGGTCGCAACGACCGGCTTGTTTAGTTTCTCGCCAAGCTCAACCACCTTGCGATTAAGGTCCATAATCGCCTCGCGCGATTCCACCTCACTGCTTCTGAGCATAAATTCATTATTGCCAAGCGGCTGAATTTCGAGATAGTCATAAAACCTCGCGATTTTCTCAAGTTCCTCGTCGGGTCTGTTCTGACGGATTGCGGTATAAAGCTCGCCTGCCTCGCACGCGCTGCCCAAGATAAGACCCTCGCGGTACTTTGCAAGTATGCTTTTGGGAATACGCGGTTTTTTGTAGAAGTAATCAAGGTTTGACTTTGAAATCAGCTTGTACATATTTTTTAGTCCGACCTTGTTTTTTGCAAGTATTATGATGTGATTGTAGGGGTTTTTCAAAAGCTCGGGGTTTTTGTCAACCGAATAGTCATCGGGAACCAAATCCTCTTTTTTCTCTTTTATCTGTCTCAGCTTGACAAACGCCTCGGCAGTTGCCGTTGCATCATCAAGTGCACGGTGGTGATTCTCAAGCGATACATCAAGCCTCTTACAAAGCACCTCAAGATTATGCTTTTTCTCGTCAGGAAAAATCTCTTTTGAAAGTGCAACTGTGTCAATTATCTCGTTTTCAAACTCAAGTTCCAATCTCTTTGCTGCCGCCTTTATAAAGCTTGTGTCAAAGCCTGCGTTGTGTGCCACAACCGGGTTTGCACCGCAGAATTTAAGGAATTCGGGCAAAATATCAGCAATCGGGAGTGCTCTCCGGACCATCTCGTTGGTTATGCCGGTAAGCTCGGTAATCTTTTCGCTTATTTCTTTGTTAGGATTGACTAACTTTGAGAATGTGTCGACAAATTTGCCGTTCATTATTTTTACTGCACCGATTTCGGTTATTTCTTCGTATTCAGGGTTAAGTCCTGTTGTCTCAATATCAAAAACTATGTATGTTTCGTCGGCATAGCTTTTGGGCAAAGAATCAAGACCAAGCGGCAAATCGTTTACAAAATACCCTTCGGTTCCGTAAAGCAGCTTGAATTCCTTACCGCTTTTGCGTATTTTCGAAAGAGCACCAAAGCTTTCGGGGAACGCCTGAACAACACCGTGGTCGGTTATTGCAATTGCGCTGTGTCCCCAGTCTGCCGCACGGTTTATAAGGTCGGATGCCGAAGTTATCGCATCCTTTGCGCTCATTTTGGTATGCAGATGCAGTTCCACACGCTTCTGTTCAGCATTATCTTGCCTTGCCGGCGGTTTTTTACACAGTTCTATCGAAAGGACTTTAAATTTTTCGCATCTCGCACGCTCGTCATAGTCATAGCTGCCGCGAAGTGTAAGAATATTCCCTATCTTTATTGCAGGAACAGCCTTTAACAACCTCCGCCTTGCCGAATATCTCGCATCCAAGCGCCCAGCTGTCGTCGCCCACATCAAAATTGACCGCAATATACATAAGCTTGCCGTCCTTGTTGATTTCGCGCACATCGGCGTCCAGAACTTCACCACGGACAGCACAAATACCCATGCCGGCTCTTACCTCAAGCATGGGTATAACTTCTTCGGTTATTGGTTTGCCAAAAACTGTTCCCTCAGACAAAGGCTCGTCCGCTTTCGCCTTTTCGGGTTTTGGCGCTTCTCTTACAACCGCAGCCGCCGCAGCCTTGTCAATTTGCTGCTGACGCTCGCGTTTTCGTTCTTCGTATTCACTCTTATCGAGATCCTCTGCGTTTATCAAAACCTTGATATCCCGGTCAAGCTCAAACGAGATGATTTCTTTGAGGATAGCCGCACAGTTATTTTTCTCTAAAATTTCTTTTCCGCTCTTTACATTTGAGATTTTAAGCACATCGTCGGTTAGCTCGGCATAACTTCCAACAAGAAATGCCTTGCATATACCGCATTTTTTAAAGAGCGAAACAAGCAGATTGCGATAATATTCGTCCGAAAATTCTATATTCTTATATTTGATTTTTATATCAAGGTTTTTAAGGCCATAGATTTTTTCGGTACGGTCCGCAAAATCAAAAAGCTCGAATTTTGGGATAAGTGTTTCGGACAAAAGCTCGACCCTGACACCCATTCCTTTGACATCAACAAAAAAGTCCAAAACCTCGGTCTTTTCAAGTACCGAGGCAAGACTTTCCAAAACTGTTACTTTGTCAAAAACATCCAGAATTCCTGCCAAGCCTAATTCGTTCCTTTCATTTTCTCGATTTCGTCAAGAAGTGTTTCGATTATTTTATCTTCGGGGATTTTCCCCACAATTTCACCTTTTTTAAACAGCAGCGCCTCGCCATCGCCACCGGCAACACCGATGTCAGCATCCCGTGCTTCGCCGGGGCCGTTTACCGCACAGCCCATAACAGCAACCTTGAGATTACCCCCGACATTTTCAAGCCTTTTCGAAAGCTCTTTTGCAATTGGTATAAGATTTATCCTGCAGCGCGCACAGGTCGGGCACGAAACAATTTCAATTCCGCCCTCCAGCAATCCAAGCGCACGCAGAATTTGTCTGCCTGCCTCAACCTCGCGTACGGGGTCGTCGGTCAGCGATACCCTTATGGTCTCGCCGATTCCGTCAGCCAAAAGCGACCCTATGCCTATTGAGGACTTTACGATTCCGCTTTCGTATGTTCCGGCCTCGGTCACGCCAAGGTGCAAGGGATATGAAAACCTTTCACGCGCCAGACGATATGCCGCTATTGTCTTTTTCACATCCGACGCCTTGATTGATACAACAGTGTCAAAAAAGTTGTATTTTTCAAGGATTTGAATATGCTCAAGAGCACTTTCCACCATTGCCTCGGGCGTTGCCGAGCCGTATTTTTCGAGCAGTTTTTTGTCAAGTGATCCACCATTTACGCCAATACGGATGGGGATGCCGCGCCGTTTTGCTTCTTCGGCAACCATTTTTGCGCGGTCTTCGCCTCCTATATTGCCCGGATTGATGCGAATTTTGTCGACGCCGCGTTCCATTGCAGTAAGCGCCAGGCGATAGTCAAAATGAATATCCGCAACAAGCGGTATGTCTATTTGATTTTTTATGTCAAAGATTGCCTTTGCCGAAGTCTCGTCAGGCACGGCAACGCGCACAATATCGCAGCCCTTTTCCGAAAGAGCCTTTATCTGTGCGACAGTTTTGGGGACATCTGCAGTATATGCAGTCGTCATTGACTGAACGGCAATTTTCTCGCCGCCGCCGATAAAAATATCACCTATTTTAACACGCCTTATCTTTGACATAAGCCATTCTCCTCTTTTTATTTTTCCAAAGCCATTATCTTGTCAATTCTTCTTTGGTGGCGGTCTCCGCCAAAGTCTGCTTCGACATATGATTTCACAATTTCTACAGCCAGGTCACAGCCAGTAATTCTTTCGCCAAGGCATATTATGTTTGCGTTGTTGTGTTCCTTTGCCATACGGGCGCTGTATGTATCTGTCACATGTGCGGCACGAATTCCGTTAACCTTGTTTGCCGCAATACTCATCCCTATACCTGTTCCGCAGACCAGAATTCCTTTTTCGCACTCGCCTGAACTTACCGCATCGCAAACAGTTTTTGCAATGTCGGGATAATCGCACGAATTGGTATCATAAGTCCCGAAATCCTTGACCTCAAAACCGCACTTTTCAAGATACTCTTTTATTATTTTTTTCAAATTTATTCCGCCGTGGTCCGACCCGATTGCCAACATAATACAAAACCCCTCTCAGTTTGTTAAAATTCGATAAATACATCATACCAAATTTCCTCCAAAATATCAATAATTTAATTAAAAATATTGCAAATGATTTGCACATATACTATAATAAATGTATGTATTAAATCCCAGCACAAAAAGGAAGGTGCTCTATGAATTATATAAACGAATACAAGCTTTGGCTCCAGAATGTTACCGATGCCGAAAAAGCTGAGCTTTTAAGCATCCAAAACGACGAAAACGAAATCAAAGACCGTTTTTATACCTCGCTTGAGTTTGGTACAGCAGGTCTCCGCGGTGTTCTTGGCACGGGACTCAACCGTATGAACAGCTATGTTGTTGCACGCGCGACCCAGGGCCTTGCAAATCAGCTTCTTAAAAGCAACCCCGGCAAAAAGGATTTGAAAGTGACAATCGCATATGACAGCCGCAACAAATCCGACGAGTTTGCCCGCACAGCCGCCTGTGTCCTGGCGGCAAACGGCATAAAGGCTCTGATTTTTGAAGAGCTTAAGCCGGTCCCCGAGCTTTCGTTTGCAATCCGTCTTAAAAAGGCAGATGCAGGAATCGTCATCACAGCAAGCCACAACCCTGCAAAATACAATGGTTACAAGGTATATGGCAGCGACGGAGCACAGCTTGCACCCGACCTTGCAAAGATTGTACTTGCCGAGATTGAGGCTACCCCCATCTTTGGCGGTGCAAAAACCATCAGCTTTGATGCAGGGCTCACCTCCGGTATGATTGAACTTATGGGCGATAAGGAAGAAGAACTTTATCTTGACGAAGTGCAAAAACAATCACTTAACCCCGAACTGATACGCGCCAAGGGCAAGGATATGAAGTTTGTCTATACACCGTTTCACGGCTCGGGACTTGTTCCGGTGACAAAAATATTCAAAAGAGTTGGTTTTTCCAATGTTATTGTGGTAAAAGAGCAGGAAAAACCCGACGGCAACTTCCCGACAGTCAAGTTCCCCAACCCCGAATTCAAAGAAAGCTTTGCGCTTGCGGTAGAACTGGCAAAAAAGAATGACGCCGATTTGATTGTCGGCACCGACCCCGATGCCGACCGCTGCGGAATAATGATAAAAAGGGATGACGGCAGTTATGTCAGCCTAACCGGAAACCAGACCGGCCTCTTGCTGACCGAATATCTGCTTGAAACAATGAAAGAGCGCGGCAATCTGCCAAAAGACGGCTTTGTTGTAAAAACCATTGTTACAACCAATATAATAAAAGAAATCTGCGCATTTTATGGCGTGGAGATGAAAGAGGTACTGACCGGCTTTAAGTTTATCGGCGAAAAAATTAAAGAAGCCGAATCCACCGGCCACGGCACATATATTTTTGGTTTTGAAGAAAGCTATGGCTATCTTGCCGGTACTTATGCGCGCGACAAGGATGCAGTTGTTGCAAGCATGCTTATTGCCGAAATGTCTCTCTTCTACCGCGAAAAAGGTCTGAGCCTTTTTGACCAGCTTCAAAGCATCTACAAAAAATACGGATTTTACAACGAATTTGTTGTTTCGGCAAACTTCGAGGGTATCGAGGGCATCGAAAAGATGAAAGGGATTATGGAAAATATCCGCAAAAACACCCCCAAAACCTTTGGCGGCAAAAAAGTTCTTGCTGTAAGAGACTATCTTTCATCTGTCCGCACAGATTTTGCCACCGGCAAGACCGAGGTTTTGACTCTTCCCAAATCGGATGTTATTTATCTTGAGCTTGAGGACAACAACAACTTTGTCATCCGTCCCTCTGGCACCGAGCCAAAAATCAAGCTCTACTGCCTGCTTGCCGGAAAGACCGAAGCCGAGGCAAAAGAGATTGAAGCAGAATTTAAAAAAGATATAGAAAAGATTGTTTCGTAACAAATAAAAAGGTCGCAAGAAAATCTTGCGACCTTTTTATTTATTGTTGTAAAAACAGTCTTCTTCCCATTTGGCTGTGTTTGTATCAATATATTCCCATATTTTTTGATAGTCTTCTTCGCCACGGATTATATGGTCGTGATACGACCGTTGCCAAAGAACATCTCCAAATTTGTTTGTGGTATACGCCTTTAGTTGTCCGATGATATTTTGTAGGGGAGGGTTTCCACGCCCTCCCGAATTATCCAAAACCACAATCAAATGAATATGATTTGGCATAATAACATATTTGTCAATTGCAACACCAATATAATTATCATTGATATATTGTAATGATTTTTCAATTTCTTTTCCTATTGATGTTAATTGATTTTGCGGGAGGGTATGGAAACCCTCCCCTACAATATTTGATAATATACACTTTCTATTGTGGGTACAAATCGTAACAAAATATGCGCCGGGGGTTGAATAATCATAATCCTTCAACCTTGTGGGTTTTCGTTTTGGAAGGCTCATTTCAAAAACTTATGCTTCTTCCTTTTTAAGCAAATCTCTTATTTCGCTCAAAAGCTCAACCTCAGTCGGTGCAGGGGGAGCAGGCGCTTCTTCGACCTTTTCCTCTTCTTTGCCGGCAAGAGCCTTTGCTTTTGCTGCTGCCTTTGCAAAGCCGTTGATAATAAAAAACATCGAAAGTGCAATAATCAAGAAGCTTACTATGTTCTGGATAAAGTTTCCGTACATTATTGCAGCCTCGGGCTTGGTTTCGGTTGCTTCGGAAAGCACAATTTTGAGGGACTTAAAGTCCATTCCTGCTGTCAGCTTGCCGAAGATTGGCATAACTATATCGTTTACCAAAGATGTAACGATTGTACCGAAAGCACCGCCGACAACAACGCCGACTGCCATATCGATAATGTTGCCTTTGAAGGCAAATTTTTTAAATTCACTCCACATAATAAAAACAACCTTTCTTTTGTAAGTTTCTTTAAGTATACCAACCAAGCCGAATTTTGTCAAGAAATGAAGAAAAATAAGGAAAACTTTCTATTTACAAACGCTCAGAAATATGATATGATAATTTTGCCAGATAAAATTAAATAATGACAAGGTGACTGTGTTCTTTTTTGCCTTTTGGTAAAAATGCACTGTTTATTAACACATGTCTACTTTGTTGTTTAAATTTTGTCTGGCGGCAGGCAGTGCGTTTTTCGGTGTACGGCACTGCCGTACACCTTTTTTTATTTAAAACGCATTAAAGCTCCAATTGTCGCCACACAATATCTGCAAAAGGTCCGCAAAATGCGGACTTTTTGCTTTGTGTTTTAAAAATATATAGACAAACCGCAAAAAAAGTTGTATAATTGATATTTAGGCAAAAAAGCAAACTTTATTTTCCTTTTACGAATGGAGATTTTTATGAAACGAGAAGATTTGAGAAATATAGCAATCATCGCCCATGTTGACCACGGCAAAACCACCTTGGTTGACGAGATGCTTAAGCAGGGCGGTGTTTACCGCGAAAATCAGGTTGTAGAGGACCGCGTTATGGACAACGGCGACCTGGAGCGCGAGCGCGGAATCACAATCCTTGCAAAAAACACCTCGGTACATTACAAGGATATCAAAATGAATATTATCGACACACCCGGCCACGCTGACTTCAGCGGCGAGGTAGAACGAATTCTTAAAATGGTGAACGGTGTAATCCTTTTGGTTGATGCTGCCGAGGGTCCGATGCCTCAGACAAGATTTGTCCTTAAAAAAGCTCTTGAAATGAATCATCGCATCATTGTTGTTGTCAACAAAATCGACAGGCCCGATGCCCGTCTTGACGAAATCCCCGACGAAGTACTGGAGCTTCTTCTGGACCTTGATGCAAATGACGAGCAAATCGACAGTCCCATTATCTTCTGCTCGGGCAGGGCGGGGACTGCAACCCTCAACCCACATGTCCCCGGCAAAGACCTGGAGCTTCTTTTCAAAACCATTGTTGAACATATCCCTGCCCCCGAGGGCGACGACGAGGGCGAGGTGCAGATGCTTGTTTCGTCAATAGACTACAACGATTATGTCGGCAGAATGGCAATCGGTCGTATTGAGCGCGGAGAGCTTAAACAGAATCAGGAAATTACAGTTTGCGACTTCCACCAAAAGCACGAGCCGTACAAGGCAAAGATATCAAACATCTATCAGATTGATGGACTTGGCAAAACCGCTGTCGAATCGGCAAAAATGGGTGATATTGTTTGTATCTCGGGAATTACCGACATCTCTATCGGTGATACGGTTGCATCAAGCCTTGACCCCACGCCCCTCCCGTTTGTAAAAATCGGCGAGCCGACAATTGAGATGACATTCTCGGTCAACGACAGTCCGTTTGCAGGCAAAGAGGGCAAGTTTGTCACATCAAGGCAAATCCGCGACCGCTTGCAAAAGGAGCTTTTGAAAGATGTTTCGCTTCGCGTCGAAGATGGCGAGACAACAGACTCGTTCCGCGTGGCAGGCCGTGGCGAAATGCATATTTCAATACTGATTGAGACCATGCGCCGCGAGGGTTATGAATTTTCGGTCAGCACGCCAAAGGTACTTTTTAAAGAAATCGACGGTGTCCTCTGCGAGCCGATTGAAAAGCTTCTTATTGATGTCCCCGAGGTCTCGATGGGAGCAGTTATGGAAAAAATGGGCAGCCGCAAAGCCGAGCTTGTGCAGATGGCACCCCAGGGCAGCGACCGTATGCGCCTTGAGTATCTTATCCCTGCGCGCGGACTGCTTGGATACCGCAACGAATTTTTGACCGACACCAAGGGCGAAGGCATTTTAAGCTCGGTATTCTATGAATATCAGCCGTACAAGGGCGACATAACCCGACGCTATACCGGCTCGCTGGTTTCGTTTGACACAGGCGAGGCTGTTGGGTACGGACTTTTCAAAATTCAGGACCGCGGCTCGTTGTTTATTGGCCCCGGCACACCTGTATACGAGGGTATGATTGTTGGTATGAACCCCAAGCTTGAGGATATGGCAGTAAATGTCTGCAAGAAAAAGCAGCTTACCAACACCCGTGCATCAGGAAGCGACGAAGCACTAAAGCTTGTCCCACCGGTAAAGCTCAGCCTTGAAATGTGTATTGAATTCCTGGCAGATGACGAGCTTTTGGAGGTTACTCCAAAGAGTCTTCGCTTACGCAAAAGAATTCTGAATACTCAGCTCAGGCTTAAAGACCGCTCAAAAAATAAATAATAAAAAAGAAAACCGCGAACATTCGCGGTTTTCTTCGTTGGCAGTCTTTTATTAATTGACATTCCCTGTTATTTAACGGTCTGTTCATTATATCACAGCCCTGCGTCAAGCAAGTAATCACAATTTACTATCTTCTCCATAAGGCTGGCTCTGGTAACATAATAATGATTTGCCGCCTCGTATCCAACTGTGCTGTTTCGGCACATAATTTCGTAAGCAAGAAGAGCAAGCTCTTTTTCGGCTTTTACAAATTCTTTCATCTTTTCTGCATTCTTGTATGCAATCTTGTCGTATACTTCCTGCAATATACGGCCGGTATCGCGCCACTCGTTGAGCATTGCAATAATCGGAACTTCCATAATCGGAGCCATAATATCCGAGCCAAAGTACAGTCTGTCTTGGAATTCGGTCAGGAAGTTTGCACCATACTCGGGGTCGCGCGAAAGCATAAGGAAAGGTGTTCCGTCAGACAAGTCACCATAAAGATTGGGGTACTTGCGCATAAGCTTGGGAACAACGCCCTTTGCAATACCAAGCTCGTCAAAACGCTTTACAAGCTGTTCTGCCGAGCAAAAACCGCAAACAAACTTTTGCGGAAATCTGTACGCGTGTGCGTGGATATCAATAAACATTTTCTTTCCCTCCAATTTTTATTTTACCTTTTATTTTGCCAAGATATAACTTGACAAGCCAATTATATCTCTGTTATAATCAAGAGAAATGGTAAAATAAAATCTTTTTTTGTACCAAGCTATCACAATTCTCTACTTAACAGACCACAGGAGGCCGCTATGAATCAACTCTCGGACATATTTTTTGCCAACCTCAATGCAATTTATCGTATGGGCGGTTTTTTTATGCCCCAGAAGGCACGGATTGGTATGCAAAAGACGATGTTTTTGGACAAAATATTTTTTATTACATCACAGAGGGTTCGTGCAGCATTACAATAAACGGAAAAACTTTCACCGGCTGCAAAGGGGACTGGTTCTTTATACCTGCCGGGTCAGAGTACAGTTATTGCAATCAAAAAGATAAGCCCTTTGCAAAATACTGGCTGCATTTTGATTTGTACCCAAACCTTGCAGACAGCGGAATTTTTGTTGCTGAGCATATGATAAACTGCAAAAACCACCCCGAACCTGAAAAAATTTTCAAAGAACTTTCCAGAATCTGCGAATACCCTCGCGCTGCAGATATTATTGCAACAAAAGCGCTTATCCTGAAGCTTTTGTCTGTTTATCTTGACCTGTCGTCCAGCAATGATATTGCCCAAAAACCATCAAAAGAACTTGTTTCGCTTCTTTCGTTTATAGAAAACAATCTGCACA
>JAFQSM010000014.1 GCA_017409575.1 Clostridia bacterium
CTGTCACATCAAGCGGCAATGCACGCAAGCTGGATTTTGATTTGCCTCTATCTTTTGCGACGATTTTCTCACCGTCTTCCATTTTCGGCGTTGTCACCGTATGGTTTATGTAAAAGATATTGTTATCAAAATCAAAAGCTTCCCATCGTAATCCTACGCATTCAATTCTGCGAAGACCGTAAAAGCCACCCATAAGAACTGCAACTTCAAGCTTTGTCCCCTTGGATGCTTGAATCAACGCCATCAGCTCATCAGCACTGTAGTATTTTCCAACGAAAGTATTCTTTTCCGGTTTGTCTACCTGGTCGATCGGATTTTCGCTGATGTAGCCTTTTTTCTTGCGTATGTAAGGGATAACCGAATTATTGCATGATAATGTATTACGGAGTTAGATTTCACACGCTGTAATTGATCGTCATAAAACTTTTGTATGTCCTCTGCGGTCAAGTCCTTGAGTTTTATACCTTTTTCTGCAAAGTATGGTCCTATCGGACTTTTTACATTGCTGTAATAGCTTGCATAGGTTGTATCCTCTATCGGCTTCTTTCTTTTGCGTGTGTACGGAACGTACATTCTTATATAATCTGAAAAAAACAAATTGGCTACCTGCTCCTTTGACAGATCATCAAGAGTTATTTTTTCCAACATCTCTCTTGGAAGAGTGAGGCTCTCTTGGGGAGCCGATACCTGCGTCTTCTTTCCTTTTTTGTCTGCCTTTTTGTCCGCATAGATATATATATCTTCGTTGGGAATTACAAAATCGGAGAGTATTTGATCAGACATCTTTTTAGCTTTAACTTTATTACCCTTTACGGGCAATTTTGTCGGGAAGCTTTTATCACGTCTTTTTCCTGCCGCATTAACATAAACAAGAACAACGTAATAAAGTCCCTTGACTTCTTTTAAGTAGGCTTTGACATCAATATCAATGCCTGCTTCTGTTTTTTTAATCATGGTGTTTACCTCCTGAAAAAATTACCTCCTCTTTGGAATAAAAATAACACCACGCCATTGACAATACAAATTATATCAATGATGTAGTGGTGTTGTCAAATTATTCAGCTTTGTTTCATCAAATAATCTATCAGATTACTTTTAGTTATCCTGTATTCTCGCCCAATTTTAAGGCTTGCAATCCTTTTTTCTTTGAGAAGCTTGTATCCCGTTTTTGTACTTATGCCGCCCAGCGCTTCGCAAAGCTGTTCAATACGGATAAGTTCAGGATAATCTTTGAGCATTTTTGCATACTCATTTCTTTTCATTCTTTTATCTGTCACGGCATAAATACCTCCTAACTGAAATAATGATAATTTATAACGCCCCTTTTTGACAGCTCAAGGCTTGAGCGTACATAGCATTTCAGCTCCGCCGGGTACTCCGCCGGGTGCGTACACAAGTATCAATTACTGGCCGTGCGTTTCATTGCATCCTTGTGTGCCTTAACACAAGTTTAGAACTCAGTATTACTCGCTCGTTTACCTTAATTTTAAAGTAAAGTCTTGGCGTACCGATTCAAGTGCTGTCGCTTTCGCAACCGCACGGCTTGACGATCAAAAAGGTGCTATTCGGTTGTCAAGGAACGAGAAATGATATTGTTTTTCTATCATTTTTATAGAGCACACCGACTGCTCGATGTGCTTTAGAAAAAGGACAGATTTAACTCCGCAGGGAGTGCAGAAAGGGGTTTTGCACTCCCACGGCGGAGACTGATTTAAGCTACCTCAAACGAGAGTATCTTTACAATCAGTTTTGTTTCCAATCGGCGCCGTAATTCCTCATCGACGATTGTATAACCGTTCCCATCCTCGTCAAATACCCGTCTGAGCGAAAGCGAGGCTATGTATCCTTCGTAGTGCTTCAGTATTGCGTTAATAGCATCAACATCACCGTTTGAAGCAGCAGCGATAGTCTGGAAAGGAAGCAATTCCTTTTGCTTTGTCATTTCGATCCCTCCATGTGCTTTTTCATTTTGCTTAGTGAGCTTGTCCGCCTATACTGAACAGTCGAACGAATTATGTTTAGCATCTCTGCAATTTCATGGTCTGTGTAATCCATAAAATACGAGAGCAAAACTATATCCCTACTTACTGCAGGCAAGGATTTCAGCGCATCGGCAAGCAGTTCATTTTCTACGCCAATCTCAAAATCCTGCACTTTGAACATTGTCAAGTCAGAGGGATATTTATCCGTTACCCGAAGTTCATCAATCTGGCTTTGTGACAGTTCGGAGAAAAGTATTTCCTTTTTCATCTGTGAAGAAAGTGTACGCAGATAATCAACCTTTTCTGAACGAAGCACCTTCTTACAAAAACTGTCAAACTGATGCCTGATGGTTTGCTTTTGGGAAGAAGTGAGGTCCATTCGAAGATCACCTCCTTCCGTTCCCGCAAGGCGGTTATTCTTTCCCCTTTCACTCAATATCCCGTTTTGAATGTGCCGTTTTGCTAAACTTTGCGAAAAAAATTTATTATTTTCTGAAAAATCTTTTTCATAGTACACCTCATCAAGTTTTCTTGTATTTTTTTGCAAGAAAACATTGCTTGGCGGTGCACGTGTCATATACCAATGCAGACAAAAAAAGACCATAAAAATCCTTTGTATCGGACTTTTATGGTCTCTTAGATCTGTTATATTCTTTTGGTCGGTTCTAATAGGGATAGGTATCCCTCGGGGATTGTAATAATTCATAGTTCACCTGGCACAGACGTGCATATATCATGCAACGCTCCTGTGATAAGGCAACTATGCTATTATCGTTTCAATTTTAAACTAATAAGGATATCACAGTATGCGTTTTGTGTGGTATCTTCCTGTTTGGTTTTGCATTGAAGATGATATTTCTTACTTGCATACCGCAACCTCCTTAATCTGTCTTAATGATTCACTTTGTTTTTCGTAAAACTTAATGTATTCGGATATATGTATAATGTCTGCAGGAGAAAGATTCTTAAGTCGAACCGTTATATCGTGTATATATTTTTCCTTGTCAGGATCATCCCCCTCAGACACAAGATAATCAATTGATGTGTTCAATGCTTTGGCTATTTCATATATTGAACTGAAAAGCGGTGTTACTTTTCCCGATTCGATATTTGAAATTTCCCGATCCGTCATTCCTGTCAATTCGGCAAGCATCATCTGTGTCAGCCTTTTTTCTTCTCGCAAAATGCGAATCTTTAACCCCATTTCTACATAATTCATTGCAAGGTACCTCTTTTCATTATAATTTTACCAAAAAACTCTCGTTTTTTGAATGAAACGGATTATGAATTTAGACGAAATCCGTTTCGGGTACTTTGCAATATAGTATAAAGTGACCTGCAATGCAACGAGGTTTACTTCGCATTGCGCCATAATAACGATAGCAAAGCCCCGAATGATTATAAAATCAAACGGGGCTTACTATTATTGTC
>JAFQSM010000015.1 GCA_017409575.1 Clostridia bacterium
AATTTTTTGTTTTTCAATTTCTTTCCCTCCTAGGATATTTCTTGGTCAGTTACTAGCCACTGCCGGGCTTTCGGGAACACCCGATAAATGCGCCTTTTCGCCTCATTGTCCACCACCGGCGGATGTGTCAAAACTTATGAGTTATGAATACGTACATACGTACGAATTTTCGCTCATTTTGTCTGGCGCAACCATCCTATGATGAATAACTCACTTCCAAGACGACTTCCCAAAATGATGTGGCAGAACCACCCCTTTCAAGCCGAATATTTAAAAATTTCATTAACCCACTACTTTGTATATTTAAAACCCGAAGGCTTTAAAACGTGTCAGCACAACCTTTCAGTGTTCAAGCCTACACTGACTGGCCAGAGTTCTCAAAATTTCCCGAATATTTCATACTTTCAAGCGAATGCAACATACCATTCGTTTTTAGGATACCGTAAGTATAACACTACTCGTTACAGAATGCAACACTTTTTTGTAACAATTCTGTAACTTTTTTCGTCATTATTCCTCGGCATCGCTTCAAAACGTTCATTTATGGGCACGCACGGCACTTTGCGATGTACCGTTGTGTATTGTTAGACGTAAGAATTATCAAAAAAGTTTCACCATTTTGTAATTTTTTCGTCCGGAAATGATTATATATCTACTGCAATATAAATGCAAGGGTTATTTTGTGGAAAATACGCTATTTTGCCCACAGATTTTTGTGGATATGTGGATAACTTTTGCAATTGTGGATAAGTTCGCGCGCATGCGTATTCATCATGACGACCACCACCACATATAATATATATATAATCACATTCACAGTCACAATCACAATCACATTCACAGTCACAATCACATTCACAATCACATTCACATTCAGCTAATTTTGCTTTTTACGTTTTAGCAAAAAAAGCATTTGCTTTTTTGCTAGGATTTTATTTTTATGTTTTTAGTTGTGTTTGTTCTGCTTCAATCTGCTGGATACTTTTTTCCGGTACGGGCAATTCTTCCGGCATGGTACCGCCCAGCTCGGATATTGTCTGGCGTACTTTTCGCCCCACTTTGTAATGAGTTTCGTTGGCCATTGCTTCACCTTGTATTTGTTCGCGGCGCAGTTTGTCTTCTGTCTGCGTGATACGAAAGTAATTCGCCGCCAGTTCAGTAGATCCCATATAATCCAAAATATCTTGCTTTTTGCCCAGCCCTTTTCGTGCTCTAATATTTGCAGCTGTTTCTCCGTTATACAGTCCCCGATAACCGCTATTCTGAAACTTTCCAAAATTGCGTACCCCGGCATCGTATGCTGTGGATGCCAGTTTTTTGTTGGAACCACGCACATCGTTGCGCAAGTGCAAGCGACGCTGGTCTTCACTCATCATACGGAACTCTTCATCTGCCATTTCCTGTTTGCGTGTCTGTACGGCAAAATAGGTCTGTCCCAACGCAATTACTTCTTTGCGCGAATCTCCATTCATCACAATCAGATAACACGCATAGCGGGAGAGCATAATATCCTCCACTTCGCGTTTTGATCCTGAACCCAGTTCGACCATATTGTTGACGTCAACAAAATGGTCAATCATGATTTGTTGAGCCAT
>JAFQSM010000016.1 GCA_017409575.1 Clostridia bacterium
CACAAAAATTGAAGTGTTTCAATGATGCATCGCCAAAGGCGATATGATGCATTTGCGTTGCAAATATGATGTTGCTCGTTACACTCGCAATGATGAGATGTTTGCTCTGATGTGTCAGAGACATCATTTGCCGCAGGCAAACATCATCAGCGTCAGCATCATCATTTGCCACAAGGCAAACATCATCAGCGTCAGCGTCATCATTTGCCACAAGCAAACATCATCAGCGTCAGCGTCATCATTTGCCGCAAGGCAAACATCATCAGCGTCAGCGTCATATCGAAAATCTCCCCGAGGGAGATTTTATCGATGAATTGACAACTGCCGTTGTCAATTCCATTAAAAATTTTTTAAAAACTCTTGATTTTATTTCGGTATAGCGATATAATAACAGTAGTACAAAAAATATTAAGGTGATGAAAATGAGTATTAATGAAATTTTAAATAATATAGGAATGACAAAATACCGATTAGCAAAACTCTCGGGTATTCCCAATGCAACTCTCAGCGAGTTGTGCAGCGGCAAAACAAGTATCGAAAAATGCTCGGGGGAAACATTATACAAAATTGCAAAAGTTTTAAATGTTTCTATTGAGAGTCTGCTTGACGACAGGATGACGGATATTGAGAGAGCCCGTTCCTACGAGTACGGTCTCCCC
Organism: Clostridia bacterium; assembly: GCA_017409575.1. Lineage (GTDB taxonomy): Bacteria > Bacillota > Clostridia > Monoglobales > Monoglobaceae > SIG440. The sequence goes on from JAFQSM010000016.1 coordinate 660, forward strand.
TCTTATCTGCAACACGATTTAGACGCATACAAAGATGCCTTACTGAAAAAATCCTCTTTGATAGATTGCTATTGGGGCGAACTGTACGGAAGTATCAATATGGCGGAAATAAGCGACGGAGTAATAACTCCGGAACATGCAGATTATTTAAGGCAGAAGTATTTATGGAGGTAACGGTATGGCAAACAGAATTGATTTTACAAACTGTAAAAGAATTGTTGGAAGGGCTTATAACGGAGCAAACGGAAAGAAAATTGCAATAGAATACGAAAACGAAAGATATATGCTTAAATTTCCGCCTTCGGGAAACAGAAAAACGACAGAATTATCATACACAAACAGTTCTGTCAGCGAGCATATTGCCAGCAGTATATTCAATATGATTGGCATAAAAGCACAAAAAACAATACTCGGGACTTTTACGGTAAACGGAAAAGAAAAAATCGTTTGTGCCTGCAAAGATTTTACCGGGAAAGACAAAAACCTATATGATTTTTGTTCAATAAAAAACACGGTTATTGACTCCGAACACAATGGTACGGGAACAGAACTTTCAGATGTACTCGAAACTATAGAAAAACAGCAGTTTGTAAATCCAACGGTTCTTCTTACACATTTCTGGGATGTATTTGTTGCAGATGCGTTGCTTGGTAACTTCGACCGTCACAACGGCAACTGGGGATTTTTGTTTGATGACCAAACACAAACAACCGAAATTGCCCCCGTATTCGATTGCGGCAGTTGCTTGCTTCCGCAGGCAGACGAAAATGTAATGAAAGCAATTCTGGAAAACGAAGATGAACTGAATGCCCGTATTTTTCAATTTCCCACCTCTGCTATTAAGATAAACGATAGAAAAATCAACTATTATGATTTTTTGTCTTCAATGAACAACAGGGAGTGCAACAAAGCAATTTTAAGAATAGTTCCCAACATCGACATTGAACTTATAAACGCATTTATTGACAGCATTATTTATATATCAGATATACAAAAAGAATTTTATAAAACATACATTAAGGCAAGATATGAAAAAATCCTGTTGCCGAATTACAGAGCATTATCTCTGAATTTTAAATAAATAATCACATATATGGGAGGATAATATCCTCCCGTTTTATTTTGAACAAAACAACAAGGGAGGCAGTGCCTCCCTTGAATTTTCTTGCCGTTATGATAAAAATCTCGTTGCCGTAAGGCAACATATCGAGTCGCATCAGCGTCATCATTTGCCACAAGGCAAACATCATCAGCGTCAGCGTCATCATTTGCCGCAAGGCAAACATCATCAGCGTCAGCGTCATCATTTGCCGCAGGCAAACATCATCAGCATCAGCGTCATCATTTGTCGCAAGGCAAACATCATCAGCTTAAGCTTCAACATTGGCCACAGGCAAACATCATCAGCGTCAGCGTCATCATTTGCCGCAGGCAAACATCATCAGCG
>JAFQSM010000017.1 GCA_017409575.1 Clostridia bacterium
AAATTTTATACTCTTACGAAACTGCGAAGCACTTTAAAATGAAATTTTAATATACAAGAAAAGGAAAATCCCACAGATAATGCTGGCGCATATCTGTGGGATTTGACGCATTATTGTGCTTAAAATTCACATTTTAAAGAAATACTGCCTTATCGGGCGTGGGCGAAAAACTGCACTTTTTTTGTCTTGTTTTCAATTGAATAACGGTCGGGTATATGCTAAAATATTCATATCGCGACCGGGTGGTGTTAATATGAGTTTGTTTTCAAAGCTTTTTAGGAAAAAAGAACTGAAAAAAGTTCCGTTGCCTTCATGGGAGCAGACGGTTGAAATAATGCACAACAAAAATCTTTCCTGTATTGATGCAGAGGAAATTTTGCAGGTGGTTTATACAAAAGATAAAACCAAAAGGGCAATTATACTGAAAGATAAAAAGGGGTTATACGGATATTTAACGGAAGAGCTTTTCCCGTTTGATGAAAATGAATGGCAGTTTGTTTCGCAGGACAAAAATGCACTTCCGGGTATGTGGATAGTAGCCGCAACCGGACTGGACGGAAGTTCGTTTTTTGCAACTGAGGAAGATGCGATGAAAGAACTGATGTGCAACCCATGGTATAAACACTATTTTTTAAAAGAGGATAATTAAACATGAAAGAATTACATATGATTTGCAATGCTCATCTTGACCCGGTCTGGCTGTGGCAGAAGCCCGAGGGTATAGCCGAGGCGATTTCTACATTTCGCGTTGCGGCAGATTTCTGTGATGAGTTTGAAGGCTTTATTTTTAACCATAACGAAGCTGTGCTTTACGAGTGGGTTGAGGGAAACGAGCCGGAGCTTTTTGCGCGTATTCAGCGCCTTGTTCGCGAAGGCAAGTGGCGTATTATGGGCGGCTGGTATTTGCAGCCCGATTGCGTTATGCCCTGCGGTGAATCATTCATCCGACAAATTGAGGTTGGCAATAAATATTTCTTTAAAAAGTTCGGTGTGAAACCGAAAACCGCAATCAACTTTGACCCCTTTGGTCACACAAGAGGACTTGTTCAGATACTAAAAAAGTGCGGCTACAATTCATATATTTTCATGCGTCCGTCATGGATTACGGATGAGCATGATTTTTTGTGGCGCGGTTTTGACGGCAGCGAAATCCTTACCCACAAGCTGCAGGGCGGCTACAATTCGGGTAAGGGCAAGATTATGGATAAAATTAACCGTGCGCTCGAAAGAGAATACGGTGACGGTATCAATGCGGTTTTCTGGGGTATTGGCAACCATGGCGGCGGTCCGTCACGCGAGGACCTGAACACCATTGCGGAATATATGAAAACTCACCCCGAAAACGGCCTTGTGCATTCATACTGTGAAAAATATTTTGACCGAATTGATAAATCAAATCTCATCACTTTTGATGAATCGCTCAACTACACAATGGTTGGCTGCTACACCTCTATGGTGCGCATTAAGCAGGCACACCGCAGGCTTGAAAACGACCTTGCAATGTGCGAAAAGATGCTTGCGCTAAGCGGTGCGGCTTACGATGAAAATGAGCTTGAAAAAGCCGAAAAAGCGCTGCTTTTCTGCCAGTTTCACGATATATTGCCCGGTTCAAGCATAAAGCCTGCGGAGGAGGATTGCCTGCGGCTTTTCAGCTACGGCAGCGAAATAGCAGAGCATTATAAAATCAAGGCTTTCTTCAAGCTCTGTGAGGGTCAGAAGAAAGCAAAAGACGGCGAAATCCCCGTGCTTGTGTTCAACCCGCATCCGTATAAAATAACGCAGAATATTGAGGTCGAATTTCAGCTTCAGGACCAGAACTGGAACGAAAATGAGGTTACGCTTGTAACCGTTCGCGACAGCAAGGGTAATTATCTTCCCTCACAGAATGAAAAAGAAGAATGCACCTTCAGCCTTGACTGGCGCAAGCGCGTATGCTTCAGGGCAGAGCTTGAACCGATGAGCATTAATCGCTTTGACTGTGAGCTGCATGTTGAAAATTATCCAAAACGCAAAACTGAGCCCTGCGAAAAAACAGAGGATTATTTTGTTTTTGATAACGGCACAATGAAGGTTCTAATTAACCGCCAAACGGGTCTTATTGACAAATATTGTGCAAACGGCATGGATATGCTCAATGCCGAAAGCGCGAAAATTACAGCCTTTAAGGATAACGAGGACCCGTGGGGTATGACGGTTGACAGCTTTAACGAGCGCATAGGTGAATTTACGCTTCTGAGCGATGAACAAGCTAACGCGTTTAACGGCTATCCCGAAGAAAAACTTGAAAATGTGCGTGTAATTGAAAATGGCGCAGTACGCACTAAAATTCAGGCGGTGTTCGGCTTTGAAAATTCCTTTGCTGTTGTTACCTATACTCTGCCAAAAAACGGCAACTATATTGATATTAAAATTAAAATGCTTTCAAATAACAGCAGCAGGTTTTACAAGCTCAGTTTTGATTCTTCTTTTGATACTCCTGAATTTTGGGGACAGACAGCCTTTGGTACAGAGCAGCTGCGCACAGGCGGTAAAGAAGCGGTTTACCAGAAATGGTGCGGAATTTTTGAAAAAGGCAGCGGACTTGCCGTGCTGAATAAGGGTACATATGGCGGCAGCGTTGATGGAAATATTTTTAATATCTCTCTGCTTCGCACACCCGTTTATTCCGCACACCCGATTAATGACAGACCGCTTGCGGATTCTGACCGTTCACACGAGCGTATTGATATAGGCGAGCGTATTTTTGAATACAGATTGACTGCTGATACGGCTTGCCTTGATATGCAGGCAGAATGTTACAATCAGCCCTGCGTTGCGCTTTCGTTCTTTCCGTCTGGTCTGGGAGAAATGAATGATACTTCCATTGTGCTTGATAACAAAAATATAGTGCTGACCCGCTTGAGAAACACTGAAAACGGCAAACAAATCCGCCTTTATAATTCATGCAACAGTGAACAGAAAACAATGCTTAAAATAACGCAAAAGACATTTGAAATCAGCTTCACTCCGTTTGAAGTAAAGACCTTTGTTTTTGAAAACGGAAAATTAGAAGAAACAGATATGATATAAAAAATCACCGCAGGCTGGCGCATTGCTCCGCTTGCGGTGATTTTTTTTTAAAAACTTGTGTCATTCTGAACGCAGTGAAGAATCTTTTTTAAGATCCTTCGCTAACGCTCAGGATGACATCTTTTTATCTTTTCAGCAGATTATATCTTTTTCCCTCAAGCGCATTTGCAGCTGCTTTTATTTCCTTTCGTATTTCAATGCTTTGCGGGCAGTGGGTTTCGCATTTGCCGCAGGCTATGCAGTCGCTTGCGGGTGCGGAAGTTTTTTTGGAAACGGTTGCCTTTATGTATTCGCTTTTTGCTTTGAATTTTTTACCTGAATAATAGGTGTTGTACATTCCGAAAACAGAACGGATATCAATATTTTTCGGGCAGGGCATACAGTAGCCGCAGCCTGTGCAGCCAACCTTCATGCTTGCATTTATCGCTTTACCTACACGGCGGAGCATTTCTTCGTCTTCTGCCGTAAGGTCGCCGATTTTAGCAGCGCAGGCGGTTGCAATATTGTCAAGCACCATTTCCTCGGAATTCATACCTGAAAGTACCGTTGTGATTTCTTTCTGATTCCACAGCCAACGGAATGCCCACTGTGCGGGGGTGTATTTTGTTTTATAATCGGCAAAAATTTTCTTTGCCTCTTCGGGTAAATCCTTTACAAGCTTGCCGCCGCGCAAGGGCTCCATAATCATAACAGTTATGCCCTTTTCGTGCGCATATTGCAGTCCGCGTCTGCCAGCCTGGGTGTGTTCATCCATGTAATTGTACTGTATCATGCTGAAATCCCAGTTGTAGGCATCAATCATTTTGCAGTAGCCGTCTGTATCGCCATGGTACGAAAAGCCTATCTGACCGATTTTGCCGCTTTGCTTTTTTTCTTCAATCCACTTTTCAATGCCCATGTTTTTTATTCTGTTCCATGCATTTATGTCGGCAAGCATGTGGATAAAATAGTAGTCGATTCTGTCGGTGCGCAGGCGCTTTAGCTGCTCATTAAAAAGGCGGTCAAGCGTTGAGATATTGAGCATCATCTGCGGCGGCAGCTTTGTTGCAATATAAACCTTGTCGCGCAGGTTATTCTTTTCAAGTATTTCGCCGAGTGCGGATTCGCTGCCGGGATAAATAAAGGCGGTATCAAAGTAATTCACGCCGTTTTCAACCGCAGTCAAAATTTGCTTTTCTGCTTTTTCAAAGTCAATTCTGCCCAGCTTTTTTTCAAATCTCATACAGCCGAAGCCGAGTGCGGATAATTCATTTCCGTACTTGTCCTTGCGGTAATTCATATGTTTATTTCATCCCCCGTTGAAATGTAATGCAGGTTCTTAATATGCTCTTTCATAAACTCATACTGCGGTACACCCGTACAGTGGCAGGTGTAAAAAGCGGTAGAAAAACTGTTGAGAAAACTTGAATATTCTTTCAGTTTTTCGCCAGGTTCGATTTTTGTGAAATGGAAGCCGCCGATAAGTATATCGGGCGTGAACCATTCGGTTATATCCATTATACCCTTGTGTGAACAGCCGCTGATTAGTATGTGTTTGCGTTCCTCTTCAATCAGCAGGTATTGTTCGTGTCTGAAATCGTCAGGCACGAATTTTTTGCCTTCAAGCATATTCAAGCCGAAGCTTCCGAGATAATGCTTTTTCTCTTTTTTGTTACAGGAGTACAAGGTTAATCCGTCAGCAATATTGAGTTCATCGTCAATAAAACACAGGCGGTCATTATCTTTTAAATCAACATCAAGCCCTATGTATTTTTCTGTTCCGTTATAGTGCGGTTCAAATGCAAAGCGGCTTAAATATACGGGTGCAGTTCTGTTGATTTTAAGAAAGGTTTTCAGCCCGCCGCCGTGGTCATAATGTCCGTGTGAAAGCACGGCAAAATCCACCGCGGACAAATCAACGCCGAGTTTTTCCGCGTTTTGGGCAAACAGACCCGACTGTCCCATATCGAAAAGGATTTTTTTATTCTGCGTTTCAATATAAAGCGATAAGCCGTGCTCGGTGTCGAAATTTTCCGAGCCTGCTGTATTTTCAACAAGTACTTTTATTTTCATAATTCCACCGTTTCTTTCAAGTGTTCGGAAAATTCATAAAGTGATGTGAAGGATAAAACATTTTTGTCATACTTTTGCTCGCCTATATAAACTGCTGTACAGCCTGCATTTTTTGCGGCAAGTATATCACGCTCGCTGTCGCCGACCATATAGGATTTTTTTAGGTCAATGTTAAAATCCTTTTGTGCCTTTAAAATCATACCCGGCTTAGGCTTGCGGCAATCGCAGTCAATTTTCAGTTCGGATCTTTCACCGGGAAAGCCTTTGTCGGGATGGTGCGGACAGCAGTAAATTGCGTCAACATAAGCGCCATCTTTTCCGAGCAAAGCTTCAAGACGATTGTGAATATTTTTCAGCTCTTCTTCGCTGCATTCACCGCGGGCAATTACGGGCTGGTTTGTAATAATAATTGCAAGGTAGCCGAGTGAATGAATTCTATTTATCGCCTGTGCCGCTCCTGCGATAAGTTCCATTTCATCGGCTGATGTGATGAAGCCCTTGTGAATATTTATTGTGCCGTCGCGGTCAAGGAAAACGGCTTTCTGCGGATTTGTTATATTTTTAGCCGCAACGAAGCCTTTGGAAATATCGTGAGTAACTTGTTCAAGCCTTTCAGGTGTACCCATATCCTTTACATATTCAGCGCTTTTATATGCGAAAACCTTGCTTTGTTTTACAAGGGGACTGACTATGTCTTTATTGAAATCGAGCTTTGCTTCTTCGCTTATTTTCGGTATTGCCAAAGGTGAAACTATGTGAATTCCCGCGTTGCAAAGGTTGGCAAAGTCTTTATTTCGGTTAGTTTTTGGAATTATCTGTGTTATGCAAAAATTATCATCCGTTTCTAACAAATCGCTGTCATACGGATGGCTGTTGGGGTGCGCAAAAGCGGTTATTAATGCGCGCTTTTCTTTGTGAAATCCGAGCATTTTCTGCAAGGAAAAATCAAAAATAAGGTCGCCGTTGCAAAGCAGAAAATCTTCATTAAGCTTCAGCTTTGTCAGCGCGCCGCCTGTGCCGAGAGGTACTGTTTCGCGGTAATAGGAAATATTTACACCCAAATTTTTTCCGTTTGAAAAATAATTTTCAATTACCTGCGAAAGGTGACCGACAATAAAAATAAAATCGGTTATACCTTCTTTTTTCAAGGCTTCAACCTGGTGCTGTAAAATCGGTTTACCGCAGATTTTAACCATGGGTTTGGGGATTTCAGCGCAAAGGTTTCCCATTCGTGTGCCTGCACCGCCCGCAAGAATTACCGCAACCATTTTTTCACCTCTTTATATCCCTGTTTATATTGTTATTGTAGCATAAAAAAGCAGAATTTTCAAATATATCTTGTTTGACAAATCTATATTTAAGTGTTAAAATATATTATTAAAAATTATAAGGGAGAATATCGCTTTATGGCAAATATTCTTGTAACCGGCGGTGCAGGCTATATTGGTTCTGTTCTTGTACCAAAGCTTCTGGAGCTTGGCCACTCGGTAACGGTACTGGATTCATTTTTATACCGCCAATCGTCACTTCTTGACTGCTGCGAAAAAGAAAATTTCAGCATAATTCACGGCGATTGCCGCGATGAAGAAACGCTGAAAAAAGCATTGTGCGATAAGGATTTTATTTTCCCTCTTGCAGCACTTGTAGGTTTCCCTGTTTGCGACAGTGACAAGATTGCCGCAGTTTCAACTAACCAAAACGCGGTTGAACTGTTGGTTAGGTTAAGAGAAAAGGGCCAGAAAATTATTTTTCCCTGCACAAACAGCGGCTACGGTTTAGGACAGGGGCAGAGCTACTGCACCGAAGAATCGCCTATACTTCCCATATCGCTCTATGGTAAAACAAAAATGGCGGCTGAGTCTGCCGTGCTTTCCGCGGGTGACAGCGTAACCTTCCGCTTTGCTACTCTTTTCGGTGCAGCGCCGAGAATGAGAACGGATTTGCTCGTAAACGATTTTGTTTACCGCGCCGTAAATGATAAGGCACTTGTTGTTTTTGAAGGGCATTTTATGCGCAACTACCTTCATGTGCGCGATGCAGCGCGAGCCTTCATTTTTGCCATGGATAATTTTGATAAAATGAACGGGCAGACCTATAACTGCGGCTTGAGCGATGCCAATTTATCAAAAATTGAACTTTGTGAAAAAATAAAAAGTTTTATTCCGTCATTCACATATATTGAAGCACCAATCGGAACTGACCCCGATAAGCGCAACTACCTTGTTTCAAATGAAAAGATTGAAAGCCTTGGCTTTAAGCCCGAAAAAAATCTTGATGACGGAATCAAAGAGCTTATAAAGGCCTATTCAATAATCAAAAATTCTTTTTATGGAAATGCGTGATAGTTTTGAACCTGATTGAAATATTAAAGCCCGATTTTGTTTTTGAGGATGAACGCGGAATATTATCTCAGATTACGCACTCACCTTTTGCACAGACCAATGCCGTTTTTTCAAAAAAGGGTGCGATAAGGGGCGGCTTTCATTACCACAACTTTTCAAAAGAAATTTTCTTTGTAATTTCAGGCAGCGTTAAAACAACTGTCCACCTGAACGGACAAACAGAAGAATACATTTTCAACAGCGGAGATATGTTTATGATACCCGAAAAGGTAAGTCATAACATGGAGTATCTTGAAGACACATATCTCGTTGCGTTTTACACAAACTGCGTTGAGCTTGACGACGGCACGAAAGATATAATCAGCGAATAACTTATCGGAGTGAAAAATGAAAAACAAGAAGAATATATATTTGGTTCAACCTACATATATGAATGATACCTCAATTTATTTTCCTTATGCTATAGGTGCATTAGCGTCTTATGCATGGAAGTTCTCTGATATAGAGGATAATTATAAATTGAAAAATATATTTTTTCTAAGAAAAAATACAGACATGATAGTTTCAGAAATGGTAGAACCTTTTTTGGTAGGTTTTTCTAATTATATTTGGAATTTTGAATACAATAAACTACTGGCTTCCAAGATAAAAAAGAAATTTCCTGACTGTGTTATAGTTTTTGGCGGACCTCAAATTGCAAACAATTCTCTTCTTTTGTCTGAATGTTCTTATATTGATATATTAATTCATTTAGAAGGGGAAGTTGCCTTTTGTGAACTGCTGCGCGCTTTTTTGTATAATAATTCACTAGATGATATTAATAATATTTCTTACAGAAGCATGGGAAATGGTATTATTACTAACGAAATATGCATGGCTCGGGATTTCGATTTTCCTTCCCCGTATGAATCCGGTTTTTTTGACAGACTGTGCGAGGAAAATCCGGAAATAGATTTTATACCTCTTATAGAAACTAACAGAGGCTGTCCGAATAATTGTTCATATTGTAGCTGGGGAAAAATCAATTCCAAGGTGAGATTTTTCCCGATGGATCGGGTCTTAAATGATTTAATGTGGGTCAGTAAAAACAAAAAAGAATTTTTAGGCTTTGCTGATGCGAATTTTGGTATGTTTCCAAGAGATGAAATAATTACAGATAAAATTATTGAATTAAATGAAAAAACTGGATTTCCTAAAAAGTTTCAAGTATCTTATACAAAAGATTCGGGAGACAGAGTTTTTGATATAACTCAAAAGCTTAACAAAAATGGGATGGATAAAGGTGTAACGCTATCATTTCAATCTATGTCTACTGTTGTTCAAAACAATATAGGCCGAAGCAATTTGGATGTGTCTTATTATAAGAAACTTTTAAAAAAATATGCGGAGGCATCAATACCAACATATACAGATTTAATTTTGGGTTTACCAGGAGAAACATACGATAGCTTTAAAAATGGTATTGACGATTTGCTCGAATTAGGACAACATACATCATTGTTTGTGCACTTTTGCGAATATCTGCCGCTTGCTGAAATGGCTCAAGAAAGCTATATAAAGAGCCACGGTATTGTTTTCAGTAAAATACCTTTAAATCAACCGCATATGAGTTTCAATGGTAATGAAGAAGTTCAAGAATATTCACATATTGTTACACAAACGAACAGTATGTCGTGTAATGATTGGAAAAAAACAGTTTTATTTTCAGTTTGTGTTTTATGTTTTCATCATCTAGGTATATTACAACTTATAGCAATATATTTAAGAGAAAATAAAGGTATAAAGTATAGCTGCTTTTATGAGGATTTACTATGCTTTTTACTTAAACACAAAAATTTCAAGATAATTGAAAAAAAGATTTCTGATATTGTTGATAAAAATGAGGCTGCTGTTGTTTTTGATGAAAAGTTTGGTAATATAGCATGGCCTTTTGAGGAATATTTATATTTGAAAACAATTGAAGAAAAAACAAAATTCTTCTCAGTAGTAAAATTATTCTTATTGCGGTATGAAATAGACGAAGAAATATTAGAGGAGTTAATTTCTTATCAAGTATTTGTAATCAAAGAAAAGAATATATCTTATAAAAAATTTACCGGTAAACATGATTGGAAAGAATATTTTTTAAAAATTCTAAAAGGTGATTCCGTAGCATTAAAAGAAAAAAAGGTATGTTATTCCATTACTGATTTTAACACCACGACATCATGGGAAGATTATGCTAAAAAAGTATTGTGGTTCGGCAGAAGAGGTGGAAAAAACATTTATGTTTCTGAAATAACTGATAATTATATTCGAGATGATAAATATGATTGATTATAAACTGTCAATGGCTTTTTGTACAATAGATGAAACTTATTCATTAAAACAGGCATATCAAAGTATTTCCGTATTGAATTTGGTTGATGAATTTGTTTTTATAATTGCCCAAAATGCAAGCTTTGAATGTATACAAACTGTTATGGAGATTTGTTTAAATCCAAATTGCAGATATGTTTTTCAAAGAAAAAAAGGGCTGGGCAATGCTATTCAGGAAGCTATGGAATTAGTTATAGGAACACATCTTATTGTGTGGCCGGCTGATAATGATATGGATGTTTCTTCGTTTCCTGAAATGGTGAGAATTTCGCAAGAAAATCCGAAAAAAATAATAACTGTGAGCAGATGGTTGGCTGAAGATGGCTTTAAAGAATACGGTAGAATTAAAACAATGTTAAATTATTTGTCGCAAAAAGCTTTTTCTTTATTATATAAAGTTGACTTAACGGATTTTACCAATCCTACACAGATTGCTCCTATTGATATATATAGAAATATAAAGTGGGTTGGAAATGGATTTGATTTTATACCGGAATTGATATTTAAACCATTAAAATTAGGGTGTGATTTTATTGAGGTTCCATGCAAAACACTGCGGCGTCAAGAAGGAAAACAACACAGAAGATTTAAAGAATTAATTAAATACTATTTTGTTATCTTAAAAATACATGGAATGTCTGAAGAAGATATAATAGTAGGAGATAAAAGTTGAAAAAAGTATATTTTATTCAAGCTAATCTTTCTTATGGAAAAGCATATTATCTACCCTATGCCACGGGTTGTTTGGCAGCTTATGCTTGGCAATACGAAATAATTAAGAATAATTATGAGATAGGGGATTTTGTTTTTAAAAGAGATAGCATAGAAACAGTTATTAATAATATCATAGACCCTGCAGTAATTGCTTTTTCTTGTTATACATGGACATGGGAATACAACCAAAAGCTAGCATCTGCTATAAAAAATAAATATCCCGATTGTGTTATAGTATTTGGGGGGCACAGTATTTCTGAAAATGTAGATGTTTTCGCTCAACTTCCATATGTGGATTTTTTTATATATGGTGAAGGGGAGCGCGCTTTTAAAGAAATATTAGAGCAATACCACACGGAGAAGAATTACTTTGAGATAAAAAACATTGCTTATCGAGAAAATGGAAAGATAATTATAACTTCAAGAGAATATTATGAAAATTTAAATGGTTATCTTTCGCCATATCTTGAAGGATACTTCGAGAAAATTACACAGGCAAACCCAGATACGGAATTTTGTGCGGTAATAGAAACAAACCGAGGTTGTCCTTATAATTGTGCGTATTGCGATTGGTGTTATTCTCAGAATATCAGACAGTTTCCTATTGATAAAGTAAAAGAAGAAATAGTGTGGTGTAGCAAAAATAAGGTTGAGTATATTTTTTGTGCGGACGGAAATTTTGGTATTTTAAAGCGCGATTTAGAAATTGCTGAATTTGTTGTTGATATAAAAAAGAAACATGGTTATCCTCATATATTTAATACTTGTTTTGCAAAAAACAGCAATGAAACTGTTTTTGAAATATCCAAACTTTTTTATGAAAATCATATGAATAAGGCGGCTACATTAGCGTATCAAACAGTATCCGATAATGCACTTAAAAATGTAAATCGTACGAATTTTACAATGGATGCTTTTGCTGAACTTGTAAAAAAATATAATGAATCAGGAATTCCTACTTATACTGAAATGATACTGGGATTACCTGGTGAAACTTATGAAAGTTTTTGCGAAGGTCTTTGTAAGCTTATTGAAGCGGGGCAACAAAGTGCGCTTACAGTATATTATTGTCAAGTTTATCCTAATGCCATTATGGGGCGAAAAGAATATCGCGAAAAGCACGGTATTGTGACAGCTCATGTTCCACTTAATTATTTACATTCCACAATGCCGAGTGCTGATGATATAACGGAATATACAGATATAATTGTTTCGACAAATGATATGTCATTTAATGATATGATAAAATCTATTATGTTTTGTACTTCTTTACAATGTTTTCACCATATTGGTTTGTTGAAATTTTTTGCTGTTTATCTTAGAAACGAAAAAAATATAAGTTATCTTGACTTTTATACTCGACTATTAGAATTTATTTTTAATGCCAAAGGAACATTTTTGTATTCGCTTTTTAATAGTTTTCGCAACCAATGCAGCGATTTTTCTAATGGTGAATGGTCTTATTTTAATGAAAGATTCGGAGAAATAGGTTGGTTTTTAGAAGAAGGGGCATTTCTTGAAATAGTATCGAATATTGAAGAGTTTTGGATAGAAATAATCCCTTTCCTTAAAAGCTTTCAAATTGATAATGAAATTTTCAGTGAGCTTTTAAAATTTCAAAAGTTCGCAATAAGATTGCCTGGTCAGGAATTTGTATGTGGCGAATTTGAATATGATTTTTACACTTATTTCAAAACTGTTATTTCTTCCCATCAGTTTTTGGAAAAAAGAAAAGTACGGATTAAAGTTAATATTTCTAATCCTGTTTATAACTGGAAAGATTATGCAAGAAAAGTGGTGTTATATGCTAAACGTCGCGGAGATACCATAATCACAAATGATAGACAAAATGTTGAGATTATCAGTCTGTAAAGGTGAGATTATGAAAAATGTGTATTTTATTCAAGCTAATAATATATATGGAACGGATAAAAAAAGTACTTACATACCATATGCTGCAGGGTGTATACAAGCTTTTTGTCAAAAAAACACAACAATTAACAACGAATACAGATTTGGTAAAATAGTATATTCTCGTGAGAATATATCTTCACTTATTCAGAGATTCAATAATCCGTATATGGTTCTTTTTTCGTGTAGTGTATGGAATATGGAATACAATAAAGCTGTTGCTATAGCATTGAAAAAAGCATATCCTGAGTGTTATATAACATTTGGTGGACATAGCGTACCGCCTGATGGTGATTATCTCGAACAGTATAAATATATTGACTTTTTAACTCATCGCTTTGGCGAAGAACCTACAGAAGGATTGCTTGAAGCATTGGCGACTGGAAATCCACTTGAAAACGTGCCGAATTTGTCTTTTAGAAATGGTAAAGGTGATATAATAACAACAGAATATGTTCCTCAAACACGAACTGATTATCCGTCTCCATATCTTGAAGGTGTATTCGATGATATTTTAACAGATGATATTAGTTTTTCTGCTATATTTGAAACAAACAGAGGTTGTCCAAATTCATGTTCTTTTTGCGATTGGGGGTCACTTAAATCAAGGGTTAGACTTTTTTCAATGGAAAGAGTTTTAAGCGAGATTGATTGGTTTGTAAAAAATCAGATAGAGTTTATTTACTGTGCAGATGGTAATTTTTGTTTGTTTGAACGTGATAAAAAAATTGCAGATTATATTATTGAATGTAAGCAAAAGTACAATTATCCTTATATTTTTCGTGTTTGTTTTACCAAAAACAAATTCGATTCTGTATTTGAAATTGGTACGAAATTTTTCAAACACGGATTAGATAAAGCTCAAACGTTATCTTTTCAGAGTTTCAATCCGGAAACACTTGCAAATGTAGGTAGGAAAAATATATCTATAGAACTTTTCAGGAATTTAATGAAGCGTTATAATGAAATTAATATTTCAACATTTTCCGAATTGATTTTGGGGCTACCCGGTGAAACTTATGAAAGTTTCTGCGAAGGTATAGGAACGCTGATAAGAAATGGTCAACATTTTGCTATTAATATTTATCCTTGTGAGCTTTTACCTAATGCTGAAATGGGTCAAAAGGAGTATAAAGATAAATTTAAAATTAAAAGCACCAAAGTTCCGTTTAAACTGATACACTCAAATGTTTCAGAGAAGAAGGATGATATAACTGAATATTCTGAATTTGTTACTTCCACTTTTTCTATGAGTGAAAAAGAGTGGGCAAAGGCACTGTTGTTTTCTGCATATATTCAGGGATTGCACAATTTAGGACTTTTACGTGCGATTGCTATTTACTGCTATTATGAATATGAAATAGATTATATTGATTTTTATAAATTAATTATCCGAGAATCTGAATCAGATAAGTATCAATTACTTCACAAGTTATATTCAAAAATTGAATCGCTATGTAATGGTGTATTAGATGGTAAAAATGAACTTGTTGCAACTTGTGATGGTTTGAGTGATGTTTTATGGGGATTTGATGAGTTGATTTTTCTGGAGTGTTATAAAAACTTAGCTGTTTTTTTTGATGAGATAAAAGATATTATAACGCATAATATTGAAAGATTTGAAAAAATAGATTCTCTCTTCGAATATCAACAAAACATTATAAAAAGAATTGGTAGTTCAGAAGTTATTATTGAATCAGAATATGATTTTTATAGCTATTTTAATCGTATTTATCTTAATGAATATAAAGAACTCGAAGAAAAGAGAAGTATTTTAAAAATAACTGATAAACAAAAAGTATCAAATATTAATGATTTTGCAAGAGAAGTAGTATGGTATGGCAGGAACAAAAGAGCTACTGATTATACAAGCAATAATTATATGGTTGAGATAATATAAAAACGATTATGATTTCTTTTGAAACAAAAATGAAAAACATTTATTTTGTACAGGTCGGCTTTGAATTTGACGGCTCTGTTTACCTGCCATATGCGGCGGGAACGATAATTGCATACTGTCAGAACGACCTGTGGGTTACGGAAAACTACAGGTTTTCTGATGTTATTTTTCGCCGCGAAAAGTTAAGAGATGCACTGAAAAAATGCAGCAGTCCGTACATTGTTGCTTTTTCCTGCAATGTATGGAATATGGAGTACAACAAAGCTCTTGCAAGGCTTATAAAAGAAAAGCACCCCGAATGTAAAATTATTTTCGGCGGTCACAGTGTTGACGAAAGTGCAGAGCTTTTAAAAAGCGAAGAGTATATTGACATTCTGATGTTCGGCGAAGGTGAAGAAACCTTCTGTTCGCTTTTGCACAGTCTGGCTGATGACGATATATCTTCGGTTGCGAACATTGCTTACAAAAAAGGTGCTGAAATTATCCGGACACCGCGTGAATATGCAGTGAATATAGAGAAATATCCGTCACCATATCTGAATGGTTTTTTTGATAAAATAATCTTTGAAAACCCCGGAACGGAATTCCTTTCCGTACTTGAAACTACACGCGGCTGTCCCTATTCCTGCGCATATTGTGATTGGTGTGCGGGTAAAAAAACACGCTTTTTCCCGATGGAAAAAATCCTTGGCGAAATAAAGTGGCTATCCGAAAACAAGATAGCATATTGTTTCTGCGCCGATTCCAATTTCGGTATGTTTGAGCGCGATGTAGAAATTGCAAATGCCCTGATTTTTGCAAAAAAAGCAACGGGATATCCGGAAGTTTTCAGACCCTGTTATGAAAAAAACAGCGATGAACGTGTTTTTGAAATTTGCAGCGCACTCAACAGCGTGGGTATGGACAAGGGCGCAACCATGGCTTATCAGACCTTGTGTCAGGCTGCATTAAAAAATATCGGAAGAAAAAATTTAACGCTTGAACATTTTTCGTCGCTTGTAAAAAAATACAACGAAGCCGGAATACCGACCTATTCCGAGCTTATACTCGGCTTGCCCGGCGAAACGAAGGAGAGCTTCTGCCGCGGAATCTGCGAGCTTTTTGAAAGCGGACAGCATAATTCCGTCAGCGTATATCATTGCGAAGTTTTGCCGAATTCCGAGTTGGCAAAGCCTGATTATATAGAAAAGCACAAAATTGAAACCATAAAGGTAGCATTTAATCACATTCACAGCGCACCGAAAAAAGATGAAGAAGTAAAGGAATACTCCTATCTTGTGCGCTCAACAGCCACTTTAAGCAGAGAAGGCTGGGTTTATGCCAACCTGTTTTCAGTTTGTGTACAGTGCTTCCACAGCCTCGGTTTACTGCGTTTTCTTGCAATTTATCTTCATGAAGAACAGAAGCTAAGCTATTACGATTTTTATACAGCGCTTTTTGATTTTATCATGAGTAGCAAAGGCAGGCTTAACGCACTCTGGACAGGCTTCAAGAAAAAGTATGAAACCTCACTTGAAGGTGACTGGAACTATGTTAATCCGCTTTTCGGCAATGTTACATGGTTTTTTGAAGAAGGTGCATTCCTTGAAATAGTAAGCGATTATGATGCTTTTTTTAACGAACTTGAACCGTTCATAAATAATTACGGTATAGAATCCGATTTGCTGAAAGAGCTTATGTCTTATCAGAAGGTTGTACTCAGAAAACCGTTTGATACCCGGACGGCGTTTGAATGCGGCTATGATTTTTATGCCTTTTATAAAAACGCAGTTGCAGGTAAAAAGGCTGAATTAAAAAAAGAAAAAACAAAAATTGAAGTTGTACCGAAAACGCAATACGAAAGCCTTTCGGAATACGCCAAAGAAACGGTCTGGTTCGGTCGCCGCAGAGGTGCTGCCGTATATTCCGATTCGGAAATTAATTTGTAAGTTTATTTTTAAGGATTAAACTATGGCAAGGATTAAATCTTTTTGCAAAAACCATATATATGCCTTCGCTTTTTTTGCGTTTCTGGTGCTTTATAACTTTGTGGTTGTGCTGAAATGTCAATTGCCCCAAATAAGTGAAGTGGTTTATTCGTTTCATATCGTAGACTATAGCATAGGTTTTTGTTCTAAATTACTTGTTGGTGCTATTTTTAATTTTTTTTATGATGAAATTAATCGTAGTAATGTTTTGACATACGAAATTATATTGATTTTACTGCTATTTGTTACAATTGCAATTTTTTGTGAAAAGTTATTTAAAAAAGTTTCATATAAATATAGGAAAACAGCATTAATCATTATTTTCTTTTTTTTAAGCGGTCCCGGAACATTTGCTCCACACATCTTGGATATTGGTTCATTGGATTTATATTGGGTTTATTTTACAGTGCTTTTTATAGTTTGCTTGACCAATCAAAAATTATATCCCTTGATTATTGTGCCGTTTGTTTTTTGTGTGTTGATTCATTTTGCATCACTTATTTGTTTTATACCTTTTTTTGTAATAGTTTCGCTATACAAACTTTCAGGAATAGAAGATATTACCGAAAGAAAAAAACTGTGGATAAGTCTTATTGTTTCAGTAATTTTGGCAGTTGCTTTAGCGGCATATTTTATGATGTTTGAAAGATCAAATGTTAACTATACCATTGAAGAATTTCACGAGTTTTTAAAATCTAAAGGTTCAACGCATTTTCGATATTATGATTGGTATTTGTACCAAGTTTATGAATCTGAATTAAATGAGGTGGTAAAACAGTTTGAAACAACTCAGGGTATATGGTATGCAATTCAAACAGTGTTTCAGCAAATGCACTATACTATTTTGCTTTTGTTACGTAATCCTGAAAGCTTAACAGCTTCAACGGAGGCTTTTCTTTTTTCTTTACCTATAACAGTGTTATTGTTTGCTTTTATTATAAAGCAAATCAAAGATAACAGAAAAAATAAAATCAGATCATTTTCGCTTGTCTTGTCACTTATGCTGTTCTTTGCAACGCCTGTTACCGGACTCTTTTTTTCGCTAGATTATGTCAGATGGTTTGCTCACGCATTTCTTATTTTATTTATGACATGTCTATATATCTGTTATATAGAAAATCAAAATTGTTGGCAAACTTTGCATAATATAATTTCCAAATTTCCCGTTGCAACACTTTTGGGGTATTTTATAGTTTACATAACCAATACTTACTCTTTGTATTCATAAAAAGAAGGTGGTTTTAAATGAAGGATTTATTGATAAAAAAATTATCTGTATTTATTATTGTTTTCATTTGGGTCGATTTGAAACAAATATTGATGAATTTATCATTTGAAAACCATGTTTTTCTGGTTGGTTTTTTTGTGTCTGCAATACTTTCTTTTATCGTAAAAAAAGCATATGTTTATTTGTTGTTATCAATGGCTATAACAGGTTTAATTTCGGTTTATCACATTGAATACATTATATGGGCAGTTCCGGCGCTTTGCATGTTATTTGCTCATAAGATCTCTTCGGATAATACAAAATTTCTTCGCCCGTTATACAGAAGAAGATTCTACGAACTGATTTTTGTAGGTTGCTTTAGTTTCAGTATACCATTGGCTTTAAAAATCCAAGATTATGATCCGTTAAGTCATAAAAATGTATTATTCTATCACTTTATTATATCGTTGATTTTTTTTGTTTTATTTATATGTGGACTCGGTTTAATTTGTTCGAAAAAAATTCAGCTTAAGGAAAAACAAAGATGTAAATTACTCTGTGGTATTTATGCGTTTTCGGCAATTTGTTCTGCAACGATTGGCTGTTTCTATAAAGTTTTTAATTATTTTTTGTATTTTGATTATAAAATTATTTTGCTTCCATGGGTGCTTTTATTTTGTTTTATGATTTGGAATGGTGATCCAATTGTCGAGTTAATAAGCAATAAAATCGATCTTGCTTTTGATAAGTTCTCAAAAATGGATACGGAAAAAGAATGATACTTATAGTTGGCTGCGGGTTTCTGGGCAGTTATTTAGCAAAGCACATTTCTGCCGTTTCGGAGGAAAAGGTGCTTGCCGTTGTCAGAAATCCTGAAAAGGTGTTACAGCTGAATAATACAGAATATGTCTGCTGCGACATAGCGAATCCGCAGCAGATTAAAATGCTTGCCGAAAAAACCAAAGGTGAAAAGCTGACGGTGTATTATTTTGCTGCCTGCCATAACATTGATTTTGTTTACCTGAATCCTGAAAAGGCGCGAGAAATAAATATAACAGCATTACATGAATTTCTGAATGCTTTTGATAACATTGAAAAGCTGTTTTTTGCTTCAACGGACTGTGTCTACGGCGAAAACGGAAATGTTGCGCTGCTTGATGAAGCGAGTGAACTGAATCCGGTCAGCGAATACGGCAGGCAGAAAGCTGAAGCGGAAAAAATTGTTTCCGCAAAGGGCTTTACGAGTGTAAGGCTGCCGTTTATGCTCGGACCGTCGCTGTTTGAAGGTCAGCCGCATTTTTATGACCGGATAAAAACGAGCCTGCAAAGCGGGCAGAGCGTGGAAATGATAGACGGTCTGTACAGAAATGTTATGAGCTATTCACAGACCGCAGAGCTTTTGTTTGCACTTTCAAAGTATAGCGGTGTATTACCGGGTGCAATCAATGTCTGTTCGGATATAGGAATGAGTAAATACGAAATGGGTTGCAGGCTGGCAGAGCATTTCGGCTTTTCCGAAGAGCTTATTGTTAAGATATCCGAAAAAGAGGGCGAAAAGTTTTTTAAGGATAAGCGTGCATCATCTTCTGTAATGGATAATTCTCTTTTAAAATCATTGCTTAAAGTTGATGAAATAAAGTGGGAGGTATAAATTTGTTAATTACAAGAACGCCGTTCAGAATGTCCTTTTTTGGCGGCGGTACGGATTACTTTGAATATTTTTCCCGCTTTGGCGGCTCGGTTATTTCAACAACAATTGATAAATACTGCTATGTTTCAATGCGCAGGTTTCCGCCTTTTTTTGAGTATAAGAATCAGTTTACATATTCAAAGATTGAGCGATTCAATGAGCCTGATGAGCTGCAGCATCCTTTGGTAAAAGCAGCTTTGAAGTATATTCCTGTTGACGGTGTGCAGATTACCTATGATGCGGATTTGCCTGCCTGCTCCGGTATCGGTTCAAGCTCTGCCTTTGCTGTGGGTTTGTTGCAGGGGTTGCACGGACTGAATAACGAATATCCCGATAAAATGACGCTTGCAAAGCAGGCGATTCACCTTGAAAGAGATTTGTGCAACGAAGCGGGTGGCATGCAGGACCAGATTGCGGCTGCATTCGGCGGCTTTAACCGAATTAATTTTTCCGAAAACGGTTACGATGTAATCCCGCTTGATGTTTCGCCGGAAAAGCTCAGCGAGCTTGAAGGAAACCTGTTGTTGATGTTTACCGGCTTTACACATTTTTCAGCAAAAATTGCGTCAGCCCAGCAAAAGAATATTGATGCGACCCTTTCACAGCTTCACGAAATGAAGGCAATGACGGATGAAGCGGAAAAAAGTATAGTCAGCGGAAATGTTGATGATTTCGGGTGCATGCTAAATAAAACTTGGGGACTTAAAAGGACGCTGTCAGACCGTATAACAACCGACGCCATTGATACTATATACAGTAAGGCGTTAAAATTCGGCGCATTCGG
The DNA here is from genome assembly GCA_017409575.1 of Clostridia bacterium. Classification (GTDB taxonomy): domain Bacteria; phylum Bacillota; class Clostridia; order Monoglobales; family Monoglobaceae; genus SIG440. The sequence continues at coordinate 19,995 of JAFQSM010000017.1, forward strand.
CGGAAAGTTGCTCGGTGCAGGCGGCGGCGGTTTTTATGCTGTTGTATGTTCCCAAGGAAAAACAGAAGAAATTTATCGAAGAATTTTCGGAATTCAAGTTTATTCCTTTTAAATTTGAATCAACCGGTACAAAAATAATTTATGAAAATCAGCTGATATAAAGGCTTTATAAAACGGAGGAGTTTTTTATGGTAAGAATTGGTATTTACGGCTACGGCAACCTTGGCAGAGGCGTCGAAAACGCAATAAAGCAGAACAGCGATATGCAGCTTGTTGCCGTTTTCTCAAGGCGCGACCCCGCAACGGTTAAGATTAACACAGCCGGTGTCAAGGTGCTGAAGGTTGACGAAGCTGAAAAAATGGTTGAGGAAATAGATGTTATGATTATCTGTGGCGGCAGTGCGACTGACCTGCCCGAGCAGACTCCCGCGCTGGCAAAGCTGTTCAATGTTGTTGACAGCTTTGATACACACGCAAGAATCCCCGAGCATTTTGATAATGTTGACAAGGCGGCAAAATTAAGCGGAAAGGTTGCAATGATTTCCGTCGGCTGGGACCCCGGCATGTTCTCGCTCAACCGTCTTTACGGCGGAGCAATTCTGCCCGACGGTAAGGATTATACCTTCTGGGGCAAGGGCGTCAGCCAGGGTCATTCCGATGCTATCCGCCGCGTTGAAGGCGTTGCAGACGGCAAGCAGTACACCGTTCCCGTTCAGGCGGCGCTTGATGCCGTTCGCAGCGGTTCAAACCCCGAATTGACAACAAGAGAGAAGCATACACGCGAATGCTTTGTTGTGGCAAAGGACGGCGCGGATAAAGCGGCAATAGAGGCGGAAATTAAATCAATGCCCAACTACTTTGCCGATTATGATACAACGGTAAACTTTATTTCGCAGGAAGAGCTCAACACAAACCACGCAGGAATACCCCACGGCGGCTTTGTTATCCGCAGCGGAAAAACAGGCGCAAGCCTTGAAAACAACCACATTATCGAATACAGCCTGAAGCTCGATTCTAACCCCGAGTTTACAGCTTCGGTTATAGTTTGCTTTGCGCGTGCTACTGCAAGAATGAGCAGCGAAGGCATGAGTGGCTGCAAAACAGTTTTTGATGTGCCGCCCGCATACCTCAGCGCAAAATCCGCAGAAGAACTGCGAAAAGAACTTCTTTGATGGCTGATATATCAATATAAAACAAAATCGTAGGCAACGGTCTCGACCGTTCCGTTAAGTCAGATATACTTTGGCGGCGGGGGTCAATACCCCGCCCTACAGATTAAAACAAAAAATTTTCGTAGCGGAGGGCTTTTATGCCCTCCTGTTGTTTTTATGTTTATGGGTAGGGTGAAAAAATAAGCCGAGTATCTGAAAACAGATGCTCGGCTTAGCCCTAACAAATTTAAAATAACATAAATCAATACCGGTTGTCAATAATTTTTTGAAAATTAAATTGGCAAAGTGCTGAATTTCTATGTTATAAATAAATATAAACTGTTAACTTTGTACAAAATTACATCTTGCAAAGGCAAAAAATGTGTGCTATTATATAGCCAAGGAAAGGGTGATACCAATGAACAGGTAAAAACCTGAACGGCTCTTAAAAAAGCTGAAAAGTAAAAAGGTTTTAAAAATTTAAAGCTCACCGATGTAAAACAAAATCCACAAACCAAAATATAATTTAATATAGATTTCAAAATAAAATCGGAAAACTTTAAGTAAAACAAAACCTGAAGCTTTAAAGCTAAAACAAATGTAAAAATAAAGAGCCGCCTTAAAAACAGCTTTCACTTAATAACAGGAAATTTTTTAAAGCACATTTAAGCTAAGTTCAGCTTGAGAACAAAAATGATGAGTGCAAAAAATCAAAAAAGATGCTGCGAAAATAATTTAAGGATTATTAAATGAAAGCGAAAAATCTGCAGAAAGAACGAGGTAAACAAATGATGTTAGATACTAAGAATAACCGATAACCCTTGATTGATTTGTGTAAAGAAACATTTCAATCAAGGGTTATTTTTTTATGCCTTTTTATAATATATTTCGTAGGGGTCGGCGTCCTCGACGACCCGGAAAAAAGCACCTGATACCGTTTCGGAGTATCAGATGCTTTGTTTGTTTTTTGCGCTTACTTTGTCGGGTCTAAACCGTTGGCTTCCATAATTGCTATGTCTGCCGAGTTGATTGTGCCGTTGCCGTCTGCATCGGCGGCAATCCTTTGTTCGGGGCTGAGGTCGCTTTCGCTGAGTGCGCCGCTGACAACAAGGTTTGCTATCATTGCGTCTTCACCGTTGCAGCCAAAGTCGCCGTTTACATCTTCGCTAACGCTGACTGCAAACTCATTTACTGTGGTGCTGCCGTTCATGAGCTTGATTTTGTAGCCTGTGGTAAGCTTTTGCGCCGCAGAAATTACATTACCTGCCGCATCGAAATATTTTGCGGTAAGACCTGTAAAATTGCTGTTAAGTTCAGTCTGGACAAGGTTGCGGAAGGTTGAACCGCTGAGAACAAAAACATTATCCGTTAAGGTAATGCCAAGCTCTTCTTTTATAGAAGTATTGTCGGCATCGGGCACGAAAATCTGCTTGGCTATGTGTACTTCGCCGCCTGTTGCCGTGCTTTTAACGGAGTTAAGTCCGTAGCCTACGCTTCTGTTACCTACAAGTGAATTTACGCTGAGCGTTAAATCGCTGCTTGAAAGCACAACGGAATCCTTTGCCTTGAAGGTAAGGGTAGCAACCGTACCTTCGTCAGCCATAAGCTCTGTGCTGATAACTGCAAAGAAAACCTGGCCGTTACCGTATTCGGTGTTTGATACAAAGTATTCACTTGCAGCTTCGCCCTTTGTAATGCTTACAGGGGTCAGCGCACTTGAATCGTACTTAATAAGGAACTCGCCTGCGCAGTAGCCGCGGTTTTCGTTTACATCAACGGTAAATTCAACCGTTTCGCCCGGGCGTACACAGCTTGCACTGCTGAGTGTGAATTCGGGCAGTGAGGCCGCCTGTGCCGTTATAGCCGCGCTGAAAGAAAAGGCAATAACGGCTGCAGCAATCAATAATGAAGAAATTTTAATTGTTCTTTTTTTCATGGGTCAATGTATCCTATCAAAAAAGGTTGAAAAGTGAAATAAAGCCGCCGATAAGTCTGTTGAATACAACGCCGAAGAAGGATTTAAAGCCGCTGTAATCAATATCCGCACCCTTGAGAATTTCTTCTGAATAGGTTATAACTTCGGAACCGTATTCTGTTTTGCCTTCATAAAGGGTGATAAGGCGCGAGCCGCGGACAAGGTCATTACCGTATGCATGAACAGTTGCGCCGGGTGTATTGACTATATCTACACCCTTGTGCTTGATGGTAAAGGAGTTTACATGGTCGTGACCTGCAAAAGTAGCAACAACGCCCTGCCTTACCATAGCGTCAAACTCGCCGAAATCTTCAACACCGGGGCTGGGTACTTCAAAGTACATACCGCCCTTTTCAATTGCGGAAAGTTTAGCTACAGCAACATCGTATTCCTTGCCGTTGGAGTATTCGCTGAATACGCTCAAGGGGAAATCTTTCTTTTCCATGTAAAGCGCGTCCATAACTGCACCTACGATAATATGCTGGAATACCATAGAGGGGATGTATTTGTTGCCGTTGAGTTTTTTAGCATCTTCGTTTGTTTTTTCAAACCATTCAATCTGGTCCGGGTATACACCCTCGTAGCCGCTGTGACCTGCTTCATCAACATAGCCGCTTGTGCCTGAATCGAGCATATAGAGGTTATAGGCTACCTTGTTGTCCTTACCGAGAATGGGAAGAACATGGTTTGCGCTGCCGCTGAGTGAGGGTACAGCATCGTAAGCAAGGCAGTAGCCCTTGCCGTATTTCTGATAAAGCGGAAGCAGTTCATCGTTTGTGTATCCCATTTCGCGGTCGTGGTTACCGAAAACAAGGGTGAAATATGTTTTATGCTCAACAAAGGGCTTGAGCAGCTCTTCAATAGCCTGTTCCTTTGTTTCCTCGGGACCTATTGTGTTGTCGCCGCCGAGAACAACAAGGTCAGGCTCGTATGTGTCAAGCATATAGTTGATATACTGCATCATTGCGGGCTTTGCCGGGTATGTATCCTGACAGTCGCAAAGGTGAAGAATTTTGAATTCGCCGTTACTGTCAAATTTAAGTGCGGGTGATTCCTGTGCCATAGCTGCCATACAGCAGGAAAGGCAGATGATAATTGCAAGGAGAACGGACAATGCTTTTTTCATTGAGAGCTTCATCCTTTCAAAGGTTTTAATTTTGAATTAGAAAAGGTCGAAGAATGCAAGGATTATTCTGTTGATAAGTACGCCGAAAATTTTGCTGAAGAAGTTGAGCTCAATTACTTCGCTGTCCATTGCTTCTTCTGCAAGGAGAAGAACATCTGAACCGTATTCTGTCTTGCCTTCGTAAAGTGTGATAAGGCGGGCGCCTCTGTTGTAATCCTGACCGTAGGAGTTGAAGGTACAGCCGGGTGTGTTTACAATGTCAACACCTCTGAGGTTAACTGTGAATGTGTTAACATGGTCGTGACCGGAGAATACGGCAACTGTGCCCTGCTCTACAAGAGCATCAAACTGACCGAAGTTTTCAACGCCGGGGCAGGGAGGCTCTGTAAGCATACCGTCCTTGATTGCGGAGAAATCGGCAACTGTGAGGTCGTATTCCTTGCCGTTGCAGAATTTGGAATCAAAGCTGATAAGAACTTCGGACTTTTCCTTGTAGAATACGTCCATGATTTCGCCGACGATGATGTGCTGGAATGCCATTGAAGGAATTACAGTGCCGCCGTTTGCAGCTGTATAAAATGCATTTGTGGTTTTGAACCATTCAATCTGGTCGGGGTATACACATTCGTAGCCGTCGTTGCCGTTGGCATCCTTGTGGCCGCCTGTGCCGGAATCAAACATATAGAGGTTGTAAGCAACCTTGAGAAGGTCCTTTGAGGAGAAGATGGGAAGGTGGTGTGTACCTACACCGCTGAGTGAGGGAACAGCATCGTAAGCGAGGCAGTAGCCCTTGCCGTATCTCTGATACTTTTCAAGAAGTTCTGCATTGCTGTAACGCTCTTCACGGTCGTGGTTACCGAAAACGAGTGTGAAATAAGTCTGGTTGTCAACAAAGACTTTTGTAAGCTCTTCAATAGCCTTTTCTACATCTGCTTTTGGGGGAACAGTGTTGTCGCCGCCGAGAACTACAAGGTCGGGGTCATACTTGTCAAGGCAGTGCTGAATAAACTGCATCATTTCTGTGTGTGCAGGGTATTTATCCTGGCAGTCTGTAAGGTGGAGAATTTTGAATTCGCCGTTTTCGTCAAAACGGAGTACGGGTGAATCTGCAGCAATGGAAACCATGCAGCAGGAGAAGCACATAACAAGTGCAAGAACGATAGAGAGTGCTTTTTTCATGTTGGTTTTTCCTTTCTGAATTTAAGTTTGCCGTACAGGTACGGTCATACACCGTTTATTTTACCATATTTATATATTTATTTCAAGAAAAACAACCGTTGTGTTTCGTAGAATTTACTTTGACAAATTTGGTCAATTTAATGGTGATGGTGGCTGTGCGGTGCGGCAGAAGGCTCTGTACGGCACAGCTTTTCGTGGCATATTTCATCGGCTGTTTCAAGCTCTACAGCGGCATGTGCTATACCGTGTTCTTTTAATTCCGAGCGGACTTTTTCTTTTATGTCTTGGAAATCAGCATCGGTTACAATGTGCATTTCGGCGCAGTTTACCGTACCGTCAAGGCTGCGGATATGAATATGGTGAACATCAAGCACACCGTCAATTTTCAGCAGATGCTGCTTGATTTCAGCAATGTCAACTCCGTCGGGTACTTTTTCAAGAAAAATATTAAGAACTGCTTTAAGATTTTTTACGGCATGAATTATTATAAAAGCTGAAACACCGATTGACATAAGCGGGTCGATAAACCATAAATCAGTAAAGCGCATGACAACCGCACCAGTTAAAACAACAAGCCAGCCAAGCACATCTTCAAGCATGTGCAGGTTTACCGCGCGCTGATTAACAGAACCGCCGTCCTTGGTGAAATAAGCCGCTGCGAAATTGACCGCCGCACCGATTACGGCAAAGATTATCATGCCGTTGTAGTTTACGGGCGCAGGGTTCAGAATTCTGTTTACCGCGTTGTAAATAACCGCCGCCGAACCGAAAAGCAATACAAGAGTTGTTATAAGCCCGCCGAGTACCGAAAAGCGCAGGTAGCCGTAGGTGTATTTTTCATCGGGCTGTTTTTGTGATTTCTTTTCAAACAGCAGCGAAATACCTATGCTTGCCGCATCGCCCATATCGTGAAGTGCATCGGAAACTATTGCCACACTGCCTGTAAAAATACCGCCGACAGTTTCAAAAACAGCAAAAAACAAATTCAGCAAAAATGCAACAAGTATATTTTTGTTTTTCATAATCTTTCTCCCGTATTGACTTGAAAATTTTAATGGTATACAATATGTTTGTTACTGAACATATTGTTCGTTACGATGATAAAACCGCCGTAAAAAAATAGCAACATACGGTTTTGGTACGGTGTTCAGTACCGAACAGAATTTTAAAATTGTATACTTTTGTAAACACAAAATAAGTAAAAGGAGTTCTCTTTCGTAGGGGTCGGCGTCCTCGACGACCCAAAAGTAGCGTTATGTTACTTTTGTCAGACGTTACAAAAGTAACCAAAAAAACTTCTGCGCTTTGCGCACTCCGCTACGGCTGACGAAAAGTAAATCCGCGAAGCAGACAGAACAAAAAGAGTTTTGTTCTGCTGCCGCAACGGCGGCAAAAGAAAATCTGGCTTTTAAGCTTAATCTGCCCGCCTGCGGAGCTTCGCTCGCATTAATGAGTAAAGTTTGTGTTCGTCAGCCTGCTCCGTTCCGGGTTCCGATATTTTCTGAATTTACATTGCTGTTTACAAAAGTATAATTTTTGATTCTAAATTGCTTTAAAAACAGGGGGAAAAATATGGACAGAAGGCAGCGAAAAACAAGGGAAGCAATATTTGAAGCCTTTACGGGGCTGCTATCGGAAAAGAATTACAGCCGCATTACCGTAGGCGAAATTATTGAGCGCGCCGACATAGGCAGGGCTACATTCTATGCGCATTTTGAAACCAAGGATTTTCTTTTGAAAGAGCTTTGTGAGGAGCTTTTCTGCCATGTTTTTGATGCCGCACACGATAACGGAAACGGCCACCGCCATATTTTTGCCTGCGAAGAAACGGACTCGGTTTTTCTGCATCTGCTCAAGCATCTGCAGAAGAACGATAACAATATTCTTCGTTTGCTTTCGGGCGAAAACAATGAGCTTTTTATACGCTATTTTAAAAGCGGACTTGTAAAACTGATTGAAAACCGCAATGAATTCACACGGACAAACAATAGCCTGCCGCAGGATTTTTGGATAAATCATATTGCAGCAGCCTTTGTTGAAACCGTGCGCTGGTGGGTAAAAAATTCAATGAAGCTGCCGCCCGAAACAATTAACGAATATTTTTTATCGGTTATTAATATTTCGGACAAATAAAAACCGCCGCAGGAATTTTTTGCTTTTCCTGCGGCGTATATTTTATTATTTACAGCTTGCAACGGCTTCAATTGCGCGCCGCGGATAATCGGTCATGATGCAGTCGGCACCCGCTTTTGTAAGGTGCTTTATTTCTTCTTCGTTGTTGATAGTCCAATACTGCACGGCAATGTTATTTTTGTGTGCGTAGTTAAGCATTTCGGTATGACCGAGGTTTATTATGTTATTGAATGCGCTTTCACCGTAAGGAATCTGAAGCGCAGTATATGAGGGACTCACATCCTGCAAATCAAAGCCCAGCCTGTAATAAAAATAGAACTGCACTGCCTCTATAGCATCTGCCGTGCGCGAAATTTCAGGATATTCTGATTTCATGTATGATGAAACATCGGGCGCAAAGGTGGACCAGATTACTCTGTCCTGCAGGTTTCTTTCGGTTATAATTTCGTAAAGCCTGTCTACAGCCTTTCTGCCGCTGATACCAATGCTTTTTACTTCAATACAGTATTTGTAAGTTTTGCCGCCGCAGTTGGCTTCAACATAGTCAATTACTGCGTCGCAGGTTGCAATGTGCAGGTTGTAGGGTATATCCTCACCCCGTAAACCCCGGTAGGGGTAATCACCGTTGCCCTTGAAGTTTTCGCCCATGTTAAGTGCCTGCGCTTCTTCAAGCGTAATTGAAGAAACGAAGTTGTTCTTTTTGCCGAAGGCTTCAACCGCGTTTGTAGTGTTGTCATAGGTCAGGTCATGCATTAATACAAGCTCGCCGTCCTTGGTTGCCTGAACATCAAATTCAAGCATATCAACGGGTATTTCAGCCTGATTTGCAATTATGTTTTCAAAAGCCATCAGCGTGTTCTGCGGTGCAAGCCCCGCGCCCGAACGGTGTGCGGAAATATCGGGGTCAAGGTGTTCGGTTATGTAAGGGTTTGTCGAATCGGGGTAAGCTTCAGCTATCGCATTCGGGTCGCCGCCTTCGCCCATAGTCAGCAAAATGGGTATGAGCATTGCCGCGGCTACAAAGCCGTTAAAAATATTTTTTATAGTCAGAAAAATTGCAGTCATTTTTTTGCTCCCTTGTTTTTGGCATTGGTTATATTATACACTCTCTGTACCGTTCATGCAATATTCAACAAATTTTTGTGTTTAAATTCTACGCACCGAGCTATCTGTTTGCCTTGAATACATACTGATTATATGCTAATATGAATTTATTAAAATAACAGGAGAAACAGCTATGGAATTTGTAAAAGCTCTTATATGTTTTCTTGAAGTTTTCTTTTTGTCAATTTTCAATTTCCCCTCATCTTCACAGGTTGATTACGGCGGCGGTGACTATGTTGCCCCCGCAGTTACAACACCTATGTACATAGCCAAAGACGGCAAAACGGATTTTGTAATTGTAACGGCGGACGGTGCTGATGCCTGCATCATGAACGCTGTTGACGAATTGCAGACCTATCTTGAAAAAATCTGCGGTGCTGAATTTGAGCATATAACCGAAAGCGAATATGCAGGCGCTAAGGCTATAATTTTAGGCGAAACGAACCTCGGTATTACCGATACCGAACCGGCATCAATCGGTGAGGACGGTTTCCTTCTTTATTCAAACGGTAATCAGCTTGTTATTCTCGGCGAAGACAGCCGCGGCACACTTTACGGCGTATACACCTTCCTTGAAGAATATCTCGGTGTGCGCTGGTTTACGCCCACGCTTGAGGTCGTGCCTGAAAGCGAGGATATAGTAATTGATGCTGCTATATATCGCATTGTCGAGCCTTCGTTTGTTCTTCGCCGCAATGCCTGCCCCGGCACAAATAAAAAGCACTACGCACGCAACAGAATAAATGTCACATACTGGGACGAAATGAAGGATTACGGCGGTGCGCTGACCTATGTGCTGTGGGATGTTACACTTGACACTCTGGTGCCGGATTCGCTTTTTGCCGAGCATCCCGAATATTTTGCAATGAATCCCGACGGCACCCGCACAACGGACCATGTTTGCCTTTCACACCCCGATGTTCTTCCGATTGCGGTTGCAAATGCAAGGGAAGCAATACTCAACTGTCCGCGCGATTCAAAATATATTCACATCGGTCAGAAGGATAATTCCAATTACTGCCACTGTGAAACCTGCGAAAGTCTTTATGAAAAATACGGTGCCGTATCCGCTCCGACAATTATTTTTACAAACAGCTTTGCCGATGCACTTGACGATGAATTCCCCGATTTTACTTTTACTTTCTATGCATACGGCGAAACGGACAGACCTCCTAAGGACCTGACCCTTACCTGTAACCCGAATGTTGTACCCGTGCTTTGCGGACTTCATAAGGCATGCCGCAGCCATAAGCTTACCGAATGCGGCGCGCAGGACGGCAACGAAACATTTCAGAATCTTTACGGCGAAAACGAGCCGACAATTGCACAGGATTTTGCAGATTGGGTAAAAATTGCGGACAGAACCTTTATTTACGATTATACAATAAATTTCCTTAATTCCGCGCAGTTCTTCTCAAACCTTGAAACAATGCAGCACACAATGAAATATATGTACGATATCGGCATTACCGGCTTTACTTATAACTGCGGTGACGGTCACAGTGCCGCTTTCAACGAGCTGCGTAACTACCTGCTTTGCAAGCTGCAGTGGGATGTAAATGCCGATGTTGAATACCACATGATGGACTTTATGAACGCATATTACGGCGAAGCAGCCGCACCGTATTTAAAGGAGATTCTCGATATTCAGGCGGCACAGATTAAGGCTACAGCCCATGCGTTTGATTTTGACTGGCATTATCAGTCGGGCTTCTACCCGATTCACACAATATCAAAGCTTGACGGCCTTTGGAAAAAAGCACTCAGCGCTGATGCTACCGATGAGCAGATGTTCAATATTGAGGTTGCAAATTTGAGCTGGGAATATTTCAAAGCAAATCAGTTGCTCGGCGAATATTTCTTCCTTAACCCCGGCAGACTCAAGGCAAATGAAGAGCTTTATGATGCCTTCAAGGCACACAATATTGACCGCGTTTCCTCCTTCGGATTAATTCCTGAAAATAAAGAAGATGTGGATTTTATGCTCCGCCCGTTTAATTGGAAATAAAAAAACAAGGGAAAGTGCGCTCCCATACGCACTTTCCCTTTTCTCTTCCCTTAAAAGTTTTTTGTGTTTGTTTCATCCCTCCAATGTAGTATACTTTTGTAAACAGCAATTGAATTTGTCTAAAACACAATATTTCACGCACATTCGTACATTTTTCTCCTTGCCATACGGCAGTATGCCTGCGGAGAATAAATATCCGACTGCACATAAAATATTGTATTTTAGATG
>JAFQSM010000018.1 GCA_017409575.1 Clostridia bacterium
CGAAACTGCCCATGTTATGTCAAAGCATCCGCACCTTGCAGTACCCGAAAGATACGATGCCGAATCAGGACACAGCATCCATCGGACCGAACTTCTTGACAAACTTGGTGTCGACATAAGAAACAGCTGGGATGCAAACTATCCAAACGCATTCGACGGAAATGCGCCTTTTGGTTGCTCGCACACTATAGGTCAGGCGATAACTCAGCTTGAAAGCGAAAGAATTGCAAGAATCCTTACAGCCGTAAAAAATGACCAAACTTACGTCGAAGCAGCTCAAAGGCTGAGCTGATAAAAAACATACAAAAGTGCTTGTGGCAAAAACCTTGCCACAAGCACTTAATTTTTATGCCAAAACCGGCTCTTCCTTATTTTCTTTGCTTTCTTCCTCCTCTTCAAGCTGACGGTAAGCAACCTTGCCGACCAGAGTTTTGGGAAGCTCGTCTCGGAACTCAATTTCTCTTGGCATTGCATACTTTGCAATTTGCTTCGAGCAAAAACTCAGGATTTTTTCTTTTGTCTCATCGTTTGCCGGCACACCCTCTTTAAGCATAACAAAGGCTTTTACCTTTTGCATACGATAATCGTCTTTTACGCCAACAACACAGCTCATCTGCACAAGCTCGCACGAGTCGATGATGTTTTCAATCTGGTTGGGATACACATTGTATCCGGATGTGATAATCATCCGCTTTGCTCTGCCCTTAAAGTACACAAAGCCCTCCGCATCCATCATTCCCAAATCGCCGGTGTATACCCAAGTAAGTCCGTCTGCATGCGTGCGAAGCGTTTTTGCCGTCTCTTCAGGGTGATTCAGATATTCTTTCATTACTGTCGGTCCCGCAAGAAGAATTTCGCCCTCTTCACCATAGGGAACCTCCTCGTCGGTGTCGGGTTTTACAATCTTTATGTATGTATCGGGGAACGGAAGTCCGATACTACCCTCTTTTGACATATGCGGCGGAGTAAGACAGCACGCGGTAACAGTTTCGGTCGTGCCATAGCCTTCACGCACCTGAATAACAGCATTGTGGTCATAAAGGAATTTGTCAAGCTTCTTTTTAAGCTCGATTGAAAGTGAGTCTCCGCCCGAAAAGATACCTTTCAGGCACGAAAGGTCTGCCTTGTCCATTGACGGAAGTCTGAGAAGTGCCTCATAAAGTGTAGGTACACCTGCTATAAAATTACATCTGCATTTGGTAATGAGCTTTCCATAACTCTTTGGCGTAAATCGGGGAACAAGTACGCATCTTCCGCCGCTTATCAGCATTGTATGTATGCACACACCAAGTCCAAAGCCATGGAAAATCGGCATTGCTGCAAGCATCTTGTCGCCAACCCTGAACATCGGGTTTGTTGCAATTACCTGCCTACCAAGAGCATTGAAGTTGCCGTTTGTAATGACAATCCCCTTGGTTTTGCCGGTTGTTCCGCCGGAATAAAGAATAACTGCCGGGTCGTCTTTGGTGCGCTCCACCTTGTATTTCCAGAAGCACGCCTTGCCATAGCGCAAAAATTCGTTCCATCGGATTACCGGTGCATCGTCGGGAATTTTTTTTGTTTTGTGACCCTCGGTAAGCATATACCCTGCCTTTACCGGTTTTGAAAGCTCGTCTTTTATGGATGCAATTATCACATTTACAAGCTTTGTATTTTGACGGATTGCCTCGATTTTGTGATAAAACTGGTCAAGAGTTATAACTGTCACACTATCGGATTCGTTTAAATAAAATTCTATTTCCTTTTCGGCAGACAACGGATGAATCATATTACACACTCCACCTACAAGGTTTACCGCATAGAAAAGGAAAATCGCCTGTGGGCAGTTGGGCATTGCAATTGTAACCCTGTCACCCTCTCTTACCCCTATGGTCTTAAGGCTTTTTGCACAAGCCTCGACTTTTTCGACCAATGTTTTGTATGTTGTGGATTTTCCCATAAAGTCAAATGCAACATTGTTGGGATATTTTTCAGCTACCTCCCTGAGTGCATCAAACATCGAGCCCTCGGGATACTCAAGATGAACAGGTATATCCCCTGTATGTTTTGTCCATGGCGCCTTTGCTGTGACATTTAAATTTTCCATTTTTTTCTCCTTAGTACTCTACCGGTGTTGATGCAGGCTGCTCCAGAAGTTCGGGGTTTTCAAGCAATTTTTTAAGCAGCTTTACTGTCTTTGAAAAATAGTATCCGTCGGCAATTCGCTCGTCCACAGTAAGACCCAGGTCCACTGTATCTTTCATTTCATACGAGCCGTCATCATTAAAAACAGGGCGCATCTTTTTTTCGCCAACTACAATAAACATCGAATTTGTACCCCAGTTTGTCAGGTGATGATAACCGCTTTTAAGCTTGATTGAACCTAAATTCGAAAGCACTACCGACGAATGATACGGGTCTGTTGAAATAAGTGCCTGCGGTGCCTTGCCATAGCGCACCAGTATACGAACAAGCCTTGCAATAGCAGCGCTTAGCCATCTTGGTAATTTTGTAAGAATGTCCATCACATTGGATGATGTGTCAACCTTGCCCTTGCGGCAATCCATAACCTGATGTCTGATACTTTCGTGAACGCTTTCAAGGTTTGTATTTTCGTTTGCACGGATAAAAGCAAGTCCCTCACGCGCTTCGTCTTCAAATTGTTTTTTTATTACAAACGCTGCCGAAATTTCATTCTTTTGATAAAGTCTGTCGTTTGCAATAAATCTGTTCAGTTTTGGTCTCAGGGTGATGCATCTGATAATAGCAGTCACTATAATATGAAACAGCGTATACTTAAATTCCGGGTTGTCGCTGTTAAGTTTTTCAAGATATGTATTTATGTTGGTAAGGTCAAACCGCTCCGAAACAAATGCCTCGTTGTCGCACCGGTTTGGATGAATAAGCGGAACAATAAGGTGCATTCCGTCAATATCTCTGACAAGTTTTGCGTCTTTCCGGTCGCCCATGCGGCGTCTTGTTTTTTCCATAAAATAATCCTCCAGATACTTCCATATATTACATTTTAATACACAAAATATCCACCCGTAAAAAGTGGATATTTAATCTTTTTCCAAAAGCAAAGCTTCAACTTCCTCTTTTGACTTTATGCTCAAAAAGCTGAATTTTTTAGAAAGTGATTCTCTTATAAGCGCGAGTCCGCGTTCTTTTTCTCCTTCAGCAATCAAAATCAGACCATAGCTATAGTATGGCTCGGGGAAGTACGGTTCTTTGGCAAGAAGTTCTTCATAAAGCTCCTTTGCTCTGGCAGTATTTTTGCAAAGAGCATAGCTTTCGGCAAGGTTGTCCATGATAATCAAATCTTCTGAGTTGTAATCATATGCTTCCAAATTAAACTCAAGTGCCTTTTTGCCGTTGCCTTTTAAATTATACAAAAGTCCTAAGTTTTGATAAAGATTGGTATTTTTGAAATCAACCATTGAATCTTCCATAAGCTCGATTGCAAGGTCAATATTGCCCTCTTTCCATTCCACAAGCGCAAGCATGGACTTGATACGTTTTTTGAGTGCATCTTTTTTTGCATCCAAAGACGCTCGAGTCAATATGTCGCGTGCAAAACTGATGTTGCCGCTTCGAAGCAGAACATAGCCGTAATACATCAAATCCTCGGGATCAAGGGTGCCAATTCTTGTGGCAATTCCAAAAAGTTTGAGGGCTTTTTCGGTATTGCCTGTGCGGAAATTGATTCTGGCAGCCAGGCAAAGAAGTCTTGTCCTGCGCCAAAAAATCAAAACCGCCATTATAATAAGTGATGCATACAAAATTATCATTTCAAAAACCTTCTTACTACCCCAAATTGTTCACTGTTCTTGGATAAGGCAATACATCGCGGATGTTGCCCATGCCTGTAAGATACATAACTGCTCTTTCAAAGCCAAGCCCAAATCCTGCGTGCTTTGTTCCGCCGTATCTTCTCAGGTCAAGATAATGTGCATAATCGTCAATGTTCAATCCGCCCTCTTCCATTCTTGAAAGAAGAATATCCATACGCTCTTCTCTTTGGCTTCCGCCGATGATTTCGCCAACGCCGGGAACAAGACAGTCCATAGCGGCAACAGTCTTGCCGTCGTCGTTAAGACGCATATAAAACGCTTTTATTTCCTTTGGATAATCAGTCACAAACACCGGCTTTTTAAATACTTCTTCTGTAAGGTATCTTTCGTGCTCGGTCTGAAGGTCAATACCCCACTTCACAGGATATTCAAAGTTCTTTCCGCTCTTTTCAAGAATCTCAACCGCTTCGGTATATGTCACATGACCAAAATCGTTTTCAAGAATGTTGTTGAGTCTGTCAATAAGACCTTTGTCAACAAAGTTGTTGAAGAATTCCATTTCTTCGGGTGCATTTTCAAGAACATAACGGATAATATACTTAAGCATATCCTCTGCAAGACGCATATCGTCAGCAAGGTCAGCAAATGCAATTTCGGGCTCTATCATCCAGAACTCTGCCGCGTGTCTTGTTGTGTTGGAGTTTTCAGCTCTGAAAGTCGGACCGAATGTGTATATGTCACCAAACGCCATCGAGAAGGTCTCACCCTCAAGCTGACCGCTTACGGTAAGAGAAGTTTCGCGGCCAAAGAAGTCCTGTGAATAATCAATCTTTCCTTGTTCATCCTTAGGAAGATTGTCCATATCAAGTGTGGTAACCCTGAACATCTCGCCTGCACCCTCGCAATCACTGCCTGTGATGAGGGGAGTATGAACATACACAAAGCCTCTTTCGTTAAAGAACTTGTGTATTGCATAGGCAATAAGCGAACGAACGCGGAAAACCGCCGAGAATGTATTTGTTCTTGGTCTCAGATGCGGAATTGTTCTTAAATACTCAAATGTATGACGCTTCTTCTGCAATGGATAATCAGGAGTGCTTTCTCCCTCAATTTCCACCTTGGTTGCCTTGATTTCAAAAGGCTGTTTTGCATCAGGGGTCAAAACAAGGGTTCCCTCAATGCGAAGTGCAGCACCTACATTAAGCTTGCAAAGCTTTGCAAAATTATCAAGTTTTTCTTCCTCAATAACAACCTGAATATTTTTGAAGAATGAGCCGTCGTTGACCTCAATAAAGCCAAACATTTTTGATGCACGCAGGGTCCTTACCCAGCCACATATCGAAACCGACTTGCCGTCAAGCTCGCCGGACTTTAAAAACACTTCTTTAATCTTCATATTTCAAACCGTCCTTATCTATAATACTAATATTATACAAAATATTTTTGATAAAATCAACCATAATATGTAATATCCAAAAAATTTTACCTTATTACTCAGCTATACTTTGCCCATTTCTTGCATCATAATACAAAATTTCGCCCGAATCTATCGCAATCTGCCAAACCGGGATTGCCAGCACATTTTGATAATCCTCAACTGTCCCCCCTATATAATACCCGGGGGTTATGCTTACGATTGTGTGTGCCACACCTTTTTGAAGTTTTGGGTTTTTGGGGAGTTCTGTCAAAATGCTCGTTATGCTGAAAAACTGCACCTCACTTTTTGAAACAGCAAGATCTGACACCAGATTTCGTCCTGACACCAGCGTTATCCCCTCGCTGTTTATATCAAAGGATATATATGCGTCAAAAAATGCCGATTCTTCATGCTGGGCAGTAAATATTGCCTTCACTCCGTTGTCAACAAGATTTATACCGCTGAAAATATAAAGATCCGAAAGTATCCCAAGCCTTGTCATTTCTTCGCGACAGATTTTTTCTATGTTTCTTTCCGAAAAGTCCTCTGTCCCGGATGTCGGCTTTTTATTGAAAAACTTAAACTCATTTCCCTCAAGACGCAGTCTGCCGATGTCGCTTGCGTAAACACCATCCTCATCTTTTGTCCAGCTCTCGCCTAAGAATCTTTTTACCAGATCTTCATTTTCGTCATACATTTTTTCAAGATAAAATCTGTAAATTTCAGGACTTTGTGGCATTTCCATTTTTTGCGGCAAATAAACCATATCTTTTGCAAGCAGGTTCGTCAGACTTTCAAGCATAATCCGCTGTTCTTCTTTTTCATAATTCTGGGCATTGTAAAGAACTGCACAAAACATAATGTTGAGTGCTGCAAGTACAAAAATAAATATCGTTTTAAGTCGTCTTAAATCCATACTCTACCTCTCGCCCGAAAGCTTCCATTCCGCGTGTATTTTGTCACCGTTTTTATTATATCTGTAGACTATGCCGGTTTCTTCAATATTCTTTTTGCCGGGATTTTCAGCAAAATCTTTGTCTATTTCTTCAATAAGTGCTTCAATCTGGGTTTCTGTCTCAAGAACCTTGATGTTTTTAACCTGCATCTTAAGTTCTACCAGTCTTCCGCCCTCGACCGCCATATATATCGCAGGTTCCTGTTCAAACAGTACCTTTTTGCCATCGACAAAATAATCAAAAAAGAACTCTGTCTTTTTGTTCACCAACGCCTGCTGAGGCTGTTTCGCAAATTTTATGTCAAAACCGCTGCCGTCTTTATCAACTCCGCTGACCTTCATAACTTTTTCGATAACATCACAAACACCAAAGGTTATTGCGGAAATTCCGTCACTCCCTGTTGCAAGAAGCGGAATGCCCTCGTTTATCCCCAATGCTTTATATTCAAGCTTTCCGTCAGGGTATATATTAAGATTGCCGTTTTCCCCCACAAAAATCAAGGCTTTTTCCTGATTTACATACTGTCGTATGGTGTTTGGATTGTATCCGAATATATTTATAAGGTCAGTCACAAATTCGGTTGTTTTTGTAAAATTAAGCCCTGCCTTGTATAACCTCGGGACTTCTGCAACAATATCTTTTGCTTTGATCTTATTGGTGTTTATAAGGATCATCGAATTCAGGACCGCCTTGCCATTTGCCTCTTCATCAAGGTTAAGTTCTGCTGCAAATACATAATCTTTTGTGTTCTTCTTGTCATTTTTCTCTAATATCTGTAACAGCTTCTTGGCTTTGTCATCAACGATTTTTGCCTTGACTATCTTGCCCGAACCACTGCTTCGGAACAAAATTGCCGTGTCTTTGTCGCTTGACGGTACAACCAACACCTCTGAATACTCAGTAAAGAACTTTGGAAATCCCATATTTTTTATTTTATAAATTTCCGCCTCATATTCCGGATAACGCTCTGCAGAGTATCTCAGGTAGACCGAATTTGTCTTAAGTGCAGTCTCCCATTCCTTTTTTCCGCTCTCTGTTATTTCTTCGCGTGGCAAGGCATAGGCTGCGCAAATCATCTCGTTTGCAACAGCAGCTACCGTCTCAAAATCATCGCTTGCGCCTGAAAGAACTGTTCTTCCCTGATTTTGGTTTATCAGTGCAAAGGTCGGCTCGTTAAGCCGGTCAAAAACATCTGTCTGGGTTTCTGCCGTCATTTTTCCATAATCTGTCGTATCATTTGCAGTGCTTGTGCCACCCCAGAAGTTGTCCGAAAGTGCTTGTTCGCGATAAATCTCAAAACTTCTGTAACAAAAAAAAAGGCAACTCAAAGAAAGCACCACAAGGATTATAGTTTTTAACTTTTCGGCAATCTTCGCTTTTTTGATTCTGCTTATTTTTTTCATTTTTCAGTCTTTCCTTACTGTATTTAATATTCAAAAAGGCGACCCTAAGGTCGCCTTTTGTCCAAGCGTAATTCAAGCTTTTGCACAAACAACCTCGATGACTGTTTTTCCTTAATCGGTCAGAGATTTGATTATGTCAAACAAATTGTAGCTGTATTTTGTGATTGACAGCTTCATAAGCTGTACCTTGTCATCCTTTTCGGCATAAATCAAAATGTCATTTGCACCCTGATTTAAAGAAACCGTGTTTATGAATAATCCGGATGCCCCCACTTTTACTTCTGCAGGAACTTTTGCCGTCTGAACTGTTCCGTCAGTACTTACATACTGAATGTCGTTCATAATTCTTTTATAAACGGCTTCTTCTCCCGAGTACAAATAAAAGCTGACCTGTGCACCTTCTTTGCCATAACCCGATACTATATAAGACGAGTCAAAGGTTGAGTCTTTTTGATTTTTGGGCTTTGTAACAGCAACCAGATCATTTGCGTTGCCCACAGCATCCACAGCAACAGTATCAGGTGCCGCAAACACCGAAAGCTGCCCAACAAGCAGAACTGCCAACATCAAAACTGCTATGCAAACCTTTCTCATAATAATTTCTCCTTTATTTCAGGGTATAAGAATACATACTTTCACACTCTTGTTCTCATAGTATAACATACAAATATTACAAAGCCATTACAACCACATTACATTTTCCTAAAACATTTAACCCAAAGTTTGTTTCCTCCGTATTATAAAACAAGAGGTGAACTGAATTGATTAAAATCTTTATTGACCCCGGACATGGGGGTCCCGACCCCGGAGCACAAGGCAACGGTGTCAGCGAAGAGGTCGTAAATCTTAATGTCTCCCTTGAACTTGCCCGACTTTTGCGAAACGCAGGCTTTGATGTCAGAGTTTATCGCACAACCTCTGACGAAAATGTTCTCGCCAACAAAAACGCGGACCTCAGGAATCGTGCCGAAACCGCAAACCGCTGGGGTGCCGATTATTTTATCAGCATCCACACCAACAGTTCCGAGCGACCTGCCGCCCAGGGAGTTGAGGCTTATGTCTATCGCCTTGGCACAACATCCGAAAGGCTTGGACAATCAATTGTGAACTCGGTTGCCGAAAACTTGGGGTCCGTCAACCGTGGCGTTATGCAAGCCAATTTTGCAGTCCTCAGGCGGACAGATATGCCGGCAGTTTTGGTGGAGCTTGGATATCTTACAAATGCTACCGAGGCTCTTAATCTCAACAGTCCTGCATGGCAAAGAGCGGTTGCTGCCGCTATTTTCGAGGGAATAGTTGATTATACAGGGTATCCTGACTGATGATATTAAAGTAAAAGGCTGTGATAAAACAATTATCACAGCCCATTTTTATACATTAACTTCTTCCTCAACAAATTCCTCTGACGGAATTTCTTCCTGTTCTTCAGGCAGCGTTTCAGTCACTTCTTCCGGTTTTTCCGACTCTTCCTGCGGCTTGTCGGACTCTTCCGGGATTACCATTCCCGGGGTATACGGCTTAAGCTGTTCTGCCGGAGTTTCCTTGTCCAAAGGATTTACCGTTTCCTCTCTTGGTGCCGCACGATATACGCTTCGGGTCAGCTTTTCAGTCTTTACAACTTCTCCTGCCTTCCTCACAATACGCGAAGAAGCTATAGCATATCCTCCTGCGCCCTTGTTTGTTATATAAATATAGCCTTTGGGAATCCCGGCATCTTCGGTACGCTCGGTCTCGGGTTCGTATGTTGCTGTGGTTGTGTGAACAATTTCCACCTTTGTTTCAGGATCCTTGACCCCAAGAATCGAGCAGGTCAGGCGTCTTCCCGACACTTGTGCCGAAATTTTTATTGGGTATTCGGTATTGTTTTTTATCTTTAAATCAATATATCCTTCGGCGATTGTCGCGTCCTGTCCTGCAGGCATATAACTTACCGGAAGCGAATGTGAAGTCCTGCTGACAATTTCAAGATTGGCATAAAGTGCTGCCGAATAAAGTGTGGAAGAGGTCTGGCAAATTCCACCGCC
Source organism: Clostridia bacterium (assembly GCA_017409575.1). GTDB lineage: Bacteria > Bacillota > Clostridia > Monoglobales > Monoglobaceae > SIG440. Next base: position 9,574 of record JAFQSM010000018.1, read on the forward strand.
TATGCCGCTTTCGACCTTGTTGCCGATATACACTCCTGCCTCACGATAGCCGTTTTCATAGGTTCTTCTTCCTATTGTCTGGTCATATGAAAAAACATCACCCGGCATAAGAATTTTTCCGTTTATGCGATTTGCAGTCAGGATAACATTCCCGGCACGTGCACTTGAGCTTGTGGAAAAATCAGAAGTCCAGGTACCCATAGTGTCACGGAACAGAAGTTCTTCGAGCTTTGCCTGTGTCCATTCGGGTTCCTCTGTTTTTACCTCTAATATAACCTCGGGCTGATTTGATTCAAGCGCCTCTTTTAAAGCGGATTTTTCAAGTGTTATACCCAACTTTTCGGGGGTAATTAAAACTTCTCCATCTTCAAGTCTATACTCCGCATCTTTCATAGGCGCTGTAATTTCTGCATACAGCTTTTCAAGATCGGGTTTTTCTTCTTCAATTGTTTCAATCGCAAAATCAATTTTGTTTACAGCCGAATCAAGCGCAGCCTTCAAAAGCTCTGCTGCGGCTTTTTTTCTGTCCACCATCCGTCCGCCGTGACCGCGCACGATTGTCAGTTTGTCAGTATCTATTATGTATCCTGTCTTCAAAGCTTCCACTTCTTTATCTTTTGCAATCTCGCTTATTACAGAATCAAGATACTGTTCGTCAACCGAACATTCAAGCGGAATTTCTTCACCTTTAAACAAAAGCTGCAAAATTTTTGATGTTTTTTTGAATTTTCCGCCGTCCCTGCCTATTTCAAAAGCCTTTTCGACAGTTTTTTTATTGTCAATTGTCAGGCTGAAGTCGCGCAATCTAACTTCCTTTTTATTCTCCTCGCATTCAATGACAATTGTTCTGTCCTCTACATTGGTCCCAAAAATCGTCTTGAGTTCATTTTCTGCCTCGTCTGCGGTCATCCCGCCGATTTTTATTCCCTCGACTTTTATGTTGGGCAAAATTTTTGCATAAGATGTCGTATAAACAAGAAATGAGCAAAGAAGTATAACAGTTGCAAGACCAATCCCGCAAGCCGTCACAATGCCTTTCGATTTCTTTATGTAATTTTTTAATTCAGCAAGCACTTTTTTCATAAAGTCTGTCCTCTCAACAGTTGAATATTCTTCATTTCATATGTATTTAAGTTTCTTTCAAATATACCTTGATTTTATCACACAAAGACAAAAAGTCAATAGGTTTTAAAAACTTTTGACCCGACTAAATATTGCAAAAATGGAAATACTTAACCCGAGGTGATTTTTTTGAACTCTGGAAACCTTAATCCGGATAAAAATAACTTTGACGAAAATAACCCCGGTATAAATTCATATATAAAAAACAACATTCAAAACAAAGACTCCTTCGCCTACAGGACCGGCAAAGTCAGTCCCGTACTGAAGGAAAACTATGACTTTTTGCGTGATGCCTTTGACGCCGATAAAAACTTCGACATTGTCTTTCGGATGTTCAAGGTAAATCTTGACAGCGAGTTTGTCGATGCCTTTTTGATTTTTTATGACGGACTCTCAAACAAAGAATATGTCAACCGTGACCTCCTCGCCCCGCTTATGTCAGGAAGGTTGAAGATTAAATCCCCGTGCGAGACACTTGAAGATTCAATACACCAATGTATAATCTCGCAGGCTCCCAACTCCAGAATTTCTCAACTTAAAAACATTATTGAGCTTGTCGGGTTTGGCAACTGTGCCGTTTTTGTGGACGGTTGCAGTTGTGCCTTTGTTGCCGACATAAAAGGCTGGGGTTCCCGAAGTGTCGGAACACCGCTTACTGAAGCTGTTCTTTCAGGACCCCAGGAAGCTTTTTGTGAGACGGTAATGACGAACATCGCTCTTGTAAGAAAAATCCTGAAAGACCCCAATCTTATTGCCGAGAATATTCCCGTAGGCACAGTAAGCAAAACGCCCTGTGCCCTTATGTATATAAACGGAATAACCAACAAAAAGCTTGTAGAAACTGCCCGAAACCGCCTCAAATCAATAGAGACCGAGTACATTTTTTCTTCTGCTGATATTGAAATGTTTATCGAAGAAAGTACCGTTTTTCCGCTGCCTCAGCTTCTTAAAAGCGAACGCCCCGACCGTGTTGCCGCACAGCTTAGCGATGGCAAGGTTGCAATTTTGGTTCAGGGAAGTCCGTTTGTTCTTATTCTGCCTGCCTCTGCCGGCGACCTCGCCGAAGCATCTGAGGACAACTATGTCCGTATTGCCGAGGCAAACTTTATGCGTTTTGTCCGTCTTATCGGTTGCTTTCTTGCTTTGTTTCTGCCGGGAATTTTCATCAGTATTGCCCTCTACCACCACGAGAGCATCCCGACAGACCTGCTTTTTGCAATAGAGGCAAGCCGCGAGCAAATGCCTTTTCCTATTGCCCTCGAGCTTATTGTTATGCTTCTTTCGTTTGAGCTTATCAAAGAAGCCTCCATTCGTGTCCCCGACCCGATTGGCTCCACCCTGGGCATTGTCGGTGGTCTTATCCTTGGTCAATCCGCGGTATCGGCAAACATAGCAAGTCCACTTCTTATCATAATCGTCTCACTTTCTGCACTTGGCGCATTTGCCGCACCATCGGCTTCTGTTTCAAGGGCACTTTCGGTTTTGCAGTTCTGGTTTATTTTGTTTGGCACGCTTGCGGGTTTTCTCGGTCTTGCCTTTGCGATATTCACTCTTGCAATATACCTTGCATCCGGGACTTCATTTGGTGTTCCTTATTTATCCGATATTGCAAATCCTTTTTTTGTAATTCCCATATGGCGTCGTGAAAAAAGACCCCGGAATCTTAATCCGCAAAGTGTTCGCAAACAACCCCACATCAGTCGAAAATGGAAAGGAGATGTCTGATATAAACACCAAAAACTTTATCTCGTTTGAAAACCGCAGCTTTTATTTTGTGTTGATAAATCTGCTGACTTTCCGAATCTTTTCACGCCTTCCCTCTCTTTTCCCCAAATTTTCCGGCAGTGCTGCCGCTCTTTCGGCACTGTTTTCGGGTGTGATTGCTTTTGGGGTGATTTTTTTGATAAGTTTGTCTTTGAAAAAACATAACTCCCCAAATCTTGCCGATGCTGCCTTTGCTGTATTCGGTAAAATTGGCGGACTTATCGTCTGCATCATAAGTGCCTTTTGCCTTTTACTTTCTGCAACCGTCACTTTGGGCGAGCTTTGCCATCTGGCAAAGGCAATTTCTTTTCCTGCATCGCCGTTTTGGTTTGTCCTTTTGTTCTTTGCGGTTTCGGCTGCCTGGGGCGCAAGCCGGGGCGTGGACGCGCTTGCACGCACACACAGTATCTTTGTCCCGGTTATAGTTTTGGGGCTTATTGTTTTGATTGTCTCTACTGTTTTCAGGGGCAACCTATCAAATCTGGTGCCGATTTTTGGCAGCGGTGCCGAAGCAGTTTTCGGCAAGGGCCTTTCCGGAACTGTTATGTATACTGATTTGCTTGTTTTCTTTTTGCTTATTCCGCCAAAATCCAAAGCCCCCATTCCCCTGAAAAAAATCCTTACCGCCTCGGCAACAGGAATTTTGCTGACCTGTCTTTTTGTTCTTGCTCTCAACCTGTCGGTTTCGCCGTCAATAATTTCAAACGACAGTTTCCCCTTTTATCTGCTTATGAAGGAGGTTTATTACGGACGGTTTTTTCAGCGGATTGATTCTTTAATGCTGCTTATATCCTCTCTTTCGGGAATGCTTTATCTCTCACTCAACGCTTCTGCCTTTTCGCATGTTGCAGGGCGCATATTCAATCCCCACCGTCAAAAGCTTATACCGCCTTTTTATATAGCAGGCGTGTCGATTTTTACACTTCTGGCAAATGTACTCAGTTCAAAAATAATCGGATTTTTGTTTTTTGCCTTTGCTTTTGCCGGAATCCTGCTTGTAATAATAACATTGTTTTTTGCCAAAAGGAGAGTTCCTGATGAAAATATTTAGTATTTTTTTAGCTTTCGTTCTATCTTTTTCGCTTTGCGGATGCTACGACAGCAAAGAAATCGACGAAACCGCATATATCATCGCACTTGGGATTGACAAAGCCGGGTCTTCGGGGTTTAACTACACATTTCAATTTTCTGCACCTCTTGCCACCACAAACCACGAGGGCGGCGGTGGCGAAAAAGAAGGCGACTCAAAGGAAAATCCCACCGTTCGCAATGTCGTAATAAATGCTCCTGACTTTTATACCGCAAAAAACCTGACAAACAATTTTTTAAGCAAAACTGTGGATATGTCACACCTCAAACTGATTGTTTTTTCGGCATCTGTTGACCAAAACGGTTTTTCGCAGCATTCCCAGTTTATGCTGCGCGAACGGGAAGTCAGGCCCCACACCGCGGTTGCTTTGTCCACAGCAACCGCCGAAGAGTTTTTAAAAAGCATCAACCCCGAGCTTGAAGCCAACACCGCCAAATATTATGAGCTTATGTCTCTTCGTTCCAACAATGTATATTCCCCGACCAAACAGCTTTCGGACTTTGTTGATGAGATAAGCTCCGAAAGCGGTGTCTCGTGTCTTCCGACCGCTTCTCCCGGAGGTGTAGCACAACCATCTGCAATTCAAAGCAGTGCAAACGGCTGGATTTCGATTGGTGACACAAATATCAAATCGCAAAAAGCCCGGATGCAAGGAATGGCAGTATTCAAAAAAGGTCAGCCGGCCGCGGTTCTGGATGGCAACTTTGCAATGATTTACAATATTTTAAACCGCGACATAAAAAGCTGTATCATAACACTTAAAAACCCTCGCCTCAAGGACTCGTTTTTAAGTTTTCGGCTGAATATACCCCACCCGGCAGAATATTCACTTGACAATACAAAAAAGCCTTGCCACATAAAAATCAGCCAAGGCTTTGATATTGAATTTTTCGGCAACAATTTGCCAAGCGGATTCTCCTCTTATGACGAGCTTTTTTCCTTTGCCGACCGCTCCATAACCCAACAAATTTCGGAATATTTTTACGAGCTTTCGCGTGGTTGTCGTGCCGATATTATGAAGATAGGCGACTCTTTTAAAAAAAGCTTTCTGACAAGCGAAAAGTTTCTTACATCAAGTTGGGAAAGTATGTTCACTTCGGCAGAATTTGATGTTGACATCTGCTTTATTTAAAGGTGTAGCTGACAATCTTTCCGCTTATGTCCTCATCGCTTTCGACAAATACATCCATATAGTTTGGCGTTGTCGCATGAAATCTGCCGTCCTTTGTACGCACTTCGACAAGGACATCTACAGTCTTGCCATTGTATGAATTATAGAAATCAGCCTTCATCTGTTTTTCAAGTTCAAGCATTTTCTGACTGCGCAGCTCTTTGACTTGTTCGGGCACCTGATTTTCCATCTCTGCCGCCACCGTGCCGGGTCGTTTTGAGTACTTGAAAATATGCATCTGCATAAAGCCGATGTTTTTGCAGAAATTGTATGATTCCTCAAATTCCTCATCGGTCTCGCCCGGGAAGCCAACCATAAGGTCTGTCGTTATTGAGGTATCTTTGATATTTTCCCTCAAAAGTCTTACCGCTTGCATATATTCCTCAGCTGTATAACGGCGTTTCATACGCGCAAGGGTCTTTGTCGAGCCGCTTTGAAGTGACAGATGAAACTGCGGGCAAAGGTTGGACAGGTTTTTGATTCGGTTAACAAAATCTTCGGTTATAACAACAGGCTCAATCGAGCCAAGGCGTACTCTTTTTATTCCGTCAACACTGCAAACCGCCTCAACAACATCAATAAGCGAAAGTCCGCTTTTCAAGTCCTTGCCATAAGAGCCTATATGGATACCTGTCAGCACAACCTCCGAAAATCCGTTTTGTGCAAGGGATTTTACCTCATCGACGATTTTTCCGATTTCGCGCGAGCGCACAGGTCCCCTTGCATATGGAATTATGCAGTATGTGCAAAAATTGCTGCAACCGTCTTCAATCTTGACCGTTGCGCGAATACGGCTCTGGTCCGATGCCGCTGCCAGTTCTTCAAAGCTTCTTTCTTTCATTATGTCACTTTGAAGTATCCGGCGTTTGCCTTTTAATGCGTCTTCCACAAGCTCGCATATCCTGCCCCTGCCCGAGGTGCCAATCATCACATCTACATCGGGTGAGTCTTTCAGCGCATCGGGGTCGGTCTGCGAATAACATCCCATAACTGCAACTATGGCATCAGGATTATCTTTTTTTGCCTTGTGTATCTGCTGCCTTGATTTTTGAGCCCCCATACTTGTCACCGCACAGGTGTTGACTACAACAACATCAGCCTTGCCTGATTTTACCACAGTATAGCCTTTTTGCCTGAATATTTCAGCAAGTGCCTGACTCTCATAAAAATTGGTTTTGCAGCCTAAAGTTATAAATTTTACTTTCATTTTCAAAACTTCCAGTTCTTTTTGGTTTTCCAAATAAAAATTTGTGATAAAATTATACACTTTTTTATTGACTATTTCAAGAAAAAAATATATAATATATACGATTGAAGGGAATTTTTTCAACTTATTGAATTTTTTTGCCTCTCAATCAAACAAAGTTTAGGAGGTTTTTTTATGAAAACATTCAATGTTTTGCTCAGTTCTATCAACGATGTTAAAAACTTTGTCAACATTGTAAGCCGTTTTGACTACGACATTGATCTGGCTTCGGGCAGATATGTTGTTGATGCAAAGTCTATTATGGGTATCTTCAGTCTTGACCTCAGCAAGCCTATCGCTGTTGAAGTTCAGAATGATGACTGTGCTGACCTTTTGGAACTTCTCAAGCCCTACATCCAGTAGTCCAAAACTCAGACAAAAATATTGCACGGGCAACACCTTTTGGTCTTTCGTTTTTAAAACGAATTTAAGACCTTGGGTTTTTGTGCCCTTTTGTGCGTTTGGTTGATTGATTATGAATAATAAAGAATTTTTTATGTCTGCTGCGCTTCGCGAGGCAGAAAAAGCATATGCCCTGGGCGAGACTCCCATCGGTGCAGTCATCGTCAAAGACGGCAACATCATTGCCTCTGCTCACAACATGCGCGAAACAGGCAAATGCGCACTCTATCACGCCGAAATCCTTGCAATCCACCAGGCTTGTCGGGTTCTTGGCGGTTGGCGGCTCAGTGATTGTGACCTTTATGTCACTCTTGAGCCCTGCATAATGTGCAGCGGTGCAATCAGCCAGTCAAGAATAAAAAATCTTTATTTCGGGGCATCTGACCCCAAAGGCGGTGCCGTGCTTTCGGCATCGGTGCAAAACGCCGACGGACTTTTCCCTCAGACCAACTGCGAATGCGGAATTTTGCTTGAGGAATGTTCCACAATTCTCAAAAACTTCTTCAAGGATTTGCGAGACGGCAGATTTAACAAATGTAAATAATTAAATTTATATACTTATTCTTAGGAGGAAACTTTAAATGTCAAACAAGAAATTTGTTTACCTTTTCAGCGAAGGCAACGCTACAATGAGAGAACTTCTCGGCGGTAAAGGCGCAAACCTTGCTGAAATGACAAACATCGGGCTCCCTGTTCCTCAGGGTTTTACCGTAACAACTGAGGCTTGTACTCAGTACTATGATGACGGCAGAAAAATCAGCGATGATATCAAAGCTGAAATCATGGAAAATATCGCTAAGATGGAAACCATCTGCGGCAAAAAATTCGGCGACAAGGAAAATCCCCTTCTTGTATCTGTTCGTTCAGGTGCAAGAGCTTCGATGCCCGGTATGATGGACACAATCCTCAACCTTGGTCTTAACGAAGATGTTGTTGAAGCAATGTCAGCAAAATCAGGTAACGCTCGTTGGGCTTGGGACTGCTACAGAAGATTTATCCAGATGTATTCTGATGTAGTTATGGAAGTTGGTAAGAAATACTTCGAACAGCTTATCGACGAAATGAAAGAAGCTAAGGGTGTAACTCAGGATATCGAGCTTACAGCCGAAGACCTCAAGGTTCTTGCAAGTCAGTTCAAAGATGAATACAAGAACAAAATCGGCAAGGACTTCCCGACTGACCCGGTTGAACAGCTTATGGGTGCCGTAGAAGCCGTTTTCCGTTCATGGGATAACCCCCGTGCAAATGTTTACCGTCGTGACAACGATATCCCTTATTCATGGGGTACTGCTGTTAACGTTCAGATGATGGCATTTGGTAACATGGGCGACGATTGCGGTACAGGTGTTGCATTTACCCGTGACCCTGCTACAGGTGAAAAAGGTCTTATGGGTGAATTCCTTGTTAACGCACAGGGCGAAGACGTTGTTGCTGGTGTTCGTACACCTATGCCCATTGCAGAAATGGCTGAAAAATTCCCCGAAGCATTTGCTGAATTCAACAAGGTTTGCAAAATCCTTGAAGACCACTACAGAGATATGCAGGATATGGAGTTTACAATTGAAAACAAAAAGCTCTATATGCTTCAGACCAGAAACGGTAAGAGAACAGCAAAGGCTGCACTCAAGATTGCTTGTGACCTCGTTGACGAGGGCATGATCGACAAGAAGCAGGCAGTTGCTATGATCGACCCCAGAAACCTTGACACACTTCTCCATCCGCAGTTTGATGCAAAGGCAATCAAAGCTGCAACACCTATGGGCAAAGGTCTTGGTGCTTCTCCCGGTGCTGCTTGCGGTAAGATTGTATTCACTGCAGAAGATGCTGATGCATGGAACCAGAGAGGCGAAAAAGTTATTCTTGTTCGTCTTGAAACCTCACCCGAGGATATCACAGGTATGAAAGCTTCACAGGGTATCCTTACAGTTCGTGGCGGTATGACCTCACACGCAGCAGTTGTTGCTCGTGGTATGGGTACTTGCTGTGTATCTGGTTGCGGCGACATCAATATGGACGAAGAAAACAAGAAGTTCACACTTGGTGGCAAAACCTTCACAGAAGGCGACTTCATCTCAATTGATGGTTCAACAGGTAATATCTACGACGGCATTATCCCGACTGTTGACGCTGAAATCGCAGGCGAGTTCGGCAGAATTATGGACTGGGCTGACGAGTTCAGAACTCTTAAGGTAAGAACAAACGCTGATACTCCTGCTGATGCTAAAAAGGCAAGAGAGCTTGGCGCAGAAGGTATCGGTCTTTGCCGTACCGAGCATATGTTCTTTGAAGCTGAAAGAATTGCGGCATTCCGTGAAATGATTTGTGCTGACACAGTAGAAGAAAGAGAAGCAGCTCTTGAAAAGATTCTTCCTTATCAGCAGGGCGACTTCGAAAAGCTTTACGAAGCTCTTGAAGGCAACCCCGTAACAATCAGATTCCTTGATCCTCCTCTTCACGAATTCGTTCCCACAGAGGAAGCTGACATCAAGGCTCTCGCTGATGCACAGGGCAAGAGTGTTGCAGACATCAAGGCTATCATTTCAAGCCTCCATGAATTCAACCCCATGATGGGTCACCGTGGTTGCCGTCTGGCTGTAACCTACCCCGAAATTGCAAAGATGCAGACAAAGGCTGTTATCCGTGCAGCTATCAATGTTAAGAAGGCTCACCCCGACTGGAATGTAGTTCCCGAAATTATGATTCCTCTCCCCGGCGACCTCAAAGAATTCAAGTATGTTAAGAACGACGTTGTTGCAACTGCAGATGCAGAAATCGCAGCCGCTGGCGCAGACCTCAAGTACGAAGTTGGTACAATGATGGAAATCCCCAGAGCTTGTCTTACTGCAGATGCTATCGCAACTGAGGCTGAATTCTTCTGCTTTGGTACAAACGACCTTACACAGATGACATACGGTTTCTCGCGTGACGATGCCGGCAAGTTCCTTGATGCATACTATGATGCAAAAATCTTCGAGAACGACCCATTTGCAAAACTTGACCAGACAGGTGTTGGTCAGCTTATGGAAATGGCTGTAGAAAAGGGTACAAAGGTTAGACCCGAAATTCACTGCGGTATCTGCGGTGAGCACGGCGGCGACCCTGTTTCAGTTGAGTTCTGCCACAAGATTGGACTTGACTATGTATCATGTTCACCGTTCCGTGTTCCGATTGCAAGATTGGCTGCGGCTCAGGCGGCTATAAAAGACATGAAATAATAACGCTTATGTTATTTAAGAGGAGTATCATTTGATACTCCTCTATTTCTTTTATTTCCGCCTTTCGCACGATGGTTGAAACGCTTTGCGTTTCTTCCCTATTACAAAAAACTCTCGTTTTTTGTAATCCTACATTAAAAACAGTCCACCGGACTGTTTTATTAACACTCCGGCAGGCGGCTATCAAAGATATGAAGTAATATCATTTTTTGATAATTTAAGAGGGTTACCATATGGTAACCCTCTTTTATATCTAAATCAATTTACTTATTTTTATTCTCAAAAAAATTTTCAAGAATACTTATGACTATGTTATTAAAGCTTGTGTTATGTTTTTTAGCTAAATCACTTACCTTTTCAGCAAGTTCATCAGAGATATATAATGATTTATATCCGGCTTTTACTTTTTGTTTCGTTGGTTTTGGGCTAAATTCCATACTTATCATCCTTTCTACTTCCCTCATATATATTATACAAAAAAATATATTTTTAAAATATATGAGAAAAATATATTGTATTTTTCTCATATATATGTTATACTCATAACAAGGATGCATGACTCCGTATTGTTGCCACACGAATACATAAAAGGGGTAGAATGAATTTCATTCGCCCCTTTTATGTGTGTATCCATTTATATTAAATATTTTCTAAATGGGGTCTCTGCAGCAAGACCCCCTCAACCCCCTGCCGCGCCGACTCACGCCTCAGGTGGCTGTAATACTCAAATTGTCTGCGGTATCGACCATTCGAAAGCTTAAACTCTTTAAGTCCCTCATTAAATCGGTGGTGCCTGCAGCGGGAATTGATTGCACCACCGATTTTCGATGTCCTCGACAATTTTCGAAACACCCACCAATCGCCGTTCATAAGGCGGTTTTCCCTCTTGTCCGTCTCTGAGGGTTTTTAATCACCTTATTTATAACGACTGGAGATTGTTTGTGAGGATTTTGTGAAATAACAGAAAAATGCCTTGCAATCGATTTCATTTGCAGGCAAGGCATTTTAGCGAGAGACGCGATAAGTTCGCGTTTTCGAGCATTCGTTATTTCGCAAAAGACAAGCAATTACAAGCTCCTGGGTTATAAATCGGTGCGGCAGGGGGTCGAAGCGTAAAAAACAATCCGGTGAATTGTTTTTAGCTTCGAGCTAGGTGCGAGAGCACCGATATAAAAGAAAAGCCATTAGGCTTTTTTCATAAAAAAGGTTGCTGATGACGCCCCCTTATAAAAGAATTTAAAATTACTAAAATATGGGTTATAGGGGTCAGCGCCCGCCTATATATTAAAATATATGTATTCAAGTAAAATTTAAAAGCAGGCTGTGCCACACAGCCTGCTTTTTCTTATATTTCCACTCTATTTCTAATTTTCCCTTGGAAAAAATCCCTTATATTCTCTGCAATCTCCTCCATAAGCCTTACTCGCGCTTCGTATGCGCCCCAAGCCATATGCGGAGTAAAAATAACATTGTCACACTTCAGCAGGCGATTAAAAGGTGAGGTCTCGCTCATCGGCTCGCCGTCATAAACATCTGTAGCAAACCCACCCAGAGTCCCATCTTCCACCGCTTTTGTTACTGCTTCTTCGTCGACAACTGCACCGCGCGCAACATTTATAAGTATCAATTTCTGCTTTGCCTTTGCTAAAACTTCGGCGCCTATCGCGTGATAAGTTCCCGGATTCAGAGGTGTGTGCACAGACACAATATCCGACCGCTTAAAAAGGTCGTCAAGCTCTACACATTCGACACTTTCGTCGGGAGTATTTTTGGTCACAATAACATTACAACCAAACGCTTTTGCAACCATTGCAACCTGCTTGCCGATGTTGCCATAGCCATAAAGGCCCCAAGTTTTGCCCGAAAGCTCATAAAAATAAGGAGTCAGGCAGTTGGCTATACCACTTTTTGTATAGTCACCGCTTTTGCAGTATCGGTCATATTCGCTTAAGTGGCAACAAAGTGAAAGCACCAGACTGACGGTAAGCTGTGCCACCGAATCGGTGGAATAGCCTTTCACATTACAAACTGCAATTCCGTTTTGGCGTGCATAATCCGTATCAACATTATCAAATCCTGTTGCCGTAAGACAAATAATTTTAAGATTTTTTGCTCCCGAAAGGTTGCTTTGATCAAGCTTTACTTTGTTGAGTATTGCAACATCGGCATCAATCAGCCTTTCAGCCGCCTCGGCTTTTGTGGTCTGCTCAAAAATCACTACCTCGCCAAATTGATTGAATATTCCAAGGTCGATATCCTTACCGATGGTTGCCGCATCAAGAATAACTATCTTCATTGTCCCAAGCCTCTCCTTTTGTACTTTATTTTGTTGTGCTTCCAAAACCGCCGTCCCGGATGCCGTCAGTATCGTCATCAACAGTTATTCCATACTCCAGAAACAGTCCTTGGGCAAACGCGCTACCCTTTTCGACAGTTACAGTCTTTCCCTCAAGCGAATTGTTTGTCAGCTTTATCATTATGTGTCCCTCGTTGCTTGAATAATAATAATCGCTGTCTATTATGCCAACCGTATTGTCAAGCTGAAGTCTGAATTTGAAGCCAAGACCGCTTCGGGGATAGATTTTAAGAACCCAACCCTCGTCGATTTTTGCACGTATTCCTGTAGGGATCTTTATGCTTTCGCCGGGAGCTAACGAAAAACCCTCGGGCGCATAAAAGTCATAACCTGCCGAACCGGTTGTCGCACGCTTTGGCAGTTTTATATCCTCGTATACTTCGTTTAAATTCCCACCGTCAAAGGCTTCTTTGAATTGTTCAAGGCTTACCTTTTCAAACTTTGCAATCTTTTTCATTTCTTTCCTACCTTTAATCTTCAAATTTCTTTGCTTTTTTACAATTTGCAGTACAATTGTCACAACCACAATCGCAAAATTTGCCGTTCTTTATATCACGGAACTTTTTGACGCAAACCGCCACAATTGCAGCAATAATCAAAATCCACAAAATAATTTTCATAACAGACCTCGTCTTAAAATATTGATGCTACAGTGAAAAACGCTGTTGAAACAATCCATGCCGCCGCAAGCTGAACAGCAACCGCAAAAAGAGTCCATCTGCCCGACCTCGTTTCGCGATGTATGGTTGCAATGGTGGCAACACACGGCACATAAAGCAGACAGAAAATCATCATGGAGTAAGCATTTGCCGCACCAAAACCGCTTGCGCTCAAAACAGCCGCAAGGCTTGACATTCCTGCATCAGATGCGATGTTGCCTATTCCATAAAGGACACTCATACTTGATACAACGACTTCCTTTGCGGCAATTCCCGAAATAAGAGCCACAATAATCTGCCAGTATCCAAGTCCTGCCGGAGTCATAGCCGGAACAAGCAATTTGCCAATGCCTGCCGCAAAGCTTTGCGACATATCATCTACCTTGCCGCTTGTACCAAAGTTAAGAAGCGCCCACAGAATAATGGATGCTACAAAAATCGTTGTTCCTGCTTTTGTCAGGTAGTCACGGATTTTTTCCCAGACATATATTCGTATATTTCGCAAATTTGGCGATTTATACTCAGGAAGCTCAATGAGCAGAGTATTGACTTCGTGCTTTTTCGAAAAAGCCGAAAGTAGTTTTGCCACAACAATCGCAACCACAACCCCGATTACATACATCGAATATGCCGCAAGCATTGCATTTTGAGCAAAAAACATCTGTGACAAAAGGACATAAACCGGGAGCCTTGCACTGCATGACATAAACGGCGTAACCATAATTGTCCTGAGCCTGTCCTGATTGTTTTCAAGCGCACGCGACGCCATAACCGCCGGAACGGTACAGCCAAACCCAAGCAGCATCGGTATAAACGCCCTGCCCGAAAGTCCTATTTTTGACATTATCCCGTCCATAACATACGCCACACGCGACATATATCCGCTGTCTTCCAAAACAGCCAGAGCAAGGAACAAAATAAAGATATTTGGCAGGAATGTAAGCACTCCGCCCACACCGGCAATAACACCGTCGACCAGAAGCGAAGTCAAAATCCCGCCTGCATTCACTTTTGTCAAAAACTCCACCGCCGCAAGCGAAAACCACTCAAGCGCCGTCTCAAAATATCCTTTCAGCCAGTCGCCTACTGTAAAGGTCAAAAAGAAGACAAGTGCCATAATTCCCAAAAATATCGGCCCACCCCAAATTGGATGGGTAATTATTCTGTCCGCCTTGTCGGTCGAATGACTCTTCTTATCGCGGTTTACCAATACCTCGCTCACAATTTCTTCAATAAAATCATAACGCTGGCTTATGATTTCCTCTTCAAAGCTTCTGTCGGCTATGCCTGCAAGGTTAAGAGGATACCTTTCGCAGATTTCGCGGTCAGCCTCCAAAATTTTTATTGCATGCCATCTGCTGTTTTTTATGTCGGGATACTTGGTTTCCAAAAGCTCCGAAATCTTGTCAATCTTATCCTCAATCTCGTCACTGTAAACCATTGCATACTCATCGTGATGCGAATGTTCGTGCTCGCCCGACTGGTGATGATGCTCAAATCTGTCAAATGCTTTGTCGTGATGGTGTGCCACAGCGTGCATCAGGATATTAAGTCCCGTACGCTTTCGCGCGCAAACCGGGACAACCGGAACTCCAAGCATCTCGGGCAGTCGGTGAAGGTCAATCTCCATACCCCGTTCCTCGACAATATCCATCATGTTAAGGGCAAGAACAACAGGCTTGCCAAGCTCGATAAGCTGAAGAGTCAGGTACAGGTTTCTCTCGAGCGATGATGCATCGGCGATGTCTATAATAACATCAACCTCGTCGTCAAGTATGTACTGCCTTGCGAGCCTTTCTTCCATAGTATATGAAGTCAGCGAATATGTCCCCGGCAGGTCAATCAGCTTGTACTTTTGGTTGTGGTACGACATAGCCCCTTCTTTTTTCTCTACTGTAACGCCGGGCCAGTTGGCAACCTTGAGGTTTGCTCCGGTATATGCATTAAAAAGCGTGGTTTTGCCGCAATTGGGGTTGCCTGCAAATGCAACATTTATTTCTGTACTCATCTGCCGCCCTCCTCTTTTTTGTCTGATGCTTCTACTTCAATGCCGTTTGCAAATTCTGCACCAAGGGCAAATCTTGTGCCACGGACTTTGATTATCTTTGTTCCCGATTTTTTGGAACCCAGCACCACAACGCGTGAATTCCCAGTCATGCCAAGGATTTCGAGTCTGCGTTTTACCGGCATATCAAGACTGATGTCTTTCACAAAATATTCTTGTCCGATTTTTCCTTCGCTAAGTCTCACTGTCTGTACCTGCCTTTTTTCCAATCTCTAAAATAAAGTTTATAAAATCTTCTGTTGCGTTTGGCTTGCCAAGAATTTTTACCATCTGTCTGAGGCCCTCAAGCCGCTTGTTGTTTGCAAACATCTGGCAAATCACCTCGTCAACAGGGTAGGTCGGGCTGACCTTCACTGCCGCTCCGTTATTGAGCAAAAACTCAACATTCCTGTCCTCTTGTCCGGGGATTGGGTTTGCCATAACAATCGGCAGTCCTTTTGCCAAAGCCTCGCTGGTGGTAAGTCCACCAGGCTTTGTAATTATGCAGTCGGCGGCATCCATAAACAAATCAACCTTGTCCGAAAATCCATAATTGTAAACCTTATGTTTAAAATTCATCCTGTCTACCTGCTTTTTAAGGCGTTGATTGTGTCCACAAACCGATATTATCTGAAAGTCTGCATTCGCCTCATCAAGAGTTTTTATCATCTTTCCAAGCTTGCCGTAACCCATACTTCCGCTCATAACAAGAACGGTTGGCTGCTCATCTATTTCCAACATCCGTCTTGCTTCGCCCTTTTCGATTCCGTTTGCAAATTTGGGGTCGATGGGTATGCCCAGAGGGATAACTTTTTCGGCTGATATTCCCTTTTTTGTCGCCTGACTTACCAAAAGGTCGGTCGCTGTGATATAATGGTCAAGCTCGGTCTCTTCCCAGTACGGATGAACGGTAAAGTCCGTCACAATTCCGACTGTTTTTACATTTTCCCCGATTTTTTTCTTTATGCTGCTTACAAGCATTGCCGCAAAGACATGAGTACAGATAATCACATCAGGCATATACTCATTCACAAATTTCGTCAGTTTGCGCGCCATAATGCTGCTTGTAATCTTGACAACGCTTCTTTCCTTGCTGTCTGTATCGCGCTTTTCTGCCATGCGATATGCCTTGCCATAAACCTTAGGAAGTCGCTTTGTGGACATAAGGTAACCGTGCGAAACCACTTCCTTTAGAACAGGATTTATATATTCAAACACATCCATCGAAAGTGAGTCTGCGCCGCTTTCCAAAAGACACCTGCTCAAGTTTTTTGCAACCTGATTGTGTCCCTGTCCCGTCGTTATTGTCAAAATCAATGTCCGCATAACATCAATCCTTCCCTTTCTAAACTTCAACAAACTCGCCGCAATCCAAAAAACAAAGCCAGCACTCGTCAACGCGTCTTTCAAGTATTTCCGCAAGTGCCTTTTTGTAGTATTTCATCTGAACGCTGTACTTCTTCGAAAGGTCCTTTGCTTCCTCCGCACTTTTTGCTCTGTCGGTCTTAAAGTCCAGGAGAACAACCCGACCGCCCTCTTCTTCAAAAAAGCAGTCCATTGTACCCTGAAGCAAAACTTCGCCCTGCTCTGCGCTATTATATACCTCGCTGACAGATGCTGTGGTATAAAAACTGAACTCACGCTCCAGGCGTTTCGCCTTTTTAAGCCGTTTGCCTATATCACTTTCAAAAAAGTCGGCTATTTTTTTTGCATCAACTGCATCCGCCTGAGTTTTGGTCAGGGTCCCCTCTGCCTGCAATTTTTCAAGCAGAGCATCCACATCTTCGGGCGAATTTATCGTCTTTGGGTCTGCCATCTGCATAACAAAATGCACAATCGTACCCCTCTCGGCTCCGCTAAGTTTTTCAAGCGGGCGGAAAGACGAAATTTTAAGTTCGTCAATTTGTGGTGTATGATCCTCTTCCTCTGCCTGCATCCGCTTTACTTCGCTGACCGAAAGCTTTACCGGAATCTTTCCAAGATACTTTCTTTCGTATTCGTACATCAGCTTTTCGCCTATCTCATTTGCAAAAGTTTCTTCGATTTCCCGGGATTCATTTGCAAAAACATCTTCTTTTTGATGCTGCAAATCTATCTCGTTCTGGTTCTTGTAAACAACCGTTTTTATTTCAAATCCGGTATCAACAGGGGTTATTATATCTTCAAAGTCAAAAAACTCCCTCAGATTCCGGGCATCTTTGTGTCTCAGCACCGCCGCCATAATCCAGTCGGCAAAGCAAAGCTTTCGTCTTACGTAAGCGCTCTTTGCCTGTCCGCTTTTTTGATAAAGCGGAAGTGCAGGACCTGACTTTGTGCTTCTGAATGTTGATGTCACTATAAGCTTTTCGCGTGCTCTTGTAAGCGCAACATAAAGAAGCCGCATTTCTTCCGAAATCAGTTCGGACTTCGCCTGTGCCGCCACAATATCACGCGGAAGCGACGGATATCTTACCCTGAGCTTTGTATCCACAAAGTCCGCCGCAAGACCCATATTGGTGTTCCATATTATGTTGTTTGAAAGGTCCCTTGTATTAAAGCTGTGCGCCGTATCCGAAAGTATAACAACAGGAAATTCAAGGCCTTTTGACTTGTGTATAGTCATAATCCTGACCACATCGTCCCCGTCTCCCAAAATTTTTGACGGGGTCAAGTCGTCGCCCTGACTTCTTATATTTTCAATATACATCATAAAGCCAAAAAGACCGCGCATACCGGTATGTTCAAATTCCGCGGCGCGTTCAAAAAGCAGCCTCAGATTTGCCTGACGCTCAACACCCCGGCTTTGCGCCCCAGAATATGCATAATAGCCATATTCATAATATATGTGCCAGATTATATTCTCAACACTGGTGTCCTGCGATTTTTTCCGAAGCTTCAAAAGCTCGTTCAAAAATCCTGCCGCTTTTTTGCTGCCATTTTCTGCCGCATATTCGACCGCATCAAAAAAGCAACCGTCACGCTTGCTTGCACGCATTTCGGCAAGCTCTTCGGGCGAAAATCCCCAGATTGGCGAACGCATAACCGCGATAAGCGGAATGTCCTGCCTTGGATTGTCAACAATTTTGAGGAACGACAAAACCGTCTGTACCTCTCTTGCATCAAGATAGCTTCTGCCCACCTCAGTATAAACAGGTATTCCAAATTCCTCGAATGTTTGTTCAAAAATCGGGGCAGCAACGCTTGTGTTTCGCATAAGAACCACAATGTCACGATACTCTATCTTTCGCATAATTCCTTTATTTTTGTCAAATACCAGTGTCCCCGAGTCCATCATTTCGCGGATTCGCTTTGCCGCAATTCTTGCCTCAAGCTCGCGTCCGGACAAAAGCTCCTCGCCTTCAGGAACTTCGCCGTTGCTGCACGCAAAATGAAATTCGGGCACAAATACATCTGTATCTGTGCCGTCAGGGTATTCGGCACCCCTGATAAGATACTCGTCTTCGGTATATTCAACATCGCCGATTTCGCGGCTCATAACCATACTGAATATAAAGTTTGCCACATCAACCACCGCTTTGCGGCTGCGGAAGTTTTTGAAAAGCCTTATAAGATGACCCTCGTCCAAATCGTTGTCATAGCTTTGGTACTTGTCAGCAAACAAAGCAGGCACTGCATTCCGGAATGTATAAATACTTTGCTTCAGGTCCCCGACCATAAATATATTTGAATTCTGTTTTGAAACCACTTTGAATATCGTATCCTGGATATGATTTGTATCCTGATACTCGTCAATAAGTATTTCTTTGTATTTTTTTTGCAGAGCCCGGGCGGTTTCGGTAGGTGTGCCGTCTTTGCCTGCAAGAAGCTTGAGTGCCTCGTGCTCGAGGTCCGAAAAATCAAGAAAGTTTTTTTCGCGTTTAAGCTTTGTGTAGCTTCGGTCGCAAATAAGAACAATGTTTTTAAGTGTCCTCAGCACAGGATATGTCTTTTCTATCCTGTCAAGCATCTCTTCTTCAGGGATTTTGTGCATTTCCCAGATATCTGCCATGCTGTCTTTTGCAAGTTGTCTGAGTGCCTTGATTTTGTTTTGTGCCGCAACGGTCAGGGGGTCTGCATTTCGCATGCCCTGAGGGAGTCTTTCAAAATCAAAAGCCAAAACACTTGCCCTTACAGATGCATAATTATAATTCTGTTCACTGCAGGCAATCCTTTCTGCCCTCGCCTTTTCTTCGGCAAAAAAGGCATTGTACGAATGTTTGTCACCAAGATTTTTTTCTGTTTCTTCCTGGATTTCAGCATAAATCCCACATATTTCATCAAAAAGCTGTCCGGTCTTTTGTCCCAGCCAGTTTTGCCACGCCGTACCCTGTATTGTCCGGTCCCTGCCGGCTTTATAAAATTCGCGGACTGCCGCGTTCAGCCATTTTGCCGGATATGGCATACTTTTGCAAAACGAAAGCAACGAAAGAACAGTCTCACGAAGAAGCGAATCGTTCTTTATTCCGCCATAGCCCATAACCAAATCTGCCATTGATTTGTCCTTTTCTATTTTGCCGTAAAATCTTTCCAACACGCTTGAAAGCGCCTCATCAAGAAGCATCTTGTTCTCGGTTTCGGAAACAAGTGAAAACCTGACAGGAAGGTCCGTTATATGTATATTGTTTTTTATAATCTGCAGGCAAAACGAATGTATTGTCGATATATTTGCCGAGTGTATAAGCAGCCGTTGTTTTTGAAGATGCGCATTTTGTGGATTTTCTGCCAAAGCTTTTTCAATCGCAGCCGAAATCTTTTCGCGCATTTCTCTTGCCGCGGCATCAGTAAAAGTCAGGACCAGAAGTTCGTTTATGTTCACGGGGTTTTCCTCGCGACAAATAAGCTCGATTATCCTTTGTACCAAAACTGCAGTCTTGCCCGAGCCTGCCGCTGCCGCAAGCAAAATGTTCTTGCCGCTGTATTCAATTGCTTCGCGTTGTTCTTTTGTCCACTTCACTTGCCGCTTTGCCCCTTTCTTAAAGCTTTGGGTCCGTCTCAATCCTTTTGCCCTTTAAATACTCCAGCTCACCCGCCGGGGACACAAAATTAAACTCAATTTTGTACGCCCTCAGCATTTGAAAATCCTTGCCGCCATTCTTCTTTGCGCCGTACTTGACATCGCCCACAAGCGGATGCCCGATGGCTGCAAAAGAAGCACGAATCTGATGTGTTCTGCCCGAAATCAGTTTTACCTCCACCAAGCCGTTGTCATCAAGCGAACGGTAAAATGTCAGGCAAGGCTTTGCACCTTTTTTTGAATCCTTATAAAAATAAACCTTTCGCTCCGCCTCGTTCTTGAGTGTATAGCCTTCAATTTTGCCCGTTTTGGGTGTGATTGGCACATTCTCTACCCGGGCTACATAAAACTTGTCTATCTCACGATTTTTAAGTTTTTCGTTGATTAATCTGAGTGCTGCAGCATTCTTTGCCGCAATCACAAGTCCTGATGTGTTTTTGTCTATTCGATTGCAAAGTGCAGGTGCAAAAGTGTTTTCGTTCTTTGGGTCATACTCACCTTTTTCAAAAAGATATGACTGAACGCGTTCAAGCAGACATCCGTCCTCGCCATGTACCGAAATTCCTGACGGCTTGTCGGCAACAAGAATATTCTTGTCTTCGTACACGACCAAAAGCGGAAGACTTTTTTTGATCGTCTCACTTGCTTCGCTAAAAAACTCGTCATTGATATAAAGTTCCAGTACATCACCAACTTCAAGAATGTACGAAATCTCCTGCTTTTTGCCGTTTACCTTGACTCTTTTTTTGCGCAGCCATTTGTAAATCATCCCCATGGGTGCATCTTTAAGCAGCTTGCTTAAAAACTTGTCAAGGCGCTGACCGGCATCATTTTGTCCTGTAACAAACCTCTTCATTTAAAATCTGTCCTTTTATTTTTTCAGATAAACCACCAACACCGCGATATCGGCAGGCGAAACTCCCGAAATACGCGATGCCTGACCGATCGAAAGGGGTCTAAGCTTTTCAAGCTTTTGTCTTGCCTCAATCCTGAGTCCGCTGATTGATGAATAATCTATATCTTCGGGAATTTTTTTGTTCTCAAGCTTTTTGAACTTGTTTGCCTGAGCAATCTGCCGGTTTATGTACCCCTCATACTTGATGCTGATTTCAACCTGTTCGGTTACTTCTTTGGGAAGCACAGGCCTATCGGGGTCAAGTACCGCCAATTTTTCGTAAGTAACTTCGGGGCGTTTAAGCAAATCGTTTGCGTGAATGCCCGTCGTTATGGGTGTTGCCGAAAGGCTTGTCAAAAACTCGTTGACCTCGGCACTTGGCGGATAGATAATCTTCGAAAGTCGTTCTATCTCCGCATCTATCATATTCTTTTTTTCTACAAATCTGTCATAGCGGCCTTTTGAAATAAGTCCTATTTCATATCCAAATCGGGTAAGCCTTAAATCCGCATTATCCTGCCTTAAAATAAGTCTGTATTCTGACCTTGAAGTCATCATACGATACGGCTCATTTGTACCTTTTGTGACCAGATCATCAATCAAAGTTCCGATATATGCATCACTTCGGTCAAGCACAAACGGCGGTCTTTTCAAAATTTTGAGTGCCGCGTTTATACCTGCCACAAGTCCCTGCGCTGCTGCCTCTTCGTATCCTGATGTTCCGTTGAACTGTCCGGCACCATAAAGGCCCGGAATATCTTTGAATTCAAGAGTAGCCTTAAGCTGCAAAGGATTGCAGCAATCATATTCGATTGCATACGCATTTCGGGTAACCTGAGCATTTTCAAGGCCCGGAAGAGTTTTAAGCATCTCAAGCTGAACTTCCTCGGGCAGACTGCTTGAAAAGCCCTGAATATACATTTCCTCGGTGTCCTCACCCATAGGCTCAATAAAAAGCTGATGCCGTTCTTTGTCCTTAAATCTTACTATCTTGTCCTCAATCGACGGACAATATCGTGGTCCTATACCCTTTATTTCTCCGCCATAAAGCGGCGAGCGATGTATGTTGTCAAGTATCACCTTGTGTGTCTTCTCGTTTGTGTAAGTGACAAAACAGCTTACTGTGTTTTCAAGCTTTTTCTCTGTTTCAAACGAAAACGGCGTTATCTCGTCATCGCCTTTTTGTTCCTCAAGCTCCGAAAAATCAATACTGCGGCGATTTACTCTTGGCGGTGTGCCCGTCTTAAATCGCACAAGCTCAACCCCTATATCCCTCAGGTTCTGCGAAAGCTCTGTCGCAGGGAATACTCCGTCGGGACCACTCTCCTGACTGAATTCGCCGATTATAATTCTTGATTTAAGATATGTGCCAGTCGAGATTACAACCGCCTTGCAAAAATATCTTGCGCCCATTCTTGTATCAACAGACTCCACGCAGCCGTCCTTGTCAAGATTGACCCTCACAATCTCGCCCTGCTTGACATGAAGATTGTCACACATCTCAAGACGGTGTTTCATTTCGTTCTGGTATGCGCGTCTGTCAATCTGGGCGCGAAGCGAATAAACCGCAGGGCCTTTGCCCCGGTTAAGAATTCTTGACTGCAAAAGTGTTGCGTCTGCCGCCTTGCCCATCTCGCCGCCCAAAGCATCAATTTCGCGCACAAGATGACCCTTTGCCGTGCCGCCTATACTTGGGTTGCACGGAAGGTTTGCAATGCTGTCAAGGCTTATGGAAAAAAGACAAGTACTAAGTCCAAGCCTTGCCGCCGCAAACGACGCTTCCACGCCTGCGTGTCCGCCACCCACTACTATTACATCATAACTTCCTGCTGTAAACACATTAGTCCCTCCGGCTGATAAATTAATCCTCTGTACAGATTTTAAGTATTTGCTCATAAATTTTGTCTGCATTCTTTTTGAAGTAGTTTGCTACCCTTTGTGCATTACTTCTTTTGCCCATATTAAGCGAAAGTTCCAGAACAGGCACGCGATTTTCGCTTATGCTGCACTTTGCCATATACTGCTCATCTGCCGCAAAAACCACCTCGGCACTTATTGCATTGGGGTCGGCAAGCTCGTCATACTTAATTCTGCCGATTGCCGAGTCAATCCTCTGCCTTATGCTGTACGGAATGCGGTCCTGAAAGTATATGTGTGCTGCCTCGCCGCTCTCGCTCAAGGCAAGACACTCCTCGTTAAGATAAAACTTTTTGAATATATAGCCATCCTCCAGAAGTTCTGCCAAAGCCTCGGACAAGTCAAAGTATTCCATAATATCCTTGTCCCAGGTAAAAATCTCATAAAGTCTGCTTTCCTGGACAGGTGCCTTGTGTTGCCTTATGGCATAAAGCACCGCAAATTTCATTTCTTCTTTTTCAAGATACATACCAAATCAATCCTTATTTGTGCTTAAAGTAAATTCCAAAAACCCCGACTCCCGCATGGCAGGTGATTATGGGTCCAACCTTGCCGATTACAATCTCTTTTGGGTTTATTTTGTTTCTTATCATTTCGGCAGTAAGCCCCGCCTTGTCCTGAGCATCTGCACTCAAAACATACACAGTTCCATCTTGTGGGTCTTCCATTTTTTCTGCAACAACATCAACTATTTTTGAAATTGCCCGTTTAAGACCCTTTACCTTGTCAAATGCCTCGACCATACCATCGTTTGACCAGAGTATTGGCTTTATATCCAGAACCTTTGACACAACCATTGTTGTTGCCTTTATTCTGCCGCCTTTCTGAAGATATTTGAGGTCATCAACAATAAAGTAAACCTTGTCTTTTTCAAATCTTTCTTTAAGAAACGCAAGTATCTCGTCCTTGCTCTTTCCGTCTTTTGCCATTTTTGCGGCTTCTACTACATTCACGCCCGTTCCCCAACTATACATACTGGAATCAATAACTGTAATATCAAAGCCTTCCTCCTCGTTAAGTCTCGAGGATATATTAAGGGCAGTATTTACAATTCCGCTGCTGTTTGCAGGTATTGTAATTTGGATTATCTCGTTTTCTTTGCCAAGTTCGCGGTACATATCCTCAAGCAATCCGGGGGTTGCCTGGCTGGTCGCAGGCATTTCGTCGGTTGACTTAAACTTTTCGTAAAACATATCAGGTGTATAGTCAAGGTCTGCAAGGATGCTTTCGTCACCGTAATTGATATAAAACGGCAAAACCGCAATATCAAGACTTTGTGCAACTTCTTTTGTCAAATCTGCTGAAAGGTCTGTCATTATTTTAATCATATTCTCTTATCCTTCCTTCTTCCTGTAAATTTTTGAAATCGTTTTGTCTCAAAACTTCATATGCAACAACGGCTACCGAATTTGATAAATTAAGCGACCGTTTGTTTTCTTTCATCGGTATTCTTATACAGCTTTCAAGATTTTCTTTCAAAAGCTCTTCAGGAAGTCCCCTTGTCTCTTTGCCAAAAACCAGAAATATCTCTTCCTCACTGCCAAGCGGAAAGCTTACCCTGCTGTATGCTCTGGGTGCCTTTGTTGTGCAATAATAAAAACTGCCGTTTGGATACTTTTCTTTTATCTCGGCAAAGTTTTGGTATTCGTGAAGGTCAAGCTCGTCCCAATAGTCAAGCCCTGCGCGCTTTACCGCCTTTTCGCTTATGTCAAATCCAAGTGGATGAACAAGATGAAGTGACGCACCAATAACCGAACATGTCCGGGATATATTGCCCGTGTTTGCCGGTATTTCGGGTTCGACAAGCACAATGTTAAGTCTCATATTTTGTGTCCTTTCTTCGTTAGTTAAAAAACTTTTTGTCAAGCGAGCGATACTGAATTGCCTCGGCTATATGCTCTGCCCTTATATTTTCTTCGCCTGCCAAATCGGCAATGGTGCGCGCAACCTTCAATATGCGGTTGTGCGCCCTTGCGCTTAAGCCAAGGGAATCAAAAGCCTGTTTCAGAAGTTCGCTGCTCTCGCTGTCAAGGCTGCAATGCTCGGACATAAGTTCGGGGGTAAGCTGACTGTTTGAATAAACACTCCGGTCCTTATACCTCTCAAGCTGAACTTTTCTTGCGGCATTGACTCTTTCCTTT
The DNA here is from genome assembly GCA_017409575.1 of Clostridia bacterium. Lineage (GTDB taxonomy): Bacteria > Bacillota > Clostridia > Monoglobales > Monoglobaceae > SIG440. Next base: position 34,589 of record JAFQSM010000018.1, read on the forward strand.
ATCTGTGCCGAGCTCTCGCCCGATTCCTTTTCTTCAAGGTCTTCAAAGCTGACCGCAGGCACCTCAATATGCAAATCAATTCTGTCAAGAAGCGGTCCGCTGATTTTGCCCATATACTTAAGAATCTGTGTCTTGCTGCAGCTGCATTCACGCGTGCGGTCGCCATAATATCCACACGGACACGGGTTCATTGAAGCAACCATCATCACGCTGCAAGGATATGTAACAGTTCCGCCGGCACGGACAATTGTAACCTCACCGTCTTCAAGAGGCTGACGCATCGCCTCAAGTGCATCGCGTCTGAACTCAGGAAGCTCGTCCAGAAACAAAACCCCATTATGCGAAAGGCTGATTTCGCCTGGTCTTGGATTTGATCCACCGCCCGACAGTCCCACCGACGAAATAGTGTGGTGCGGATGCCTGAACGGTCTTTGTGTCAGAATCGGACTTTCAGCCGACACAAGCCCTGCTATGCTGTGGATTTTTGTAACCTCCAATGACTCTTCAAAGCTCATATCCGGCAAAATTGACGGTATGCGCTGAGCAATCATTGTCTTGCCCGAGCCGGGTGGCCCAATCATCAGTATGTTATGTCCGCCTGCCGCGGCAATTTCAAGTGCACGCTTGACAAACGGCTGACCTTTTACATCCTTAAAATCAAAAGTCTCTGTATTGTTTTTCCTGAAAATGTCGTCAACATTTACAGTATACGGATTTATTTTTTTCTGCCCGGTAAAATGCAGTACGATGTCTTTAAGACTTTTTGCTCCATAAACCTCAAGTCCGTCAATCACTGCCGCCTCACAGGCGTTTTCCAGCGGAAGATAAACCTTTTTTATCCCTTTCTGATAGGCAGAAATAACCATCGGCAAAACGCCGTTTATGCGCCTCAAATCGCCGTTGAGCGAAAGCTCGCCCAAAAAAACGGCATTTTCTTTTGGGACCACAAGTTGCTCGGATGCCGCCAAAATCCCGACCGCTATGGGCAAATCAAACCCCGGTCCCTCTTTTTTTATTCCTGCAGGGGCAAGATTTACCGTTATTCTTTTTGCCGGCATAACAAGCCCCGTATTTTTTATGGCTGCCCTGATTCGCTCTTTCGACTCTTTTACTGCCGCATCAGGAAGTCCCACCATATCAAATGCCGGAAGTCCGTTTGAAATATCAATTTCAACATCTGCTATATATCCGTCAATACCAAGCAGAGCTGTGCTATTTACCTGTGCAATCATTGACCAAACATATCCTTTCGAGTACTTTATTTGCTTTTTAAGTTCCGTTGTCTGACACTTTCGTAAAGAAGTATTCCTGCGGCAACAGATGCATTAAGCGACTCCGCCTGACCAAGCATGGGGATTTTTACCAAAAAGTCGCATTTTTCGCGGGTCAGTCGGCTGAGACCCTCGCCCTCGCTGCCAATCACAATGGCAAGAGCACCTGTAAGGTCTGCATTTGTATAAAGAGTACTTTCTTCAAGTGCAGTCCCTGCAATCCAAAGTCCCTGCTCTTTCAGCTTGTCAATTATTGACGCAATATTTGTAACCCTTGCAACCGGAGTATATTCCACCGCACCTGCCGAAACCTTTGCAACAGTCGAGTTGAGTCCCACGCTTCGGTTTTTGGGGATGATTACGCCATGAGCACCTGCCGCATTTGCGCATCTTATTATGCTGCCCAGGTTGTGTGGGTCTTTAAGTCCTTCGGCAATCAGTATAAGCGGACTTTCGCCTTTTTTGCGTGCTGCCTCCAGAATATCCTCAACCTCCGAATATGAATGCACCGCTGCAAAAGCAAGTACTCCCTGATGATTTCCGCCGTCTGACAGTTCGTCAAGCTTTTTCCGGCTTACATTTGTGTAGTGTATGCCCCTCTTTTTTGCAAGCGAAATAATTTCGCCAAGACGGCTGTGCCTTGCTCCCTCAAGAATAAATATCTTATCAATTTCCCTGCCCGAATTAAGCGCTTCAAACACAGGATTTGTACCAAAAATTCTGTCTTCCATAAGTTTTCTCCAATTTTAAATTTTTACACAGTTATACATAGTAATTTTAACATATACTAACCCAAAACGCAATAAAAATTTGATTTATGGATGCATTTTTGAATGTATTTTTTTGTATCTGCCACAATGTTACAAAAGATTGCCAATTAAACACTTGACCGAAAGCAAAAAATAATGTATTATATATACTGAGGTGTCGTATAAGCTGCGCCCCTCAAGTCAAACTTAGTGGGAGGAAATACCATGAGTGCTGAAATTAAAAATGAACGCGGTACCATCAGTATTTCGAATACTGTAATTGCAAATCTTGCAGGCTACACCGCAACACAATGCTATGGCGTTGTCGGTATGTGCGCCAAAACAGGCAAAGACGGCATCGCAAGTCTTTTAAAAAAAGAAAATATGGACAAAGGCATCAAGGTCCGCACCGAGGGCGGCACCATTGAAATTGCTCTTTTTATAGTTGTTGAATACGGACTTAACATCGGAACAATCGGCGAAACTATCCGCAGCAGCGTTAAATACAATGTGGAAAAGTTTACCGGGCTCGAGGTTTCGAGTGTTCAGGTGAATGTAGAAAGTGTCCGTGTGCAGCCATAGTTTTTGGGGGAGATTTACCTTATGAATAATATAGATACATCAGTGCTTCAGTTGATGATTAAATCTGCTGCAGCACATCTTAAAAACAATCGCAAGCTGATTGATGACCTTAATGTTTTCCCTGTCCCTGACGGTGACACCGGTACAAATATGAGTCTTACCTTCAGCGGTGCAACCGAAATGGTTTTTGAAAACGAATATGACCACTCGGGCAAATTGCTTTCCGCCCTTGCATCAGCATCACTCCGCAATGCGCGAGGCAACTCGGGTGTTATTCTTTCGCAGATTATCCGTGGTTTTGCAAAAGCGCTTGAAAACAAAGAAATTTTAACAGTTTTGGACATAAAAGATGCTTTTATCTCGGCAAAAATCACAGCTTATCGTGCTGTAATGAAACCGACCGAGGGCACAATTCTTACTGTTATCCGCGAAATTTCGGAATTTGCCGAACAGAGCTTTGCTGATTTTGACGATTGCTGTTCTTTCTTCAAAGCAATTGTTGATGCAGGCAACAAAAGCCTTGACAATACTCCGAATCTTCTTCCTGCGCTCAAAAAAGCCGGCGTGGTTGATGCAGGTGGCAAAGGTCTTATGACCATTATTGAGGGCGCGTATATTGCCCTTCAGTCAGGAAACGCAGTAGAACCTGAGGACAAGACTGTGTCTCAGACTGCAAAAAAAGCAAAAAGTACCGATGCGGACATAAAATTTTTGTACTGCACCGAGTTTATCATAAACAAAAATGAAGCAAGAAACATCTCGCAGTTCCGCACAGCAATTGCCGACAAAGGCGACTGTATGCTGGTCATTGATGACGAAGAAATCGTAAAAGTCCACATACACACAAATCATCCCGGATTTGTTCTGGAACAGGCAATCAAGCTTGGCGAGCTTACCAACCTTAAAATTGACAATATGAAATACCAGCACGACGAACGCACCGATGCCGAAGATTTGTCCAAAGACGAATCAACCGACACCGAAGTTAAAGCCGAGCCATCCAAAAAATATGGATTTGCCGCTGTTTCAGCAGGCGAAGGGCTCTCAGAAATCTTCCGTTCGCTTGGTGCAGACCAGATAATCGAGGGTGGACAGACAATGAACCCAAGCACACAGGATTTGCTTTCAGCTGTTGAAAAAATTCCGGCTGAGGTGGTTTTCATTCTGCCCAACAACAAAAATATCATTCTTGCGGCAGACCAGGTTGATGCACTTACCGACAAGACAGTTTTTGTTGTCCCCACAGTCAATATCCCCGAGGGGATTTCAGCTCTGACAGCTTTTGACGAGGGGATGGACCCCGACGCAAACCTTGAAGCAATGAAAGACTTTGCTTCTTTGGTAAAATGTGGTCAGGTTACTTTTGCCGCACGCGACACCAACCTTGACGGGACCGAAATCAAATTTGGCGACTGTCTGGCTGTTTGCGGAAAAGAAATCTCGGCAGTCACCCAGACCCCCGAAGATGCAGTTATGGCTCTTTGCGAAAAAATGGTTGATGACGAATCTGGTGTGATATCAATATACTATGGCGAAGACATTTCCGAAGACAACGCAAATACTCTTGCCGAAAATCTTCAGGAAAAGTTCCCCGAACTTGATGTATCTCTCATCTATGGCGGTCAGCCGGTATACTTTTATATCGTATCTGTGGAATAATCTTAAGCCGACCACAAAAAACAGATTTAAAAAACATTATCGGGGTGGCTTTTGCCACCCCTTTTAATTTAAACCGAGGAAAACGGATATGAAACTTTCGGACAATATCAAATATGTCAAGGGAATAGGCGAATCACGGGCCGGGCTTTTTGCAAAGCTTGGCATTTTCAGCGTGGATGATTTGCTTTTTTACCTCCCCCGCTCTATCGAAGACCGAAGCGAAACCAAACCCATTGCCGAGCTTATGGACGGCGAAACCGTTTGCGTCAAAGCATTTCTTGCATCAGGAATCAAAACCTATCGTTCGCGAAATCGTGTTGCCGTCACTCAGGCAACCGTCAGTGACGGTCAGAATCTTATGAAGGTAACCTGGTTTAATTCGCCCTACATCGCAAACACACTCAAAGCCGGAGGAGAATTTACTTTTTTTGGCAAAGCGATTTACCGCGGTCAGTTTTTCGAGATGATAAACCCCGTGACCGAAACCGAGTCCGGCACCAAAAAAACAGGCAAAATCCTGCCCATTTACCCAACAACCAAGGGACTGGGGCAGACCAATATCCGAAATGCAGTGGAGACAGTTTTTTCTTCACTTTCGCAAATGCCCGAAGATATTCTGCCCACATCTTTAACAAAAGAGCATGGACTCGTTCCGCTGTTTTCTGCTCTCAAATCTTTGCATATGCCAAAATCTGCCGAAGAGTTTGAAAAAGCGCGTATGCGGCTTGCTTTTGAAGAGCTTTTTGTTCTTCAGGCAGGTATATGTTTTTTGCGGAATGAGCGCAAAAACTACTCCGCAACCCCTATAAAAAATGTAAAATGTATCGCAGATTTCGCCAAAAATCTGCCTTTTGAACTAACAAACGCCCAAAAGAGGGTAATCAACGAGATTGCCGCTGACCTTACCAAAACCGTACCGATGAACAGGCTTGTTCAGGGAGATGTCGGCTCGGGCAAAACCATTGTGGCTGCATCCGCTATGTACGCTGCGGCAATGGCCGGATTTCAATCTCTTATGATGGCGCCGACCGAAATCCTTGCAAACCAGCATTTCAAAAACCTTGAAAAGCTTTTTGCTCCGCTTGGATTCGAAACCATTCTTATTACCGGAAATATGACAGCCGCTCAGCGACGGGAAGCTCTTGGCAAAGCAGAAAGCGGAGCCGCAAAGATAATCGTGGGAACACACGCACTTATTTCTGAAGATGTAAAATACAAAAATCCTGCACTTGTAATAACAGACGAACAACATAGGTTTGGAGTGCGACAAAGGACACTTCTTACCGAAAAAGGATTTGGTGCACACACCCTTGTTATGACAGCAACACCTATCCCCCGGACACTTTCGCTTATCCTTTACGGAGACCTTGACATATCGGTTATTGACGAGCTTCCACCCGGCAGAAAGCCAATCGAAACATATTCGGTCAAGGAAGCCTCACGCAAAAAAGTCTTTGATTTTGTGCTGCAAAAAATAAAAGAGGGCAGACAGGCTTACATAATCTGTCCCTTGATAGAAGAATCCGAAGCTTTGGTCGCAAAATCGGCTGTTGAATACGGCGAAAAGCTTAAAAAATCAGTATTTAAAAACTGCAGTGTGGCAGTTTTGCACGGTCGGCTTAAGGCAACCGAACGCAAACAAATTATGGAAGATTTTTCGGCAGGGAAAATTGATATTCTGGTATCGACCACCGTTATTGAAGTCGGGGTTGATGTGGCAAATGCTTCTGTGATGGTTATTGAAAACGCCGAAAGATTTGGTCTTTCGCAGCTTCATCAGCTTCGCGGCAGAATAGGCAGGGGTAGCCACAGTTCGTATTGCATAATGTTTGCCGAAGGCGGCAAAATCGCTGAGGAACGAATGAAAATAATGTGCGAAAGCTGTGACGGCTTCAAGATTTCGGAAAAAGACCTTGAGCTTCGTGGCCCGGGTGAGTTTTTTGGTATCCGCCAGCATGGTCTGCCCGAGCTTAAAGTCGCAAATCTTTCAACCGATATGCAACTTTTATCTCAGGCAAAAACAGCCGTCGAAAAACTTCTTGACGCAGACCCCGAACTAAGCTCTCCTGAAAATCGGCTGATAAAAGAAAAAATCCACTCTGACTTTTTGAATGTCAGCGAAAACGGTGTGCTAAACTGATAATTAACACAAAAAATAAACGCGGGATATCCCGCGTTTATTTTTTTGATTTTCTTACTGAATAACAATTACGCTTGCTTCAAATACGCCTGACGAATTTGTGCCGGTAATTGATACCTTGCGATTTTTTTCTACGTTCTTAAGAAGAACATTGCGGCCTGTAGTGCTGTCAATAATCTTTGTGTTGTTATTTACATAAACATCATATTCCGCACCGGCATCTTCAATAATCAAAAGTCCGTAAGTTGTGTTTACATTTTTGATGATGCCGCCAATCTGGTTCTGCGAAGCTACGCTTCCTGCTTCGATACGAACAATCTCGCTGCTGTCAAGCTTGATGTCAATAGCGCTGCCCGGACGAAGGTCATATATTGAGGCATTTTCTGATGAGTCTATAAACACCTTAACACTCTTGTTCACCTTATATTCAACAATCTCGTCATCCGTTTCGATACCGATTGTTGTACCCTTGGTCGAATGTGTGATGTAATTGATTGTTCCGGCATTAGTTGACGAAGCACTGCTTGCCTGAATTTTTGTAACCTTGCCATATGTCATACGAAGTGAAAGCGAATCGCCTGTTGTAAGTGCATTGATTGACACCTCAAGGCTGTTGCGCGAAACCTGTGCACCATCGGCTGAAACCTCATATTCAACAATTTCGCCCTTGTTGTTCTCTACATTAAGAATTGTGTGGTCGCCCGAAATATCAACCGATACCAGGGTACCATATGCAGTTGTTGTCTTGTCAACAACCTCAAGAACAGTAACGAGTCCATCTTCAATAGTAAGTGCAACATAATCGCCGCTTTTTACCTTTGAGAACAAATCAATTGCGCCGCCTACTCTGATTTTTGCACCGTCTGCAAGGATATATGTTTCTTTTTTGGTTTTGTCGTTTGCATCAGCAATAACAACTGTCTGTGTACCTGACGAATCCTTTGTCGATGCAACAAGACCATAAATCACGCTGTCTTCAACGGTCGCCTGATTTTCAATCAATGCCACATTGCCTGCGATGTATGTGATTTTTACATGCATACCTTTTTTCATTTTTGAAAGGCTTGCATCTTTGCCATTGATTTTGTATTTTGTGGCAGGAGTAACTTCGCTTACTATGTCACTTCCGTCAATTTTGATTGTTATTGTCTCGTTGAACGAATCGGTCGAAACAACTGTGCCAGTCTGACTTGAAAGGTCAATCACATCAATAAGAGTGCAAAGCATTTTTGCCATCTGCGAACGGGTAACATTTGTATTTGGCGAGAATATCGGAGCACCGCTTGCATTGTTGCCCATACCCTGCATAATACCCTGTTCTTTTACATACTCAACATATGCTCTTGCGGAATCAGGAATCTCAACTGTGTCAGCATAAGAAGACGAAACAAATGCATTACCCGAAACCTCATCCTCTGCGCCAAGGAGTTTTGTCAGAAGAATAGCTGCTTCGTATCTTTTAAGGGGCTGATTCTTGTTTGAAGACGAGATGTAAGAATCAAGCTCGTCCTCATCTAAAATTCCTGCATAAAGAAGGAACGAAACTTCTTTGCCATAATTTGTGGAATAGCCGTTTAAAACAGAGGCAAATTCTTTTGTTGCAAATTCAACCGAATCTGCAAAGCTACTGTCATTCACACCAATCATACGCGAAAGCAAAATAAGAGCCTCGGTCTTTGAAATGCTGTTGTTTGGTTTGAAGGTACCATCTTCATATCCTTTGATATATCCCTTCTCACTCATTTCGGTTATGTAAGGCTTAGCCCAAGAAACCGTAGGGTCATTTTCCACATCAGAAAAAGTGGCAGCGGCAACCGAAATTGTCGAAAGAAGAATTACTGCACACAAAATTCCGCTCAAAAATTTTTTGTTGAACATTTTTTAGTTCCCCCTTTTGTGTATGTTTACTAAACTTTAATAATATTTAATGTAAAAAATACTTTTGCATGGTTTTATTTTACCACATAAATAAATATATTTCAACTATATTTTGTTAATTTTTTTTTACATAACCATTACATATTGTGTTTTTGTAATTTTTTTGCAGTAAATCCAAAAAGTTGAGGTTGTAATTTTTTGTTGCCTACACACAATAAATCCGAAACATTTTTCAATTTTAAATGAGGAGGAATAGAAATGTCAAAAAGATTTATTGCTCTGTGCCTTTCGATATTTTTTCTTCTTGGCGCAAGCGTAAATGTTTTTGCCGCACAGACCGAAGCAATCCCTGTATCAGGCGAAAGTGCTTCGGATATTGGCGGCAATACGGCAGAAAACAATGCTGCCGTGCCAAACACAACCAATAACACTTCGGACAGTCAGACAAATATGCCGTCCGGAGCACCAAAAGCAACTAAAACCATTGACAACAGCCAGGCTGTAGTCGAACAGAACCGAACAAAAAATAACGCAATGATGGAGCACAACCTCTACTCGGGCAGAGGTTTGTCAAGATACAGTGAATCGCGCGTTGCTCTTGCTCCTGACATCAAAGACACAAAATATGCCGAGGCAGCCCGTATCCTTGGAGCATTGGGCATCATGGTTGGTGACGCTGAAACAGGAAACTTCCGTCCCAATGACAATATTTTGCGTTCCGAAATGGCAAAGGTTTCGGTATACTCAGTGGGTCTTGAAGAAGTAGCAAAGAGCGCTACCCACCAGACACGATTCCCCGATGTTGTCTCAAACCACTGGGCAAATGGCCCCATCAATGTTGCCGAACAACAAGGAATGGTAATTGGTGACGATATTGGTACTTTCCGTCCCGATGACCCCGTACTTTTTCAGGAAGCCGTTACCATTATGGTAAGAGCTCTTGGTTACGAACCCAAAGCATCAACAAGCGGCGGATATCCCTCGGGATATATGGTTGTGGCGTCAGATAATCAGATGCTTAAAGGAATTACCGCAGCTGCCAATGCGCCCGCAACCCGTGGCGATGTTGCTCAGCTTGTATTCAACAGTCTTACCGTAAACCTTATGGAACAGACCGGCTTTGGTACAAACTCAAGCTATCAGGTGGTTGACAAGACTCTTCTTTATGACAGACTTAATGTCGAGAAAGCATACGGACAGATTACCGGAACGCCCGAAACAACACTTACAGGCGGCAATACAACAGCGGAAGACAAAATAACAATCAACGACAAGACCTTCAGCGAGGGGGATACTCTTGCAAGCCAGCTTCTTGGCTACAATGTTGTTTATTATGCCCGCATCAACAAAACAACCGACGAAAAAACTTTGATTGCTGTTATTCCTCAGGACAACAAAAATAATGTCCTTGAAATCTCAGCAGGAAACATCGTGTCTGTCACAGGCGACGCAGATACAAACAAAACCGTGACTTACTGGCGTGATACCGAAAACGATACCAGCTCGCGAACTGCATCGATTGTGGCAAAACCCACATTTATCTATAACGGCAAATACGCCGAAACACTTACAAACGACCAGCTTGTTCCCACATCAGGAAACCTTATCCTTTTGGACACAGATACCAACAATGTGTATGACATTGTGTTTGTAAACCACTTTACAAACCTTGTTGTGGAAACAGTTTCGTCTGCAACAGGCAGAGTGACCGACAAATACAACAACAGTTCGCTCCTGCTTGACCCCGAAAGCACAACCGTAAAATTCGTTCTTCTTAAAAACGGTGTTGAAATCAGCCCCAGCGACCTTAATGAATGGGACGTAATCTCGTATACAATAAGTGCTGACAAAGAGCTTATCAAGGCATATGTTTCGACCGAAAGCGTGCTTGGAACAGTGACACAGATTTCAAAAGACGGCTTTAAGATTGACAATTCGGAAAGAACCTATAAAAAGGCTGCCAACTATCCTGACGAAATCGCTCTTCGCGACAAGGGAAGATTCTATCTTGATATCGAAGGCAATGTTGCAGCAGTTGACAAAACTGCCATCACAACCGGCACCGCAATACGCGGAACCTATGGCTACCTTGTAGGAGCCGCTAAAGAAGGCTCGTTTGAAGATGTAATCAAATTCAGAATATTTACAGTAAACTCAACAACCGAAATCATAGACGGTGCATCAAAAATCCGTCTTAATGACAAATATGGTCTTACTCCCACCGAAGTTCTTGCCGCATTTGGCAAAGATGGTACTGTAACACCTCAGCTTATAACCTACGAGCTTAACTCGGCAGGAAAGCTTACAGGACTTGACATCGCAGTTGACAAGACAGCAACAGGTGCGCCCAACAAGGGAGTATTCACTAAAAATATTTCTGCTGCCGAACAGACCTACAAGAGTGCATCGGGCACTTTGGGAAATGTAAAAGTAACAGAAGATACTGTTGTATTTGACATTCCCTCGGATGCTGGCACAGACACAACCAGATATGCGATAAGAACTAAGAATATGTTCTCCAACAACACACCGTATGACATCATTGTTTATGACCTTCAGGAAGACTTTTCGGCAAAAGCAATCATTGTTACCAATACGACAGGTATAACCGAGGCAACCTCGCCCATTGTTCTTGTTGATGAGATTGCAGAGGGTCAGAACGAAGACTTTGACGCAGTTGATATTGTTTATGGTATTGAAAACGGACAGCGCGTTGAGCTTATGTCATCAGACAAGAGTATATTTATAAAGAGCGGCGACAAAAAGCTTGCACAGGGAGACATCTTCCAGTACAGCACCAATGCCAAGGGCGAAGTTGACAAAATCACAGTCCTTTTTGACGCATCCGCAAAAACAACTGAATTTACAAACACTGTCGCAACAGATTTGGTTACTGTTTACGGTAAGGTAACAAAGAAGTTCACAGACTCGGTTAACGTTTCTGTAAACGGCACAATCAAAAACTACTCGACAAGTGGTGCATTTGTATACGAATATAACTCGCAGCGTCAGAATAATAACGTAACTGTTGTTACAGCAGGCGATATCGAGGTATACGAAGAAGGAAATGAGGTAAGACTCTTTATAAAGATAAGCGAAGACAAAGTTACCGAAATGGTAATCGTCCGCTAAGCAGCCGGACTTTTAAGGGGCAGAAGATTTTCTGCCCCATACATAACTTTTTAATCCGGGTTGATTTTTGAAAGAAAATATGATAAAATTAAAAAAAGCGTCTTTAACGACAGAATGGAGATTATTATGGCAGGCAATATATGGCACGACATTTCACCAAAGCGCATTACGACCGAGGACTTTATCTGCGTAGTCGAGATTTCGAAAGGCAGCAAAAAAAAGTACGAGCTTGACAAAGAAACAGGATACATAATCCTTGACCGAATTCTTTACACATCCACACACTATCCGGCAAACTACGGATTTATTCCAAGGACCTATGGCGACGACAACGACCCGCTTGATGTGCTTCTTATCTGCGCCGAACCTTTGGAACCTATGTCACTGGTAAGGGCATATCCGATAGGTGTTATAAAAATGATTGACAACGGCAGGGCAGACGAAAAGATTATTGCAATTCCTTTCAACGACCCCAACTACAATCATTATTCAAACATCGAAGAACTTCCCAAACATATTTTTGAAGAAATGCGCCACTTCTTCTCGGTTTACAAAAACTTGGAAAACAAAGACACCGCGGTTGACGAAGTCCAGGGCCGCGAAGAAGCAACAAGAATTATTGATGCAGCAATCGATAACTATATAGAAAAATTCTGTAAATAAAAATCAAAAGAGCAGTGAAAACCACTGCTCTTTTATTATTATAATAGATATAAGGTTTAGACGCAATCTATTTTACATCAAAATCAACTGCTATGCTTAACGCTTCCCACGTCTCTTCCAGCATTTCTTCTGTATATTCTTGCGGTCTGCTAAATACCGCCTGTCCAAGTGTATTCAGTTTATCATATAATTCTTTATTCATATCAACTTCATACCATGCATCACATCCGGAGGCCTGGTCAAGCAACATTATAATATCATTAAATTTGCTGCCTTTCAGATACGAATTATGCGGATATAGTTCAACTAAACGATATCCGTATCTTGTGTTTTCAGTATCATATTTATGTACTGCACTTTCTTCTGTTTGTATACTCTTATTAAGCATACCAATTATCAGATTTCCGTAATCGCTGGCAAATTTCGTATTAATGTCTGCTTGAATTCGGTCATCTTTCAAACGGACTGCACAAAGCATTCCCGAAACAACTAAAAGCAAAGCTATAAGCAAACAAATAACACTTTTTCGATTAAACATTTCCCTTTTCTCCTTTTCATCAAATTTTGACAATCTTTATATTCTTTTTCCAAGTCAGTAAAAATTTCTTATTTTTATCAAACTCTTCCCCTTGCATATCAAAATTCATTATAAACACCCTATTTTTTCTTCTTTTTAAGCATCGCAAGCCCCACAACCAAAGCAAAAGGAAACATTGTTCCAAAAAGCAATCCTGTTTTGAGGTTGCCGCCAAAGATTGACGCAGCAAATCCCACAACCGATGGCCCAAGGCTGCAGCCGACATCTCCGGCAAGTGCCAGAATGGCAAACAAGGTCGCGCCGCCCATTGGATATTTTTCGCTTGCCAGGCTGATTGTGCCCGGCCACAAAATCCCGGTTGTAAAACCACAAAAACCACATGCAAGAAGAGCAATTATGCTTACCGGAGCAAGTGCCGCCGCAAGATAGCAAATGCAGCTGAGCACACCGCTTGCAATAATACACGCCGAAAGGTCAATTCTGTCAGCAAATCTGGAATACAGTACTCTTGCCAAAGCCATCATAAGCGCAAAAACGCACGGTCCCAGAACATCGCCTGCCGCTTTGCTTATTCCAAGCGAACTTTCGGCAAATGCCGATGCCCATTGGCTCATACCGATTTCGGATGCTCCGCCGCACACCATAACAAGCAAAAATCCCCAGAATGTTTTGTCGGCAAACAAAGTCCTGAGCGGAGTTTTCTCGTCAATATTTACCAACTTGTTTATAGGAACAAACATAAGATAAATTCCATTCAAAAACGGCAAAAGTGCCCAAAGCACCGAAATCGCCCTCCAGCTTTGCCAGCCAAAAATTTTAAGCAGCAAAGTTGTAACAACAATAGCTGCCGCCGAGCCAAACCCGAACATGGAATGAAGAAGACTCATGGACGCCGACTTGTTTTCTGACGGGCATCCCTCAACAATGGGGCTGAGCAAAACCTCCAGAAGGCCTCCGCCAATCGAAAACATTATGACCGAAATAAAAATTCCGATATATACATTTTCAAGCAGTGGTGCCACCACGCCCAGACAAAAAAGTCCGGTCGCCACAAGGAAGTATGCCAGAATTCCCATCTTTCGGTAGCCTGTTTTTTCGACAAAAAGTACCGCAACGCTGTCGGTCGCGAGCTGGGTCATAAAGTTGACTGTCGCAAGGAGTGTAACAAGCGGAAGTGAAATCTTGTATTCGCGATTGAATATCACAAACAAAAGCGGCAAAAAGCCACACACGATAGCCTGAATAACCGCGCCTATATAACACGAGAAAAATGTATGCTTAAAACTTAACCTTTTCATAAATTCACCCGAATCCAACATTAAGGGCGGCATATGCCGCCCTTAATGCATTAAATTTCTTTTGCTTCAAGATAAAATCTTTTTTCGTTTGCTTCGCCCATAGAGAAAGTCTTTCTTGGCAAAGCTCCGTCTTTTATTACCGCCTCAAAAAGTTCCGATTTGTCAGGGCACGGAAGTATAAACCCTATCGCATCATCGCCACTTGCAAGGCTTTCTACCACATCTGCGCCGTGTATGTAATCAAGCTCGTAGGCACGCGCATCAAGGAAGTTCTGAAGAGTCCCTACCTCAAGATTTGATGAGGGATTTTTTATGTAAATATCCTTTTTTGTGCCACCGAATACCGCGGTGATTTTTTGTGCTCCGTCTGCGGCTTCTTCTGTCACATCATAAAACTTTTTAAGTTCAGCAAGAACAGTTTCGGGTTTTTGGCCAAAAACAACGCGGTGTATCGGCTCAAACTCAAGGGATTCGTCATGTATGTTTTCGATTTCCACAAGGCAAAATCTTGCAGGATGAGATTCCCTCTCGCTTTCGGTAAGGGTTTTCTTTATATTCTCCCAACATGTCTTGGCTGTTGCAAGCGAATGGTTGCCGTCACCAACGGCAAAAACCAGATTATCCTTTGCCGATTTGGCATAACGGTTTACTCTGTCCACAGCCGCCTCTGCCATGTCTCCCGAAATCTGCCATCCCGAGATGTGACCGCCATTTTCCATCAAATCAAAATCATAAATTTGCTTTTCTTTTGCCACCTTGCCAAGCACATCGTTGTCTTTGTCGTTCATCAGAAGAATCGCATGCGGAAGCTCAAGCGGCGCATTTTGGCGAATTTTTACTCTGGGTGGAATGCGATCCAGAATGGTCCCCTCGGTCGCACGGATTTCGCTTTTTGAACCTTTTGAAAAGTCATAGCATTCAAGGTCAATAGCCCCTACAAGACCTTTGCGGATTTTGCCGCTGTTCAGGGTACGCTCCACATAAACAAGACTGTTTGCAAGCTTTGCAAAAATCTTTTTGTCAATATATTCCTGCATTTTCGCATTGATTTTTTCAATCCTTGCATCGCCCTCGGACAAAAATGCCTCGGGATAAACGATGTTAAGAGTTGACGGGCTGTCACCTGCAAATTTTTCAACTCTTTCCCAATACTCGGGCTGAGCAGTATACTGGTCGCAGGCAACAACGCTCCATTTTTTCATATCAACCGAATCCGGCAAAAGTATGTCTGCTGTTTTAAAAATATCCATCTGTCTTTCTCTCCTGACTGTGATTGTTATACGATTTGTGCACCGCTTTGAATGTCGTCAAGAACTGTTGTAACAACCAGTTTGTCTTCGTATTCGGCGCTCAGTATCATACCCTGAGACTCATATCCCATCATCTTTCGCGGTGCGAAGTTTGCAACAAACAAAACATTCTTTCCTATCAAATCCTCAGGTTTATAATATTTTGCAATTCCCGAAAGTATCTGTCTTGTCTCGCTTCCTGTCTCGATTTTGAATTTAAGAAGTTTTGACGACTTGGGAACAGCTTCACATTCAAGCACCTTGCCCACTCTGATATCAAGCTCAAGGAATTTGTCAAAATCGATATTTTCTTTAAAAGGCTCAATCTTTATGGCAGGCTTTTGGTTTGCCATATTTTCTTCCTGAATTTCGGCAAGCTTTTTCTCTGCATCAATTCTTGCAAAAAGCATTGCACTTTCTGCTACCTTCTGACCGCCTGCTGCCGCTCCAAATCCGTCAAGTTGGCATATGTCAACATTCTTTACGCCAATTGCTGCAGCTAACTTTTCTGCTGTTTCGGGCATAAAGGGCACAAGAAGCGACGCAGTCCATCTGAGCGACTCAACCAGACTGTACATAACTGTCTTAAGTTCTTCCTTTTTAGCCTCGTCTTTTGCAAGAGCCCAGGGCATTGTTTCGTCAATATATTTGTTTGCACGGTTAGGAAGCTTCCACAGTGCGTCCAAAGCATCTGCTGTGCGGTATTCGTCCATAAAATTTATCATTTCTGATTTTGCCGCATTTGCAACCTCTGCCAGATCATCCTCAAACCCTGTGGATGCTGACTTTTCGGGTACAACGCCGTCAAAATACTTGTTTACCATTGCAACCGTTCTGTTTGCAAGGTTACCAAGAGTATTCGCAAGATCGGTATTGTATGAATTTATTATCTTTTCATAGGTTATTGTTCCGTCCTGTGCATAGGGCATCTCACGAAGAAGATAATATCTTACACCGTCAACGCCAAAATGTCTTGCCAGATCATCGGCATAAATAACATTGCCAAGTGACTTGCTCATCTTATCCTCGCCGCTTAAAAGCCAGGGATGCCCAAAAACCTTTTTGGGAAGCGGCTCGCCAAGTGCCATAAGGAATATCGGCCAGTAAATTGTGTGGAATCTGAGAATATCCTTTCCTATAATATGCACATCTGCGGGCCAGTATTTGTCATAAAGCTCGCCCTTTTTGTCGGGAGTATAGCCAAGGGCATTGATATAGTTGGTAAGTGCATCAAGCCACACATAGACAGTATGCTTGTCATCAAAACTTACCGGAATACCCCAGCTTATACTTGTTCTTGACACGCAAAGGTCCTGAATTCCCGGCTTTATAAAGTTGTTAATCATCTCTCTTTTGCGGGATTCGGGCTGAATGAAGTCGGGATTTTCCTCGATATATTTTTCAAGCCGTTCCTGATACTTGCTCATTTTGAAGAAGTATGCTTCTTCGTTGCCCTTATGCACCTCGCGTCCGCAATCGGGGCACTTGCCGTCTACAAGCTGAGTCTCGGTCCAGAAGGATTCGCACGGAGTGCAATACCAGCCGGTGTAGGAATCCTTGTAAATATCGCCTTGCTCATAAAGCTTTTTGAAGATTTTCTGCACGCTTTCAACATGATAATCATCTGTAGTACGGATAAACTTGTCATATGACGCGTTCATAAGGTTCCAGATATCCTTTATCTCGCCTGCGACTCCATCAACATAGGTCTGGGGCGAAATGCCGCTTTCTTCTGCAAGCTGCTGAATTTTTTGACCATGCTCGTCTGTGCCTGTCAAAAAGAAAACATCAAATCCCATACCCCTTTTAAATCTTGCTATACTGTCCGAAAGAACAACCTCATAGGTGTTGCCTATGTGCGGCTTTCTCGATGTGTATGCAATTGCTGTTGTAAGATAAAACTTTTGTTTTTCCATTATATATCAAATCCTTCTCGTTTATTTATTCTTTTAAATCGTCAAACAGTGTAATTTCAGGTTCGCTGACATTACCAGCTTTGTAATCAATACCAAAATGCTCGTATGCAAGCCTTGTTACCATTCTTCCCCGCGGTGTACGGTTTATGAAGCCAATCTGCATCAGAAACGGCTCATACACATCCTCTATGGTGTCACTTTCTTCGCCAATTGTTGCGGCAATAGTGTCAAGGCCGACAGGACCGCCGTCATAGTTGTTGATTATCGAAAGCAACATTCGTTTGTCGGTCGAGTCAAGTCCAAGCTTGTCAACCTCCAGCATCCTGAGCGCAAAATCTGCAACCTGGTCGGTAATTACGCCATTTGCCTTTACCTCGGCAAAATCACGGACTCTTCTCAAAAGTCGGTTTGCAATTCGTGGGGTACCCCTTGACCTTGAAGCAATTTCTGCCGCGCCTTTTTCGGTTATTTCAATATTCAAAATACCTGCCGAGCGCTTTATTATTTCCATAAGGTCCTGTGTCTTGTAAATTTCAAGCCGGCTTATAACGCCAAATCTGTCACGAAGCGGTGCCGTAAGTGCACCAGCCTTGGTGGTTGCCCCAATAAGCGTAAACTTTGGCAAATCAAGCCTTATTGACCTTGCCGACGGGCCCTTGCCGATAATGATATCAAGCGCACCGTCTTCCATTGCAGGATAGAGGATTTCCTCAACGCTTCGGTTAAGGCGATGGATTTCGTCAATAAACAAAATATCATTCTCCGAAAGATTGGTAAGCAGCGCCGCCAGGTCTCCCTGTTTTTCAATTGCAGGTCCCGATGTTATGCGGATGTTTACTCCCATCTCGTTAGCAATTATGCCTGCAAGAGTGGTTTTGCCCAGCCCCGGCGGACCATAAAGCAGAACATGGTCAAGCTGTTCGCCACGGTTTTTTGCGGCTTCCATAAAAACCTTAAGGTTTTCTTTAACCTTTGTCTGCCCGATATAATCGTCCAGGGTCTTTGGTCTCAGTCCATATTCAATTTCGTTGTCGCCACCCATTTCTTTTGCCGAAATAATGCGGCTTTCGTTTTCAAATTCCATAATATTGGTTTAACCTTTCATCAAGTTTTTTAAACCTATCTTTACCATTTCTTCAACCGTACCGTTTGCCGAAGCCACCGCCCGCTTTGCTTCCTGAGCCGAATATCCAAGGACCATAAGTGCACCTGCAGCCTCGTCACGGTCAGAGCTTCCGCCATGATAAACCTCTGTAACTTCTTCTGTAGAAATGCCGTCAAGGTCAACGCCCTTAAACTTATCCTTAAGCTCAAGAACTATGCGTTCTGCACCTTTGGCACCAAGTCCCGGAGTCTTGCTTGCGATATATTTGTAATCATTTGTTGCAACGCAAAGAGCAAATTTGGATGGTGAAATATTCGAAAGCAAAGCAATCGCAGTCTTTGCACCAACTCTTGAGACACCGATTATCATTTCAAAGAGGCTAAGTTCCTCCAAATCAGCAAAACCATAAATATCAAAAATATCCGCCGATGATTTGAAGTTTGAATAGGTATAAAGCTTCGCAAATTCGCCCGACGCTCCGATTTTTTCCAAAGTGGCAGTGCTTGCATAAAGGCGGTACCCGACTCCGCCTGCATCAATCACCACAAAGCTGTCGGTTTTGAGTGCAATTTCACCTTTTATATAATAAAACATAAGCCTTTGCCTTTACCTTTCGCCGAGGATAATTTCAAAATCTCCCCACTTTAATATATTATATTTATTATACTCTCTTTTTTTGGAAAAATCAACCCCAAAAGCATATAATAAAAAGCCGTCAGTCCAAAGATTTTGGACTGACGGCAAGGTTTTTAACAATTAAAAATCAACCTCTGTGTCATAGTAGCAGCACTTAAGAAGTTTTTCCATCTGCTCGGGGTTGATGCTGCGCGGATTTGAGCCTGTGCAGGCATCTGCAACTGCATTCTTTGCGATTTCGGGAAGTCTTTCAAGGAATACTTCCTCGGGTACAAAGCCCTGTTCGCAGGGATAGCTGTCTGCGCCGTAATTTTTGATGCACTGCGGAATGTTGAGCTTGTCATTCATATCACGAAGGAATGCAATAAGGTTTGCAACCTTTTCGTCATCATTTGCACCGCCCAGATTCATAAAGTCAGCAATCACGCCATAACGCTTTTTAGCTGTCTCGTCTTTTGCGTTGTATGCGATAACCTTGGGAAGATACATAGCATTTGCTGCGCCATGGATAATATGTGCACCAAAGTCCTCAAATATTGCGCCTGTCTTATGGGCCATTGAGTGAACAATACCCAGAAGTGCGTTTGAGAACGCCATACCTGCAAGGCACTGAGCGTTGTGCATTGTCGCACGCTTTGACATATCGCCATTGTAAGAATCAATAAGATTTTCCTGAATCATCTTGATTGCAAAAATTGCAAGCGGGTCAGTAAAATCACTGTTTGCAGTCGAAACATAAGCTTCAATTGCATGGGTCATAGCATCCATACCGGTATGAGCTGTAAGTTTCTGGGGCATTGTCTCTGCAAGTGCCGGGTCAACAATAGCAATGTCCGGTGTAATTTCGAAATCAGCAAGAGGATATTTGATACCCTTTTCGTAGTCTGTGATAACCGAAAATGCTGTAACTTCTGTCGCCGTTCCCGAGGTTGAGGGGATTGCACAGAACTTAGCTTTTCTGCGAAGTTCGGGGATGCCGAATACAACACACATTTCTTCAAAAGTGATTTCAGGATATTCGTACTTAATCCACATAGCTTTTGCCGCATCAATTGGCGAACCTCCGCCGATTGCAACAATCCAGTCAGGCTGGAAAGCTTCCATTTCTTTTGCACCGCGCATAACTGTATCAACCGAGGGGTCAGGCTCTATTCCTTCAAACAGCTTAACCTCCATACCTGCTTCTTCAAGATAAGCAGTAACCTTGTCAAGAAAGCCGAATTTCTTCATCGAGCCTCCGCCAACGCAAACCATTGCGCGTGTACCCTTCAAAGTTTTGAGGGTCTCCAAAGCTCCTTCACCATGATACAAATCGCGGGGTAGGGTAAATCTTGCCATTTTTATCTCTCCTTTTTATATATTAATAAAATAAAAAACTTGCTCTTCTTAAAATATACCACATTTCCTTTTGGGATGCAATGGTTTTTGAATAATTGGTTATTTTTTTAACAATCTCAACAATTTTCTAATACAGGTACTGTACATTTTTTCCTGTATGTGCATGACATATAGCTATTGCAAGGGCATCGGCAGTATCATCGGGTTTTGGCACCTCAGAAAGTCCAAGTATAGCCTTGGTCATTTGCTGCACCTGCGTTTTTTCGGCGCGGCCATAACCCACCACCGCTTGCTTGACCTGAAGCGGCGTATACTCAAAAACAGGAATGCCGTAATTTTTGGCAGCAAGCACCAAAACGCCTCTTGCCTGTGCAACATTGATAGCCGTCTTCTGGTTGTTGTAAAAAAACAATTCTTCAATTGCCACAGCATCGGGTTTTACTCTTTCAATCATTTCCGAAAGCTCATCATAAACTGATTTCAGTCTGTCGGACATATCTTCGCCTGCCTCGGTGGTAATTGCTCCATACTCCACTATTTTAAAACGATTGCCCTCATAATCAATACACCCAACCCCGACAATTGCATATCCGGGGTCAATTCCAAGTATCCTCATTTTGGTTTCCTTTCACATATTTGCAATACATTTTGCATAAAAATTCACTTTTTTGCATAAAAATACAAAAAGTTTAAAAAAAACTGTTGCATTTTTCTGACAAAGCTATTATAATATAAAAAGCAAAATAAAACAAGCATTTTGTTTTGAATAATGTTTTTTTCGGAGGGTTTTATTATGGCAAAAGAAAAAGTTGTACTTGCGTACTCAGGCGGCCTTGATACATCAATTATCATAAGCTGGCTGATTGAAAATTACGGTTACGAAGTTATCGCGGTTTGCGGTGATGTTGGTCAGGGCAAAGAGACCGACGGACTTGAAGAACGCGCAATAAAAAGTGGTGCTTCAAAATGTTACATCGCGGACCTTCGCGAAGAATATGTAAAAGACTACATATTCCCGACACTCAAATCAGGTGCCGCTTACGAAGGTAAATATCTGCTTGGCACATCGCACGCACGCCCGATTATTGCAAAAAAACTGGTTGAAATTGCAAAAAAAGAAGGCGCTGTTGCAATTTGCCACGGCGCTACCGGCAAAGGTAACGACCAGGTGCGTTTTGAGCTTACAATCAAGGCTCTCGCTCCCGAAATGAAAATAATCGCTCCCTGGAGAATCTGGGACATCAAATCGCGTGAAGACGCTGTTGACTATGCCGAAGCTCACGGTATCGAAATTCCGGTTACCAAAAAAGACCTTTATTCACGCGACAGAAACATCTGGCACATCAGCCACGAGGGTATGGATTTGGAAGACCCGTGGAATGAACCAAAATATGACAGTCTTCTTAAGCTTGGCGTATCACCTGCGCAGGCACCGGACGAACCTACTTATGTCGAAATCGGCTTTGAAGCAGGTGTTCCTGTTTCGGTAGACGGCAAAAAAATGGGTCCTGTAGAACTTGTAGAAAAGCTTAACGCGCTCGGCGGTGCAAATGGTGTAGGTATTGCAGACATCGTTGAAGACAGACTTGTAGGTATGAAATCGCGCGGAGTATACGAAACTCCCGGCGGTACAATCCTTTATACCGCAATTCAGGAACTTGAGTACCTCTGTCTCGACCGTGACACTCAGGGTTTCAAGAGAATGAGCCAAACTCAGTTCTCGCAGCTTGTATACGACGGAAAATGGTTTACACCTCTTCGCGAGGCTATGTCGGCTATGTATGACGAAATGGCAAAAACTGTTACCGGTACAGTAAGACTTAAGCTTTACAAAGGCAGCTGCACACCTGCAGGTGCAAAATCACCTTACTCGCTTTACAATGAAGATATTGCAAGCTTTGGTGACAGCAAAGAGCTTTACAGCCACAAGGATGCCGAAGGATTTATCAACCTCTTCGGTTTGCCGCTTAAGGTTCGTGCTATCATGAACGACAAAAATAAAGACAAATAGTTTTTAAACATACAGGGGTATCACCGATACCCCTGAAACTTTTATACAGGAGACAATTTTTATGAAACTATGGGGTGGAAGATTTTCCAAATCAACAGACAAGTCGGTCGATGATTTCAATTCATCAATCCGCTTTGACTCGCGCATGTACAAGCAGGACATCCGTGGCAGTCAGGCTCACGCAAAAATGCTTGGCAAGCAGGGCATAATTTCAAAAGAAGATTCCGAGCTTATTGTCAAAACACTTGGCGAAATACTTGTGGATATCGAAGACGGCAAGGTGGACTTTACCATTGATGCCGAAGATATCCATATGAACATCGAAACAATTCTTATCTCGCGCATTGGCGATGTCGGCAAGCGTCTTCACACAGGCAGAAGCCGCAACGACCAGGTTGCACTTGATACAAGACTTTATCTTCGCGACGAAGCAGAGGAGCTTTCGCAAATGCTTGACAGTCTTCTTTCGTCACTCCTTGACATCGCAGACAAAAACCTTGATACCATTATGCCGGGCTACACACACTTGCAAAAAGCACAGCCCATCACATTTGCACATCACATTATGGCATATTACGAGATGTTTTCGCGCGACAAGTCAAGACTTTGCGACTGGAAAGAGCGTATGAACATTCTGCCGCTTGGCAGTGGTGCTCTGGCAGGAACAACCTATCCCCTTGACCGCGACTTTGTTGCAAAAGAGCTTGAATTTTCGGACATAACAAAAAACAGCATCGACGGAGTATCTGACCGCGACTTTGTTTGCGAGCTTGCATTTGTTCTTTCTATGATTATGGTTCACCTGAGCCGTTTTTCTGAAGAAATTATCCTCTGGAGCTCAAACGAATTCTCTTTTGTGGAGCTTGACGATGCCTACAGCACAGGCTCAAGCATTATGCCACAAAAGAAAAACCCCGACATTGCCGAGCTTGCGCGCGGTAAATCCGGCAGGGTGTTTGGCGACCTTATGGGGCTTCTCACTATGATGAAAGGGCTGCCTCTTGCATACAACAAGGATATGCAGGAAGACAAAGAGCAAATTTTTGATGCAGTGGATACCGTAAAAATGTGTCTGCCCGTATTCGAGGGTATGCTCAGCACCATGACACTTCGCAAAGATAAAATGCTTAGGGGGGCAAAAGGCGGCTTTACAAACGCAACAGATGTTGCTGACTATCTTGTAAAAAAAGGGTTGCCATTCCGTGATGCTCATGCAGTTGTCGGCAAAATGGTTGCATACTGCCTTGACAAAGATACTGTAATTGATGCACTTACCCTTGACGAATTCAAATCTTTTTCCGACATCTTTACCGATGATGTATACGACGCTATCTCGCTTGAAACCTGTGTCAATATGCGCAAAATTGTCGGTGGTCCGGCAAAGGATACCATGAAGAAAATTATCGACGAATATCGCAAATAGCCTCACAATCCGGGTCGGGATATCCTGCCCCGGATTTTTATTTTCTCTCTCAAAAAATTAGTATTTAGCTATTGACAACCACCCAAAAATATGCTAAAATATCTCTTGCAGTCAGAAATAAGATATGCGGGAGTGGCTCAGTGGTAGAGCGTCACCTTGCCAAGGTGAACGTCGCGAGTTCGAATCTCGTCTTCCGCTCCAAAAAACAAAAGCACTCATTTTGAGTGCTTTTTCTTTTTGTGTTTATGTCCGTCAGGGTTCAATACTATTCTGCTTTAGCGGACACGCTATTACACCAGATTATATCCGGTTTCTCCAAGCTCTATCTTTATCTTGCCGTTTGTTTTGTCTGTCATATCCTCGCAGAATTTTTCTGTTTCAACCTCAGGAACAAAGCAGTTGACCGTCACATTTTCACCATATTCCGTGTCCAGAATTTTCAAATTTCTGCCCAGTATTTCACTTTGTACTTTTCCCAAAAGTGAATAGTCGCAAAAAATTTTTACATCGCGGCACAAAACCATTTTTGCAGGCACTGCCGCTTCAATTCCCATTTTTGCAGATTGCGAATAGGCACGCACAAGTCCGCCTGTGCCAAGAAGAATGCCGCCAAAATATCTTGTAACCACTACAATCAGGTTGCTGAGTCCCTCTTTTTTTATTATTTCAAGCACAGGAAGTCCTGCGGTACCCGCAGGCTCGCCATCGTCGCTGTAACGCTGGATATTGTTTTCTTCTATTACATAGGCATAAACATTGTGCCTTGCATCCCAGTATTCTTTTTTTATGTTTTCAAGAGCTTCAAGAGCCTCTTCTTCCGTTCTTACGGGTTTTACCGTTGCAATAAACCGAGAGCGTTTTTCAACAAGTTCTGCCGCCGCCTCTTTTAAAACTGTCCTGTATTCTGTTTTCAACGCTTCTCACCTCATTTTTCTCCGGATTTTATATGCTAATTATACCAAAAGTTTTTGATTTCTTCAAGATTTTTTTAAAATTCTGCATATTTCAAAAATTTTAACAATATTTATATTAAACACTCTTTTTTGTATCAATCTCCCTTTACATATTTGAGCAACCCTTGAGGTATTTGACTTTGACAAAGGAACTGTATTATACTTATATACTCTTAAGGCAAAGGAGCGAAACTATGTCCAATACAAATATTATCGTAGGGCAATCAGGTGGACCTACATCTGTTATCAATTCCAGTCTTGCCGGCGTTTTTAAGACCGCAAGAGACCACGGCTGCAAAAAGATTTATGGTATGCGAAACGGTATCGAAGGGCTTTTGAAAGAAAGCTATGTCGATATCTCAGACTACATAAAAAGCAATCTTGACATAGAACTTTTAAAGCGTACTCCTGCATCTTTTTTAGGGACTTGCAGATGCAAGCTTCCAACTCAGGAGAACAGTCCCGAAACTTATGAAAAAATATTTGAAATTCTTAAAAAGCTTGAAATCGGCTACTTTTTCTACATAGGCGGCAACGACTCGATGGACACTATAGCAAAGCTTTCGGCGTACGGAAAGGAATTTGATTCTGACATCCGTTTCATCGGTATCCCCAAAACCATCGACAATGACCTTGCCGCAACAGACCATACTCCCGGCTATGGTTCTGCCGCAAAGTACATCGCTACTGCAATGAAAGAAATCATCTGCGATGCTAAAACCTATTCAACCGATTCTATCACCATTGTCGAAATTATGGGGCGAAATGCAGGTTGGCTGACCGCCGCATCTGCACTTTCACGCAGCGAGGACTGTTCGGGTCCTGACCTCATTTATCTTCCTGAAAAAGTTTTTGACCTTGATGACTTTGTGCAAAGAATAAAAGAGCTTAAAAAAGATAACAAAGTTGTTACAGTTGCAATCTCGGAAGGTGTAAAAAACGCAAGCGGAAGATATATTTGCGAAGTCAACAAAAAGAGTATCATCACCGACTCGTTTGGTCACAAGCTTCTGGGCGGAACAGCTATGTACCTTTCGGACTACCTGACCGACTGCACCGGGATAAAGACCCGCGGCATCGTATTCTCAACCCTTCAGCGTTGTGCATCGCATCTGGTGTCAAGCTGTGACATTTCCGAAGCCTTTATGGCAGGCGCAGACGCCGTAGTTGCGGCTCTTAATGGCGAAAACGGAAAGATGGTAATCTTCAAACGAATTTCCAACAACCCCTACAGCATAATAACCGAACTTTGTGATGTACAAAAGGTGGCAAACGAAGAAAAACGAGTACCGGATGAATGGATTATAAACAACGGAACATATGTTTCGAAAGAATTTGAAGATTATGCAAGACCTCTTATCATCGGTGAGCTTTCACCCTTTATGGTTGACGGGTTACCAAGACACTTGTTTATATAACAACAATGCTGCGACAAACTTCAAGGGGCTGTTTAAAAACATAGTTTTTAAACAGCCTTCCATTAGGGGATAGGGAAAATTGATTCAGAACACACAAACCGAGCCAAAGTCAAGACTTTGGGTTACCCGAAGGTGTACTGTAAGCCGAAGCGTGTCAATCCCCATAAGCCTTAAAGTTGTTAAATTTTTACCCTTTAAATTTGTCGTCCTCGTAAGGCGACAAGCCTTACTTCGTCCTCCGCATTCAAATTATATAAAATTTTC
>JAFQSM010000019.1 GCA_017409575.1 Clostridia bacterium
AAAGTGTTGACAAGCTGCGACTTTTATGGTAATATAGTTTGTGCTGACCGAGAAACGGACAGCACAAATCAATAGGTAAGCTGGTGTAGCTCAATTGGCAGAGCAGCTGATTTGTAATCAGCAGGTTGCGGGTTCGAGTCCCATCACCAGCTCCAATCTTTGGGGGGGTTCCCGAGTGGCCAAAGGGGGCAGACTGTAAATCTGTTGCGTCTCGCTTCGATGGTTCGAATCCATCTCCCCCCACCAAAAAGAAACGACAATTTTCGCATTGAAAGTTGTCGTTTTTTTTGTACTTTTATCTTTTTACTCTTCATTCTTCACTTTTCTCTAAAATTGTCGTTTCCAGATAAGAGATAAAAGAGAATAGAGAAGAAAAAAGAAAAGGCAGCTTTGCTTTTCGCAAAGCTAATTTTTTATGGCATCTAAATCCTTTCAGGATTTGTGAAATACCCTTGGGGTGTGAAATATTGCTTCGCAATGTGAAATGTGCCTTCGGCGTGTGAGGATTTATTTCATTTAACTTGATGTTCAGCATCAAATTTCACAATTTACGAAGTAAATTATTTCACATCAAGCGATGCTTGATATTTTCACTTATAGGCAAAAGTGAAAATATCTATGGATTTGATGTTAAGACAATGACGGAAAGTTCGTGTGCCGCAGAGTTAATGAAGATGTATCAGAAATTGACAAAAGCACAGAGTTTTTAGACTCTGTGCTTTTTTACTGTCCTTAGGAATACTCCGCATAAGACAGGATTTTTTAAATTCTCAACTTTTTACGAAAGTTCTTTAAGACATTCTTTGATTTTTTCTTCAAAATCAGCAAGGTAGTTTTTCTTTACGCTTACAACGCGATAAAGGTCGTTTTCTACGCACTTTTCATAAAGTGTGGGGCACATTCCGCTGAGGCTCTGTGCAAAAATTGTAGTTCCGTGATAGTTTGCGGTAAATCCTTCCTTGTTGTCTTCCATAACAAGAAATACCGGGATTTTGCCTTCGTAAACAGGGGCATCAAAAGTTCCGTCAAGGCGACAAACGCTCTACAGCAATTTTTCCATCCCTATTTTCTGGGGTACAAGCCCCATTTTCTCGTAGAACTTAAGTGCATTTTCGTTAAGTGACCATACATTAAGCGTTACATTGTAGCAGCCTGCGCCTTTGGCAAAATCAAGAACATATTCATAAAGACTTTTTCCTATATGCTTGCCACGGATTTTTTCATCGACACAAAGGTCATCTATATAAAGGGTCTTTATGTCGGTCAGAATATTGTTGTTAATATGCTGCTGAAAAATGCAAAAAGCATACCCCTCGATTTTATCGTCTTCTTCCGCAACAAAAATAGGCCTTTGGTCGTCGGCAATAATCCCCAGAAGTTCATAATCTGTGTACTTTTTTGCATTTGGTTTAAATATATCCGGTCTGCCGTTATGGTGAACCTCAAGCACCTGCCTGAGTAGATTATTTATTCCGTCCAAATCCTTTTTTTCTGCTCGTCTTATATTCATACCAATACTCCTTAAAAATTTTTTATCGGCTTTTCATGTTTTTTTCGATATCTGCCAAAACCTGTTGTTCTTTTTCCAAAAGCTTGCGGTACTGCGATGGACTCATTGCATAAAAACGCCTGAATGATTTGCAAAGATGAGCCGTGTCGCAAAGACCAAGCGTTTCGGCAATTTCCGAGATTGTCAGCTTTGTCTGTTCAAGCAGTGTCTTTGCAGCCTCCATCCTGAGCCGCATTACATACCCCTGGGGCGTCTCACCGGTTTTTTCTTTGAAGAACCTGATAAAATACCTTGGATGCATATGGCAAAGCTCTGCCAAAAGCGAGTTTTCAATCAGTCCATTCAGATTTTTGCTGATATACAAAAAGACTGGCGCAAGCTCGTCTATGCCCGAATCCACCTCGACAGTTTGCTCTTTTTTTGACAGCCTGATATACTCCGCCAGAAGCTTAAGCAGTGCCGCTTTTACCTCAAGCTTGTCAGCAAGCTGGTCGCTGCTGAACTTTTCGCTGCACTCCCAAAACAGTTTGTTTATATTGTCGCCCGGGGCGACCCTGACAAAATGATCAAGACCAAGAGCCTCAAATATTCTGGCGTTGGGGTACAAATCAAAGTGCAGCCAGTGTTTTTCCAGAATTTCGTCAGAAAAGTTGTGATAACTGTGCTTTGCCCCTGCCGGGATAAAAAACCAGTCGCCTGCTTTTGCGGTGTAGCTTTTCCCCTCTATTGTGATGTTGCAGCGACCCTTTGTTATGTAGTAAAACTTGTTTTGCTCAAAGCAATCGTTTCGATGCTCCCAACGCATTGGCGGAACGAACGAAACAAAACCGCCAAGCCTGACCACTGCATTCAGATTTGAAACAATATCCCAAAAATACTTCATATCCTGGCTCCTGTTATCAATTACATTACTTTTGTGCAAAATAAAGTGACTTTTATACCTATTTTTTTTATTTTAGCACAATTATAATGAAGATGTCAAACAAATTTAAATCTTTAAGGAGAGATTTTTATGAGTATCAATATGGCATATACATATCCAAGAGAGCTTGAAAAAGCAAAGTCGGAAAGATGGCCGATTCTGATTCCGGTCGGAACTATGGAATACCATTCGGCGCATTGTCCTTTTGGCTGCGACACACTTGTTGCAATGGGAAAGGCAGAAAAAATCGCCGAAAAAATTGATTGCGTGGTTATGCCGCCCATCTGGTACGGAGTTGCAAGCTATGCAGTGGCAGGCCCCGAAAAAAACACCATTCAGGTTGACTGCGACACCTTTGAACTCTATGTATATACAATACTTAAATCGCTCTTTAAAGCAGGACTCAACCGCAATATCTTTTTTATCATCACCCATCAAACCGAGGACTACAACCCAATGGAGCTTGCTTGTATGAAAGCTGCACGCAAACTTATTTTTGAATATCTTGAAGAAAATGTCGGCTATGGATGGTGGGGCGATAATAAAAATAAGGACTTTTATGAAAGTCTTACAGGCATAGACAACCCGTGGAACTGGGTAAGATGTCTGTCGGTTTTGTCTCAGCCGCAGGATATCCAAAAAGAACTAAACGGCGACCATGCCGGAAAGTACGAATGCTCGGAACTTGAATTCCTTTACCCCGGCAGCGTCAAGCTTGACCGACTTGCCGAAACCGATGACTGGTTTGCTCAGGATGCAATCGAAATGTCGGTTGAAATTGGAAGAAGAGAAGTCGAACTTTCAGTCGAAGGGTATCTGAGAACAATAAAAGGAGAGAAATAATATGCTTTTAAAAGAAAAAAGATATGACTTTAAAAAAGAACTTCTTACTGTCCATAAAAAAGACCGCCGCGATTATGCGCTTTTGCCGAACGAAAATGAGTTAGTTATACCTAACGGGTTTATCGTTGTGCTCCCCAAGGCTTGCGACAAAGTGGTAATGACCGCTGCAAAAGACTTTCAGGACTATCTCTTTACTTCAATGGGTATTTCGGCTATGCTGAGTTATGAAACCCACGAAAAGTCGCCGGCACTTACAATTTCGCTCAATCAGGATATTGGCGAGGCTTCGGGATATATGGGATACCGCGTTTCTGTTTCGGACAGCGGCATAACTCTTGAGGGTTATGACTCGCGCGGAGTGGCTCAAGGACTTTACTTCCTTGAAGATTTGATGAATTTAAGGCACGCGCCATACCTTGAAAAAAAGGTGACTGCACGCAAGGCTATGTTCACGCCCAGAATGGTACAATCGCCTTTTGGAATGTTTGAATTCAGCGATGAGTGTCTTTCGCACATTGCACATCTTGGTTATGATGCAATAGAACTTTGGATAAAAGATTTCAACCTGTCGCTTCGTGACGATTTTCTGGATATGACTCTTATTTGCGAGCGTGCCGAAAAGTATGGCATCAAGGTTTATATCGAGCTTTATGCTCCTCATACAAAACATCCTCTGGACGAGGGTGGACAGGAGTTTTATGACAATCTTTACGGCACAATTTTTAAGGCTTGCCCCAAAATTTGCGGCCTGACCATTCTTGGCGAAGCAATAGAATTTGAAAGCCGCGACCCAAATGTAAAAAGCGGAGAGCGCGCTGCCGGCTGGTGGCCCTGCATTGATTATCCCGAATTTGTAACAGCCATATCTCAGGCCGTTCGCAAAGTAAAACCCGATGCTGATATAATATTCAGCACATACAACTGGGGTTGGGCGCCCAAAGAGGACAGACTAAAGCTTATCGAGGCTCTGCCCACAGACATAAGTCTGCTTGTAACATGGGATATGCGCGAAATGTACAAGGTCAGAAATTCGGTGGAAGATGTTGTTGACTACACCTTGTCCTTTGTGGGACCTGGCTCGTATTTCGAAAGCGAGGCAATCGCTGCAAAGAAGCGCGGAATACGCCTTTATGCAAATTCGCAGACCGCAGGACGCACCTGGGACTTTGGGCTTATCCCTTACGAGCCGATGCCCTATCAATGGATTAAGCGTTACGAAAGAATGATACAGGCACGAAACGAGTGGAACCTTGCCGGACTTCTTGAGACAATCCATTACGGATTTCACCCCTCATTTATCAGCGAGCTTGAAAAATGGGCGTTCTTCACCCACGAAGAAGACCTTGCCGATGTGCTGAAAGCACTTCTCAAAAGAGACTTCGGCGAGGGAAATATCGAGGCTCTTGACAAGGCTATGCACCTTTGGAGCGATGCCATAACACATTATGTACCGACCAACGACGACCAGTACGGAGCATTCCGCATTGGCCCTGCATTTCCGCTGTGGTTGAGGGATGTAAGAGCGTATCCTGACGGTGGCAGACTCCCTGATGAGAACAAACCTATGTTCGGAAACACGGTATACCGCGGTCAGTACGACATCGAGTGCGACCTTGACCGCTCATCAATGCCGGGCGTAAGGGTTGTTGACGAGATGAAGGAGCTTGAGGTTATGACAAGCCTTTTTGCCGAGGGCATTTCTGTTCTTGAAGAAATCAAAAATCCAAACGATGCACTTCTCAAACTCATCAATCTTGGCAAGTATATGTATCACGCTTGTATAACGGTTATGAACTGCAAAAAGCTTTACATACTCAAGCACAAGCTTGCAATAGCCGCAACGCGCGAAGAAAATGCAAAGCTTATCGACGAAATTGAGGCACTTTTGCTCTCCGAACGCGAAAATGTCGAACAAACCATCCCGATTGTTCAACTTGACTCGCGTCTTGGCTGGGAGGCAAGTATGGAATATATGGGCGACGAAAGCCGCCTCAGATGGAAGCTTAATCAGCTGGATGGCGAGATTAAGAACACTCTTAGGATTTACCGCACATCAAATGAACTTTAAATCAAAAAAGCACTTCGCAAGAAGTGCTTTCAGACTGTCGAAAAACCTCGGTCTACCGCAAGCAAGGAAAAACAAAATAACTGTAGGGTATGGCATTTATGACATACCGAAGCACAAAAAACGGTGCGGCTCTCATCGAGAAAGACGCACCGTTGCTTGCTTTCCGCGAAGTTGTTCTCTACCGTACACCAGTACGCTGACGAAAACAATTTCACGAAATATACCGACATTTTTCGGCATCTGATCAGTGTGTCGATTTTATCGACACGCTGAAAGCACTTCGCAAGAAGTGCTTTTTTATGTTATTATAATTCCGCAAGCCTTGCAAGCAAAACAGCACATTCGGCACGGCTTGCTGCTCCTTTTGGGTTAAACTCACCCGTTTCGTAGCCGCTCAAAAGCTGATTTTCGGCAAGGCTTGATACGGCAAGTCTTGCATATTCTGAAATCTCGTTTGCGTCCGAAAATTCGGCTTCAAGTGAAAAGTTGCTGCTTTCTTTAAGCTTGCCCTGTTTTTTTAGGGTGCGCCAGGCAAGTGTTGCCATATCCTCGCGGCTTATCAGGCCCGACGGGTCAAAGATATTCCCCTCGCGTCCCGTTGTAAATCCAAGCGCTTTTGCGATGCCGACTTCGTTGTAATAATATTTGTCCTTTGCGACATCAGCAAAATTTTCTGCAAACGGCACATTTTGTTTGCTGAGTCGCACAAGCATAACCATAAAATCCGCTCTTGTGACCTTGCGCGCACAACCGAATGTTCCGTCTCCCATACCCTTTACAATGCCTTTTGAAACAAGGCTCTCTATTGCCTCTTTTGCCCAGGGGAAGTCATTGGTATCGCTGAAAAGGCTCAGCTCACCTGCATTTATTCTTGTCAAAAATTCGTTTAGCGCAGGATTTTCGACGATACTTCCAAGTCGGTACTGAACCGTTCCCGAGCAGTTTTCCAGAGCTTTTATCAGCAGCGATTGATTTTCAAGCTCGCGCAGGCCTTTTTCGCCGTACCATGCCGAATTCGCGTCTGTTTCCTCGGCTATACGATACGCCCCCTGCCCTATGCAAAGAGCAACATCGGTACCCCGGACAGCCGTATTCCACCAGTTGGCAAGCTCCTTAAAGTCTGCGGTCCGGTATCCGATATTCCAGTAAATCTGCGGAATAATAATGTCAACCAGCTCTTCTTTGACCCAAAGACGGGTATCTGCGTAATAGTCAAAATATGCCTGCCTGCCCGAAGTATTGCTTCCATCCGGGTGGGAGTCTTTGTTTGCCCATATTCCCGACGGACTGACCGAAAATAAAAGCTTTGGATTGACCTTTTTTATTTCGGTTTTAAGCTCTTTTACAAGTTCAAGAGTGTTGTTTCGGCGCCAGTCGCCTATTTCCCTGAATTCTCCGCCGTATTTCGAAAAAGTTTCGCCGTCAGGGAATGCACTTGACGGATAAAAATAGTCGTCGATGTGTATGCCGTCAATATCATAGTTTTGGGCAAGTTCAACCGCTCCGTCAACCACAAGCCTGATTGATTCGGGCTCGCCCGGGTCAAGATACAGCTTGCCGTCGGTGTGTCTTTTCACAAGATGCGAAAACTTTTTTGCTATACTGTTTTCTGCCGGATTATCGCTGTCCTTTTCGGAGGCTGTCAGGCGGTAGGGGTTTATCCATGCGTGGACTGAAATCCCTGCCTCGTGTGCGATTTTGGTTATGTAAGCAAGAGGGTCAAAGTTGTTTTGCGGAGCGACACCCTCGGTCCCCGTAAGATATCTTGACCAGGGAAAGATGTCGGATTTGTAAAAGGCGTCGCCTGTCGGGCGCACCTGCAAAAACAATGTGTTAAACCCGGCTTTTTTAACCGATTCCACCAGATTTCTGGCATCTTTCATGAGCACATCAGAATTTTGGGTGGGGGCAGAGGGGTAGTCCATGGAATAAAGGGTTGCAGCCCAGACCCCTTTGATTGTTTGCGAATCCGCAAGGACCTTGCCGTTGTTTTGTGGCGTGATTACCGAACTGATACAAAAAACCAGTCCCAAAACAACGCAGATTGCTTTTATTGTTCGTGTCACAAAAATCACCCTTTCTTATTTTCACACTCCGCGCGGTTTGGCATAACATATTGTAAAAAATAAAAGCGGAGGTTTTGTATAATGCTTAAAGCGTACGATGCAGTTGCACATCTCAGCGGAAGCAGCCTCGCTCCTGATGTGCGCGGAACAGTCAAGTTTTTAAAAATCAACGACGGAACATGGGTAGAGGCAGAAGTGTTTGGCTTGCCTGATTTTGCCGAAGCAACCGACAGCTCAGCACAGGTCGGTCCGTTTGCCTTTCATATTCACGATATGGATACCTGCGGCAGCACAAGCGGCGATACTCCGTTTATGGCGGCAGGCGGACACTGGAATCCCGACGGCGAGCCGCACGGCAATCACGCAGGGGATTTTCCGGTTTTGTTTTCAAATTGCGGAACTGCAAAAATGCTGTTTTTTACAAACCGGTTTTACCCCGAGGATGTGGTCGGCTGTTCAGTTGTGATACATCAGTCACCTGATGACTACAAGACTCAGCCGGCATCAGGCGGAAAACGCATCGCCTGCGGCGCAATTCAAAAGGTCGCGCCGCCCCTGACTTGATTTTAACATATGGAAAGTGAGTAAACTGTCGAAAATAGGCTGTGACAATTTTGTCACAGCCTATTTTGTTTGTAAATGAAGAAGACCCTGCATTTTATCACAGTAGGGGGCGATGCTCACATCGCACCGGTATCATTTATTCAACATTCGTGACGTATACATCTCTACCGCTGCCCACTTGTCCAACTTGCCCGAACGCACCAGGGCGGTGTAATGAGGCGCGGAAAGGGTCATGTTTACAAGAAATTCTTCGCTGAAATTCTTTGAACTCCGGATAAGCTTCTCAACTACAAAGACAGGCCGTTTTGGCTCGAAGTATGTGGCAATCTTTTCGGTGCTCATCTTGTCAAAGCAAAGCTGTTTTACCATCAAAAGCTCGCCCACGCGGCCTGACAAAAGTGAAAATATGGTCGACGGGTTCTCGCCCGATGCACGAAGCGTGGCAAGCTCGTCAAAAACTCCTTGCGAATGCCCTGCGGCAATATTGTCGATAACATCAAAAATCCGGGTCTCGATTGACTTCGAAACCACCGCTTCGATATCAGCAGCAGTGATTTTTTCGCGCTCACCCACAAAGCTTATCAACTTGTTTGCTTCGTTAAAAAGCGGTGCCATTGATGTTCCGCAGCGTTTGATGATTGTGCCGATGTCCCTTGGGAGTATACTTTTGCCCTTGTCGGCAAACATTTTGTCAAGCCAGCGTTCAAGCTGGACGGGCGAAAGAAAGTCAAACTTGACAATCCCGCAGTTTTTTCGGATTGGATCAAGATTTTTTTCTTTCTTCTTGTCAAAGCCCGCCTCGCAAAATATTACACAAAGATATTCGGGCAAATCTTCAAGCATTTCGCACACTTTTTTGTAGTCCGCAAGCTTTGCGTTGTTAAAAATCCCCGAATTTTTGACAACCACCATTCTTTTTTCGGACATTACAGGCACAGAGAGCAACTCTTCGCTAAGCCTTGCCAGCGAGAGCTTTTTGTCATCAAGGCAGGAAAAGTTAAGGTCCTCAAAATCAGGCTGAAGCAGGGCTCTTTTAATGGATTTTATCTTGTTTTCCATCAAAAACTGCTCTTCGCCACAAAAGAAATAAAGCGTACCCAGCGTTTTGTCCTTAATTTGTCTGTCCAAATCTTTTACTTCCACAAAAGCTCCCTCCTTTTTCTAAAATCTGCTTGTTTTTATTGATTCTATTCCCCGCTCGCTCAAGCGAAAAACAATGTTTCCGTCGGTATCTGTGCGATAAATCCGCACATCTTCATCCTCAAGTGCGGACATTGTCTCGTGGTGCGGATGACCATAACTGTTGTCCTCTCCGCATTGGATTATGGCATAGGTCGGGTCGGCTTCCTGCAAAAATTCTGCGCAGGAGGATGTTGACGAGCCGTGATGTGCGACCTTAAGAATGTCGGTCTCGATTTCATACATTCTTGCGATTTTTTCTTCGGCTGCCTGCTCGATGTCCCCGGTAAGAAGAATGGTCGTGCCAAAGTATTCAAGCTTAAGGACAAGCGAGTTTTCGTTTTCGTTGTCCGAAAATCCGCCTTTTGCCGGATGAAGTGCCGCGATTTTGAGGTTGGGGTCAATTTCGGGAAGCAAAGCCCCCTCCGAAACACTGACAACCTCTGCGTTTTCTTTGCGAGCGGCAGAAAGAAGACCCTTTTTGGTTTTGTTTTTTGGCTCGTAATCCGGGACAACCAAAGACTTGACCCCAAATGTTTCAAATATGTCGTCTGCCGCACCCACATGGTCGCTGTGATAGTGGCTTGCCACCAACGCATCAAGCGTTCTGACCCCTTCGGACATCAAAAATGGCTTCAGCAACGAATAAAATGTTTCCTCTTCTCCGCAGTCAAGCAGCATCGTTTTGCCGTTTGGCGCTTTTATAAACACCGAATCGCCCTGACCCACATCAACAAATGTTACGGTAAGTCCGTCAAAGCTGTCGGTCGGGAACGAACGATACGCAAACGCCGCAAGACATACTGCCACAATCACAAGCAGACGGAATTTCCTTTTTGACCTTGACATAAGCCGATGCACCTTTCAAATGATATAGTGAAAAAATGGGAGGGTCAAAACCCTCCCTTGGATATTTTTAGTTAAAAATTCGTCTTCCGCAGGTCAGACGCCAGGAATAATTTCCTGAAACAATACTTTCGTACTTGACAACATCACCGGTCTGCGGCGAGTGAATCATCATTCCGTTGCCGGCATAAATTCCGACATGGTTGATGTATCCGCTTTTGTTGGCAAAACCAACGATGTCACCCGGCTGAAGTGCATTTTTGGGTACCCAGATGCCGTTTGTCATCTGGTCCTGTGCCACACGGTTGAGTGTGACGCCCATGCTTTTGTAAATGTAATATACAAAACCGCTGCAGTCAAATCCCGAGGGTGACGAACCGCCATAAACATACGGTGTGCCCAGGAATTTTTTTGCAAGTTCGACAACAGCTTGTCCCTTTGTCGAGACTGCGCCGTTTCGCGATGCGGGATTTTCGCCCTGCATAACCTTGAGGTAATCAAGCGAAACATACCCCGACTTGCCAAAATATGTAACCTTTGCCCAGCCTGACTGAATGCTTTCAACCGAAACGGTCTGACCGTTTGGAATTTGTGCAACTATTGATGACGAAGTGCTTGCCTCGCTGCGCAAGTTAAGAAGCGAAGCTGTCACAATGCCATAGCGAGAAGTGTTTTCTGCCCAGGCGGTACAAAATACCGACAGGCAAATTATAACAACTGCGGTCAATGCCGCTGTAAATTTTTTAAAATAATTCAAAATTAAAGTACCTCCAAAATCTTCTGTTTTCCGCTATCCTCCTTTAAAAATATATTTTTTACAAATCATACAAAACAATTATAACCTAAAAAATTTATTTTGTCAAGTTTTTGGGTTTTACCCAAAGCTATTCACGCCAGAGCTTGATTTTGCCGGCGCGGTGAAGTCCAACCAGAATGTTTGTTGCAACCGGCAGGGCAATCATGCCAAAAACGCCCATAAAGCGATAGCCAAGATAGATTGCAAGCAAGGTAACAAGGGGATTAAGTCCAAGCTGGTCGCCGACGATTTTTGGCTCGGTAAAGTTGCGAACCACCAAAATTACAACATAGATGATTATAAGGCCAAGCGCCACAACATAGTTTTGGGTAAACAGCATAACAATCGCCCAGGGAATCAGGATTCCTCCCGTGCCCACAACGGGCAGAATGTCAGCAAGTGCGATTATTGCTGCAAGCCCGACTGCGTTTTCGATTTTCAAAATCGAAAAACCAATGCAAAGCTCGGTAAATGTTATAAGAAGAATGATTGCATATGCTCTGAGGTAACCCAGGACCGTCTTGCCGATATGACTTTTGGCGTCGCTCATAAACTGACGGCCGCGTGGAGGCAGCTGGTTTTTGATAAAACTTATAATTTTGTCATAATCCATACTGATAAAAACCGATGCCAGAATGGTAAAAGCAAATGAGATAAAGTAAAACGGAATTTTTGCCGTAACCCCTGCGATTGAACTGAGCGCACCTGACGAAAATCTGAGGACATAGCTTCGCAGGCTGTCAAAGGCATTTTCTGCCATGGAATAAATCTGGTCAAGGGTTTCGGGCGAAATCCGCTCGGTCAGATTTTCAAGGCTTGCCATTGCCGATGTGAAAAACGGCAGTATGATAGAATCGTAGTAATTGGGAAGCTTTGCAAAAAGGTCCTTAAGCGACACGAAGATTTTTGAGCCAAGCAGCCAAAGCGCAAAGATAATAGCAGCATAGCCCAGGATAAGGGCAAGTATGCCGGCAAGCCTTTGGTGCATCTTTGTCACCTTGCGGAGCGCCGCTGCAGCAGGCCTTGTCAAAAACGCAATAAAGAAGCCTATGACAAACGGCATAACCCATTTGAGTGCATAGCGCACAGAAACAAATATGATGAGAGCAACAACAGCAAAGTACAGCGCATTGATTATAAATTCGCGTCTTTGCTCGGTTCGGTTGTATTGCATATTATCGCCTCTTTTAAAAAATCTTTTATCACAAGTATTTTGTTGTTTTTATTATACAATATGCGTTTCTCAAAGTCAAGCAAAGGTGTAATTTTCCGTTGACTTTGCCTTTTTGATATGGTATTCTATAAGTAACTTATTTTATAAGAAAGGGCACAAAAAATGATGATTACAAATGACATAAAATATATAGGCGTGAACGACCACAAGGTTGACCTTTTTGAAGGTCAGTTTGTTGTTCCTGACGGTATGGCATACAATTCGTATGTTATTATGGACCAAAAAATTGCGGTTTTTGACACGGTCGACCGTGATTTCGGTGACACATGGATGCGCAATTTAAAAATAGCTCTTGACGGCAAAAAGCCTGATTATTTGATTGTTCAGCATATGGAACCTGACCATTCGGCAAACATTGCAAGGTTTGTCACAGAATATCCCGATGCCGAGGTCGTTGCAACAGCAAAGGCGATTTCAATGTTGCCGCAGTTCTTTGGTGAGGGCTTTGCACCCCGCACAATCGCAGTAAAAGAGGGTGAATCTCTCGGCCTTGGCAAACACAACCTCAGATTTGTGACAGCGCCTATGGTGCATTGGCCCGAGGTTATGCTGACTTATGACGAGGAAAGCAAGACTCTCTTCTCGGCAGACGCTTTTGGCAAGTTTGGCGCACTTGACAAAGATGACGACTGGGCGTGCGAGGCACGCAGATATTATTTTGGCATAGTCGGCAAATTCGGTCCCCAGGTGCAGGAGACACTCAAAAAAGCAGCAGCACTTGATATTGCCCGAATCTGTCCGCTTCACGGACCTGTTCTGGACTCAAATCTGGGATATTATATCGGTCTTTATGACACATGGTCGGCATACCGCCCCGAAGAAAAGGGTGTTGTAATAAATTACACTTCGGTTTATGGCAATACAAAAAAAGCAGTTATGCTGCTTGCGGACAAGCTTCGTGCTCTTGGATGCGAAAAGGTTGTCACAAACGACCTTGCAAGATGCGATATCCACGAGGCAATTGAGGATACATTCCGCTACGACAAAGCAATTTTTGCAACAACAACATACAACGGCAAAATCTTTCCGCAGATGCACGCGTTCATTCATCATCTGACCGAAAGGAACTTCCAAAACCGCAAAATAGGATTTGTGGAAAACGGAACATGGGCAGCGACTGCGGCAAAGAATATGAAAGCAATGTTTGAAAATAGCAAAAACCTTGAGTTCTGCGAAACTACCGTAACAATCAAATCAGCAATGAATTCGGCAAACGAAAAAGAGATAGAGGCGCTTGCAAAAGAAATTTTTGAGCGTTAAAACGGACATGAAAAAACACCCCCGATATCTGGGGGTGTTTCTTTTATTCAGTTCGTATTTTTTTGTCCTCGATATATATCTTTTTGTTGCAAATTTCAAACGCTGCGTGTTTGTGCGAGATAATAATGCAGGTTTTGTCTTTCAGTTGTTTCAGGTTTTCGAGGAACTTTGCCTCGGTAGCCTCGTCAAGAGCCGAGGTTGCTTCGTCAAGCAAAAGGATTGGTGCGTCCGAAAGAATGGCACGCATTATCGCAAGACGCTGTACCTGACCTTCGGAAAGTCCAAAGCCTTTTTCGCCGATATAAGTGTCAAGTCCATCGGGCAGCTCGCGGATAAAGTCTGCCGCACAGCAAAGCTCGGCGGCTTTCATAATCTCGGCATCACTTGCAGTCTGGTTGACTGCCGAAACAGTCTCGCGGATTGTTCCCGAAAGCAAAAGATTTCCCTGCGGAACATATGAGAAAAACGGTCTTGTGTGTTTTCCTGCCGATGTGCAGCCGTCTTCGTATAAAAGATTTATTTTTCCGGATTCGGGTGATATAACGCCAAGCAACAACTTGATAAGGGTGCTTTTTCCTATGCCCGAAATGCCTGCAACAACAGCAAAATCACCTTTTTCTATCCGGAGGCTTGCATTATCAAGAATAATGTCCCTGCCATAACCAAACGAAACATTTTCGAAGCTTAGTGCTTTAAGCTTTTTGTAATCGCGTCCGGGGTCGACAAACGGCTCGCGAAGCTGTTCTTCGGGGATGTCCTGAATTTCAATTATACGCTCGGAAGATGCCAGAATAGCATAAAACTGAGGAAGCACACCTGAAAGCCCTGCAAAAGGCGATTGAATCTGGTTGACAAGCTGAATGATAGCAGTCAGTGTACCAAAGCTGATTGTGCCGACATAAAGGCGATACGCACTGTGAACTAGGGCATAAAGCGAGCCCATGCTGAAAATAAATGCAAGACCGCTGGCTGCAACAAGAGTCAGATTGCGGCGCCGCATCTGCGCTTTGTAGCTTCCGTATTGCAAATCAGCACCTTTTTTGCCCACCGATTTTTCGATGCCAAAAACTTTTACCATAAGGATACTGCCCAAAGATTCCTGGAAAAAGGAGCGGACCTTGCTTTCGGCTTCCTGAACTTTTTTGTGAAGCTTTTTCATAATGCCTCTGAACGCACTTATGACAACCAGCAAAAATATTCCGCCAACAAGAAAGATTACGGCAAAATGTGTGTCAAGCCGCATCAGCGAATAAAGAGCGTACGAAAGTCCCACCAAAAGAGCCAAAACGCTTGGCAGAAGCGAAACAATTCCGCCCGAAACAATGTCCGAGTCGTTGGTGATACGGGTGAGCAAATCCCCACTGTGATACTTGCCCAAAGCCTGATAGTCGCGTGTAAGAATCGAGGTAAACAGCTCGCCGCGAAGTCGCATAGAGAGCTTTGCGGTGGTTTGGGTTTCGAGTCCCTGTCCCAAAAGCTTTATCAGAATCTGAGCCGCGATTATCGCGAAAAGTATAATAGAATTCTTAAGCAAAAGGTCTCCGTCGCCTGCAACTGCGGCGTCAATTACATAGCGCGAAACAAGAGCAAACGAAACGCCCAGAACAGTAACTGCCGAGCGCATAACGGCAAGCAGTACAATTTGGAAAAGACTGCTTTTTGACCGCGCATATATCCATTTGAAAGTGTTTTTATCTTTCACTGTTATCACCTGCAAACAAAGTTTTGGTATAAGTACAGTTTAGCACAGACACTTTGTTTCGTCAAGGATTTCTCTTTAAGGGGGCGTTATCAGCAACGCCCCCTTAACCCCCTGCCGCGCCGATTCGCATCTTGGGTGGTTGTAATACTCAAATTGTCTGCGGGAGCGACCGCTTGGATAAACAAACTTATTGTTTGCCTCGCTAAATCGGTGGTGCCTGCATCGGAAATTGATTGCACCACCGATTTTCGATGTCCTCGACAATTTTCGAAACACCCACCAATCGTTGCTCATAAGGCGGTTTTCTCTCTTGAAAGTCTTTGTGTGTCTTTAATTCCGCCATAGAAAAGGCGCGGAGCCCGCCTATAAAAAGGTCTTGTAATTTAAACAAATAAATGATATAATGTTTTTGCAACATAATTTCAAATATTTATGGACACCATAAGTATGTGTTTTACCTTTGGTAAAAATGCATGCTCTGTTTTCGCATACTTGTGGTTAATCCTAAGTTGTTGAATTATGTTGCTTTAGGAGCTGCGTTTTTCATGCGTGGCTTCTGCC
The DNA here is from genome assembly GCA_017409575.1 of Clostridia bacterium. Lineage (GTDB taxonomy): Bacteria > Bacillota > Clostridia > Monoglobales > Monoglobaceae > SIG440. Next base: position 15,552 of record JAFQSM010000019.1, read on the forward strand.
ACGCATTTTTTATTTAAAGGAGCATCCCTATGAGTATAAACACTTCTCTTGTCAAAGAACTTGCCGAAGAGCTTGTGAAAATGAGCGAAGATTTTGAAAACAAAGCAAAGCAACATCCCGTAACCGAGCAGGAGTTTTTGCAGTTTTTAAATGCTTATAACGAAAAAAACTCTCTCATTCTTAAAGAACTGGGTATATCTTCGGAACCGTATTAGTTGCAAGCCGCAGGAGGGCATCGCCCACCTGCAAAGTCGCTTTAAAAAGGTTGCAATATAAAAAAGATGCGAAGCTTATCTTCGCATCTTTTTTTGTATTTAGTTTGCTTTTTCAAGAGCCTGTTTGATATCGTCGATAATATCGTCGACATTTTCGATTCCGACTGAAAATCTGATAAGGTCAGGGGTAACGCCTGCTGCTTTAAGCTCTTCGTCATTAAGCTGGCGGTGTGTGTGGCTTGCAGGGTGCAAAACAGATGTTCTTGCATCAGCCACGTGTGTAACAATTGCGGCAAGCTGAAGACTGTCCATAAACTTGACAGCAGCTTCCCTTCCGCCCTTGACACCAAACGAGATAACTCCGCACGAGCCGTTTGGCAGGTATTTCTGGGCAAGTGTGTGATATTTGTCAGAGGGAAGTCCGCAGTATTTAACCCACGAGATACGGTCGTCCTTTTCCAGAAATTCTGCAACTGCCTGAGCATTGCTGCAATGACGCTCCATACGAAGCGGCAAGGTCTCAAGACCAAGATTGAGCAAAAATGCGTTGTGAGGCGAGGGGATAGAGCCAAGGTCGCGCATAACCTGTGCGGTAAGCTTTGTTATGTATGCCGCTTTGCCAAACTTTTTGGTGTAGGTAATGCCGTGATACGACTCGTCAGGAGTGGTAAGACCGGGGAACTTTCCGCTTGCTTCCCAGTCGAAGTTTCCGCTGTCAACAACCACGCCGCCGACCGAGGTCGCGTGACCATCCATATATTTGGTGGTTGAGTGCACTACGATATCTGCTCCCCATTCAAAAGGTCTGCAGTTTATGGGTGTTGCAAAGGTGTTGTCAATAATCAGCGGAACGCCATGAGCGTGAGCTGCCTTTGCCCATCTTTCGATATCCAGAACAACAAGTGCAGGGTTTGCGATAGTCTCGCCAAAGACCGCCTTGGTGTTTTCGCGGAATGCGGCGTTCAGGGTTTCGTCGTCGGCATCGGGGTCAACAAATGTTACATCAATGCCCAGCTTTTTAAGAGTTACGCCAAACATATTGAATGTACCACCATAAACTGATGACGAGCAAACAAAGTGTCCGCCTGCCTCGCAGATATTGAAAATCGAGTAAAAGCAGGCTGCCTGTCCTGATGATGTAAGCATTGCTGCAACACCGCCCTCAAGGTCAGCTATTTTTGCTGCAACAGCATCATTTGTGGGGTTTGCAAGACGGGTATAAAAATATCCGCTTTCCTCAAGGTCAAAAAGCTTGCCCATCTGTTCGGTCGAGCCGTACTTCCAGGTGGTGCTTTGATAAATCGGCAAAACACGGGGTTCGCCGTTTTTGGGACTGTAGCCGGATTGAATACATTTTGTTTCTATTCTCATTGGTAAAACCTCCTTGGTGTTAAAATTCGTGCATACTATAACCTCAAAACGAGGTTGTTAATTACAATTTTACTATCTCTCTAAAAAAAAGTCAAGGAAAAGTATGGCGCAATCGATTTTTTTGTGGTAAAATGAAAGAAGCGGTCAAAGAAAGCTAAAACAGCTATTCGCGGATATTGGAAGTTTCGGTGATTCCGTGCATAAAGCCGTCCGAATCGGTTGATGAGATTTCGCCTGCGATTATGCGGCTTTCGAATACTATAATCCCAAGAAAAACCTGTGAGTTTGCGGATTGTATGTGGTTTTTCACCACGTAGGTATATCGGCTGACCCGCTTCCCCTTAAATTCCGAAAGGTCAAACCCCGAGCTTTTTTGAAGTGCGTTGTAGGTCTCAAAAACTGCATCAAAGTTCTCAGGGATTACAAAATGTGATATCTGTGCGGGGGAGGGGTTTATCTCCCAACCAAGGTTTTCGGCATATTCTACAATCATACTATTGGTCGAATTATCAATGTGAAAAACCCCGAAGATTACGGCAAACAAAACAGCAGCAAATAAGAGCGTGGCAAAAATATATCGGCGCGCACCTGACATAGCGGACATCCCCCCTGGAAATTGTTTCAATAGTACTAATATATGAAGATATAAAGACAAAAATACTCAGGAGACAAAAATGAGACTGGACAGATTTCTTGCCGAATGTGGATTTGGCACACGAAGTGATGTAAAAAAGTTAATAAAATCGGGACGGGTTACCGTCTCGGGCGAGACGGTGGCCCGTCCCGAAAGCCAGGTTGACCCAAACACCTGCGAGGTCAGGGTTGACGGCAAGACGGCAAATTACCGCGAGTTTGTGTATCTGATGATGAACAAGCCGGCAGGATATGTTTCGGCTACCTGGGACAAAAAACTGCCTACGGTAATCGACCTTCTGCCCCGGGAATATCTGCATTTCGAGCCTTTTCCGGTGGGCAGACTTGATATTGACACCGAGGGGCTTTTGCTTCTTACCAATGATGGCGCACTCGGCCACAAGTTGCTTTCGCCAAAAAAGCATGTGACAAAAACTTATGTTGCCGAAATCGAAAAACCGACCGGTGCTGATGACATAAAGCTGTTTGAGCAGGGTATGGATTTGGGTGACTTTGTCACACTTCCGGCAAGCCTTGTGCCATTGACAGACACCAAACCGTATTTTGCCGAGGTGACAATATGCGAGGGAAAGTTCCATCAGGTAAAGAGGATGTTTGAAAAGGTGGACAACAAGGTAGTATATCTCAGACGAATAAGAATGAAAAACCTTAGTCTTGATGACAATCTCAAACCCGGCGAGGTAAGGGAACTGACCGAAGCGGAGCTTAGCGATTTAAAGGAGAATTAAAAATGATAAAAAGCTTTATACCAAGGGTTGCTGTTATAAATGATTTGTCGGGGTTTGGCAGAGTGTCGCTGACCGAGGCGTGCCCGATTCTTTCGGCAATGGGGATAGAGGCGTGCCCACTTCCGACGGCGGTGCTTTCTACCCATACATACAAGTTCGAGGATTACACATTTTGCGACCTGACCGACGAAATGGAAAAAATCCTTGCACACTGGCAGAAAATAGATGTGCATTTTGACGCAATTTGCACCGGATATATGGCAAGTGCAAGACAGATAGAGCTTGCCGCGGATTTTGTGAAAAGTAAAAAAAGCGAGGGAACACTGATAGTGATTGACCCCGTTCTTGGCGACAATGTTTTGTCAGATGCCGAGACCGTGTATTATGACCGAATGAATGACCTTCTTTCGGGAATGAAAGATTTTGTAAAGCTTGCTGATGCTATCACACCAAATCTGACCGAGGCGTGCCTGTTGCTTGAAAGACCTTATCCCCAAAACTATCTCACAAACGAAGAAATCAAGGCTATGGCAAAGGAGCTTGCAGGATTAGGACCCGACATAGTTGCAATAACAAGCGTGATGACCGACAAAAAGCATATGTGTGTTGCGGTTTATGACAAAAAGGCGGACTTTTTTGATTTGCTTGACTGCGGATATGTTGACAGACCGTTTCATGGCACAGGCGATATTTTTGCAGCAGTTCTTACCGGTGCGTTGACCAATGGAATGACTGCTGCAGAGGCATCGCAAAAAGCGGTTGATTTTATAAAGGCGGCGATTGCCGAGACTATGAAATATCCCGAAATGAAGATAGAGTATGGAGTAATTTTTGAGAAGGCTCTCAGGGAGCTTTGAAAAAACGCGCCGACCGTTAAACGGCAGGGTAAATAAAGTTGAAAGCGTACCCTTTTGATGAATATTGAAAAAGGTAGAAAACCGCGAATATTCGCGGTTTTTGTTTTTATGCCGTTTAACTACCGCCAAACCTCACCTCTTGGCGTACAACAAGTACTCCGTCGGGTTCGCTTTGACAGTTCTGCATCTCGTCGCAGTTCACCTCTTGACTCTGTTAGCAATTCAAACAATCGTCATTTTTGGTGACTGCTCCTCGTCCCACAAAATTTGAAAATTTTGTGGGATTTTTATTCAGGGCAAGGCGTTGCAGGCTCTTTGCTTCGGGGCAAGGTGTTGGGGGGATGGGTATTCCCCTTTTCGACTTTTTGGGCGAAAAAAATTTTTTTTATTTATACTATTGACAAATTTTTACAACTATGGTAATATTATTATAAGGTTAGACAAAATATTAAAAAGGAGATGTATTTATGAAATCTACAGGTATGGTAAGGCGAGTTGACAAACTTGACCGTATTGTTATACCCAAGGAACTTTGCAGAGCATTGGAGATTGAAGCAAAGACTCCAGTTGAAATTTTTCTTGACGGCTCCAGGATTGTTCTTAAAAAGCATAACGAGGGAAAGCTTCCGGCTATAAGCAAGGGTGGCTTGGGAATTGTAAGGCGCGTTGATGATCTTGACCGAATTGTTATTCCAAAAGAGGTTTGCAACAAACTTGATATTTCGCCCAAAGATGCGTTGGAAATTTTTGTTGACGAGGACAAGCTTTTTTTAAGCAAGTACGAGCCTGCCTGCATTTTTTGCAATGAGGTCGACAATGTAATCCGCTTTAAGGGTAAGCCGGTTTGCGAAAAATGCATTAAAGAACTTGTGAAAGAGTTGAAAAACAAATAAGATTAAAAAAGCACAACAAAAAAAGGAAATTCGCTCAGGCGAATTTCCTTTTTTGATTTAATAAGTATATTAGTGAATAATAGCAAGCTCTGTTTCTTTGTCAAACAAGTGAATCTTGTTTGTGTCAAAAACAACTTTGATTTTGTCGTCAGCCTTAGCTGTTGTACGACGGTTTACCTTTGCGATGATAGGAGTTTCACCAAGCAAGAGGTAGAGGTATGTCTCAGCACCCATCATTTCGGTAATGTCAACTGTTACATCAACAACTGCATCGGGCATTGCCGAAAGGTGAGCTTCGTCATCATAGATTGATTCAGGTCTTACGCCGACAACAACTTCTTTGCCGTAGTAAGCATCGAGTTCGGGCTTGATTTTGCCTTCGGGGAGCTTAACGCTGAAACCGTTGCCGTTAAGAAGAACAGCATCGCCATCTTTAACCAAAGTAGCGTTTATAAAGTTCATCTGGGGGCTGCCGATAAAGCCTGCAACGAAGATGTTAACCGGTTCGTCATAAAGCTCGGTCGGTGAAGCGCACTGCTGAAGATATCCGTCTTTCATAACAGCGATTCTTGTACCCATTGTCATAGCTTCGGTCTGGTCGTGTGTAACATAAACAACTGTTGTACCAAGCTTTTTGTGGAGCTTACCGATTTCCGAACGCATCTGAACTCTGAGCTTTGCATCAAGGTTTGAAAGCGGTTCGTCCATAAGGAATACCTTAGGTTCACGAACGATAGCACGACCAAGAGCAACACGCTGTCTCTGACCACCCGAAAGAGCCTTCGGCTTACGGTCAAGAAGATGCTCGATATCAAGAATCTTTGCAGCTTCGTGTACTTTTTCGTTGATAACGTCTTTGGGGAGCTTTCTGAGCTTGAGACCAAATGCCATGTTATCAAAAACTGTCATATGGGGATAAAGAGCATAGCTCTGGAAAACCATCGCGATATCTCTGTCTTTCGGAGGAATGTCATTAACGAGCTTGCCGTCGATGTAAAGTTCGCCCTCTGAAATTTCTTCAAGACCGGCAATCATACGGAGTGTTGTAGATTTACCACAGCCTGAAGGTCCGACAAGAATTATAAATTCTTTATCTTCGATTTCAAGGTTGATATCCTTTGCGCCGATAACTCCTCCCTGATATATTTTACCAATCTGTCTTAAACTTAAACCTGCCATTTTATATAACCTCCTAAAATAATTCGCAGTAATATTACTGCTACATTTTAACACAAAATCAAAAAAAATGTTAGAGAATAATTAACCAAAGATTGAAATGACAGTTTGGTAATATTGTATATCCGCAAAATGTAAAACGCGTCAAACCCTTGTGCAGAGCGGATTTGACGCGTTTTGTACTTGAAAAAAATCTTATTGTGCCTAATTACTAAAAATAACAGCTGATTTCTTCAAAAAAATCATTATTTTGCACATATTGTCGAAATTTGTATTATTCGTTTGCTGTTTCGTCAGCTGCAGGAACTTCTTCGCTGCCGGCATCAGTCGCATCTTCTTCGCGTGCAACCGGTGCAGCCGAAACAATTTTCACACCGTCGGCAAGCCGCATAAGGCGAACGCCCTTTGTAACACGCTTCAGAGTGCTGATTTCTTCGGTGTGGACTCTTATGATTATACCCTCGGATGTCATAATCATAATGTCGTCATCGTCGGTAACCAGACCAAAGCCAGAAACGTTACCTGTCTCGTCGCTGATTTTGTAAGTGCTTGTTCCCTGACCGCCACGGGACTGAACTTTGTATTCCGAAAGTTCGGTCTTTTTGCCGTAGCCGTTTTCGCTGATAACAAGGATTTTTGCGTTTTCGCGTGTGGTGCTCATACCAACGACATAGTCGCCGTCCTTAAGCATAATACCTCGGACACCGCGCGAAACTCTGCCCAGAGTTCTGACATCGGATTCAGAGAATCTTATCATCTTGCCAAGATGAGTACCCATAAAGATATCGCCGTCGCCTTTGGTGCGGACAACATTGATAAGCTCGTCGCCTTCGTCAAGATTGATTGCGATTTTTCCGGCTTTGGGAGCATTCTGATACTCGGTAAGAGCAGTCTTTTTGATTACACCCTGGCGGGTTGCCATGATAAGATACTCGTCATCGCTGTATTCGCGGATTGGCAAAATTGCCGAAACCTTTTCGCCCGGGTCAAGCGGCAGAAGATTTACAATCGCAGTACCCTTTGCCTGTCTGCCGGCTTCGGGGATTTCGTATGCCTTTATGCGGTACATCTTGCCTGCATTGGTGAAGAACAAAATGTATGCATGTGTCGAGGATACAAACATTGTGTCAACAAAGTCTTCCTCCTTGGTTTGCATGCCGATAATGCCCTTGCCGCCGCGTTTCTGGCTGCGATAGGTATCTGCTGCCAAGCGCTTGATGTAGCCCTGACGGGTCATGGTGATTACATTGTCTTCCTCTTCAATAAGGTCCTCAATATCTATGTCGTCAACAACAGGCTCGATAGAGGTGCGTCTTGCATCGCCAAATCTGTCGCGGATTTCGCTGATTTCGGTCTTTAACACCTCCAGAACTTTGGCGTCTGATGCAAGGATTGACTCAAGCTCTGCAATAAGAGCCATAATCTCTTTGTACTCGTTGTCAATTTTCTCGCGTTCGAGACCCTGAAGTCTTGCAAGGCGCATATCAAGGATAGCCTGCGCCTGAACATCCGAGAAGTTGAATCTTTCCATCAGCTTGGGTTTTGCATCGCTGTAGCTGCTGCGGATAATGCTGATGATTTCGTCGATATTGTCAAGAGCAATTCTGAGACCTTCAAGTATATGAGCCCGTGCCTCGGCTTTCTTTTTGTCAAAGCGCGAACGGCGGATGATGACATCCTTCTGGAAGTCAATGTAGTTGTCCAGAATTTCGCGCAGGTTAAGCACCTTTGGCTCGACCTGATTTACCAAAGCCAGCATAATAACGCCAAAGCTGTCTTCAAGCTGAGTGTACTTGTAAAGCTGATTCAAAACGATTGTTGCGTTTGCATCGCGTTTTACCTCGACAACAATGCGCATACCGTCGCGGTCGGACTCGTCACGCAGGTCCGAAATCCCCTCAACACGCTTTTCGCGCACCAAATCAGCGATTTTTTCAATAAGGCGGGCCTTGTTTACCATGTATGGTATCTCGGTAATAACAATGCGCTGCCTTTCTTTAACTTCCTCGATTTCTGCCTTTGCGCGGAGACGGATTTTGCCTCTGCCGGTGTGGTATGCGGCGCGGATTCCTGATGTTCCCATTATCTGAGCGCCGGTCGGGAAGTCAGGACCCGGAATGTGCTCCATAAGCTCGTCTATGGTGATTTCGGGATTGTCAATAACAGCAATAATTCCGTTGATAACCTCGGTCAGGTTGTGGGGCGGAATATTGGTTGCCATACCTACGGCAATACCGTTTGAACCGTTTACCAGAAGATGTGGGAATCTTGACGGCAAAACAACAGGTTCTTTGCGGCTTTCGTCAAAGTTTGGCATAAAGTCAACGGTTTCTTTTTCGATATCGGTCAGCATCCGCATAGCCATACGCGACATACGCGCTTCGGTATAACGATAAGCTGCAGGCGGGTCGCCATCGACCGAGCCGAAGTTTCCGTGCCCGTCAACTGTCGGGTATCTCATCGAGAAGTCCTGAGCCATACGAACCATTGCGTCATAAACCGATGCGTCACCGTGTGGATGGTATCTACCCAGCACGTTACCGACGGTGGTAGCACTCTTGCGGTACTCGCGGTCGGGGGTCAGGTTGTCCTCGTGCATTGCATAAAGGATGCGGCGGTGTACCGGTTTGAGACCATCACGCACATCGGGGAGCGCACGACCTACAATAACCGACATTGCATAGTCAAGATATGACTTTCGCATTTCCTTTTCGATTTCGACAGGGATGATGTTGAGTTTTGAGGCGTCAAACAACGCTTCGTTTCTTTCATCTGCCATTTCGTCACCTCGTTTATAATAAAAAATTTGCGTTTTAAGGCGTGTTTAAAAAATATCCTTACCTTTTTTATTTCGACAAAAATTTGAAAAATCCTTTTATTTGGCAAAAAAATTATGCTACAATCGATTTTAAGCAAAAAAGGGACGCAAATTTTGCATCCCTTTTTTTGATTTTATACTTTAAAGTGTTAGTTCGAAACATAAAACTCAACCAGCTCTTCCAAAATTTCGTCGGTTTCGAGACGCTGGATAAGTGTTCTTGCGCCGTTGTGCGCAGTGATATAAGAGGGGTCGCCCGACATAATGTAGCCAACAATCTGGCTTATGGGGTTGTAGCCCTTTTCTTTAAGTGCCGAATAAACGGTCAGAATTACATCACGGGGTGACATCTGCTTTTCTTTTTCGACACTGAATTTTACAGTTTTCGAGAAATTTTTGTTGTTTTCCATAAAAAATCTCCTTCTGTCAAATAATCTATTTAAAGTGTATCATATTAAATGAAAATTTACAAGTTAAATTTTTGTAACAAAATTATTAACGTTTGCCGTAATAATCACCCGAGACGATTATGTCGTTTATTTCAAAACTTTCTTTTACCCGAACATTTTGGGCCTTTATATGCTCGGCATCTTTTTCTTCGGGGGCAGCGCCTGATGGCACATAATACATTTTTTCGTCAAGCCACGCGCTGTTGCCAAAGTAAACAAAACCGGGTGTATCCTTGTCAAGCACATCGTTGCCGATATATTTGCCGTCGGTTTTAAGGTCAAAAAGATTGACAAGAGTCGGCAGCCAGTCAATTGTCATCATCGGCTTCGAAACTTTTTTCGCCGGCAAATCCTTTGCATAAATAAATGCAGGCACGCGATAAATTATTTCGCCGGGCTTAAAGCTTGCAAGCTTTTGCTGGTCCGAAAAGCCATATGCATAATGGTCGGTGTAAGCAATAATGACAGTGTCATCAAGCAGTCCGCCGTCTTCCAGTCTGTCAAGAAGAATTCTGAAAAAGTCGTCGGTGTCGGCGGCAAGAATCTGACAGTTGTTTTTCTCTTTGTCAATGCCCGGGTTTACAAGCTCGGGGTGGTTTGCTTTTGCAACTGCAAGCTTGGCGTCGTCAAAGGTATAGGGGACATGCCCCGAATATGTGATTACAAAGCTGAAAAACGGCTTGCCGTCAACAACCTTGCTGTAAATATCGTCATTTTTAAAGATGTTGCTGTCCGCCTGTGATACAGTCTCGGGCATACCGAATTCGGTAAAGGAATGATATTTTTCGTAACCAAAGCTTTTGTGCATTATTCCGCGGTTGTAGAATTCGGAATCATTATAATGGAACGAATTTACCGAATACCCTGCCTCTGCAAAAAGCGTTGGAAGAGCATAAGGATAGCTGTTTGCGCTGAAGTTGACCGCGCTTACTGCAGTGATTGGTGTAAAAAGACCCGTGTTGAATGCAAATTCGGCATTAAAGGTGTGCCCTGTACCAAAAAACGGTGAATGGTAGTTTGCGAAGTTTATTCCCTCATTCATCATCTTTGCGATGGTAGGCGTGTGGGTTTGGTCAATCATCCAGGTATCAATGCCCTCAAGCATAACGGCAATAACATTTTTGCCCTTTAAAAGACCGGTATATTCATTTTTGCTTTGAGCAGGTTTTTCGGCAAAATAGTGGTCCACCTTTTCCATCTGCTTTTTTCCGTAGGCATCCGGCGCAATAAAGGTGTCAAAGGCGTCGCGGAATGTAAGGTGGTAAAGTCCGCACAAATCAAGGCATTTGTTTACATCATTAAAGTTTTTGTAAACAACACGCGGCTTGCGCCACGAATCCCAGTCGTCGCTGGAATCGCCATGAAGCCCGGGCTGCATAAAGATATGAAGTGCCGAAATTACGGCAACTGGCAGAATCAAAACAAACCACCATTTGCGGTTTTTGGATGCAAAACTTCTCCAGCTTAAAGCTGCCGCAACAAGACACAAAACCGCGGTAATGGTGCACGAAAGGAGCCACTCGTCAATATATTTGACTGCAAACGAAAGATACTCGGCACCCTCGCCAACCAAAGCTATGCTTTTTATGCGGAAGAACTGGTCAAATATTTTAAAATATACATATTGGCAAAGTGAAAGAATAATAAACACAGATGCGGTTATTATATATGTAATGCGTCCTGATTTTTTTGGAAGCAAAAGGCAAACAATCAGCAAAAAACAAACCCAGGCAGCAGAAAAGCACCAGCTTGCAGGAAAAACAAACGCTTCCTGAAATACCTTGGGCAGAACAAGCCAGCGAAGCTGCAGGTCGGGCAAAACAAGAGACACGACAGCAAACAGAAGAAAAATGTTGCTCTTCAAAAAGCCCCAAAGGGTTTTAAACATGGACTTCAAAAAATCACCTTCTAAGAAGTTTGTTAATATTATTTGGTAATTTTAACACAAATATCAAAAAAAAGCAAGCATGAGGTATTTTGTGTTGACACAAAGAGTAAAAATATGGTATTATAATTATATCAAAATGAAAAATTGGGAGGAATAACAATGTTAGTTTCGGTTACTGAAATGCTTAAAAAGGCAAAGGCAGGCAAGTATGCTGTCGGTCAGTTCAACATAAACAACCTTGAATGGACAAAAGCAATACTTCTTACTGCAGAGGAATGTAAATCACCTGTTATTCTTGGTGTGTCCGAGGGCGCGGGCAAATATATGTGTGGATTTAAAACCGTTGTAAATATGGTTGAAGGTATGATAGAGTGCCTGGGAATTACCGTTCCGGTTGCCATTCATCTTGACCACGGCACTTATGACGGCGCAATGAACGCAATGAAGGCTGGATTTTCGTCAATTATGTTTGATGGCTCGCACTATCCCATTGACGAGAATATCCAGAAAACTACTGAGCTTGTAAATCTTGCTCATTCAAAGGGTATTTCGATTGAAGCCGAAGTCGGTGCAATCGGCGGCGAGGAAGACGGCGTTATTGGCAGCGGCGAAGTTGCAGACCCCAATGAGTGCAAAATGATTGCTGATCTGGGCGTTGACCTTCTGGCTGCAGGAATTGGCAACATCCACGGCAAGTACCCCGAAAACTGGCAGGGCCTCAATTTTGAAGTTCTGGAAAAAATCAGTCAGGCAACAGACCCGATGCCGCTTGTTCTCCATGGCGGAACAGGCATCCCCGAGGATATGATAAAGAAAGCAATCTCACTTGGCGTTTGTAAAATCAATGTAAACACTGAGTGTCAGATTACGTTCAGCGCTGCAGTGCGCAAATATATCGAAGAGGGAAAAGACCTTGTCGGCAAGGGATTTGACCCAAGAAAACTTCTTGCGCCGGGCGTTGAGGCAATCAAGGCTACTGTTAAAGAAAAAATGGAGCTTTTCGGCTCAATCGGCAAAGCGTAAGGTTTGAAAAAATTAGTAATGGCGGCAGGATAGAATCATCCTGCCGCCATTTTTTATGCAAAAAGTGTTTGCTATTATGTAAAAATTGTCAAAAAAAACCAAAAGTAAGTGAAATTACAATGGAACAAAAAAATTGGACAAATGATGTGTTGGGACAGGTGACCTTGTTCAAAAAATACGAAGACGGCAAAAGAAACTATCCCCTAATGGAAGGATGTTTAAAAACATAGCTTTTTAACATCCCTTTTTATTTAACCAGCTTTTCGCCTACTTTATATATATCTCCGGCTCCCATTGTTATAACCAGGTCACCGGGTTTTGCATTTGCTCTGATATATCTTTCGATTGCTGAAAAATCGTTTATATACAAAGCGTTGTTGGTTATTTCGGCAAGGTCGCACGAGTGGATTGTGCCGTCATACACCTCACGGGCAGCGAATATATCAGCAATAATTGCCCGGTCCGCAATCGAAAGCACATTGGCAAATTCGTTCAGGAATGCTTTTGTACGCGAGTATGTGTGAGGCTGAAAAATGCACCACACATTACCTTTTGTCAGGGTTTTTGCAGTTTCAAGAGTGCTGCGGATTTCGGTCGGGTGGTGAGCATAATCGTCAACTACCGTTATGCCGTCAAAGCTTCCCAGCTCCTCAAAACGCCGCTTTGTGCCACCAAATTTTTCAAGACCGCGCTTTATTACCTCGGGCGAAATACCAATCTCCCACGCGGCAGCAAATGCGGCAAGGGCATTTTGAATGTTGTGGTTTCCGTGTACCGAAAGCTCCAGATCAACTGCGTGCTTGCCGTATGCGTAAACACTCAGGCAGGTTTTGCCGCAGGGGTCCAGACGGATGTTTTCGGCATAAAAATCGTTATTTCCACCAAATATACCATATTTTACGATTTTATTTTTGACATTTTGCACAACAGTTTGGGCGTTTTTATCGTCAGAACAAACAATAATGCATCCAAGAGGGGAGTTTAGTCTTGCAAAACTTTCAAAAGCTGATATAATATGAGATATATCGGCAAAATAATCTAAGTGGTCTTCTTCGACGTTGGTTATTATCGATATAAACGGATTAAAGTGAAGAAAACTTTCCACATACTCACATGCTTCAAGGACAAGGTAATCTTTTGAACCAATCTTAAAGTTGCCGCCTATTTGCTGGAGCTCGCCCCCTACCAGAATTGTGGGGTCAAGCGAGGCTTCAAGAAGGACAAGCGAAAGCATAGAGGTTGTTGTGGTTTTTCCGTGCGTTCCGGCAACGGCGATTGGGAATTTGTAAAGCTTCATCAGCTGCCCCAAAAGCTCGGCCCTTTCAAGCATAGGTATACCAAGGGATTTTGCCTTGACGAGTTCGGGATTGTCTTTTGGGATTGCCGCAGTATAGCAAACAAGGCTTGGCTCGTTGATATTGTCGGGACTGTGCCCTATCTTCACTTCAATACCTGCAGCCGAAAGCCGTTTGGTTGTTTCGGTCTCGCATCTGTCCGAGCCACTTACCCGTGCACCGAAGAACTTCAGCATATGGGCAAGAGCACTCATGCTTATACCACCTATGCCGACCATATGTATATGAAGTGACTCCATCGGACAGGAAAAATCTATTGCTTTCATTTTAATCTCATCTCCTTGGCTTTTAAGCATCTGTTTAACCTTGCATTTTTATTTCCGCATTTCAAGTATACTACATTTCATAAAATTTAGCAATATAGGTTATTATATTATTTTAAAACTTTTTTATGCAAAATTATTAACCATTATATACATTATATCAAAAAGGCAAACACTATGTTTGGCGAAAGGCGGTGCATTTTATATGCAAATCACTGACATCAAAGTCAGAAAAATCAATGCGGAAGGCAGAATGAAAGCAGTCGTTTCGGTTACTTTTGATGATTGTTTTGTCGTTCATGACATCAAGGTTATCGAAGGCCAGGAAAAATTGTTTATTGCTATGCCCAGCCGCAAAACCCCGGACGGTGAATTCAAGGATATCGCACATCCTATCAACGCCGACACAAGAGAACTTCTCCAGAATATGATTCTTGCAAGCTACGAAGAGTCTCTTAACGAAGAAACAGAGGAATAAAAACATAAAAGCTCTGAAAGGTAAATATCCCCCCGTTTTTGACGGGGGGATATTTATTTATGCCATTAAAGATTTTTTAAAAGATTTACTGCAATTTCGGTGTTCTTCTTCGAAAGAAGAGCAAAATCGTTGCTTTTTTTCTGCATATCCGCGCAAAGCTCTACTTGTTTTTCCATTATTCTTTGGGCAAAACCGCAAAGATTTGTGACATCCACCCGGTCAACCGGTTCGACAAATTCAAGGCCGATGGACTTCATAACCGAGGCAACCTTTGGGTCATAGTCAAGAGCAATTGACGGAACGCCGGCTTTCACTGCGTATATAAGCGAATGAAGTCTCATTCCCAAAACAAATTCACAGCGCTTGGCGATGCCCGGCATAAGCTCGGGCGAGAAGCCGCCTGGGCTTATTGCTGCAGGGACTTTGAGCAATTTAAATATTCTTTCCGAGATTTCCTTGTCAAAGGTTTTTTGCATAGGGACAATCAGCGGTCTGATGCCATAGAGAGTGTGGACAAATTCACAAAATTCACAAATTTTGCTTTCGAAGTCTTTGTCAAGGGTCTTCCAGTCTCTTACGCTGACAAGAAAGACTTTTTCGTCAGGCGAAACGCCGCAAGACAAAAGCGCCTTATCAACGGTTTCTTTTTCTGCGACCGGAAGCGAAAATACCGGGTCTGCCGTAACTTCGCAGGGGACCTCGGGCAAAAGAATTTGCGAAAGCTCGTCCTTTGAAGGAAGGTCGCGCAGGGTGATGTAGCTTGCGCTTTTCAGCGTTTTTCGGATATGTTCAAAATTTTTGGCGCGTGTCACAGGGCCAATGCCGTTGGCATAAAGCATAACCTTTGCACCTCTGAGCTTTGCAAGGCGCATAACGGCAAGATAGTAGTAAAGCGATTTCGAGCTTGTTACATCCTGAATAAGACTTCCGCCGCCGCTTATCAAAAGCTTGGTTTTGGCAAAAAGCTGCCACAGCTTCAAAAAGTCAAGTCTGTCAACCGAATCCACAGAGTAGAGCCGGCTTGTTTCGGCAGGATTTTTTGAAAGAACGGTTATTGATATGTTGGGACACACTTCCCGAAGTTCCGAGATTATAGCTGTCAGTATCGAGTCATCACCGCTGTTGCGAAATCCGTAATATCCCGAGATAACCACATCAACAGGTCTTTTGCCGCCGCAAAGCAGATATTTTTCGATATCTTTGATTTCGGGTACAAGGTCGGCATCAAACGCGGAGTCTTTTGCTACTGCGGCATACATACGCAGGGCGTCGTTTGCCATTGTGTCTACCGAATAGTGTTTTTTTACAGTCTCAAGTGAATATTCGCCAAGCCTTGCGCGGTAGACATTTTTGTCTTTGGCAAGAACTTTGAGCAAATCTTCGTAAAGACGCTCGGTTGTTGTTTCCTCGCAACCACGGCAACAGAAGTTGGTGTCAATCGCGACCCCAAGCTTGTCTTCGTCAAAAATTCCGATATATCCTTCGTTTCCGGCGATTATTGCAGGCTTTTTGCAAGCCATTGCCTCAAGTGCTGCACGGCTGACACCAACAAACACATCGCAGGATGCGGCAAATTTGTTGATGTCGGTCCTTGCGCCGGTTGTTATTATAACTTTTTTTCCAAGCTGCTCGTTTGTCCGGTCAGCTTCTTTTTTTATCTGGTCAAAATCGTTGCCACCGCCGACGACTACAACTTCAAGGCTTGGTATGGACTTCAAAAGCCTGGGAACAGCCTCAATCAGCTTGTGTGCGGCAAAACTTCGGTCAATATCCATACGGCTGACATAAACTATCCGGGTTTTGTCTTCGCCAAAACCAAATTCATCAGCAATGTCCGAATAATCAATGTTTGCCGAGAATTTGTCTGTATCAACGCCGTTTATGGTCACCCCGATATTTTCGGCTTTGCATCCGTATTTGTCAATAAGGTACTTTTTGATGTCATCGCTTACGGTAAGACTGCGCTCACCCCAGTTTGTCAGAAGATTAAGAGGAAAGCGGGTGTTAAAAACCCAATGTGCAGTCGATACAAAGCGGAAATTGAGCTTTTTGTGTAAAAGTCCGCACAAAAAACCTGGTATGCGTGCATGGGCGTGAACAATGTCAATACCTGAGTCAAGGATGATTTTTTCAAGAAGCTTGTACGCAGTTTTAAGTGAACGGGGATTTTTTCTGTTAAGAGGAACTGTGAAGTGCTTTATACCGGCGTCTTCAAGCTCTTTTACATAGGCACCGCCGTTTGATGCGACAAAAACCTCCACCCCTTTACGCGCCAAAGCCTTCGAAAGCTCTACTATATGGGTTTCGGCACCGCCTATATCAAGCTGCATGGTAGCCATCAAAACTTTCATAACCAAACTCCGTTCTGTCGGGGAACCCGACAAAATTTTTTAATATACCAAAGGTACGCAGGCTGATGCCGCGTACCTTTAAAATTCCTAATTCTCAGCCTCAGCGGTTTCGTCATCTAACTTTGCCGACGGACTGAAGACAGTCTCGACAAGCTCGGCTGTCTTTGCGTTGTCGCAGATAAAGTACGATGCGCCGTTTATTGTCTGTGATGTGCCGGGCAATTGATACATCTTCATTTTGTCCGGTGTTATTTTGCGGATTGCGCCAAGATGCTTGATTAAATCCTTGCCGGTGTAGTTGGTGCGGACATTTTTGGTTACAACCTCAAAAATCTCGTTTGCCCTAAGCAGATATTTTGCATTTACCTTTTGCGAAATCAATGCTTTGATAAACGCCTGCTGTGCCTCAATTCTGCCAAGGTCGCCCATTGCATAACCGGGGAATCCGGGGTTTCCTTTGCGGAATCTGACAAAGTCGTGAGCCTTTTTGCCGTCAAGGACCTGAAGTCCTGGCTGAAGGTCGATGTGAAGGCCCTGAACAGGGTCGTCATACTTCATACGGAACGGAACATCAAACTCCACGCCGCCAAGGGCGTCGATTATTTCAGAAAATCCGTCAAAGTTGACACTCATAAAATAATGAATGGGAAGTCCGGTAAGAAGCTTTACCTTTTGGACAGTGAGGTCCTCGGGCGCCTGAAGATTGCCGCGCTTGACTTCCTGATAGCCAATACCGACCGCAGCATTGATTTTCTGATAATATTTTCCTATAAGAACACGCGTATCACGCGGAATTGACAAAACGCTGAGTCTGCCTGTTTTGCCGTTTAAACTTGCGAGCATAATGGTATCGCTGCGCATACCGCCCTCGTCAACCCCAAGAAGAAGAATGTTTACCATGCCGGTATCTGCAGATTTGTCCAAAGACTGCAGGGCGATTTCTTCGCCAAAGCTGAAGCTTGCAAAAAATTTGGCAGAAATCACACCGCCCACGGTTGCAAACACGATGCAAAACACACATATAAAGGATATTATTGTTTTTTCTTTTTTGCTGAAGGTGTTCAAATTACATCCTTGCCTTTCATAAAATAAATAATCAATTGCGGACAAACTGCCGCTTTGTGACAATTTGCCGAGTTAAATCGTTTTTATTATATCCAAAGCACGGATAAAAGTCAACAGACACAGGCGCTTTGAAATCAAAATTTAACAAATTGGTTACATTTCGCAAAGGTTTTTCTTGGTACGGCGATAAAGAATAAAACGGTTGCCGATTACCTGAACAACCTGTGACGATGTTGCCGCTGCAAGTTCTTCTGCAACTTCGCGTGCAGACATCATCGAATTTTCGAGGACATTTCCTTTTATAAGCTCGCGCGCCTCGAGCGCGTCGTCGATTTGCTTTATTACATTTTCGGTAATGCCGTCCTTTCCCACCTGATAAAGTGACGGAACACGGTTGGCAAGCCCTCTGAGGTAGGCTCTTTCTTTGCTGGTCATAAAAATTCAATCCTTTCTATTTTAAGCTGAGGGGAGTCAAGCTCCATAAGGTTTAAAAATATAAATTTCGCGTAATACTGCAGAAAAATCCGCAAACATTGACGCTTTTCGAGGACGACAAGTTGAAAGGGTGCAAATTAATCAAATTTAAAGCTTGTGGGGTTCGATTCCCCTCGGCTTAAGTATATCCGAAAGTTGCGCAAAGTCAGAAAGCGAAAGCTTTTCTCCGCGGATGGAAGAGTCAAGCCCCAGACTTTCGAGTGCAGCAGAGACAGACGATTTTTCGAGTGCAACATACGGACTTTTTGAAAGCGCGTTAAGAAGTGTCTTTCGCCGCTGCCCGAATGCTGATTTTATTATTTTGAACATAAAGTCCTTGTCCGAGACCTCTACACTTGGCTTGTCCAGAACAGAAAGTGTTATCACGGTCGAAGCCACTTTCGGCTGAGGCAAAAAGCAATGCGGCTCGGCACTGCAGACGATTTTTGGCTTGGTATAAAAGCTGACTGCTGCCGAAAGCGCGCCGTAATCCTTGCCACCGGGAGACGCTGCCATACGCTCGGCAACCTCTTTCTGTACCATAACGGTAAGAGATTTTACGGGGATTTCGTTCTCTAAAAAAGTCATAATTATCGGAGTCGTAATATAATAAGGAAGATTTGCAACAACCGCGACAGGCATATTTCTAAATTTTTCTGCAAGAAGTGCACGGATATCGGTCTTCATTATGTCGGCAAAAACAACCTCGGCGTTTTCAAAATCGGCAAGAGTCTCGGCAAGAAGGTTTTCAAGGCTTTTGTCAATTTCGACCGCGACTACTTTGCCGGCAGTGTTTGCAAGCTCCCGGGTGAGTGTTCCTGCACCGGGACCTATCTCAAGGACGCCCCAGCTTTTGTCAATTCCTGCGCCCTCGACTATTTTGTCAAGTATGCTCTGGTCAATCAAAAAGTTTTGTCCCAAAGATTTCGAAAAAGAAAATCCGTGCCGTTCGATGACACTCTTAAGTTCTTTCGGATTTGAAAGCGTCACAAAAGTCCCCTCCTTTTTGTCAGAAAAACATTTGCAAACCGTTTGTTTTTCAGCCTGCAAAATATAAAACAATAGCACCAGAGACCCCGGTGCTTTTTAAAATCAAAAAAATTTACCAAATTTCGCAAAAATTCATTGACAAAGCACACAAGCTATGATATAATGGCTATCTATTATAGTGCGTCTTTTTGCGAATTTTCAAATTTCACCCATATTTTTACTGTTATTTTAACGTATTTTCAGTATAGCACAAGCTTTACTAAAATGCAATAGCTGATTTAAAAATTTTTGTGAAACTTTTTCAAAAAAAGCAAAAGAAACCACTATATATTGTGCTGTTCTAATTAAATTATATACTAATTTTGGTCGTCTTTCGGTATGACCACAAATATTACGAAGAGGTGATTTGTTTTATGGTACATCCGGTGAAACTTGGCAGAAACACTCGTATGAGCTATGGCAAGATAAGAGAAGTTATTGATATGCCCAATCTTATCGAAATCCAGAAAAACTCGTATGACTGGTTTCTCAGCGAAGGACTTAAAGAAGTCTTCCACGATGTGTCACCTATTACGGATTATGCAGGAAATCTAATCTTGGAGTTTATTGACTACAGAATAGATATGAATCCGAAATACGACATCGAAGAATGCAAGGAAAGAGATGCGACGTACGCAGCCCCCTTGCGTGTAAAGGTAAGACTTATCAACAAAGAAACCGGCGAGGTTAAAGAACAGGAAATCTTTATGGGCGATTTTCCGATTATGACACCGTCGGGCACCTTTATCATAAACGGAGCAGAACGTGTTATCGTCAGCCAGCTTGTGCGTGCACCATCGGTGTACTTTGACGACAAGTTTGACAAAATCGGTAAAAAGCTGTTTTCGTCTCAGGTTATCCCCAACCGTGGTGCATGGCTTGAATACGAGACCGACAGCAACGATTTGTTCCATGTAAAAATCGACAAAATGAGAAAGACCCCCATTACGGTTCTTATCCGTGCTCTTGGCTTTGGCACAGATGCCGAAATCATCGACCTCTTTGGTGAGGACGAGCGTATCCTTCGCACTATGGAAAAGGATACAACCAAGACATACGAAGAGGGTCTGCTGGAGATATACAGAAAACTCCGTCCGGGCGAGCCTCCCACAATCGAGAGCGCGCGTTCGCTGATTACAAATCTGTTCTTTGACCCCAAACGCTATGATTTGGCAAGAGTCGGCAGATACAAGTTCAACAAAAAGCTTGCTCTTGAGGGCAGAATTGTCGGCTTTACAGCTGCCGAAAATCTGGTTGATCAGGAAACAGGCGAACTTATAGTTTCGGCAGGCGAAAAGATAACAAAAGAGATGGCAAAAGCTTTGGAAAAGGCTGGCATCAGCTCGGTTACACTTCAGCTTGACGAAGGCAAGACCACAAAAGTTCTTTCAAACGGAATGGTTGAGCTTGCTGATTTGGTTGATTACAACCCCCGTGATTATGAAATAAACGAAAAAGTCCGTTACTCAATCCTTAAAGAAATTATGGAAGAGTACCCGGATATGAACTCTGACGAGTTCAAAAAAGCTCTCACCGAGCGTCGTGACGAGCTTATTCCACGCCATATCGTTGTTGACGATATCATTGCATCGATTTCGTATATCGGCAACCTGGCAGCAGGCGTTGGCTCGGTTGACGACATCGACCATCTTGGAAACCGCCGCTTAAGAAGCGTTGGCGAGCTACTTCAGAACCAGTTCCGTATCGGTCTTTCAAGAATGGAAAGAGTTGTCCGTGAAAGAATGTCCACTCAGGACCTTGACGCGATAACACCGCAGACTCTTATTAACATCAGACCTGTGACATCTGCTGTCAAAGAATTCTTTGGCTCATCGCAGCTTTCACAGTTTATGGACCAGATAAATCCCCTTGGCGAGCTTACTCACAAGAGAAGACTTTCGGCACTTGGTCCCGGCGGTCTTTCAAGAGAAAGAGCCGGATTTGAAGTGCGTGACGTTCACCACTCTCACTATGGTCGTATGTGTCCTATCGAGACTCCTGAAGGTCCCAACATCGGTCTTATCAACTCGCTTTCGGGCTTTGCAAAGGTAAACGAATACGGCTTTATCGAGGCTCCTTACAGAAAGGTTGACAAAGAGACAGGCTGTGTTACAGACGAAGTTGAATATATGACAGCTGATACCGAAGACGGATTTTACATCGCTCAGGCAAACGAGCCTATCGGCGAAGACGGAAAGTTCGTCCCGAAGAAAGTTGTTACAAGATACAGAGACGAATTCCTCGAAGTTTCGGCAGAGCCGGGCAAGTGCCGTGTTGACTACATGGACGTATCGCCAAGACAGGTTACTTCAATTGCTACAGCAATGATACCCTTCCTTGAAAACGACGATGCTAACCGTGCACTCATGGGCTCAAACATGCAGCGTCAGGCTGTTCCGCTTCTTCTCCCCGAGTCACCGATTATCGGTACCGGTATGGAATACAAAGCGGCAAAAGACTCAGGCGTTTGTATCCTTGCAAAACGCAGCGGTACTGTTTCAAAGGTTTCGGCTTGTCAGATAGAGATTAAGACTGACGAGGGTGAAACAGACAGTTACAAGCTTATCAAGTTTACCCGTTCGAACCAGGGTATGTGTATAAACCAAAGACCTATTGTTGTTGAGGGCGAAAGAGTGGAAGCAGGCGATATCATCGCTGACGGACCTTCGACCAAAAACGGTGAGATTGGTCTTGGCCGCAACATCCTTATTGGTTTTATGACCTGGGAAGGTTACAACTACGAGGACGCTATGCTTATAAACGAGCGTCTTGTAAAAGAAGATATACTCACATCTATTCATATTGAAGAATACGAAATCGAGGCTCGCGACACCAAACTGGGCCCCGAAGAAATCACACGCGACATCCCCAATGTTGGCGAAGATGCACTCAAAGACCTTGACGAACGCGGTATCATCCGCATCGGTGCCGAGGTTGAAAGCGGTGACATTCTTGTCGGCAAGGTTACACCCAAGGGCGAAACCGAGCTTTCGGCAGAAGAAAGACTTCTTCGTGCAATCTTTGGTGAAAAAGCGCGTGAGGTCCGCGATACATCACTCCGCGTTCCTCATGGCGAATATGGTATCATAGTGGATGTCAAAGTCTTCACCCGTGAAAACAGCGACGAGCTGCCCCCGGGCGTAAGCCAGATTGTCCGTTGCTATATCGCTCAGAAGAGAAAGATTTCTGTCGGCGATAAGATGGCGGGCCGTCACGGTAACAAGGGTGTTATTTCAAGAATTCTTCCCGAAGAGGATATGCCGTTCCTTCCGGATGGTACTCCGCTTCAGATAGTTCTTAACCCCCTGGGCGTTCCTTCGCGTATGAACATCGGTCAGGTACTTGAGGTGCATCTTGGCTATGCGGCAAAGGCTCTTGGCTGGAAGGTTGCAACACCGGTATTTGACGGTGCAAACGAAGATGATATTATGGACGCTTTGGAACAGGCAGGCTACGAACGCGACGGCAAGACCGTACTTTATGACGGCCGTACCGGTGAGGCATTTGACAATCGTGTTACGGTTGGTTACATGCACATGCTTAAGCTTGCTCACTTGGTTGATGACAAAATCCATGCCCGCTCGACAGGTCCTTATTCACTGGTTACTCAGCAGCCCCTTGGTGGTAAAGCGCAGTTCGGTGGTCAGAGATTTGGTGAAATGGAAGTTTGGGCACTTGAGGCATACGGCGCTGCATATACTCTTCAGGAAATCCTTACGGTTAAGTCTGATGATGTGGTAGGTCGTGTTAAAACATACGAAGCTATTGTCAAAGGCGAAAACATTCCGAAGCCGGGCGTTCCCGAATCGTTCAAGGTTCTTATCAAAGAACTTCAGAGCCTTGCTCTTGATGTCAAAGTTCTGGACGAAAACGGCGAGGAAGTTATCCTTAAAGAAAGCATTGACGATGACGAACCGTCAGATCTCTCGGTAAGCATCGACAAGGCAGAGGATGCTCCGGATACTCAGTACGAGGAGCAGGTGTCATCTGATGAGGACCTCATTGACAGCGAGTTGTTCTATGACTTTGAGGACACAACTTTGGAAAATGCCGAAGACGATGATTATGACTTTGTTTCTGACGAAGATTTGGACGACATCGACGAGGATGAACTTTAAAGTCAGACACAAACAGATGCTTATGTCTTAAAAGATTTCCGTTTTTTGACGCTCATAACAAAAACGGAGTGCTGATTTAACTTTGTGAGCAGAAAGTCGAGTGATAAGCTATATGAGTGAATATCAGAATTTCGATGCTATACAAATCGGACTTGCTTCGCCCGAAAAGATAAGAGAATGGTCTCATGGCGAGGTTAAAAAGCCCGAAACTATAAACTATCGTACATTAAAACCCGAAAAAGACGGTTTGTTCTGCGAAAAAATCTTTGGTCCTCAAAAGGACTGGGAATGTCATTGCGGAAAGTACAAAAGAGTTCGTTACAAGGGCGTTATCTGTGATCGTTGCGGCGTTGAAGTTACACGCGCAAAGGTCCGCCGCGAAAGAATGGGACACATCGAACTTGCAGTTCCGGTGTCACATATCTGGTACTTTAAAGGAATTCCCAGCCGTATGGGACTTATACTTGATATGTCTCCCCGTCTTCTCGAAAAGGTTTTGTACTTCGCAGCATATGTAGTAATTGACCCGGGAAAGACCGGACTTATGAAAAACCAGATCCTCAGCGAGCGAGAATACCGCGAGGAATGCGAAAAGTACGGAAGCGAAGCCTTTCGCGCAGGAATGGGTGCAGAAGCTGTTCTTGAAATGCTGAAAGAAATTGACCTTGACGCACTTTATGAAGAGCTGAAGAGCGACCTTGACGGTGCAAAGGGGCAGAAGAAAATCCGTACAGTAAGACGTCTTGAGGTTGTTGAGTCGTTCCGTCAGTCAGGCAACAAGCCCGAGTGGATGATTATGCCGGTGCTTCCGGTTATCCCTCCCGAAATCAGACCGATGGTACAGCTTGACGGTGGCAGATTTGCAACATCTGACCTCAATGACCTTTACAGAAGAGTTATAAACAGAAACAACAGACTCAAGAGACTTCTTGACCTCGGTGCTCCCGAGATTATCGTAAGAAACGAAAAGAGAATGCTCCAGGAAGCTGTTGATGCGCTTATTGACAACGGCAGACGCGGCAGACCCGTTACAGGTCCCGGAAACCGCCCACTCAAGTCCCTTTCGGATATGCTTAAGGGTAAGCAGGGCCGCTTCCGTCAGAACCTTTTGGGTAAGCGTGTTGACTACTCGGGCCGTTCGGTTATCGTTGTAGGCCCCGAACTCAAGATTTATCAGTGCGGTCTTCCCAAAAAGATGGCTCTCGAGCTCTTCAAACCGTTCGTAATGAAAAAATTGGTAAACGATGGCCTGGCACACAACATCAAGTCTGCAAAGCGTATGGTAGAGCGTGTTCGCCCCGAGGTTTGGGATGTGCTTGAAAGCATAATTTCCGAGCATCCGGTGCTTTTAAACCGTGCCCCTACACTTCACAGACTGGGTATTCAGGCATTTGAGCCTGTATTGGTTGAGGGCAAGGCTCTCAAACTCCATCCGCTTGTATGTACAGCGTTCAACGCTGACTTTGATGGTGACCAGATGGCTGTGCATCTTCCCCTTTCGGCAGAAGCACAAGCAGAGGCAAGATTCCTTATGCTTTCAGCAAACAACCTGCTCAAGCCTCAGGATGGCAACCCTGTTACTGTACCTACACAGGATATGGTACTTGGCAGTTACTACCTGACAATCCAGATTGATGATGAATTTGGTGCAGGCAAGGTGTTTACATCCGAAGATGAGGCAATCCTTGCTTATGAAAACAAGGTTGTCGGACTTCACGCCCCAATCAAGGTTCGCGTAACACGCGAAATTGACAGCGAGAAAGTTACAGGAATAATCGATGCAACAGTCGGAAGACTTATCTTCAACGAAAAAATCCCGCAGGATTTGGGATTTGTTGACAGAAGCCTCCCCGAAAACAAGCTTGCGCTTGAGGTTGCGTTCCGTGTTGACAAGAAAAAGCTTGGTCAGATAATTGACAAGAGCATCAAAATCCACGGAATTACCGAGACAGCAACACTTCTTGATGATGTAAAGGCTATGGGCTTTAAATATTCGACTCGCGGTGCGATTACAGTCGGCGTTGCCGATATCGAAATCCCTGAGGAGAAGAAGGCTCTTCTTAAAGAAGCAGAAGAAGAAATCGAAAAGGTTACAAAGAAGTATCTCCGTGGTCTTCTGACAGACGAAGAAAGATACGAAAAGGTTATCGCAATCTGGTCCGAGACCTCCAACAAGGTTACAGATGCTCTTATGAAAAACCTTGACGAGCTCAACCCGATATTTATGATGGCAAACTCTGGTGCCCGTGGTAGCGTAAACCAGATTCGTCAGCTTGGCGCTATGCGTGGTCTTATGGCAGATACATCGGGCCGTACAATCGAAATCCCGATCAAAGCTAACTTCCGTGAAGGTCTTACAGTTCTGGAATACTTTATTTCAACTCACGGTGCGCGTAAAGGTCTTACCGATACAGCGCTTCGTACAGCCGACTCGGGTTACCTTACCCGTCGTCTTGTTGACGTTTCGCAGGAAGTTATCATCCGCGAGGACGATTGCGGTACAGATGATGGTATTCTTGCAATCGACATCAAGGACGGCAACGAAGTTATCGAAAAACTTAAGGACAGACTTGTGGGCAGAACTGCATGTGAAAATGTTGTAACTGCTGACGGCGAAGTTCTTTGCGAAAAAGGCGAAATGATTTCAAACGCTGTTGCAGACAAGATTGTTGCAGCAGGTATCGAAAGCGTAAAAATCCGCTCGGTACTCAAGTGTCGCTCCAAGGTTGGTGTTTGTGCTAAGTGTTATGGACACAACCTTGCAAACGGCGAAGCTGTTAACATCGGTGAAGCCGTTGGTATTATCGCAGCACAGTCAATCGGCGAGCCCGGTACACAGCTTACAATGCGTACTTTTCATGCCGGCGGTGTTGCTGGTGACGATATCACTCAGGGTCTCCCCCGTGTTGAAGAACTTTTTGAAGCAAGAAAGCCAAAGGGTCTTGCAATTATTGGCGAAATCGGCGGTCGCGTGAAGATAAGCGAAAACAAGAAAAAGCGCGAAATTACCATTCTTGATGACGAGAACGGAAATTCAGCAACCTATCTTATCCCTTACGGCTCGCGTATCAAAGTTCGTGAGGACCAGGTTATCTCAGCCGGTGACGAGCTTACCGAAGGTTCGGTTAATCCGCACGATATCCTTGCAATTAAGGGTTACACAGCTGTTCAGGATTATCTTATCCAGGAAGTTCAGCGAGTATATCGTTTGCAGGGCGTTGATATCAACGACAAGCATATCGAGGTTATCGTAAGACAGATGATGAACAAGGTAAAGGTAGAGGACGCAGGCGATACAGATTTCCTTACAGGCTCGCTTGTTGAAAGATACGAGCTTGAAAGAGTAAATAACCGTATGCGCGAAGAGGGCAAAGCCGAGGCAGTACATTCCGAGGTTCTTATGGGTATCACCAAGGCAGCTCTTGCGACCGATTCGTTCCTCTCTGCGGCATCATTCCAGGAAACAACCAGAGTTCTTACCGATGCTGCTATCAAGGGCAAAATTGATCCGCTTCTTGGTCTTAAGGAAAATGTTATCATCGGTAAACTTGTTCCCGCAGGTACAGGTGTTCCGTCTTACAACGATATTGATGTTGTACCGACCGATTTTACAGATGACATAATATTTAGCTAAGAATAAAAAGATTTAAAAAATAGGAAAGCTGAAATGCTTTCCTATTTTTGTGTGCAAAATCTTTTAATATTATCTTAATAGGCGGGCTCCGCCCCCTATGACCCCCGTAGCCGCCGCTCAAAGGCTTGACAGATGTAAATGCTCAAATTTTCTCATTACGCCAACGCTCGGATACTCAATATATATTGAGTGCCTTCGCTAAAAACGGCGGATGAAAAAGGGAACTGATATCCGCCGTTTTTTGGCTTATTCAAAAATTTTTGCAAACATCTGCTATCCGCCTTTTCTATGGCGGAATTTAAAGACCTTCAAAGCGGGTCTTTTTAAAATTCACCTTATTTATAACGATTGGAGATTGTTTGTGAGGATTTTGTGAAATAACAGAAAAATGCCTTGCAATCAATTTCATCTGCAGGCAAGGCATTTTAGCGAGGCAAACAATGGGTTTGTTTATCCGAGCGTTCGTTATTTCTCAAAAGACAAGCAATTACAAGCTCCTGAGTTATAAATCGGTGCGGCAGGGGGGGGTGCCGGGGGTCTTGCTGCAGAGACCCACGGTAAAAATAATACTTGTAATTTAATTTAAATGGTGATATAATAACGTTGCGAGACAATTTAATAGTTATCCACTTAAGGGGTGTTTTGTGTTTTGGTAAAAATGCAGGCTCGCTTTTTCGCATCCCTTTTTGTGGAAAGAAAATTGCCTCGCAAACAAGAGACTTGCATTTTTCGGTGCATGGCTTGCCATGCACTTTTTTATGTTGAGTGTATGGCAGATATAAAAGTTGTTGCGACACAGGCGAAAAGGTTCCGCCAATACGGAACCTTTTCACTTTTTAATTCAAAAGATAAATCGCATAATTGAGATACCCTGCAAAAGTTACCCACAAAAGATAGGGGAGGAGCAAAATCCCAGCGCTGCGGCGGATTTGCCAAAACAGAATAATTGTCAAAACAATAAGTGCCCAAAGCAACACAAGCCACAAAAAAGCAAACAGATATGCTTCAAGATTAAAGAAAATAATTGACCAGAAGAAGTTGACCGCAAGCTGAATGGCATATACTGTGAGAGCCCGGCTCTTTTGGTCTTGTGGGGCGTTGGAGGTATAAACAAGGTAGGATGCAATGCCCATAAGTACAAAAAGAATACTCCACACAACCGGGAACAACCATGAGGGCGGCGAAAGCGGCGGCTTTGTTATAAGAGCAAAGCTTTGCATACTGCCCATTGTCAAAATTGCAGACAATCCACCCACCAAAAGCGGAACCGCAATGTTCCAAATCAGCGCTTTCCAATTTGTTTTCATAAAAATCCACCTTTCAAAAATAAAATGTTTTTAACTTAATGTATGTCAAAAAACTTTATTTATGAAAAAATGGCAACAAAAAACCCTTGCTGAACTTAGCAAGGGTCAATTTTTTACACTGCGGCGAATCTGTAAGCCGAGTTCTGTCATTTAAGACGGTCATCTATCTAAGCCGCACATCACTGTACGGTTTAAGCCACCTTCTCGAAAGATGTCGGGCAAACTTAGCCTTTCTGTCAGGTGTTGCTCCAAGTGGGGTTTACAGCGCTGTTCCGTCGCCGGACAGCGGGTGAGCTCTTACCTCGCCTTTCCATCCTTACCGGCAAAATGCCGGCGGTATATTTCTGTTGCACTTTCCCGGGAGTTGCCTCCGCAAGGTGTTACCTTGCACTCTGCCCTGGGGAGCTCGGACTTTCCTCATGCACAGGATTACTCCTTGTGCCCGCGACCGTCCAATCCACCGCGTAAAAATTTTAAAAAGCTTTTGTTAGTTGTAAAGAGAAACCTTGATTACGCCGTCAACAGCTCGCAGTTCATCCAGCAACTTGCTGTCAATGGATGAATGTGTGTCAATCATTGTGTAGGCATAATCGCCGCGGCTTTTATTAACCATATTCTCGATATTGATATTATCGTTGGTGAACACTGCCGAAATCTGCGAAAGCATCGACGGGATGTTCTTGTGAGCAATGGTCACACGCGTGCCCGATACCTTGCCCATATCACAATTGGGGAAGTTGACCGAGTTGGTGATGTTTCCGTTCTCCAAAAAGTCCTTAAGCTCCTTTGCTGCCATAACAGCACAGTTGTCTTCACTTTCGGGGGTTGATGCGCCAAGATGCGGCATAACAATCACACGGTCGGACTTCAAAAGCTCTTCGGTTGCGAAGTCGGTGATATATTCTGCGACTGTTCCGTCTTCAAGTGCTTTGAGGACAGAATCAACATCAACAAGCTCTGCACGCGAGAAGTTGAGGATTCGTACGCCCTTTTTCACTTTGCGGAACAGGTCCTGATTGAACATGCCGGTTGTATCCTTGGTTGCCGGCACATGAATCGAAATGTAATCACTTTTTGCAAGCAAAGTGTCAATATCGTTTGCGTGCTCTGCTGCACGGGTAACCTTCCACGCTGCATCAACCGAAAGATACGGGTCATAACCGATAACATTCATTCCAAGGGCGTGAGCCGCATTGGCAACTCTGACACCGATGGCGCCAAGACCAATGATGCCAAGGGTTTTGCCCTGAATTTCGGGGCCTGCGAACGAAGATTTGCCTTTTTCAACCAGCTTCGAAACATTTTCGCCCTCACCAATTAATGTCTTTGCCCAGGCGATACCCTGAACAACCTTTCTTGAAGCAAGGAAAAGGCTTGCAATAACAAGCTCTTTAACGGCATTGGCATTTGCACCTGGAGTATTGAAAACTACGATACCCTTTTCACTGCACTTGTCGAGGGGGATGTTATTTACACCTGCACCTGCGCGTGCGATTGCCAAAAGACTTTCGGGAAGCTCCATCTCGAGCATATTAAAGCTGCGCAGGATGATGCCGTCGGGATTTTCAACTTCATTGCCGTATGTATATTTGTCATCAAATACATCAAGTCCGATTTTTGCAATTTTGTTTAGTGTCTGAACTTTATACATTTAAAATCGCTCCTTTTAGGAAATTATTTAAAGCAGTTTGAGCCAGATTAAGCGTTTTCGGCTTCGAATTTTTTCATAAATTCAACCAAAGCCGCAACACCCTCATAAGGCATAGCATTGTAGATGCTTGCACGCATACCGCCAACACTGCGGTGACCCTTGAGGTTTACAAAACCTGCGTCTTTAGCTTCATTACAGAACTTTTTGTCAAGCTCGGCATCGCCGGTAACAAAGCATACATTCATAAGCGAACGGCATTTTTTGTCAGCTGTTGCTTTGAAGAGTTTTGATTGGTCGAGGAAGTCATAAAGAAGGGCTGCTTTTTTCTCGTTGCGTTCTTTCATTGCTTCGAGACCGCCGTTTTTAAGCGCCCACTTGTAAACAAGACCTGCGATATAGATTGCATAGCAGGGTGGTGTGTTGTACATCGAGTCGTTGTCCGCCATTGTCTTGTAATCAAGCATTGTGGGGATATCTTCACGCGCATTACCCAAGAGGTCTTCGCGGATGATGACAACGGTAAGTCCTGCAGGAGCCATATTCTTTTGCGCTCCGGCGTAGATAACGCCAAACTTTGTAACATCAACAGGCTCGCTGGTGATGCACGACGACATATCTGCAACCAGAACAGCGTCACCCACATTTGGAACTTCGGGGTATTTTGTTCCGAAAATTGTATTGTTGTAGCAAACATGAACATAGTCTGCGTCTTCGCGCACCATATCGGGTGTGATTTCGGGAATGTAGCTGAAGGTCTTGTCCTCGGAGGTTGCTATGCACTTTGCATCGCCGTATTTTTTAGCTTCTTTAAAAGCTTTGCCCGAGAACTGACCCGAAACAACATAGTCAGCCTTGCCGTTTTTCATCAGATTGAGAGGGATTGCCGCAAACTGTGTTGACGCACCGCCCTGAAGAAAAAGCACCTTGTAATTGTCAGGGATGTTCATAAGTTCTCTGAAATCGGCTTCGGTCTGTTTGATAATTGCATCATATACTGGGGAGCGGTGGCTCATTTCCATAACGGACTGACCGCTTCCATTGTAATCAAGCATTTCCCTTTGTGCTGTCTCAAGGACCTCAAGAGGAAGCATTGAGGGGCCTGCTGAAAAGTTATAAACTCTGCTCACAAAAAACACTCCTTATATTAAAAAATTATATACCATATAGTATATAACTTTTTTTTTGTTGTGTCAACAAAAAGGATGACTATTTTTTAACAATTTTCCCCTTTAATCCTTTAAAGACTTCGTATATTCCAACGGCAAGCAAAAATATGCCAAATATTCGCCGCAAAATATCATTACCCAGACTCCCGGCAAGATACGAACCCAGAGCTGCACCCGGCAGACCGGCTGCACCAAGAAAAAGAGCAGTTTTTGTTTCGATGCTTTTGTTTTTAAGATGCACAAAAAGGGCAATGGCAGCTGTTGGAATAAAGTAGGTCAGGTTGATACCCTGTGCGGTCTGCTGGCTTATGTTCTCGGCAAGTATCAGTGCAGGGATAAGAATTGCTCCGCCACCGATACCCATTCCGCTGATTATTCCGCTAAAAAAACCAATTATTATATTCAGCATAAGGCTCTCCTTTCGTTTTTAAAAAATCATTTTTATTGCGGTTATGCAGATGACCGCACCAAACCCGATTTTAAGCCATTTTTTAGGGACTTTTTTAAGAAGCTTTGCCCCCACAAACCCTCCGGCAAGACCGCCGATTGACACAAACAACCACAGTCTGAAATCAAAGAACCCACGCCGGAGATATAAAAACGAGCTGACAATGGACATAATCAAAATGACGGGAATTGCGGTGGCGTGTGCCTTATGTTCTTCGACATCTAAAAATTTTTCCATAAGCGGCACCAGCACCGAACCGCCACCCGCTCCAAAAAGACCGTTAAGAATGCCGGTTGCAAAGCCGATTGAAATTTCTTTAAAATGCTTTTTAAACAAAAAAATCCCTCCAAACCACAAAGGTAGTTTGGAGAGTTTTTGGGTTTTTATTCATTTGCCTTAAGAATTCCAAGGTTTTCAACAAAGTCGAAAAAGACTCCCTCGCGCACTCCGGCATCACAGACTACAATTTTTTCGGGCGAAAGCCGGTTTATGACGGCCTCCAGAAGTATAACTCCGCCCAATATGATGTCAGCTCGTTCTTGCCCTATGCCGGGCATAAGAGCACGGGCAGACGGGTCTTTTGACAACACCTCGTCAAATATTTCTTTGAGGCGGTCCGGCGAAAATTCGTATTTGCCAATGGGAGTTGGGGCGTTTTCTTTCAAATCAAAAATTGCAAGGGCGCGGATTGTTCCGCCGATACCCACAAGCGGTGCACCTTTTTGCCCGTCAAGCCAGTCGACAGTTGCAAGCAGGTTTTTTGCAAAAGCCCGGGCTTCCCGAACAGCGCCTTGCGTCTCGCCCAATCCAAAAAACATTTCGCAAATGCCGCGCGAGCCGTGCGGTATGCTTACCATAGCAGGTGGGGTCTTGCCGATTCCCACAAGCTCGGTACTGCCGCCGCCTATGTCGCAGATTGTACCAATGCCAAGGCCCAAAGTGCGTGAGATTGCAAGACTGTCAAGCGCCGCCTCGGTTGTGCCGTCAATAACCTTTATTTCGATTCCGGTGGTATCGCGGACAAGGTCCAGAAATTCAGTCTGGTTTTTTGCTTTGCGGACAGCGGCGGTCGCAACAGCCACAATGTTGCTGACTCCGTTGCTGTCGAGTATCTTTTTGTACTCCAGAAGAGCATGGACTGCTCGCATTTGCGGTTCTGCCTTAAGAGTGCTGTCGTGAGTCATCCCCTCACTCAGACGTATTGTCTTGCGAAAAGTTTGGGGAGCAGTTCCCGGTCCGGACAAGTCAAAGATGCTCATTCGGAGCGAGTTGGAGCCAAGGTCCAAAACCGCCAGCTTTTCGTTTGGTGATTTGTTTGCCGTCATTCTAAAATACAAGCTTCCCGAAAAAGTCCGGAACATGGAAGTCGCCGATTTCTACTTCTGCCTCGCTCCACATAGCAAGATGCGGATGGTCGGTAAGCTCGCCGCATTTGTAGAAGTTGGCTTTCATTACCGAGGATGTGTTGCCGCGTGAAAGCTTCTCAAGATTGGGGTAGCATTTTTTGATGAATGAATCGGGAATGTAATATTTAAGAGTCCAGTCACCGTCGTTTGCAACCGAAACGATGTCAAAGGTGGCTCTGTCTTCGGTAATTGGAGTGCGGTCAAATCTGTTTGCGCCAAGACCAAGATGCAAAATGCCGTCGGGGTTTATTTCAAAGTTGAGGTATCTTTCGTCCCAGGGACTTGCCTTGAGGAAAAATTCCATACAACTGTCAAGACAAATTTCGCCGTTTTGTTCCTTGACTTCCGAACGCAGATTTTTTTCATCGGTGTGCATCAAAACGCTTATACCTTCGGGACCGCGCAAAAGCTTGAAGCAGGTTTTGGGTGCAGGAACAAGGCCGTCTGTCCAGCGTTCTTTGTCAACATATCCCCACTCTGCCTTGTCCCATTCGGGAGAAGTTATGCCGGGGTTTATTTCGTTTGTTTTAGATACTTTGTATTCCATAAAAAAGCCTCCGTTTTGCCGCAAAGACGCGGCAGAAATATTTTTTTCAATTGTTTGTTAAGTGTATCATATGCATGAAAGATTGTCAATATTTGAAAGCTGTTGCACGACTCAAAGGCTTGACAAATGCTGATTTATAATGTATACTTTACAAGATGTATGCTTGTGTAGCACAGTTGGTAGTGCAGCTCATTCGTAATGAGCAGGTCGCAGGTTCGAGTCCCGTCACAAGCTCCAAAAAAAAGCACTTGGTCGAAATTCCCGGCTGAGTGCTTTAATTTTTTTTGCGACCTGCTGCTATTGTTAAAAACACTTCGTGTTTTTCTTTATTCGGTCTTCGGTTCGGGGTGCTTTGCACCATCTTGGTTTAAAACGCTTTGCGTTTTATTCCCAATCAGGCACTTGCTTTCGCAACTGCCAATCCTGCGCTAACAATATGCCACCGGCATATTGTCTTTACGCTCCGGCGTCACAAGCTCCAAAAAAAAGCACTTGGTCGAAATTCCCGGCTGGGTGCTTTTGTTTTTTGCCTAAAAGTTGTCCGTTTTGTCCGTTTTTACAAGGTTATAATATAGTTATACCAAAAGAAAGGGGATATGTTATGGTAAAAACGGAAGAAAAACTAAAGAAGGAGGTGGATAAGTTATATTCATTTGCAAACCTTATGTATGGCGATGAGCTGGATAGTATTGGAAGAAGGAAAGCTATTGGTTTTGAAGAAGAAAGACTTTTAGAGCATATTAAGAAATCAATTAAGAAATCTATCGAAATCTATTTTGAGGAATTTAAAATTGACGAAAAGCTTTTTGAAGTTTTTAACGAAACACAAAGAAAACATCTTGTTGATTTGAGCAAAAATATTGATAAGGTAAAGGAAAATGTAATAGAGGATATCTTTGAAGAAATTTTTACACCACTCGGCGATGATGAAACTTCCATCGAAAAAGAGAAGGCTTTAGAAAGCGTAGTAGAAAAAATTATAAATTCTGCAAACCATTCCATCGAAAGTATCAATAGACAAATAGGTTACTGTATGGTATTATATAGCTATGAGAATAAGGGATACAAGAAATATCGCTTAAAACCGGGCGAAGCGGCTTGTGAAGAATGTAAGGAAAAAGGAAGACATACATATTCGATAAAAGAACTCAAAGAAGCTGAAGTTTCACCCCTTGTTCATCCAAACTGCAGATGCACAGTTCAAATCCTTGATGACAAAAACAAAGCGGTTGCCACGGTTGATAGCAAAGCTATAGAAGAACAATTGGGAAAGACAGAAAGCACCAAAGGGATGGGCTTTTTGGATTATGTGAGTGCCTTGCTTTCGGCGGCGGCGTTTATTCCGGGGATTGACAGTATTGTAGATTTAATTTCAATACCTGTTGACTTGCTCAGAGGTGACTTAGTTTCTGCGGGCTTTGATTTGGTGGGCATAGTTCCATTTGTTGGAGAAGTTGGTGATGCAGGTAAGGCTCTTAGAATAGCGGACAAGGCAAGTGACGTTGCAAAGGCTGCCGATAAGGTGACAGATGGAGTTAAACTTGTTGACAGCACAAGTGATGTTATAAAAACTGCAAAACGTTCCCCGATAGAAATTCCAAAAACAGCAACAGTTAAAGAACAAGCAAAAAATGGTTACTCGCAAATTAAGTATACTTGGCAATCAGGTGAGTATAAATATACTAGTCGTTGGCATACCCAAACTCCAAATGCACCTGCGGGGCAAGGAACTACATGGGTGGTAGAAAGAAAAAGAAGTGGAATTGGTTATGGAAAGAATCCCCAACTCCATAGAGAAGAAATTTTAGTTGGGGAAAATAAATGGATTTCAAGGCAGGATTGGAAAGATGCAATAACTGCAAGAAAACAAGGAACAGCAACAAAACAACAAAAGGAGTGGTTAGATAATGGACATTGGAAAGACAGATAATTACAAGTTTTATGAAGGATATGAAGGCGAACCAGAAGTTATTTTATCAGTCAAAAATAATGAATTAGAAACAATACATATTTGGGATGGATTTTTTGATGATATACTTAGAAAACCTTCGCTGGATGGAAAAGGATGGAACGGGTTTACCAGAGACTATCATCAATGCGAAGGTGCTTTTGACATTTACGGAGAAGCTATTATAACAGACATACAGGAATATATAGAAGATTTAAAAATTTACGAAAGCAGAAAGTTTAACTATGAAGATACTAAAGAAGTTTATAATCTTATTTGTTCTTGGTTAAACGAAGCACTAAGAAGAGGGTACGAAGAAATAATTGTCAGAGTTGATTGAAAGATAAAAATTTGTTAATTGCCCGCCTTTTTCTTTGAGAAATTTGAGAAATTTGAGAAATTATTA
This sequence comes from Clostridia bacterium, assembly GCA_017409575.1. Taxonomy (GTDB): domain Bacteria; phylum Bacillota; class Clostridia; order Monoglobales; family Monoglobaceae; genus SIG440. The sequence goes on from JAFQSM010000019.1 coordinate 51,270, forward strand.
TTAGCGAGAAAAAGATTAATTAAGCAAGACGATAGGATATAAAACTTATTTTTATTTATCCCAACAAAATAGCACCTGCTCCAAAAGGAATCAGGTGCTATTCTTTTTTAAATTGAATAATGTCTTCTATGTTGCAATCAAGGGCAGTACAAATTTTTTCCAAGACAAAACTGTCATATCGTACGACTTTGTTTTTATAGTAGTTATCAATGATTTGATATTGTATACCGGTTCGTTTTGCGAGTTCGTATCGGGAGATACCTCTTTTTTCCATGAAGCTGTCAAGAACTAATTTTATCATAAAACCACCTCGGTTATATTTTAATAAATATATATTTTCTTGACAATTTGTTTAAATGAATATATATTTATATAGATGAATAAAATTAAGTTATAAAAATCTGTATGATAAGGAAGGGGTATTATGGCTGATTTTTGTTTAGAATGCTGGAATAAAATAAACGAAACAAATTACAGTTCAAAAAAATATATTATTTCAAAAGAGGCAAGGTTTTGTGAAGGATGCGCTGAATGGAAACCTGTTATTATTGCCGAGCGCAAATATTACTATTGGCACAAATTCAGATTTATTATTTTTCCATTTGAACTGCTTGCAAAGATTGTCTATTTGCTTTGGAGGATTTTAATTTTGCCGTATTTGCTTTATCGATATCATCAAGCAAAAAAGCAAGTCAATAAAAAATAAATTTAATATCTGTGATTTTGCCCCAAATTTGTTTGATTATTAATAAAAGCAGGTTGTCTACATAATTATAATGTATTAAGCTGAAGATAAGAATTTATTCAGCAAAACATTGATTTGTGTCTGATTATATGATATACTCAAGGACGAGGTGATAAAAATGACATCCGAATTAATCGAAAAAATAAATGTTCTTGCACGAAAGTCAAGGGCAGAGGGTCTTACCCCCGAAGAAAAAGAAGAACAGGCAAAACTCAGACAGCAGTATATAGCAGGCTTTCGTCAGGGTATGGCAAACACGCTGGAAAATGTCTATATTGTTGACGAGGAAGGAAACAAAAAGAAGGTAGAAAGGAAAAAGAAGTAAAAAGTCTTTGCCCTGAGGTGCAAAATGGGTTGACTTTTAGGCGGGAGTTAAGTATAATATAGTCAGAATGTAAAATTATTCAATATAACAAAAGGAGAATTCAAAGTTATGGAAACCCTTATCAAAAAAATAACTGACACCGGCGTAATTCCGGTAGTAAAAATCGACAATGTTGAAGATGCACTTCCGCTTGCCGAGGCTCTTAAAAACGGCGGTCTTCCCTGTGCAGAAATTACTTTCCGTACAGATGCAGCTGAGGAATCAATCCGTCGCATATCAAATGCTTACCCCGATTTCTTCATCGGTGCCGGCACAGTTCTTACAACCGAGCAGGCTGATGCTGCAATGAATGCAGGCGCTTCGTTTATCGTAAGCCCCGGCCTTAACCCCGAAGTTGTAAAACACTGCATAGCAAAAGGCTATCCGATTATCCCCGGCGTTTGCACACCTACCGAAGTTGAAGCAGCGCTCAGCCTTGGACTTACATACCTCAAGTTCTTCCCTGCAGAAGCTGCAGGCGGCGTAAAGATGATAAAGGCTATGGCAGCTCCTTACACAAAGGTTAAGTTTATGCCGACCGGTGGTGTTGGTGTTGGCAACCTTGCTGATTACCTTGGTTGCAAAGCTGTTTATGCTTGCGGCGGAAGCTGGATGGTTCCTGCTGACAAGATTAACGGCAAAAACTTTGACGAGATTGAGGCTCTTACCCGCGAAGCGGTAGAACTTCTTAAATCAATCAGAGGTTAATTGAATTGCGAAAATCAAAAATGTCTGTGCCTTACGGCACAGACATTTTTTGTATCTTCAGAATATTCTTTAAAGTGCTCCTGCTTTGGAAAGCCCTTTTACCAAAATAATTGCAATTATGTAGTCAACTGCGTGGTGCATAAGCGTTCCGATTCCGGTTGTATAAAAAGCAACATTGAAAAACGCTTCCGATGAGGTGGACCAGCCAAGAGCAAGGAAGAGATAAACAACAATCGCTTCAAGCAATGCGTGCAGGATTGCGGTAATGATTCCGGGAAGGATTATTCCTGATTTGTTTTTTATCATATAAGCGCCGACGATTGCAAAAACAATGTGTGATGCCGCGCGCACAACCACTACCATATCAAGTCCTGCAAACAAAAAGCCGATTGCGGTACCGATTGCGGTAAAGATTGCCGACATTGGCGAGATAAACATTGCAATAAAAATCGGGACATGAGCCGTAAGTGTTGCGGTAAATGCCGGGGGCAAAACAACCCTCAAAAAACCGAAAGCTGTGGGGATGATTATGCCAAAGGCGATTAAAAGTGCTGTAATAACCATATTTTTTGTGCTGATTTTGTTTGCCATTTTTATTCACAACCTTGTCTTTTGATAGTATAATTAATATTTTACAATTTTTGGTGCGAAAAGTCAAGAAAAAAGTCAAATTGGTTGACATTCGACAAAAAAAATAGTATACTTAGGATGAATTGATATGTATGTTCTTATACGAGCAGCACAGCACCGATAATGCTGTGCCGGGCAGGAGGTTTTGAATAATGAATTACAAAAAACTTTTCACTTCAGAATCGGTTACAGAGGGACATCCCGACAAAATTTCGGACCTCATCTCTGATGCCATTCTTGATGCTATTTTAGAGCAGGACCCAAAAGCAAGGGTTGCCTGCGAGGTTACTGTTACCACCGGCCTTGTGGTTGTTGTGGGCGAAATCACAACAGACGCGGTGATTGATGTTACAGATATTGTGCGCGAGACAGTAAGAGGTGTTGGCTACACCAGAGCCAAATATGGTTTTGATTGCGATACCTGTGGCGTTATGTGTGCGCTGGACAAGCAGTCGCCAGACATTGCGTTGGGTGTTGACCGTGATGGTGCGGGCGACCAGGGAATGATGTTTGGCTTTGCCTGTGACGAGACACCCGAATTTATGCCGATGGCAATCCACCTTGCACACAAAATGGCAAGAAGATTGACAGAAGTTCGCAAAAGCGGCGAGCTTTCGTACTTAAGACCCGACGGAAAAACTCAGGTCACAGCCGAATATGACGAAGACGGCAAGGTAAAACGCATTGACGCAATTGTTGTTTCGACCCAACATGACCCTGGCGTTGAGCTGAATCAGCTTGAGGCAGACATTCTGAACGCTGTTATCAAGCCTACAGTGCCTGCAGGACTTATGGACAGCGAGACAAAAATCTTCATCAATCCGACCGGCAGATTTGTTGTCGGTGGTCCGCAGGGTGATTCGGGTCACACAGGCCGAAAGATTATTGTTGATACTTATGGCGGTTATGCAAGACACGGCGGCGGAGCTTTTTCGGGCAAGGATCCGACAAAGGTTGACCGAAGTGCAGCGTATATGGCAAGATATGTTGCAAAAAATATTGTTGCGGCAGGTTTTGCAAAAGCGTGCGAGGTGCAGCTTGCGTATGCAATCGGTGTTGCCGAACCGGTTTCTGTCAGAATTGACACATTCGGAACAGGCGTTTTGAGCGAAGAAAAGATTTCGCAGATGGTTGCAAAGGCGTTTGACCTGACCCCAAGCGGAATAATAAAAACTCTTGATTTAAGACGCCCGATTTACAAGCAGACAGCGGCTTATGGTCATTTTGGCCGCGAAGATGTAAATCTTCCGTGGGAAAGACTGGATAAAGTTGAAGAACTTAAAAGTTTGGCAAAATAAAATACAAACCAAAATCTAATGCGAAAGGATTTGTTTAGAATGAAAAGAGTAGTTTCACTTGTTTTGGCAATTTGTGTGGTGCTTTCGTGCACAGCGGTTTTTGCTGCAAACACTGAAATCGTTATCAATGGCGAAAAAGCAGTTATCAACGAGGGTATGGGCAAGATTGTTGAAAAACAGGAACGCACTTTTGTTCCGGTAAGATTTTTGCTTCAGTACCTTGGCTTTACTGTTGACTGGGACGAGGCAACACAGACTGTTCTTGGCCTCAACGAAGCAGGCGACAGCTTTCTGGCACAGATTGGCAACAAAAATCTGTTTTACTTTACCGGTGACGGACAAGACATCAAAACAATAGAAATGGATGTTGCGCCATTTATCGACACCAACGAATTCAGAACCTATGTTCCTCTCAGATTTCTTGCCGAGGCGATGGGCTATGATGTAGGCTGGGACGGCGAAACCGAAACCGTATCGCTGACAAAATAATATAACAGAATCGGGAGGGCAAACGGCGCAAAACTGCTATGTCCGCCCGCTTTGTTTAAATATCGGACGAAAGGCTTTTTAAAAGATGGATTACTATGTTTCACCGCTTCAAAACTTAATAGACGAATTCCGCAAGCTTCCGGGCATAGGCTCCAAAACTGCCCAAAGGCTTGCTTATCATATCCTCAATCTGCCCGAGGGAAAAGCCCTTCGCTTTTCGGAGGCGATTGTCGAGGCAAAAAAGCGGATTACCTATTGCAAGGTGTGTCAGAATTTTTCGGACAGCGAGGTCTGCTCGGTTTGTGCCAATTCTGCAAGAGACCATTCGCTTATCTGCGTGGTGGAAAACCCCAGAGATGTAATTCAAATGGAAAAGACCAACGAATTCAAAGGCGTCTATCATGTTTTGCACGGTGCGATTTCGCCTATGGACAACATAGGTCCCGAGGATATACGGATAAAGGAGCTTATGACAAGAGTTTCGGAGGGCGAGGTAAAGGAAGTTATTATGGCGACCAACCCCAACCTCGAGGGCGAGACCACGGCCATGTATATTTCAAAACTGCTTAAGCCCTTTGGAATAAAAACAACAAGGATTGCGCACGGCGTGCCTGTCGGCGGCGAGCTTGAATATGCTGACGAGGTTACTCTTGCCCGGGCGATACTTGGCAGGGTGGAGCTGTGATGAAGGAACGGATAATTCAGAAAGCAAAAGAACTGGGGATAGAAAAGACAGGATTTTCGAAAAATTCGGTGGTTGCTCTGTTCCCTTATTTTGTCGGGAATGAAGACGGCAATATTTCGATGTATGCAAGGAGCATCGACTATCATATCGTTGCAGAAGAAAAGCTGAAACAGCTTGCAGAGGGGCTCCGGGAGTTTGGAGCCGAGACTGAAATCCATGTGGACAAAGGCAAATACAACGACCGGCAAGCGGCATACGAGGCAGGCCTTGGGTTTTATGGCATAAACGGTATGCTTATAAGTCCCGGTTATGGTTCGTATTTTTTTATTGGTCAGATAATTCACAATCTGGACATTGAGCCGGACACCCCCGATGACCGCGAATGCCTTTCGTGCGGCAGGTGCGAAAGAGAGTGCCCGGGCAAAGCGATTTCGGGCGGAAAGGTAAACACAGACAAATGCTTGTCGCAGATTACCCAAAAACGCGGAGAACTGACAGAAAGCGAACAACTGCTTATCAAAACAAAAGGTACCTGTTGGGGTTGTGATATATGCCAAAAGGTTTGTCCGCACAACCGGGGATTTGGCACAACCGCCATCCCCGAATTTTTGCAGGACCGGATAACAACGCTTAAGGCGGAAGATATAGAGGGGCTTTCGAACAAAGAATTTAAAGAAAAGTACGGCAGATACGCATTCAGCTGGCGCGGCAAATCTGTGATTTTGAGGAATTTGAGGCTATATGAAGAAGAATGACATTTTTGAAATTGAAATAACAGGCATAACAGACGAGGGTGACGGAGTCGGCAGAGCCGAGGGAATGGCGGTGTTTGTTCCGTATGCGCTTGTGGGAGAAACTGTCAGGGTGACTATTGTCAAAGTACTTAAGAACTATGCTGTCGGCAAGCTTTTTGAGGTCACCACTCCGTCACCAAGCCGTATTAAAGCCGAGTGTCCGTATTTTTACAAATGCGGTGGCTGCAGGTTCTGGCACACGGATTACGAGACCGAGCTTGAATACAAACGGCAAAAGGTGGAGGATTGCTTAAGACGCATAGGCGGCTTTGATGTGACAGTCCCCAAAACTCTGGGAGCAAAGGAAACACGAGGATATCGCAACAAGGGGCAGTTCCCGGTAAGTAGTGATGGTATAGGGATATATGCAAAACATTCGCACAGGGTTATTGACATAGACGGATGTATAATTCAGGACCGGACAAATCCCGAGGTGATTGGTTGTGTGCGCGACTGGATGGCAGAGTTTGACATCCCGCCTTATGACGAAGAAACCGGCAAGGGCTGCATCAGGCATATCTACACACGCTCGGGCGACAGCGGCAAGCTGGTTTGCATTGTAACCAACTGCGAAAAAATTCCGCACGCGGAAGAACTTGTAAAAGCTTTGCGCGAAAGGGTGGACGGCGTTTCGGGCGTTTTGCAGAATTTAAACAACAAAAAGACGAATGTGGTGCTTGGGACACGCTTCCGCACACTTTGGGGCGAGGACTTTGTGACCGACACTCTTGGCGAATGTAAATTCCGGATATCGCCGCTTTCGTTTTATCAGGTCAACAAAGCGCAGACCGAGGTTCTTTACAATCAGGCGGCAGATTTTGCACAGCTTTCGGACGGCGAGGTTGTGTGGGACTTGTATTGCGGCATCGGCACAATAGGGCAGTTTATGGCAAGCCGTGCAAAAAAGATAGTCGGGATAGAGGTTGTGCCTCAGGCGATTGAAAACGCAAAAGAGAATGCTAAGCTCAACGGAATTGAAAATGCCGAATATCATTGCGGCACCGCCGAGGAACTTGCACCAAAACTGAAGGGCGAAAAGCCCGATGTGGTTATACTGGACCCCCCGCGAAAAGGCTGCGACGAAAGCCTTTTAAAAACTGTTGCAAAGACGGAGACAAAACGGATAGTCTACGTATCCTGCAAACCGTCAACTCTTGCAAGGGACCTTAAGTTGCTGGCGACACTTGGGTATGAACTGAAGTCCGTGCAACCCGTAGATCTTTTTCCGAGAACACATCATGTGGAGTGCGTCGCTTTGCTGACCCAAATTTAATAAGACATGGGCTGTGATAATTATTTTATCACAGCCTTTTTAAAGGGTAGGGAGAATAGGTTATAAAAATGCCAATTGCCTAATATACATTTTAATATATACATACGAAAGGCAAGATGGTTATGAAAAAATACCGGGCAGTAGTTATAGACGGCAAAAAGGCACTTCGAAGAATCGTAGCGGCAGCAACCCTGGCAATCGTGCTGTCGGTCGGACTTCTTAACATAAAAATCGCGGATGTTGACATTTCGCTTGACTCTCAAAAAATAGCCGAGAGGAATTTAAGCGAAAGCATTCCGCAAATAGCAGGGTTAAGTCCGCAGGGTGATGTTTTAAAAAAAGCAGGAATGATGCTGAGGAAAGCGGTCAGCTTTGTACTTGGCTTTGATCTGTTTGACCCACGAACAACGGTGTTTGCTCAGGTCCCACTTATCCAGAGCGTAAGCCGGGGTTTTTTGGCAAGTGCGGCAAATGCTGATGTAAGCCAGGTCTTCAATCCGATTAATGCAGACAAAGGTGAGGGCGAAGCCGAGCCAAAACCAGCAACAGAGGGCACACACCCCATTTGCGAGGTGGACTCGTCACAGGCAAAGACTTTGGGGAACTCGAAAAACAAAATCCTTATCCGCAACGAGACAAGTTTTGGCATAAATGTTGATGAGTTTTTGAACGAACCCCTCAAGTTTGATATGAAAGGTGACGGCCCCAAGGTCCTTATACTCCACACCCATGCGACCGAAAGCTATTCACCTGAGGGGTCAGCAAGCTATTCCACAGACAAAAGCGACCGAAGCACCGATGCCTCGCAAAATATGGTGGCTGTGGGCGAAGCGGTAAAAAAAGTGTTTGACGATGCAGGAATCTCTGCAATCCATGACAAAACACTCCACGACCACCCAAGCTTCAATGGCTCGTATGCAAATTCCCTAAAAACGGTCGAAAAATACAAAGCCAAATATCCGTCAATTTGCATTGTGCTTGACCTGCACCGCGACGCATATGTCTATGATGACGGAAGCAAAGCCAAATTTGTTACTCAGATTGACGGCAAAAAGACTGCGCAACTTATGCTTGTGGTCGGTACCAACGGCAGCGGACTTGACCACCCCAACTGGCGCGAGAATATGAAGCTTGCCCTTAAGCTTCAAAACAAAATAATTTCAAAATATCCACACTTGATGCGCGGCGTAAACTTGCGAAAGGAAAGATTTAACGGGCACACCACCCCGGGCAGTATGATAATCGAGGTGGGCAGCAGCGGCAATACTCTTTCCGAGGCTATTCGAGGGGCAACTCTCGGCGCACGCGAAATTGCAGATTTCCTGACGGAACTTAAGTAAAGCACCCTGAATACAGCGGTGCTTTTTTACATAATATTGATTGTAGCCAGTAACAAAAATCAATCAAAGGAAGGAAGTCAAAAAAATGAAAAAACAGATACCTTATACATACGATGCTTTAAAAAATGAAATTAATGAGTTCAGACAAAAGTTTCCTGGGCTTAAGGTCAGCAGCATAGGCCGTTCGGTTTGGGGGAAAGAGCTTTTTTGCATCCAGCTTGGGAGCGGAAAAACAAAAATTTTATACAATGGCGCACATCACGGAATGGAGTGGATAACCTCGGCTCTTTTGATGCAGTTTGTCGGGGCGTATCTTGATGCTGAGCAAAGCGGCAAATCACTTAGTGGTTTTAATGTTGCGGCACTTAGTAAACGTGCGACCTTGTTCGTCGTGCCGATGCTCAACCCTGACGGGGTCAGACTCTCGGCACTGGGGTTGCCTGCCAATCTTGATTTTGCGACAAAGCAGCGGCTCCTCAGGCAAAACGGCTCGGCAGATTTTGAAAAGTGGCAGGCAAACGCAAATGGCGTTGACCTAAACCACAACTATGATGCGATGTGGCAAAGATCAAAAGAGATGGAAACAGAATACGGTATATATTCGCCGGGTCCTACTCGTTTTTCAGGACCCCATGCCGAGTCCGAACCTGAAAGCCGGGCGCTTGCTGACTTTACAAGGGATAACAAAATCGACCTTGCAATTGCTTTTCACAGCCAGGGCAAGGTTATATATCATGGCTTTTTGGGCAAAGAGCCCGGGAACTCGCTTAAAATAGCAAAGGCATTTACCCGAATTTCACCATATCAGCTTGACAATACCGATGGCATAGCCTCGTATGGTGGTTACAAGGACTGGTTTGTTGACAAAATGGATAGACCCGGCTACACCGTTGAGGTTGGTGTTGGTCAAAACCCGCTGCCGTTTTCGGATTTGCCCAAAATTTATGCCGAAACTCTCCCGATTCTGCTTGGCGCAATGACCGTGGCGTAAGGGTGGTTTGCATTACCGCACACCCCTTGCACACCTTGCGAAAGTATGATATATTATATATGTAACAATCTAATCCGAAAGGAACACAGAATATGACGACAGAAAAAACAGTAAAAATAATCGGGGCAGGCCTTGCAGGGTGCGAGGCGGCGTGGCAGATTGCAAACAGGGGAATCAAAGTCAGATTGTTCGAAATGAAACCCCAAAAAATGTCTCCGGCACACAAATCAGAGGATTTTGCCGAGCTTGTCTGCAGCAATTCGCTTCGTGCCGACGGAATACAAAATGCAGTCGGACTGCTGAAAGAAGAAATGCGCAGGCTTGGTTCGCTTATTATGGAGTGCGCGGACGGCACCCGTGTTCCTGCAGGCGGAGCTTTGGCAGTTGACCGCGAGGGATTTTCGAAAATGGTGACCGAAAAAATAAAATCACATAATAATATAGAAGTGATTTCGTGCGAGGTCAGCGAGATAGATGCAGATGAATATACAATTGTTGCGGCAGGCCCCCTTGCGTCAGAGGCAATTTCAAAACAAATTGCAAAGCTTGCAGGCGGCGAGGGACTGCACTTTTTTGATGCGGCGGCGCCGATAGTCTCGTTTGACAGCATCAATATGCAAAAAGCGTTTAAGGCGGCACGATACGGCAAGGGCGGCGATGACTACATCAATTGTCCTATGACTAAGGACGAATACCTCGCCTTTCGTGAGGCGCTTGTCTCTGCCGAGGTGGCGCTCGTACACGAGGGTGTTGAAGACCCCAAGGTTTTTGAGGGATGTATGCCGATCGAGGTTATGGCAGCGCGCGGAGTTGACACAATGAGGTTTGGACCGCTGAAGCCGGTGGGACTGACAAGCCCCCACGACGGCACAAGACCTTATGCGGTTGTTCAGCTTCGGCAGGACAATGCCGCGGCAAGTATGTATAATATAGTAGGTTTTCAGACGCATCTCAAGTTTGGCGAACAGAAGAGGGTTTTCGGGATGATTCCGGGGCTTGAAAACGCCGAATTTGTCCGTTATGGTGTGATGCACCGAAACACCTATATCAATTCGCCAAAACTTTTAACTTCCAATTATAATATGAAAGAATTCCCCAAAATCTATTTTGCAGGTCAGATTACCGGGGTTGAGGGTTATATCGAATCCGCCGCATCAGGAATGTGGGCAGGAATTTCGGCAGCACACGCAATTGGTGGCAAAGATATGCCGCGCCTTTCGTCTAAAACAGCACTGGGTGCGCTGGCAAATTATATATCCAACCCGGCGACAACCGACTTCCAGCCGATGAATGTTAATTTTGGCATTTTCGAGGATTTGGGGATGCGGATAAAGGACAAAAAAGAAAAAGCCGAAAGGTATGCGGCAAGGGCGTTGGAAGAGATAGAAATGTTAAAGCGATTTAATGAGTGAGAAAAAGGCTCCCTTGTGTAAAGGGAGCTGTCGAACATAGTGAGACTGAGGGATTGTTTTATAAGAAAAGCGCGGGAGGGATTGTCAGTGGACAGAAAACACAACAAGGCTATAGTCCAATTTGCAAGAGACCTGCGAAAGAATATGACAAAAGAGGAAAGACATTTGTGGTATGATTTTTTGCGAGATTATCCGATTAAGTTTTTGAGACAAAAAATATTAGGAAAATATATAGTGGATTTTTATTGCGCAAAGGCAAATGTTGTTATAGAACTGGACGGATCCCAACATTATGAGGATACGGGCAGTATCTACGACAAAAAAAGAACAGATTATTTAGCAGAATATGGAATTAAGGTTATAAGAATTTCAAATCTCGATATTCTTAAAAATTTTGAAGGTGTATGCGCATATATTGACAATGCGGTAAAGCAATTTCTTTGAAAGCGACAGTGACAATCCCTCAGTCAGCTACGTTGACAGCCCCCTTTACACAAGGGGGCCATTGGCAACAAACAACTTTTCTTTCTCAAAACCACACAAATCAAACAATTTTTGATAAAAATTGCCAAAATAGCTTGACATATCGCTTGCAAGGTATTACAATATATGACATAAAGGTAGATTTTTTTATCAATATATAGTTGTTGCCGTATAAAGTTTGACAAAAGAATTTAAAAAGTATTACAAATTTGTTACATTTTTAAATTCGTGTTGACATATGCGGTGTTTTGGTGATATAATCAGTCTAAGTTAATGGGATTATAGCGTGATTTGCGTGTTTTCCCGGCGACAAACATTCATTACTTTTGTAAAAAAAATTAAAACTATATAAATTTTTTAAGGAGGATTTGAGACTATGTTAAATCTCAAAAAAGTGATTGCTTTGGTTTGCGTTTTCGCTCTCATGCTCACAACTGTTGCTTTTGGTGCAACATACAGTGACGTTGCAGAAGACAGCGCTTATTACGAAGCAGTTGAAACACTCAACAAACTCGAAATCGTTACAGGTTACGAAGATGGCACTTATAAGCCTGAAGATGGCGTAACAAGAGCAGAAATGGCTGCACTTATCGCTAGAATCCAGGGTTATGGTGAAACTGCAAAGGCTAATGCTAACACAGCATTTACTGATGTACCCGCTAGCCACTGGGCTTCTGGTTACATTGCAAATGCTTCTGGCATGGGCATCATCAACGGCTACGGCGACGGTACTTTCGGTCCCGAAGATCCGGTTCTTTACGAACAGGCTGTTAAGATGGTAATGGCTACTCTCGGTTACACACCTTTTGCTGAAAAGAACGGTGGTTACCCCACAGGTTACCTCGCTGCAGCTCAGAGATACGATGTATCACTTGCAGTTGCTAACGCAGCAGTAGGTCAGCCCGCTAACCGTGGTACAGTTGCACAGATTCTTGCAAACGCACTTGACACACCTCTTATGATCCAGGCTAGATGGAGCAACACAGGTGAAGTTGATTACGTTATCGCTGATGGTAACACAACAGGTTACCCCTACCAGACTCTTATGAGTGCAAACCTTGGTTATGTTAAGATTCGTGGTATCGTTACAGAGAATGCTCTTGTAAACATCAACGGAACAAAGAATATTGACACAACTAAAGAAGCTACAGTTGTATTCGGAAACGGCATTGAAGACTTCCAGTCAACAAACAGTGTTTGGGTTAAGGACAACACAGGTGCTTCTGTTACAGAATTCTTAGTAGGCGACACAGATGTTGCTGATTACATCGGCCACAGCGTTGTTGGTTATGTTAAGAAGGTTGGCAACGACTGGACAATGATTTCTGCTGCTATTGACACAGCAAGAAACGACGAACTCGTTATTGCTCTTGATGCATTTGCAGGTCATGACACAACAACAGGCAAAGAAGCTGTTAAGTACTACAAAGATGGCGCTAATGATGTTACTTCTGTAAAAGTAAGTGATACAATCGCAGTTGTTTACAACAACGATGGTGCTAATGCTTATACTTCATCATTTGATGCTCTTAAGGGCAGCCTTTACGGTGGTGCTATTACACTTATCGACAATGACGAAGTTCGTGGCTACGATGTAGCATTCATTGAACTCGCTGAAACAGCTGTTGTTAAGAAGGTTACCGAAGATGGTATCAACCTCCACAACACACTCTTGCTTTATGGTGACAAGTTCATCGAAATCGATGCTGATGACGAAACAAAGGTTGTAACTATCCTTAAGGATGGCGAAGCTATCGAAGCTTCAGAACTTAACGAATGGGATGTTCTCTCTGTTTACGCTGATGGTAACACTGCAAATGTAATTGTTGCTGAAGTTGCTGGTGAACAGGTTGTTGGTACAGTTTCTTCTAAGAAGGATTCTAAGGCTTCACAGGGTAACTATGCGTTCAAAGTTAACGACGCATGGTATGATGTAGCTGCTGGTGCTTACAAGTACACAGATCTTGATGTTGCTGAAGGCGGCACAATCTATGTTGACAAGTTTGGTAAGATTGCTGCATTCATCGAAGACAGCGCTCTTGCTGGTGGTCTTTCAGCTAACTACGCATATGTACTTGCTGTTAAGGGTGAACCCACAGACTTTGGTACAACAGGCGCAAGCGTTAAGGTTCAGATGGTAACTGCTGAAGGCGTTAAAGTTCTTGAACTTAAGAATAACGCAGTAATCGAACCCGATAGCGCAGCTGATATCGACCTCGACCTCACAAAGTGGGTTGCACACGCAACAAGTGGTGCTATCGTTGACTATTATGTTTCTGGCACTACTTTAGCTGGTAGCGCTCCTGCTGCTTGGTCAACAATTACAGGTTTGGCAAATCAGGTTGTTCAGTATGTTGTAAACAGCAATGGTTACATCACAAAGATTACCGAAGCTGGACACGACACAGCTAAGTTCAAGGCAAATACTACACTTGGCGACAACACAAGCCAGGCTTACGATGCTGACAACAGCAAGTTTGACAAGGGTTATGTAGATAGCGATGCAATCGTATTCATCATCGGTGATGCTACAACATCACGTGTTGGTACACTTGCTGACCTTGACCACGAAAACAGCTATACTGTAAAGAAGGCTTATGCTGACAAGAAGGCTGAAGACAACAACATCATCGTTGTTCCTTACGGCGATCTCCTCGTAAGCAAGACTTCAAGCATTGCAGTTATCAAAGAAGCTGGCAACACTGTTAACGCAGCTGAAGAAGCTGTATGGGCAGTTACATTCCTCATCGATGGTGAAGAAGTTACAGCTAACACAGATGCTGATACAGCAACAGGTACAATGCCTACACCTGGTGATATCGTAAAGGTTAAGCTTGATAGCAATGGTGTTATCACAAACATTTCTTCAATTTGGGACTTCAAGGCTAACATTAGACCTGCTGACCTCAACGCTACAACATCAAATGCTACAACTGCTTCTGCTACAGAAACAGCTTCATTTGGTGGCACAAGCACTGCTAAAGAAAAATTCTACGGCGGCGTAGTTCTTGGCTACAAAGATACTTCAACAGAAGCTAAGCTTAATTATGCTGATACAGGTTCTTCACCTATCGACATTAAGCTTTCAAGAGCTGCTAACGTTTACGTAATCGATGCTCTTGGCAGAACAACTGTTATTAAGAACGGTAGCGATGCTAACTTCAAGGCATTTGAAGCTCTCTATGATAGCACAAAGGCTGCTGCAGCATTCACACTTGCTGATGACGACAATGCAACTGCTGATGTAACAATTGCAGCTGGTGCTGGTTCACAGACAAGTGCTCAGGCTTATGCTGACCATGTATATGTAAGAACATACGAAGACAGAGCTACTGATGTAGTTATTGTTAAGAGTGCTCTTAAGAAAGTTCAGTAATATAATCTGAATTAGATTTTTAAAAGAGACGACTTCGGTCGTCTCTTTTTTTGTGTCTTTTTCTTTTGCCGTGGAACGGAAGACAAGGGTAACCCATAACCAAGGGTAACCAAGGGGACGGTTCTCTCGGTTTAACCAAGGGGACGGTTCTCTCGGTTGACTTTCTGCGTTCGTTGTGATATAGTTATTTAGAGGTGATGTGTTATGCCAAGAAGGCCAAGAGAAAAAAGTAATAGCGGGATATACCATATAATGCTTAGAGGAATTAACCAGCAGAGCATTTTTGAAGATGATGAAGATTATTCGAAGTTTATTGAAATTTTGGGGAAATACAAATTGGTTTGTCAATATAAAATATTTGCATATTGTTTGATGTCAAATCACATACATCTGCTGCTGAAAATTGAAGGTGTGGATTTGGATTCAACAATGAAACGATTGGCTGGAAGTTATGCTTATTGGTACAACTGGAAGTATTATCGCAAAGGACATTTGTTTCAAGACAGATTTAAAAGTGAACCGGTTGAGGATGATGCTTATTTCTTGACAGTGCTCAGATACATACATCAAAATCCCATTAAGGCAGGGCTTGAACATCGCCTTGAGGAATACAAATTTTGCAGCTATTTTGATTATTTTTGCGAAGAAAGCGATATTATAGATATGGATTTTGCTTTTTCTATGCTTGACAGGGACGAGTTTATCACATTCAACAACGAGCAAAATAACGATGTTTGTTTGGAAATAGATAGCGCGCGAAATAGTGTAAATGATATCGATGCAAAGAAAATGATTAAAAGAATTGCAAATTGCGACAGCATAACCGAATTTCAAAAGCTGCCAAAAGAACAACGCGAAAAATATATCCTTAAATTGAAGGAAAGCGGGCTTGCTTTAAAGCAAATCAGCCGATTGACAGGAACGAGTTTTTACTTGGTCAAAAGATTATAAGCTTTGCTTAAATTTAACCTAGAGAACCGTCCCCTCGATTTGCGAGAACCGTCCCCTCGATTTGCCCTCAATTTGGTCCCCTCGATTCTCGGTTGGACCCTCGATTGACTCCCCCGGTTGCGTCCCCCCGGTTGCCCCCGGTTGTCCCCGGTTGAGGAGAACCGTCCCCTCGATTGGCCCTCGATTGGTCCCCTCGATTGTTGCCCTCGATTGCCAAGTTGAAGAAGCTCTTGAACTTACAGACCTCGTTTATGTAAGAGAATATGACGGTAAGGTTACAGATATCGTTATCGTTAAGGGTGCAGATTCTTGCGTTAAGAACTAATCATTGTTGATTAAATTAAAGAGACGACTTCGGTCGTCTCTTTTTTTGTCTTTTTGCAGGAATAAAAACTGGATAAAGATGCATAACCATAAAATAATTACCACTTGAAAAGCATATTTGCTGCGTGATAAAATAATTATGTAACGTAAGACTGAAAGGGGGATAAAGTTGAAACGGAAAAGCGGAGTACTTATGCATATTTCATCGCTTTGGGGAGAGTATTCCTGTGGCAGCTTTGGTAAAGCGGCACAGGAATTTGTTGATTTTTTGGAGGACTGTGGATTTTCGTACTGGCAGGTGCTTCCTTTTTGTCCGATTGATGATTTCAATTCGCCGTACAAATCATATTCGACTTTTGCAGGCAATCCCTATTTTGTTGACCTTGAACGTTTGCGCCAAAAAGGGCTGATCAGCAAGACTGAACTTGAGAGTGCAAAACAAAACACACCATATCTTTGCGAATTTGACAGATTGAAAGCCGAGAGGTTTGAACTTTTGCTTTCTGCATCAAGGAAAGCGCAAAACAGAAATGAAATTGAAGAATTTGCATCACAAAGACCTTACATAGAAAACTTTTGCAGATTTATGGCGCACAAAAGCGCCAATGCCGAAAAGTCGTGGCAAGAATGGACTGTATGGGACATTAATGAAGAAGTTCTTTTTGCATGGAAGTTTATTCAGTACGAATTTTTTACCGGGTGGAAAGAAGTAAAGGATTATGCAAACGGCAAAGGCGTTGAGATAATCGGGGACATTCCGTTTTATGTATCGCCTGACAGTGGGGATGTGTGGCAAAACAAAGAGCAGTTTTTTCTTGACGAAAAAGGATATCCGACTCATGTTGCAGGTGTGCCGCCCGATTATTTTTCGCCAGACGGTCAGCTTTGGGGCAATCCACTCTATGACTGGGCAAAAATGAAAGATGACGGATACAAATGGTGGGTTGACAGAGTATCGGCGGCGCTTGAATTGTTTGATTGTTTGCGCATTGACCACTTCCGCGCATTTGAATCCTTTTGGGCAGTCGAAAAAAGCGAAAAAACTGCCGCAAACGGCAAGTGGCAAAAGGCGCCGGGAAAAGAAATTGTTCAGAAAATAAAAACCGCTGCAGGCAAAAAAATGATAATTGCTGAGGACTTGGGAATTATAACACCCGAGGTCGAGCGCTTGGTTGAGGAGAGCGGATTTCCGGGCATGAGAGTTTTTCAGTTTGGATTTTTTGACAGAGATTCAACCCACAAGCCACACCACTACAAAAATAATTGCATAGCCTACAGCGGAACGCACGATAACAATACGCTGCTTGGCTTTTTGTGGGAGCTTGATGACAAAACACGACGCGAAATGCTTGAGTATTGTGGCTTCACAGACGCTGATTGGGGAAGGGCTTTGCCCTGGATGTTGCGCACAATCTGGTCAAGTCATGCAGGAATTGTTATTTTTCCCATTCAGGACCTTTTGGGTTATGGCTCGGATACCCGACTCAACTTTCCCGGCAGAGCAGAGGGAAACTGGCGTTGGCGCCTGACCAAAGAACAACTGAACAGTGTTGATAAAGGTCGTTTCAGGCGACTTAACGAAATTTATGGCAGAATACAAAAATAAATGGTGGAATTTATCCGCATTTTACTTTTGCTTTGGTTTGAATATAATAGCCATCAAAAGTCCAAAGAATATTGATGCCGCAATTCCGCCGGCAGCCGCGGCTGTTCCCCCGGTAAAAATACCGATAAAACCCTTTTCGTTTATACCTTTCATAACACCTTTTGCCAGGGTGTTGCCAAAGCCGATAATCGGAACTGTTGCGCCTGCACCGGCAAAATCGGCTATTTTGTCATAAATTCCAAGGCCGCCAAGGATGACTCCTGCTACCACGAAAGAGACGAGAATTCGTGCAGGGGTCATTTTTGTTTTGTCTATCAAAACCTGGGCAATGGCGCAGATAAGTCCGCCAACCCAGAAGGCATTTAAATATTGCATAGTTTATTCTCCTTTACTATATCTGCGGATTGATTGCAAAATTATTCCCTGTTTGCCGAAAGTGCAACCGCGTGTGCCACGCAAGGGATAGATTCGCCCTGCATGCTTGATGTGGGACTGAGGAGAGCGCCTGTGCCCACAAAAAGCACATTTTTAAGCTTTCCTGCACGAAAGCAATCCATAACATATCCGCACAAAGTGATAGCGCCACAACCACAACCTGAGCCGCCACTGTGAACATCTTGTTTCTGGAGGTCAAAGACCATAAGTCCGCAATCCTTGTAGCAAGGCGCAAGGTCAAAACCCTGCTCGCCACAAAGATCAATTGCGATTGATTTGCCAATCTTGCCCAAATCCCCTGTCAGAATAAGGTCGTAAAAGTCAGGCGTTCTTTCGGTGTCCTTGAAATGTGCGACAAGTGTTTCGGCGGCGGCAGGTGCCATTGCAGCCCCCATATTGTTGGCGTCCGAAATGCCTGCATCAACAATTTTGCCTGCGGTAAAATGTGTCACAAAAGGCCCCTGGCCGCCTGATTTGCCAAGCACTACAGCCCCCGAACCTGTCACGGTCCATTGCGCTGTGGGAGGGCGCTGGCCGCCATATTCAAGCGGAAAGCGGTACTGGCGTTCGGCAGTGCAAAAATGGCTTGATGTGACAGCAGCGGTTTTTTGGGCAAAACCACCGTCAATCATTGATGAAGCAAGTCCAAGGGTTTCGGCCATTGTGGAGCATGCACCATAGACTCCCAGAAAAGGGACACCAAAGCCACGGAACGCAAATGTAGAGCTTGTACATTGATTTAAAAGGTCACCGGCAAAAAGAAAGTCAATGTCCTTAAGGTCGACTTTTGCCTTTTCGACTGCACGCGAAAGAGCAGTTTTTTGCATTTTGCTTTCGGTTTTTTCCCAGGTTTCTTCGCCCCATTCGGCATCAGACATTATTTTGTCAAAGTACTTCGAGAGTGGCCCCTCTCCCTCTTTTTTGCCTGCAACTGACGCGCAGGAAAGGATGGATACCGGCTCTTTGAATGTTATTGTTTGATTTCCTGATTTTTTGTTCATTTTATTCTCCTTTGACTGTACGCAGACTTACAAAACCTGTACCAGATAATAAAAAAGCCCTAAAACGATAGAGGCGCTTATTCCATAAACAATCACAGGCCCTGCGACGACAAACATTTTTGCAGCTAACCCCAAAATCCAGCCCTCGCGCCTGAATTCCATAGCGGGTGAGGTGATTGCGTTTGCAAAGCCTGTTATAGGGACGATTGTTCCTGCTCCTGCATATTTTGCAATTTTGTGGTAGACATTAAGACCGGTGAGAAGTGCTCCCAAAAACACCATTGTTATAGAGGTAGCGGTTTTTACCGACTCGGAGTCCAGTCGAAAAATCACTTCATAAACATCCGAAACCCCCTGGCCAATTGTGCAGATTGCTCCGCCGATTAAAAATGCAAAAAGCACATCCTTAAGGAGTGGACTGTCGGGCGATTTTTTGTTGCTGTAGTCAGAATATTCCTGTTTGCTGTAATTCATTTTGGATACTCCTTTTTTTGTTTGAAAATATTTTGTGCAAGCAGAGGCAATTTATTCATTTTGAAATATTTTTGCACCAAATCTATTGCAAACAAGGTCAAAAAATAGTATAATTTAAAGTGGTAAGTTGTTTGATTGGAGTGCTTATTTTTGAAGGAAATATCAGCCGAAAGACTTGAAATACAACAAAAAATTAAAGAAAAAATCCGCACCGAAAATAGCATTGTAAAGCAAAAGCCGTTAGCCTTTGTTGAGACTTATGGATGTGCTCTTAACGAAAACGATTCGGAAAAACTTTGCGGAATGCTTGAAGATATGGGATACGGTTTTTGTGACCGTGCAGATGCGGCAGATCTGGTGATTTTTAATACCTGTGCCGTGCGCGAAAATGCCGAACTTAAAGTGTTGGGAAATCTTGGCAAGCTTAAGCCTGTTAAAAAAGAACGACCCGACCTTTTGATTGGTGTCTGCGGGTGTATGATGCAGCAGGCGCATATAAAAGAACAAATCCAGAAAAAATACAAGCATATTGATATGGTGTTTGGGACGCATGCACTTTATAAATTCCCCGAGATTTTAGATAGCGCGCGAATGGGGCAAAAGGTATTTTCGACCGAGGACTCGGAAGGCGAGATTGCCGAGGGCCTCAGCGTAAAAAGAGAATCATTTCCTCTTGCAAAGGTTTCGGTTATGTTTGGATGCAACAACTTTTGCTCGTATTGCATCGTTCCGTATGTCAGGGGCAGAGAACGCAGCCGCAGTCCCGAGAATATTCTTGCGGAGGTTTCGGCACTTGCCAAAGAGGGATTTAAAGAAGTTATGTTGCTTGGTCAGAATGTCAATTCGTATGGCAATGATTTGGCAGGTGACGGGACAAGCTTTGCGCAGCTTTTGAAAGATGTTGCAAAAATTGACGGGATTGAAAGAATTCGCTTTATGACCTCGCACCCCAAGGATATATCGGACGAGCTGATTGATGCTATTGCAAGCGAGCCAAAGGTGTGCAAGCAACTGCATTTACCCGTTCAAAGCGGGTCGGACAAGGTCCTTCATGATATGAACAGAAAATATACCCGAAGCGAATATTTGTCAAAAGTTGAAGCGGTAAGAAAAAAGGTGCCCGACATTGTGCTTTCGACAGATATAATTGTAGGTTTCCCGACCGAAACGAATGAGGATTTTGAAGACACAATAAGCCTTCTTCGTGAGGTTCGGTTTGACACGGTTTATTCGTTTATCTATTCACCAAGGGTGGGAACGCCTGCGGCAAAAATGCCGATGGCGCTTGATGAAAAAGAAATTCATCAGAATTTTGAAAAGATGCTTAGCGTCCAAAACGAGATTTCACGCGAGAAAAACGAGGCGTATCCGGGAAGCATACAGAAAGTACTGGTCGAGGGGTTAAGCAAGACTAACCCAGAGTTTGTAACCGGAAGAACCGACGGCGGCAAGATAGTGAACATGAAAGGCAACGAGGAACTGACGGGCGAAATTGTTGAGGCCCGCATTACAGACTGCAAGACCTGGTCGCTGACCGGAGAAATTATACAGAGATAAAAAACTAAAAAGGCAGGAGATACAAAAATGAGAAATGATATTATTGATAAGGCACAGGAACTTGGCACAATGATTGCCGAAAGTGAAGAACGAATCAGAATGACCGATGCTTCGGACAAGATGAATGCAAACGAAGAGGCGGTTGAGCTTCTCAGAACTTACAACGACAACCGCAAAGCTGCGTCCGAGAAGTTAAGGGGGACTAACCCTTCAAAAGAACAAATAAAGGAATTCCAAAGTTATGTTGAGGCGGAGTTTGAGAAGGTTGCAAAAAATCCGCTTATATCTGAATATATCGAGGCAAGCCGTGATTTTGACAATATGGTAAATCAGGTAAATGCTGTGCTCAGCTACTTTATTACCGGACAGGAAAACAGTGGGGGCGGCTGCAGCGGAAATTGCTCAAGCTGCGGAAGTTGCAAATAGATTTTAGTTTGGTTGGGAGAGATTGCAGATGGCCGAATATACGCCAATGATGCGCCAGTATTTTGAAATAAAGGAACAGTACAAAGATGCGATTCTGATGTACCGTCTCGGGGATTTTTACGAGATGTTTTTTGACGATGCGCTGACCGCGTCAAGAGTTCTGGAGATAACGCTGACGGGCAGAGACTGCGGACAGGAGGAGCGTGCTCCCATGTGCGGAGTGCCGTTTCATGCAGTGGATTCGTACATTGCAAAGCTGGTCGAAAATGGTTACAATGTCGCAATATGCGAGCAGACTGAGGACCCAGGCACTGCCAAAGGAATTGTAAAGCGCGAGGTTATACGCGTGGTGACTCCCGGTACAATTATGGACTCGAATGCTTTGGAGGATACCAAAAACAACTACCTTGCATCGGTTTGTATAAACGAAAAAACAGCGGGTGTGGCATTTGTTGATATTTCGACAGGCGAAGTGACGGTAAACGAAGTCTCGGGCGAAGAAATTGAGATTCTGGTGTTTAACGAGCTGTGCAGATTTGCGCCGTCAGAGATAATCTTTAACCTTGAGGCATACAGCAAAATTAATCTTTTGGGTTATGTCGCGGAGAGGTTTGGATGCAGTGTTCGCAATTATTATAATTGGGCATTTGAATTCGAGACCGCAAAGAGCGAGGTTTCGGCAAAGTTTGGCGAAGATAGCTCGCTTTTTAAATCTTCTGCTGCAGTTTCGGCACTTGGTGCGCTTGTCAGATTTTTGAACGAGACTCAAAAGACCGAGCTTTCAAACCTCAAAAATGTTGATGTGATTGAAGCCGAAGAGTATATGGAAATTGACAATTACAGCATCCGGAATCTTGAACTTCTTGAGACCATGCGCAGTCAAAAGGCGAAGGGTGGACTTTTTGGGGTACTTAACAAGACAAAAACCCCAATGGGTGCAAGACTTCTGCGCAAGTGGATAACAATGCCGCTTGCAAACTGCGCCAAAATCCAGAATCGTCACAAAGCTGTGGGCGAGCTTGTGCGCGAGCCGCTTGTGCGCGAGGAAATCTGCGAAGCACTTAAAACGGTTATGGATATCGAAAGAATAATTTCCAAGATTACATACAAGACGGCAAATTGCCGTGATCTTCTTTCGATTGCGGCGTCGCTCAGGAAAATTCCCGAAATAAAGGCTTTGCTTTCGAAATGCACATCCGGGGTTTTGAGACAACTTTCAGAGGATGTTGACGACCTTGTGGATGTAAGAATGATAATTGAAGAGGCAATTAACCCGGATGCCCCTATTTCGCTTCGCGAGGGGAATTTAATCCGCACAGGATTCAGCGACGAGATAGACAGCCGCCGAGATGTTATGTCAAACGGCGTCAAGTGGATAAACAGCTTTGCCGAGGAAGAAAAGGACAAAACCGGTATCCGTGCAATCAAGGTTGGTTACAACCGCGTTTTTGGTTATTATCTTGAAATAAGCAAGGCGAATACTGCCGAGGTACCGGATTATTTTGTGAGAAAGCAAACGCTTTCAAACTGCGAAAGATACATAACACCTCAGATAAAAGAGGTTGAGGAAAAGATAGTCGAAGCAGAAAGCCAGATTGTCAGCATGGAATATGAAATGTTTTGCAAGGTCCGTGATGCTGTCTCGGACCAGGTGGAAAGAATTCAAAAAACTGCACACGCGATTGCAACGACCGATGTTTTGTGTTCGTTTGCTTATGTTGCCGAAAAAAATCATTATACCGAGCCAACGGTCAACGTGTCTGACAAAATTTTGATTCGTGACGGCAGACATCCGGTGGTTGAGGCTATCGGCAAGAACAATGTGTTTATACCAAATGATGCCCAGCTTGACTGTGGCGGAAATCAGATTTCGATTATCACAGGACCTAATATGGCGGGCAAGTCAACATATATGCGGCAGACGGCGCTGATTGTTCTTATGGCACAGATGGGCTCGTTTGTTCCGGCGGCTTCGGCAGAAATCGGGATTGTTGACAAGATATTTACAAGAGTCGGGGCATCAGACGATTTGGCGGCAGGACAGTCAACCTTTATGGTCGAGATGACCGAGGTTGCCTACATACTTGACAATGCAACGGCAAAGAGCCTGATAATCCTTGACGAAATCGGCAGAGGGACAAGCACCTATGACGGACTCAGTATTGCCTGGTCGGTGGTTGAGTATATTGCTGACAAGAAAAAATGCGGTGCAAAAACCCTTTTTGCAACACATTATCACGAGCTGACCGAGCTTGAAGAGACCAACCAAAATGTAAAGAACTTTTGCATTGCGGTCAAGAAAAAGGGCGACGATATCACATTCCTGCGCAAAATCATCCGCGGCGGTGCCGACGGAAGCTACGGTGTCGAGGTTGCCGCACTTGCAGGGGTAAAGAAAGAAGTTATAAAACGCGCAAAGCAGATTCTTAAAGAGCTTGAGGAACGCGACGGAAAGGCCGAACATACAGTGCCAAAGTCGGGCGTTGCAGATTTTGACCTTGCAGAGGATGATTTGCAGCTTGGTTTTGACTTTGCCGAGGAAAACGAGATAGTGACAGAGATAAAGGCTCTTGACCTTGATTCCATGTCGCCGATGGAGGCGCTTACAAAACTTTATGCACTTAAGGCAAAGGCGAAGAATATGTAGCGGCTTAACAGTTGCAAAAAGATGTTTTTTCGATTGACTGGCAAGGGTAAATATGATAAAATGAAAGAATATAAAAAAGCAGATTTTTTGAAAGAAAAGGAGGGAGACCCAAATGGCAGAAATAAAAGTTTTGCCCCAAAGCGTGGCAGACAAGATTGCGGCAGGCGAGGTTGTCGAAAGACCTTCGGCAGTTGTCAAAGAGCTTGTTGAAAACTCCATTGATGCCAGAGCCGATTCCATTACCGTTGAAATAAAAAACGGCGGAATAAGCTATATCTCAATAGAAGACAACGGCAAGGGCATCCCCAAAGACGAGCTTGAGTCAGCATTTTTGCGACACGCAACAAGCAAGCTGCGAGAGATTGAGGATTTGTTCGAGATTTCGACAATGGGCTTTCGTGGCGAGGCACTTTCAAGCATTTGTGCGGTTGCAGAGGTAAGGGTTATTTCACGTACAAAGTCTGATGACACGGGTGTTTGTATGACTATAAAGCACGGCGTGGCATCGCCCAAAGAGGAGATTGCCTGTAATGCGGGGACCCTTATGGTTGTCGAAAATCTTTTTGCAAATGTCCCTGCGCGTATGAAGTTTTTGAAAAAAGACTCGACCGAGGCAGGATATGTAACCGATGTTCTGGGCAGAATTGCGCTTGCAAGGCCGGAGATTGCGTTCAGGTTTATCTGTGACGGCAAGGAGGT
Organism: Clostridia bacterium; assembly: GCA_017409575.1. Lineage (GTDB taxonomy): Bacteria > Bacillota > Clostridia > Monoglobales > Monoglobaceae > SIG440. Next base: position 75,978 of record JAFQSM010000019.1, read on the forward strand.
TTTTTCGACCTCGGGTGACGGCAAGCTTAAAAATGCGATACTCAATATCTATGGCATAGACCACGCCAAAGCGGTTTTGGATGTGGATTACACAGAGCACGGAATACGCGTTTCGGGCGTAGTGGGAAAGGCTGAGCTTGCACGCGGAAACCGCACGCGCCAGACCCTTATGGTAAATGGCAGATACATAAAAAATCATGTTGTTTCCAAAGTAGTTGAGGAGGCTTTCCGGAATGTGCTGATGACAGGCAAATTTCCGTTTTTTGTACTGAATATTGAACTTTCACCAAGCCTGGTTGATGTCAATGTTCATCCTGCCAAGACCGAAATTAAGTTTGCCAACGAAAAAGAGATATATAATATAGTCCATACGGCTGTCAAAAATGCGCTTTACAGCCCGGCAAACGGAGAAAATAAAAGTGGCGGAGATGCATCTGCCGCAGTTGATTCAAAAAGAATGCAGGAAACCCCTGACCGAAGAATAATCAGGGAATTTCTGGAGCGGACAATTCCGTCGACTGCAAAAACAGGCGACGAAATGGCGTATACATTCAATGAGCCGCGACCCATAAGCAAAGAAACACTGAAAGAAGAAGTTTTTTCGGAGCCGATCTGGAAAGGTGAAATAACAACTCAAAAGGCTGCACCTTTAAGTCAAACCACACAAATCAGCTTTGATTTTGTGGAGGAGGCCGAAGAAAAGCAACCCGAAGAGGTGCAGACAAAGGTGATCGGCCAGGTGTTTGATACATATATCATCGCACAAAAGGGCGACGAGATGTTTTTGATTGACCAGCACGCCGCACACGAGCGCAAGCGCTTTGAAATGCTGAAAAAGGATTTTTGCGAAAATTCGGTTTCGGGTCAGGTGCTTTTGTCACCAATAGTTTTTGACCTTGATATGGTCGAGATGCAAGTGGTACGCGAAAACAAGGACAGACTTTTGTCACTTGGCTTTTTGATTGAGGAATTTGGCAAAGGCAGTGCGATTATCCGCGAAACTCCTTATGCAGGCGACGAGGACGAGATAAAAAGCCTTGCCGAAGAGGTTATATCGGCACTTATGGACAACAGACCGCTTGGACTTTTGTCGGTCGAGGAACGAATTTTGGATATGGTTTCGTGCAAGTATGCAATCAAGGCAAACAGACGCCTGAGTATGCTTGAAATGGAAAGTGCACTAAAGGATGTTGCCGAGCTGGAAGCTATGGGCATCACAACCTGCCCCCATGGCAGACCAATCAAAATTTCGTATTCAAAATATGAGATTGAAAAGCTTTTTAAAAGGATAGTATAAGATGAAAAACAAGCTTGTGGCAATTGCGGGTCCTACTGCATCAGGAAAGACCTCGCTTGCGATAGAAATTGCAAAAAGATTTTCTGGCGAGGTTATTTCGTGCGATTCTATGCAGATTTACAAAGGTATGGATATCGGCACCGCAAAACCCGACGAAGACGAGAAATGCGGGATTTTGCATCATATGATTGATATAATCGAGCCAAGCCAAAAGTTCAGCGTTGCAGATTTTGCCGATATGGCAAGGGCGTGCATAGACGACTGCATAAGCCGCGGGAAGCTGCCTATATTTGCAGGCGGCACGGGACTTTATATGGACAGCGTGCTCAGCAATACCGACTTTGCGGATTTTAAAAGCGACCCCGAATTCCGAAAAGAAATGCAGGAGCTGGCAGAAAAAGAGGGAAACGATGCCCTTCACAGCATACTCAGCCAAAAAGACCCTGATGCAGCCGAAAAAATTCATCCAAACAATGTGCGCAGGGTTATCAGGGCGCTTGAAGTCTGCAAGGTGACAGGCAAAACCTTTACGCTTGTCAATCAGGAATCAAAGCGCGAGTCACTTTATGATACACTTGTGCTTGGCATAGATACCGACCGCGAGACCCTTTACAAAAGAATTGACAAACGGGTCGATGATATGCTGAGCAGGGGGCTTCTTGACGAGGTAAAGGCCCTTTACGAAAAGGGAATAGGAAAAGATACAACCGCTATGCAGGCAATTGGCTACAAAGAACTTCTGGAATATATTGACGGCAAAGAGCCGCTTTTGGACGCAGTGGAAAAAATCAAGCAGGAAAGCCGTCGTTATGCAAAACGGCAGATGACCTGGTTCAGACGAAATGACGAAATACAGTGGGTAAGGCTTGACGAGGAAGACGGCCTTGAAAAAGTTTTTGAGAAGTGTCAGAAATTTTTGGACAATACAAAGGATATGTGAGAAGCAAACAAAAGAAAGGCGTTTTTGATATGGAAGAAAAACGAAATGCGCAAAAAAAGAAAAAGAAAAAGCACATAAGCTTTTTGGGCTTTTTGGTGATTGCGTTTGTTTTGATTATTGCAGCAAACATTGTTGCAAACTATGGTGCTTCGCTTGAGACAACCATTGTCCGAAACGGCTCGGAAGAAAGCCTTATTGAAGCAGACGGATACATCTTCCGTGACCAGACCTTGATTTATGCGCCTGCAGACGGCTATCTTTATTGCGAGGTACCCGAAAACGAGCGCGTAAGCAAGGGCGAGGTTGTTATGCACATATACAAAAACGAGGTCAACCTTTCTGCCAGCAACGAGCTTAAAAAAATCGAGCAGGAAATAAGCAAGCTTTCGGAGGGTCTGAGGACAGCAGATGTGTTTTCAAGTGACTCGACCAAAATTGAGCAGACAATCGCACAAAGGCTGAGGTCTGTCCCCAAAGCAGGTGTGCGCAATGATATAAAAAAGGTCAGCGAAATCAGCACCGAGGTAAACTCGCTGATTGAAAAACGCCGCATAATATCGGGCGAGGCACAGGCTATGGATCGCACTCAGGAACTTGCAAACCTGAAAAAACAAAAGCAGGACCTTGAGGCAAAATACAACATCGAGCGCACAATTATTCATTCGCCGATAACGGGGGCGTTTACCTCAAGGCTTGACGGTGCCGAAGAAAAATTAAGTCTTAAAGCTCTTGAAAATATAAATCTTGATTACTTAAAACAGCTGGACAAGCTGTCAATTAACCCCAAAACCCGTGATAACGTGTCAGCAGGCGAGCCTTGCGGAAAGATTGTAAACAACTTTTCGTGGAGTATTGCGGCAAAAGTGCCTGAATCGTCAGCAGAGGGGCTGAGTGTTGGCTCGGCACTCAGCATTCGCTTTCCTGATATCGGGACCGATACAATAAGCGGTACCATAACAAAAATTACTCCGGCAGAAAACGGCAAACTTGTGCTGGTTATAAATTCAAATAAATATGTTGATATGATTTATTCTATTTCAAAAGCAAAGGTACAGCTTATAAAAAACAGCTACGGCGGTTTTAAAATTCCGGCAAAGAGCCTTCGTATGAAGGACGGGACAATGGGAGTGTATGTTATCCGCAGCAACAAAGCACGATTTGTCCCGGTTGAACTTTTGTACAGCGGAAAAGAATGGGTGATTGTTGACGAGATACTCCAAAGTGCCGAACACCCTTCTGTTTTGAAGCTGTATGATGAGCTTATTGTAAACGGCAAGGATATTTTTGAAGGCAAGGTGATGAGATAAATGTCATATATAAGCGAAAATCTAAATAGCGTAAGAGCCGAAATAAAGCGTACCGCAGAGGCTTTTGGAAGAAACCCTGAGGATATAACCTTAATTGCGGTTACCAAGACTTATGGTGCGGATTTGATAAACGAATCGATTTCGTCAGGAGTTACGGACATCGGCGAAAACCGTGTTCAGGAAGTTATGGAAAAATATGACTCGGTAAAGCCTGTAAAATGGCATTTAATCGGGCATTTGCAAAAGAACAAGGTCAAGTACATAATTGACAAAGCCGAACTCATACACTCGGTCGAAAGTTTTGACCTTGCCAAAGAGATTGACCGACAGGCAAAAAAGATTGACAAAATACAAAAAGTTCTGATTGAAGTAAATGTGTCGGGCGAGGAAAGCAAGTTTGGTGTTTTGCCGATGGAATGTGAGAAACTGTGCCGTGATATTGCCGAAAATTTTGAAAATGTCAAAATCGAGGGGCTTATGACGGTTGCACCATACACCGACGATACACAGCTTTTGCGAAATGTCTTTACAGGGCTTCGTGATTTGTCGGCAGAGATTGCTTCAAAAAATATAAAAAATGTGGATATGAACGAGCTTTCGATGGGTATGACAAATGATTATCAGCTGGCTATTGAATGTGGAGCGACAATGGTGCGCGTGGGTACCGGAATTTTTGGAAAACGGGACTATACAAACAGATAAATTTGTGATACAATAAATTTCAGGGAATATTATTAAAACTTATATATAAAACCTTTGGGAGGAAAAAACAATGAGTTTAGTAAACAAAATGCTTAATCTTATCGGCTTCGAAACAGCGGACGAGCTTGATGACGAACTTCTCGAAAACAACGAATTTACAAGCAGCACAAGCTTTGACGCAGACGAAAGCGAAACACTTGACAGCGGAAAGCGCGGCAAGGTGGTAAAAATTCACACAACTGCACAGCTCAAGCTTGTGGTTATGCAGCCCGAAACTTTTGAAGATGCAAGAGATATTGCAAATCACCTCAAGAGCAAAAAGCCCGTTGTTATGAATCTTGAATCTGTTGACCGCGAGGTTGCGCGCCGTATCGTTGACTTTTTGAGCGGCTCGGTTTATGCACTTGATGGCAACATCCAAAAGGTATCAAATGGTATTTTCCTTATTGCTCCTTACAATGTGGGCATTATGGGCGACTTCAAGGACGAGCTTCGCAACAAGGGTATATTCCCCTGGTCAAACTAACTGATGAAAAAAAAGCTTGATTCAAAAGCTTTGCTTGCCAGAGCCGAGGACACTGCCGAGCTTTGCGAGAAGCAGTATTCGCCAAAGGCTTTTGGATTTTTAACCCCTGCCGATGCGGCGGTCATAAGACAAAATTTTGCAAAAAAGAATTTGGGAGCAGATATATCCTTTAAATTCTTTGGCGGATATCCTGATGCAGAGCGGAGCTTGTTTTTGGTGTACCCCGACTATGCTGAGGATACTGTTGACGAAGAGTTTATAGCTCTTGTTGAAATAACAGGCAGGGACATATCAACTCTTTGCCACCGTGATTTTCTGGGAAGTCTTTTGGGTCTTGGCTTAAAACGCGAAAAACTTGGCGACATACTGTGCCTTGAAGACCGCACACTTGTTTTTGCTGCAAAGGATATTGCCGGATATATTGTATCAAATCTTGATATGGTGGCGCGCGTGGGGGTCAAAGCAAGAGTTCTGGAATTGGGAAAAGCTCAAATCCCCAAACGGCAGTTTGACGAAATCCGGACAACCGTTGCATCTCTCAGACTTGATTCTGTGGTAGGTGCGGCACTCAAAACCTCGCGCAGTGCGGCTGCCGAGGCGATTCGGGCAAAAAGGGTTTTGGTCAACTGGCAGGAATGTATGGATATTTCGGCAAAGATTTCGCCGGGAGATGTTTTTTCGGTGCGGGGCGCAGGGCGTTTCAGACTTTCGGAGGATATCAAAACCACCCGAAAAGACCGCCTTGGGATATGTATTGAAAAAGCGAAGTAATATTTTTTAAGAGGAGAAATGTACTATGATGACCCCACTGGAAATAGAAAACAAAAAATTTAAAAAATCGCTGTCGGGCTACAACAAAGCAGAGGTAGACGAATTTTTTGCCGTAGTAAGCGAGAATTATGAAATACTTTACAAAGAAAACCTTGCAAACCGGGACAAAATAAATATGCTGTCAAGCGCAATCAAACAGTACAAGGCAATGGAGGAGACCCTTCAAAGTGCAATTCTGGTTGCTCAAAGTGCAGGTGACGAGGTCGTAAGCAATGCAAAAAAACGCGCCGAAAATATTATAGGCGAAGCCGAGACAAAGGCAACACAGATGCTTTCGGATGCCAGCCGCGAAGTGACACGCATCAGCTTTGAATATGAAGAAATGAAGCGTAATGTCGAGGTTTTCAGAACCAGAATTATATCGCTTCTTACCTCGCAGCTTGACATAGTCAAGGAATTCAGCATGCCCGAAAACAAAATGTCGGCAGACGAGCTGAAGGTAGAGTCGGCAACAATGGAGGATGTTCCGCAGGAGGCAGAAAAAACCGATGAATTTTTGTCGGCAATCGAGCAGCTTGAGCGTGTGACTATGGAGCTTCCCAAAATCGTTCTCAATGACAAAGGTGAATATGTTGCAGCCGAGGATGAAGACGAAAAACCCTTGACAGAGGAATAAAAAGACTTATACATATATGGGAGTCTGGGCAGTAGGGATTTAAACACAAAATGTTTAGACACCCTGCTGCTTTTAAAATATTTTTGTACGGAGGAAGAAAATGCTGTATTTTTTGACATTTGCAGCCATTTTGGCAATTGATATAGCAAGCAAAATCTGGGCAACGGAATGGCTGAAACCGATTTTTTCGGTTCCGCTTTGGAAAAATGTCTTTCATTTGACCTATGTCGAAAACCGTGGTGCAGCGTTTGGAATTTTTCAGGGCGGCACGGTGTTTTTTATAGTATTTACAGTTGTGATTCTGGCACTTATTGCGTACACAATAAAAAAATACGCAAACGAGTCAAAACTTTTAAGCCTTTCGCTTGTTTTTATCGCAGGCGGCGCGGTCGGCAACCTGATTGACCGGGTTTTGAGGGGCTTTGTGGTTGATTTTTTTGACTTTTGTCTGATAAACTTCCCCGTATTCAATGTTGCGGATATATTTGTATGTGTGGGTGCCGCATTGCTCATTATATTTGTGATATTTTTTGACGGAAAAGAAAAAAAGGATTGTGGCAATGATGAAAATTAGTGTTTTGGAGGGCGGACAAAGGCTGGATGTGTTTTTGGCAAACGAGACACAGAACCTTACACGCTCGAGGATACAAAAGCTTATTTCAGACGGACATATCACCGTGAACCAAAAACCCCAAAAGGCAAACTTCAGACTGAAAGCAGGGGATGAGGTTGAGGTTTTTGTCCCCGAACCCAAAAGTGCCGAAATAATGGCACAGGAAATCCCTCTGGACATTGTTTATGAGGACAAGCATATGCTGGTTGTCAACAAACCGCAGGGAATGGTTGTTCATCCGGCAGCAGGCAACTTTGACAAAACACTTGTCAACGCACTTATGGCACATTGTGGCGACAACCTGTCGGGCATAAACGGCGAGCTTCGACCGGGAATACTTCACAGAATAGATAAAGACACAAGCGGACTTTTGCTTGTTGCAAAAGATGACAGGGCACATCTTGGTCTTGCCGCCCAAATCAAGGAACACAGCCTTACACGCGAATATCTGTGCCTTGTGCATGGAAAAATAAAGGCAGACAGCGGCTGCATAGATGCTCCCATCGGCAGAGACGAAAAAGACCGCAAAAAAATGACAATTACCCAAAAGAATTCACGAAATGCGGTGACACATTTTTTTGTGATTGAAAGATTTGACAAATATACCTTTGTCAGATGCCGGCTCGAAACCGGCAGAACACATCAGATAAGAGTGCATATGTCAAAAAACTCGCATCCGATTGTGGGAGATGCGGTTTATGGAAAGAAAAAAGAAGAATTCAAGCTAAACGGCCAGCTTCTACATGCTCATATGGTGGGATTTGTGCATCCCATAACAAACGAGTATATGGAGTTCAGCCGCGAAATTCCCGAATATTTTAAAGAGGTACTGGAAACCCTTAGGAGGAGGCAGCTATGAGTATTCATGACGGGCACAGGTCAAGGCTTGACGAGAAAGTTAAAAAGTTTGGCCTTGAAATGCTTGAAGAACACGAGCAGCTTGAACATCTGCTGTACGCTGTCATCCCAAGAGGCGATACAAATGATATAGCACACGAACTGCTTGAAAGATTTGGGACAATCAGTGCTGTTCTTAATGCAAGCGAGACCGAACTGGAAAAAGTTGAGGGAGTTGGACCAAGAACGGCAAAATTCATTAAGGATTTGATTCCGCTTTTGGGAATTGTTGAGCGCAGCGCAAAATACAGGATTCCGCCCAGACTGGATACTGCCGAAAAAATTGCAGATTTTGTCAAGACATATTTTTATGGACGGCTTACCGAGGAAGTGTATATGTTCAGCCTCAACACTTCATATCGTCTTGTTGCTGTCAACAAGCTTCGGTCAGGAATTGCCGGTGAGGTATATGTGTTTCCAAGCGAGATTGCAAAGTTGGCTCTTTTGGACAATGCAACTGCCATTATTGTTGCGCACAATCATCCGGGTGGCTCAATCAACCCGTCCCGTCTGGATATTACGTTGACCGACAAAATCCGAAAAGCCTGCAAGGCAATAGAGGTTGAGCTTCTTGACAGTATGGTGGTGTCGGGCGAGGAATATTTCAGTATTATGAATCACGGATATATGGAAGATGTGGACCGTGAGTATTAGCAGAGGGCAAAAAGATGGATTTTAAAGTTGTTTCAAAATACAAGCCAAGCGGAGACCAGCCCCGGGCAATAGAAAAACTGACCGAGGGTGTTCTTCGGGGCGACCGCTTTCAGACCCTTTTGGGTGTTACCGGGTCGGGAAAGACTTTCACAATTTCGAATGTAATAAAAAATGTGGGCAAGCCCACGCTTGTTCTTGCACACAACAAGACTCTTGCAGCACAGCTTTGCTCGGAGTTCAAGGAGATTTTTCCTGAAAATGCGGTCGAGTATTTTGTGTCATATTATGACTATTATCAGCCCGAGGCGTACATTCCTCATTCGGATACTTATATCGAGAAAGATGCACAGACCAATGACGATATTGACAAGCTGAGGCACAGCGCAACAGCTGCTCTTTTTGAGCGTAAGGATGTAATCATCGTTGCCAGCGTGTCGTGCATTTATGGCCTTGGTGACCCGATTGATTACAACAATATGGTGGTGTCCTTAAGGGTTGGAGGGACTGCTGACCGTGACGAAGTGATAAAAAAGCTTATTGAAATCCAGTACGAAAGAAATGATATAGACTTCAGCCGCAACAAGTTTCGTGTTCGCGGTGATGTGATTGATGTTTTTCCGTCATATTCGGGCGGAAATGCAATAAGGATTGAATTTTTTGGTGACGAGGTTGACCGCATTGCCGAAATCAGCTCGGTCACCGGCGAAACTCTGGCAAACCTCAAGCATTGTGCCATTTATCCGGCATCGCACTATGTTGCAGGCAAGGAGAAGCTTGACCGCGCAATTCCTGCCATTTTGGACGAGATGGAAAAACGCGCCGAAGAGTTTAAGGAAGACGGCAAATTTATTGAGGAACAGCGCATACGAGAGCGCACAAAATATGATATGGAAATGCTCAGGGAGACAGGCTTCTGCCAGGGCATAGAAAACTATTCAAGGCACATAAGCGGAAGGCCGCCGGGAAGCCCGCCCTTTACACTTCTTGACTATATGCCAAAGGACTTTTTGCTTGTAGTCGATGAGTCGCATGTGACCATTCCTCAGGTCAGAGCGATGTTTGCAGGCGACCGCGCGCGAAAGACAAACCTTGTGGAGTACGGGTTCAGACTTCCGTCGGCATTTGACAACCGGCCGCTTAATTTTGACGAGTTTTATGACCATATACATCAGGCAATTTTTGTAAGTGCAACACCGGCAGAGTTCGAGACCGGGCGTTCAACACAGGTTGTCGAGCAGGTTATCAGACCGACCGGTCTTCTGGACCCCAAAATCGAGGTAAGACCCATCGAGGGTCAGGTAGATGACCTTTATGGTGAGATTTGCAAAAGGGTGGAAAAAAGCGAAAGAGTTCTTGTCACAACCCTTACAAAAAAGATGGCAGAGCGCCTGACCGAATATTTTGAAGATATGGGACTTAAGGTCAGATATCTTCATTCCGAGATAGAGACAATCGAGCGAATGGAGATTATCCGTGACCTCAGGCTTGGGGTTTTTGATGTACTTGTGGGCATAAACCTTTTGCGCGAGGGACTTGATATCCCCGAGGTGTCGCTTGTGGCGATTCTGGATGCGGATAAAGAGGGCTTTCTTCGCTCGGACACTTCGCTTATACAGACCATAGGCCGTGCGGCACGAA
>JAFQSM010000020.1 GCA_017409575.1 Clostridia bacterium
AGTTTTACTGCACCGATTTGAATAATTTCTCCGTCAAGCTGAATGACAAAGTCTTTTCTTTTCTGGGTTTTTACTGCGTAAGCCTGATTCCATTCAAAGTCAACAGTAATATAATTCACTGTAAAAACTCCTTTGGTTTTATTTTAATGTTGCAGCCTTAACAGTATTTTTCATAAGCATAGCTATAGTCATAGGGCCTACGCCGCCCGGTACCGGAGTAATTGCGGCAGCCTTTTTCTCACACTCTTCAAACTTCACGTCACCGACAAGTTTTTTGTCAGGAAGTCTGTTCATTCCAACATCTATTACAACAGCACCCTCTTTGACCATATCTCCAGTAATCATTTCAGGCACACCAACTGCGGCAACGAGGATGTCTGCGTTTTTTGTAACCTCTGCAAGGTCCTTAGTTTTTGAATGACAAATTGTAACAGTGCCGTTTTTGTGGAGCAAAAGCATTGCCTGTGGTTTGCCGACAATGTTGCTTCTTCCTACAACAACGCAGTTTTTGCCGTCAACATCAATTCCGCTTTCCTTAATAAGCTCCATTACACCTGCAGGTGTACATGGCAAAAAGTCATAGTCGCCAATCATAATTTTGCCTACATTCACAGGGTGGAATGCGTCAACATCTTTTTTTACAGAAATTGTGTTTATAACAGTTTCCTCATTGATATGCTTTGGCAACGGAAGTTGCACAAGTATTCCGTCGATTGTATCATCGTTATTGAGCTTTTCAACAAGGCTTTTGAGTTCTTCCTCAGTTGTACTTTCGGGAAGTGCAAATTCCTCGGAGCGAATGCCGATATATTCGCATGCCTTTTTCTTGTTATTTACGTATATTCTGCTAGCAGGATTATCGCCTACAATTATTACAGCAAGGCCTATTTCCTTACCGTTTTTTCTGAGCTCGTCCACCTCTGCCCGAAGCTCGTCCTTTATTCTTTGTGATACTGCTTTTCCGTCCAAAATTTTTGCCATTTTCTTTTGCTCCTTTCGGTCTTATAAGGCAGTTGGGACCAAAGCCAATCAGGTCGCGTCTGCCTGCTTTTGTTAATGCTTTTTCAACCAATTTATAGTTTTCGGGGTATCTGTATTGCAACAGTGCCCGTTGCATCTGTTTTTCCTCAAATGTTTTTGGAACATACACCGACTTCATTGTTAGTGGGTCTATTCCCGTGTAATACATGCAGGTAGAAATTGTTCCCGGAGTCGGATAAAAATCCTGAACCTGTTCGGGAGTCAGCCTGTGGTCGCGCAGATATTCCGCAAGGATAACTGCATCGCTTAGTGTACTTCCAGGGTGTGAGGACATCAGATATGGAACAACATATTGCTCCATTCCGATTTTGTGGTTTATGTCATAGAATTTTTCCACAAAACGGTCATAAACCTTCTTGCCCGGCTTACCCATATACTTAAGCACATTGTCGGAAACGTGCTCAGGAGCTACTCTCAGCTGTCCGCTGATGTGGTGTTTGCAAAGTTCCTCGAAAAATTCCGTGTTTTTATCATATATCAAATAGTCATACCTTATGCCCGAGCGCACAAAAACCTTTTTCACTCCGTCAAGAGAGCGAAGCTTTTTCAAAAGCTTAAGATAATCACGGTGGTCGATTTTCATATTCTCGCAAGGCTTTGGATACAGACATTTTTTTGACGGGCATGGATTTTTTCTGTCACAAGAACTATGCCGGAAGTTCGCTGTCGGTCCTCCCACGTCATTTATATAACCCTTAAAGTCAGGGTCTTTTGTCATAAGCTTTGCTTCTTCGATTATAGAATTGTGACTTCGGGCAGAAATCTTTCTTCCCTCGTGAAAGGCTATTGCACAAAAATTGCACGAGCCAAAGCATCCTCTCGACGAGGTTATGCTGAACTTGACCTCCTCAATGGCAGGTACTCCTCCATCTTTTTTAT